>CAVQSU010000045.1:0-7978 GCA_963715915.1 uncultured Chloroflexia bacterium | reverse complement strand
TGAGATCAACAATGCTGTTTCGATCGCAGACGATGGCACCAATGGGGATGATCCTACCCCGGATAACAATTCTGATGATGAGGTGACCCCGGTGGATGCCACCCCGGACATGACCATCACCAAGGTTGATGATGTTGCTGGTACGACTGTACCGGGTGCAACCATTATTTACACACTGACCTACGACAATGTTGGTGATCAGGATGCCACCGGTGTGGTGGTCACTGAAACCGTACCAGACAACACCACCTTCACGACTTCCGGCAGCTCAGCTGGGTTGGACTTGTACTCCCGATGCTACTGCGGGTTCCACCTGTACACTTACGCTTGGTGCTGTTCCTGCCAGTGATCCTGCGGGTACTCTGACCTTTGCGGTTGTCGTTGACAATCCATTGGCGGCCGGGGTGACTGAGATCAACAATGCTGTTTCGATCGCAGATGATGGCACCAATGGGGATGATCCTACCCCGGAGAACAACTCTGATGATGAGGTGACCCCGGTGGATGCCACCCCGGACATGACCATCACCAAGGTTGATGATGTTGTTGGTTCGACTCTACCGGGTGCAACCATTATTTACACACTGACTTACGACAATGTAGGTAATCAGGATGCCACCGGTGTGGTGGTCACAGAAACCGTACCAGCCAATACCACCTTCACGACTACCGGCAGCTCAGCTGGTTGGAGTTGTGTTGATGGTGCCGCTGCCGGTACAACCTGTACACTTACGCTTGGTGCTGTTCCTGCCAGTGATCCTGCGGGTACTTTGACCTTTGCAGTTGTCCTTGACAATCCATTGGCGGCCGGGGTGACTGAGATCAACAATGCTGTTTCGATCGCAGATGATGGCAGCAATGGGGATGATCCTACCCCGGATAACAACTCTGATGATGAGGTCACTCCCCTGGATGCAGCCCCAGACATTGCTGTACAAAAAACAAATGGGATAAACCAGACAGCTCCAGGCGAGTCTCTGACTTACACAATCATTGTCAGTAACCTTGGCAATCAGGATGCTACCGGAGTAACACTCACTGACACCATCCCCACCGGCACAACATTTGTTGAAGCCGACAATTCAGGCGTTTTTGATGAGGATAGCGGAGTGGTCACCTGGCCTGCGTTCGATCTGGCTGCTGGAGATAGCAGAACATTTACCATGACCCTGCTTGTCGATGATCCACTTGATCCAAGTATTGTCAGTCTTCTCAATACGGTTGTTGCGCGTGATGACGGAACCAATGGCGAAGACCCGGACGAAGAAAACAACACCGACACAGACGTCGATGTGATTGGCATGGGTTATAAACAAATCATCATTGGAGATCTTTACAATGAGGATAACCCCAGCCCTGAACCTGGTTCCGAGTTGACGGTGCGCATCGGTGATGTAATCACCTATGAAGTAGGCTTGCTGGTAGGTGAAGAATCCATTCTGGAAGATTTGGTCATGACCGACATCTTAGACAGAGGTCTGGCATTTGTTGATTGTGAAATTGTTGCTGAGGGTTTAACTGAAGACACGTTACATCCATTTGATCAAATCTGTAATTCGATGCTGGTTGAAACCGAACCGCTTGACTCAGCCAACCCTGCCGATCCGGGTAGAAAAATAACCCTGACCTTTGGAACAATCTCAAACGAGTTAGAGGGTGATCAGTTCTTAATCGTAAGATATCGTGTGAAGGTTCTGAATTCAGTAGAAAATCTGCGTGGTCTATTGTTGAATAATTCTGCCGAATGGAACTGGAATGGCGGAAATCTTGCTCTCCAGGCCGAAGAAGTTGAGATCGTTGAACCTGAACTTCAGATTGAAAAATCGGTAAATCCTCAAACTGGTATGAGTGGGCAGGAATTGACATTCACTCTGGAAATTCGCCACACTGAAAATAGTAACGTAAATGCTTATGACGTTGTTTTGGAAGATCTCATTCCTGTAGGATTGACGTATATTCCAGATTCATTAATGTTCACCAGCGGACAGTTACCGACATCCTTGGACGACACAGCTGCGCCAAGATTGCAGGTTGTTTGGGATGTGTTCCGGTTAACCGGACAGGAAACTGTAGTGACCTATAAAGCAAGGATCTCGAGTCTAGGCCCAGGTCAAAGCGCTACCAATACTGCCACACTGGAATGGAGCAGCTTACCAGATAGCTTACCAGTACCAGCATCCCCTTACAATCCATCATTATCAACGGAACGCACTTACATTCCCGGTTCAAATGTGGATATTTATGGGTCAAACAGCAGCGCGGTTGTAAACGTACCTGAATTGCCAATGACTGGCTTCAAACCAGGTGTGGTTACTCCACTGCCGCAGATGCCGTTCAATTATTCTTACGCTCAAACAGGTGGAATGCTTCTGAATATTCCCAAGTTAGGGCTGAATACCGGCATCATTGGTATCCCCTTACAGGATGGTGAGTGGAATCTAACCTGGTTAGGGAAGCAAGCCGGGTACCTTGAAGGGACTGCATTCCCCACCTGGAATGGTAACAGCGCTATTACAGCACATGTCTCGAATGCAGATGGTACCCCCGGACCGTTCGCTGCCTTAGGTAGCTTGAAATGGGGTGACACCATTGAAATTTATGCCTATGGACAAGTTTATACGTACTCAGTACGGGAAACTAAACAAACGACTCCCAATGACACATCTGTATTCAAATCCGAAAACAGATCATGGCTCACCTTACTCACCTGTCGGGGATATGATGAGGCAACGGATACTTATGATTTCCGCATCGTTGTCAGAGCTGTTTTAATCGGAGTTTCGGAACAATAAAAGCGGAATCATCAGAGACTATCAATCTCTGAGAGCCAGCTGAAGCGTTTACGTCAAAAAATGATTTAAAAATGGGCAGCCAACACTGCCCATTTTCTTTAACTTAAAAGATTTTTGTTGACACAGCCTATGCAGTTATTACAATGAATCTAAGGGGAGTTGGAATAATGAAGCAAACAATCAGAGGAAAAATGGGAGGTTATCATGGAACTGCTTGATCGTTTTCGGGGTTGTTTGTTGGGCTTGGCTGTAGGAGATGCAGTCGGGACTTCTGTCGAATTTCAATCACGGGGCTCTTTTGATCCGGTGACTGATATGACCGGTGGCGGACCGTTTGGTTTGCCCGCTGGTGCCTGGACAGATGATACCTCCATGGCATTGTGCCTGGCAACCAGTCTGATTCAGAAAAATGGCTTTGATGCCCAGGATCAGATGGAGCGTTATTTGCGCTGGTACCAGAATGGGTACTTGAGCAGCACCGGCAAGTGTTTTGATATTGGCATTACGACACGCAAGGCTTTGCTAAATTTCCAGAAAACCAGCAATCCTTTCAGCGGAAGTATTGATCCGCAAACAGCCGGCAATGGGTCGATTATGCGCCTGGCACCGTTGGTTATGCTCTACTACCCGGATCTGGAGGCAATCATGCATTACGCCCCCAAGAGTTCACGCACCACCCACGCTGCGCTGGAGTGCCTGGAAGCCTGCCAGATTCTGGCTGGCATTATTTACCGTGCGTTTGAAGGACAAAAGAAGCAGGATGTGCTCATAGAAAGAGACCTGGTACCCTTGACATCAGAAACGTTAAAGGAAATCTCGTACGGGGATTATTTCGAAAAAGCAGCAAGCCAGATTCAGGGTACTGGTTATGTGGTGAGAAGTTTAGAAGCGGCCTTGTGGTGCTTCTGGACCACCGACAGCTATGAAGCTGCCATTCTTAAAGCGGTCAACCTGGGGGACGATGCCGATACAACTGCTGCGGTTTGTGGTCAGGTAGCCGGTGCATTCTACGGGGAAGCTGGTATCCCAAAATACTGGCTTCAAAAATTGGTCATGCGGGATGAAATCACATCCCTGGCGGACCAGCTTTACCATTGGAAAGAAATGAATTAAGATGCTCTCAGTATGAAAATTCTTAAAACAATTCTGAAAACACTTATATATGTCGCAGGCTTGCTCCTGATTGTTGTTTCAATCCTGGCGATCTATATATTTATCCAGATTAATCGCAGTGATGGTGAAGTTGTGACAACAGAGGGACCAAGAAAGTATTTATTGTATGTCCCTGAGAAATATGATCCCGCCAATCCGACACCCTTAGTGATCAGCATTCATGGATTTGCAGAGTGGCCTGCCCACCAGATGGATCTCAGTCATTGGAATGATCTCGCGGAGGAAGAGAATTTCATCGTGGTCTATCCACGTGGGACAAGTTTTCCACTGCGCTGGCGAACCAATGGACAGGGTGAAAGCTCATTGGACGTCCAATTCATTTCCGAGATCATTGATGAATTAGAAAAAGAATACAATATCGATCCCCTGCGAATTTATGCCAATGGGCTTTCGAATGGTGGAGGAATGTCGTTTCAGCTTGCCTGCAAATTGTCTGACCGGATCGCCGCAATTGGCGGGGTGGCGGGTGCATACGTGCTATCCTGGGAGGACTGTCTTCCCGACCGTCCAGTGCCAGCCATCATATTCCATGGCACAGCTGACCCAATTGTTCCCTTTGAAGGCGGTCCATCTGAGTCATTTGATGTGCCATTTCCAATAATCTCAGATTGGGTGCAGCACATGGCTGAACAGAATGGTTGTGATATAGTACCTGAATCATTACAATCTCAAGGTGAAGTTAGTGGGATACAATACGCGCATTGTGATCAAAATGCTGATGTCGTTTATTACATCATCAATGGCGGTGGACATTCCTGGCCAGGCGGTGAACCTTTACCTAAATGGATTGTCGGGCACACCAGTGATGATATTAATGCCACCCGCACGATGTGGAAATTTTTCAAAAATCATCCCATGGTTTATCAGGGGGATTAATATTCCTGCGATAACAAAAGATCCCCCAGTTTAACCAGGGTTTCAATATTCTCTGGTTTTTTCAGGCGTATATTGCGTAATTCAATATTCAATCCCGCGGCAGTACGTTTCAGAGTTGGAGAATATTTATACCAATTCATGAATGTTGACTCCAGGAAAGGTGAGAACAATCGGCGCACATCTTCGGGGTCTCTTGCATAGATCATGAAATTCTTCCGGAATGGCTCGCTGCCCTCCTGAACTTCTACCAACCCCTCGGCTTCCGGACCCAATGCCATTTGCAGCACCTGCCGCAGGAGTGTCTCCCCCAACCCACCCAAGTTGAACTGTGACGTGCGCGGACCAATCAGGATGGTGCTGCCCGATCCCGGTGCATGCCAGACGGTGGAAGCTGTCACATTGCTGGAACCTGCTGCCTCTGGTCCCCCACCGGATTGGGTCAACAAATCAATTTGCCAATCTTTATGACGAATACGTTGACCATACATTAGTCGTTCACGCACCACATCCAGTATCCAACCGCGCTCCAGCGCCATCTGCGCCAGACGTTGCTCCTGTGCGGATCGGTAACGTCGTACAAGCACAAAAATGATCACAACCAACAGGCCTGTAGCCAGAATCACAAGCAGAGTAAGAGTAATATCGTTCATTTTCAAGATCCTGTCTAGAAATGAGATTAGCGAGTTGGATTAATTGTAGACCAGATATTAAAATAGATGTATCTTTTCAATATTTTGTGAGTCTTGTTGTTATTGAAGGGATTTACAGCCAATAACAACCGTCAACCCCGATTTATTGAGATGATCAAAAATACTTCTAATATGATGAGGAAAAATGATCACCTACCGCGAAATTACCTTAGCAGAAATTCACCGGCACATCCTGGAAGTGGATGTCTCGGAGCATGGAGATTTGATTTATCTCTGGCAGGATGGCGCACTAATCACCAAACCACGTGTCTGGGATCGTCCCCCGCGAACAGCCGAAACCTGGCAGGGAAACTGGGCAAACGTGCTCCCACTGCCGGGAGTAAAAGCCTGGGGAGCTTTTGAAGGTGATGTGATGCTGGGCATCATTGTCTATCGCCCGCACCTGACAGATGACATGGCACAACTGGACGCGCTCTTTGTGGACAAAAACCATCGCCAACTGGGCATTGCCACGCATTTGACCCGATTATTGGAACAACAAGCCATTGCAGATGGACATGGACGGCTTTATGTCTCCGCCACCGAATCCCAGTCAGCGGTTGGTTTTTATCTGAGCCAGGGTTTCATTCCCACCCTGGATGCTCCACCCGGAGCTGTATGCACTGGAACCGGATGATATTCATATGATTAAAGTTCTGGTAAACTGAACAGCTTTGCTGTTTTGGAAAGAATATGTAAGTTGTTCAAATCAACGTAAAATGCTAAGATCAAGGAACTGTCCCTATGCCTGATCGAGCTGGAGACAAATGAGAATTATCGCAAGAAGTATCGTGATGTGTGGAAAAAGGTGAGATAAGGGGGAGAATAAATTTCGTAAAGAAAAATATGAGATAATATCAAGGGTTTCCTCTGAAATATTATAACGAGCATGTACCGAAAGATAGAAGATTAGAACGAAAATGAAGAAACGATTAAATTTCAAAAATCATTTCATATCAAATAAAATCTTATATTCATTGATAGGTGTTTGGATTATTGCTATTCTATTATCAGGGGACTTTTTCTTCCTTCTTCCCATTGTTCATCATTGGATCTGTCCTGGTTAGAAAATCTTTTTGGACATTGTTATCAGTCATCTTGATTTTTTCAATCATCAACTTAACACCATTCCTTGATGCTTTTAAAGAATTTACCTCAGTAAATATTGCAACTTTATCTCATCCCAAAAAACCACTCCGCTTGATCTTAACCCCAAATTCAGGAAAAGAAGTTCTTAATCATGATGTGTTAAAGATGTTAGACATGATTGATAGCAATCAACTGTTAGATTTTACAGTTTCTCCTACCAAAAACTTAAACGAATATAACAAACAGAGAATTGTTGAATCTGCTTGGCCTATTCGGAATAATCCAGAATCGAAATTTATCTTCGTTTTCGAAAATGAGTTAGCAAAATACCAATCCTGTTATGTTATGGATCAAAGGGAGTTAATATTCCTTGTCAACTGTAATTAATTTAGTAAAAATATCCTTACTAATATTTATTTCATTAACTTATCTTTTTGGGTTGGGATATTTGATCCTTAAACTTTTATTGGGCAAAATCTTAGTAAATGCGTTGAATGATAGACTTTTTCAAAGAACATCATTATATATGATGATAGGATTGCTAATAAATTATCTGTTATTACTGATCATTCAGGATATCAAGGTTGCTATATTTATTGGAATCTTGATTTCGATTATTGGTTTATCTTTATTTTCAATACAAAGTTTCAAGAGTAGAAGGAATACTCAATTTAAATGGGCGGTCTTTTGGAATTTGATAGGAATCTTCGTAATTATTATTCTTTTTTTAGCCCAATCATGGCGGTACCATTAATAGATTGGGATGCACGCTCAATCTGGTTTTTCCATGCAAAGATGATTTATTCTGCAGGATCAATAAATAATACAGCTGGATGGAGTAGTCCCATTGTTGCCTTCTCACATCCTGATTATCCAAAATTAGTCCCTGCCCTAGCTGCTCAGCTTAGTTATATAGTAGGTTTTTGGAATGAATATCTGCCAAAATTAGCTTTGTTACTTATGTTTTTGCCTCCCCTTATGTCGATTATTTCCTTCAGAAAATGGTCACTTAGTTATATTTTTCTACTATTCATGATGTCCTTCAACTTTTCTCTGTGGACTTGGAATGGCTACATGGATGGCCTTCTTGCGATATATACGTCGATATCAATACTTTTTTTGGGTAGATATTTTCAGAAAAAGCAAAATATAGATTTTATTTTAAGTGTTGTCTGTGTTCTATTATTAATAAACATAAAAAATGAAGGAATATTAGTTGCGGTGGCCATTTCTTTCGTAGTTTTCCAATTTTTCTCAAATAATTGGAAAACTACGAAAGTCACCTTCAAAAATTTTAGAAAATTCTTTTTATTCGGAATTACTCTCTTGTTGCCGTTCTTAATCTGGAATGTGTACAAA
>CAVQSU010000044.1:0-17179 GCA_963715915.1 uncultured Chloroflexia bacterium | reverse complement strand
GCGGTCGGACTGGGCGATGGCTGGCATCCGAATGCAAGTTCACCGATTGAACTAAAGGAATCCTTGCATGATGTACAATCAATTATCCAAGTACGTCCATTTGCGATCGCTGTCCGAACAGGCATTCACCTTGGCATTCATCAGGAGCATGAACAATCAAAGATTATTTCAGGAAATAACGAACAGATCATTCAGCAGATCAAAGATTATCAAAATGCCGGAATGAATTATGCCAGTACTCCATTTCAGGGTCAATTCTCAATCTGAAAGAGAAAGAGCCATCAAACAATTTATGCAGGAAATAGCACCAACTTTTAAAGGATAAATATGGGAATCACAACCAGAGTCATTCATCAGCCTTTCCAAACCAGACCAATTTTTTTAATGATCTGCATGGTAATTCTGGTATTTTTAATTTCTGCTTGTAATGGACAACAACCCGATCCTGAGACCACTTTATCTGAAACAGTTATAACCATTTTGGATTCCCCGACCCCTTCAAGTACATTCACAGCTACTCCAGAAATTATTTCTACAGATCTAACCACAGAAACTACTATTCCACCAGTGACAATTACATCCTCACATACTCCAGACCCAACCCTTACATTTACACCAGATTTATCTGCAACAATCACATTGACTCCGACCATCACCTTTACACCTACACGCACAAGAATTCCATCTCGAACACCAATTCCAACCCGAACATTCAGACCCTCACGCACACCGATACCTACCAATACGCCTACCCCATCTTTAGCTTATTTCCGGATTAATAATATTGGGGCATTTTCTTTCGTGACCTCCCCTGTTCGACCTGAAGCCATAGTCAGCCCAGGTGAAGATGGTCTGATCATTGTCGAATTAATCGGTGAGGATGGCAGATTGATTACAAAGGAAAATATCAATTATCAAAATTTTCTAAATCGACGAATTGGTATTGCACCAGAAATAAGTTTTGAATTACAAAGAGCAGCTGAATATGGTAGATTATCTATCTACACAAAAGACCGTTTTAGTCGCATGATGGCACTAACTTCGGTTGATCTCTTATTAATTCAATTGGGAAGTAATAAAATTTCCCCGCCAAAGGATTTGACCGAACCCTATATCATCCGTCAACCAGCTGCAGAAGATACTATTCAAGGTGGTGTAATTTTTGTGCAGGGTCTGGCACGCATACTCAGTGCATCTCCTATTATCATCGAGTGTATTGACCCTGAAGGAAATATTGTTGGAGATGCAAGAGTTGAAGTTGAAGCTCCCAATCAAATCTTAAGTCACATTCCCTTTGAAGCGTATATTCCTTATTCCGTAGATGAAAGCACGAACATTCGTATCACGGTCCGACAGGAAAGCGCGTCCCGTTTACCTGGTACTTTATACTTGTATAGTTTTGAAATTACGCTTGAACCTTAGGCAATAGATTTACGATTTCAAAAAAATTATCTTTCAGGTCCTCTAAGTTTTCGAGAGCCTTATTTCGAACACTTTCACTTAACTCCAGTTGATTGAATTGATCTTCATCAAAAACCTCTTTCCTTCCATCAGGAAAAACCCATAAATCCAGGGCGAGGTCTGAATAGGAAATCTGGTGATCTGTGATGATCGCTGGTTTGCAGATATCACAATACCAACCTTTCAATTTGTTATCATCACGATCTCGGACTTCGAAAATGTTATACCAACGGTCTTTGAAAAAGGCTTCCAAAAATCGGTCGTTTCGCTTTATCACTATACCAAGTAAAGTAGTATCGTCTCGGTTAAACAGTGCTTCAACCATCACAATATTTTTATCGCGCAGCAATTCGTTACCTTCATATCGCCAGGTTTCGACACCATTCACATTTTGTTTTACCACTGTAATTTTTTTCATTTTTCATCCTTCAGGAGGTTAATCTGTTTTGGATCGATTGAAATTTTGATGATAGATCCAATGGATATCGGTTCATCCACCAGAAAGGAAAACTCCAGATCACTCATTTGTAATTTTACCCGCCATTGATTTCCCAGAAAGACATCATCCAGAACCTGTGCTTGAAATTGATTCAAATTGCTACCCTTCATGGATAAGGCATCAGGTCGTAAGAGCAACATCACGGGATCCCCCAATTTTGCATTTTGGGGAAATCCAGTCTTAATTGAAAAATCACCAATTCTTGTATTGACGACCATCAAAGGCTTAGTGGATTGAACAACACCTTCAAGTAAATTGGATAAACCGATGAATTTAGCTACCCAGGCATTTTTCGGCGTTTGATATACATCTTCAGGGGTAGCATTCTGAATAATCTGGCCATCATTTAATAAAACCAGACGGTCGCCAATTGTGAATGCTTCTTCCTGATCGTGAGTAACATAGATGGCAGGAATATTACTTTCATGCAGCAATAATCTCAATTCATCCATTAATTGTTCTCGTAAATTCCGATCCAGGGCACCCAGCGGCTCATCCAACATTAATAAACGTGGTTCAGGTGCCAGAGCTCGTGCTAATGCAACCCGCTGTTGTTCACCTCCTGAAAGGTCAGCTACCTGACGGTGTCTGAACTCCTGCATTTTTACTTTCGTGAGCACGGAGACTACTTTTTCCTCTACTAAATCAACAGGTAAATTCTGCATTTTCAGACCAAATGCTACATTTTCAAACACATTTTTGTGTGGAAATAAAGCATAATCCTGAAACATAAAGCCAAATTTTCTTTTATGGACCGGCACTTCCTTCAAGTTTTGATTGTTCCAAAATACATCTCCGGATTCGGGTGCTTCAATTCCAGCTATGATTCTCAATATCGTGCTTTTACCACTGCCTGATCGACCAAGAAGACAGATAGTTTCACCTTGTTGAACATCAAAACTCACACCTTGTAATAAAGGTTTGTTTTCATATTCTTTATAGATGTTTCTCACAGATAACATGCTGAACTCTTTCTAAAACTCTTTGATATTGGGTAACTTTAACCGTTCGATCAGGATAATTGATAGTGCACAAATGATCATCAAGATGGTTGACATTGCCATCGCTTGGCCATAATTCAGTCCACCGGGTTGAGATAGATAGCGATAGATCGCAATAGGTATCGTTGGCTGTTCTGGTCGTGCCAGGAAGGTTGTGGCGCCAAATTCTCCCAAGGAGATGGTAAAGGCAAACAACGCTGCAGAAATGATGGCGCGAAACAAAATCGGAAACTCCACCTGCCAGAATGTCCGCCAGGGTGATGCTCCTAAAACCATGGCGGAATATTTCAATTCGCGTGGAATGGAAGCAATCACCGGTTGCAAAATCCTGACGACAAAAGGCATAGCAACCAGAGAATGAGCAATGGGGACTAGAAAAGGAAATGACCTAACATCTAACGGTGGGTTGTTGAAGACCAATATGAACCCCAAACCTAAAGTAACCGCTGAGGTTCCTAATGGCAGCATCAGGATGGGATCAAGGAGTTTACCCCAGCGAGAGCGCGATGAGATTACGCTCGCTGCCAAAAAACCCAAAAATAAAGCGATTCCTACCGTTATTAGTCCAAAATACAATGAATTGAGAATTGCATCAATGGGAGGGACATAAAACAGCGATTCGCGGCGATTTAAGAACAATTCCTGATAATAAACCAGAGAAAATCGATTACCCGTCGATCCCATCAAATTTCTGCTGAAATCCGTCAATAAAAAAGAACGTAAAACCAACGAAAATAAAGGAGCGGCAAATAAAATAATCAGATAAGACATTGTGCCAATCAGAAATAATCTTTGTTTCCATCCCCTGATAGGTTTTGCAACTTCTTCAGGATCTCTGGGGGTTAAAGCAACTGATTTTGTTTTTATTACTCTTGTATATAAAATTGTCAAAACCAGCGTGAAGAGTAATTGAATGGCTGAAAGTAAACCTGCGACTGGCAAGTTGAGCATATGTACGGCCTGAATATATATTTCCACTTCCAGTGTAGAAAATTTTGGTCCGCCTAATAGTAAAATTACGGCAAAACTGGTGAAGTTGAATAAAAATATCAGGAGAATTGCAGAAAGGAGAGCGGGTTTCAATAATGGGAAAGTTATTTTTTGCCAGACCCGCAGCGGAGATGCACCCAACGTTCTGGCAGCAAATCCTATTTTTGGGTCCAATTGGCTCCAAGCCCCACCCACAACACGAATAAACACCGTTGAATTATAAAAAACGTGGGCTAAAAGAATGGCACCTAACGTATTAATGATTTGAATCGGTGGTTTGTCGAGAGAAAATATTGTTTGCAGCAATAAATTGAACCAACCTTTAGGTCCTAATAATGCATTAAACCCTGCTGCGACAACCACAGTCGGCATGATAAATGGGATGGTTGTCAGCAACCGAATAAATGACTTTCCAACAAATCGGTATTTTGCCAGTAAATAAGCCGGTGGAAAACCAACAACCATCGTTAGTAAAGTAGAAAGGATGGCTTGCCAAATTGTGAAAAACAAAGGTTGTGTGATTACCTTCAAGGGCATGGAAGCCAGCGCATGGGTTGTTGTTGCCTGCCATGCCATTCTGAAATTTGCAATTAACGGCTGGAAATAGAAAATCAACAGGAATGCAAATGGCAAACTCCACAGCAAAATAGCTGGGACCGACCTGATATATTTCAGACCTTGTTTCAAGAGTTTACCTCAGAACGATCAGTGTCCAATCCTGTATCCATTTCTCACGGTTCTGTGCGATTAAATCCAGATCCAATTTTGCAGGTTGGTCCGGAATTTGAGCAAATTTTTCAAATTCAGATGGCAATTGGGCTTTAACATTTGCAGGGAAAACAAACATCTGTAAAAGCAAATCTTCCTGAAATGGCACATCCAGAAGAAAATCTACAAATTTCTCCGCTAATTCCCGCTGTTGGGTCCCTTTCAAGATACCCACAAATTCAATCTGGCGAAAACAGGTATTAGGTGCAATGATAGAAGCCGTTGGAGCATCATCTAAAGGAGTTCTCAGAAAAAATAACCTCCGCTGGTGGACTGGATCCATAAGAGACTACCATGGGTTGATTCCCTTTTCCAGCAGATGCACTGAAATTGCTATAATATGCGCTCTCCCAATCATTGACAACCACAACACCATTTGCCTTCAATTTCGTCCAAAAATCCAGGTATCCTTCCTCACCAAAATCAGCGATGGTTGCCAGCATAAATGCAAGACCTGGCGAGGATGTTGCCGGGTTTTCCACGACCAATAATCCTTCATATTCAGGCAATAATAAATCACTCAATGATGATGGAATAAGAAGCTGATTTTCCTCAAAATAGGCTTTGTCATAATTGATACAAACATCCCCAAAATCAACCGGCAAGGCATAATTTTCCGGATCCAACCGGAGAGAATTATCAATATTTTCAAGTAGTGGACTGTTATAAATTTCAAAGATTTCCTCTTCCAGCGCTCTGGATAAAAATGTATTATCCACACCAAAAAACACATCTGCTTGAGGTGATTCTTTTGTCAATATTGCGCGATTTAACGCTGCTCCAGTATCACCTGACAACAGGAAATTGATCTTAACATTATTTTCATTTTCAAAATTAGCGATCAAACTTTCACTGACTGAAAATGAATCGTGTGTCATTACACGCAATACTCGTGGTTGGGTACCCATATCTGATGGTAAGGGAGGTTCCTGGCCACCATTACAAGCAACTACCATAATTACCATCAAACTGGTTACCAGTATTATTAATTTACTAATTTTCATCGTTCTCCTCATTTTTTTCGTGCTGAGAGCTGAAACTATGAACGCATAATAATTCGCCAGATCCAAATTCGATTTTTGCGGTTGGATCTATCATTTGATTACTGATGCCTCTGGATTTCCATCGCATCAGATCCTCTCCGTCCAGAGGATACATCAGCCCGGTTGTCTGAATGTCTGATACAACTTCACTGATCGGAATTAAACTCACTATGTCACCAGAAGCACCTTCTATTATTTGCCTGGATTTACAATAGAAAACTTCACTATTTTTGGTTAGAATTTTGACGTCTACGTTCTGATATCTTGGATTGGAGAAAAACAAAAAATTTCCAAGGAAATGGTCTATCCTTCTACCTATTGCACCCAGAATGAGTATCTCCTCAAATCCCAAATTCAAGACATGCTCAACCGCCAATTCCAAATCTGTCTCATCCTTTTGAATGGGATATTTAATGATATCCACACCGTTCTGTTCAAAATATTCCAAATCTGTTAAATCGATTGAGTCCAGATCACCGATGATAATATGAGGTGTCAGGCCATAATTCATCACATGCCGTAATCCACCATCAACAGCTACCAGCAAATCTGACTGTTTGATTTGCTGCATAATTCGATCATTCTTATCAAATTCGCCATTTATAAATAAGGCTGCTTTCATATCAATCCTCATACGTTGACTAATAAAAAACCCACCTGTCGGCGGGTTATAAATCTTTCTTGTGCATATTCCTCCGCCGGCATGATCCGGATCAGGTTTGCGGGTCGAGAACTTTTTATGTTCTCCTCTCAGCCCAAATGGACTCCCCGTTGCTCCTTTGATTTTAAAAGTATATGAGAATTGATGTCGTTGTCAAGAAGATTGATAAACCTTTAAATTTATCCACTCCCCACGAATACCAATTTTTTTCATCCCACATCTTCAAAAAAGTTCTCATACCTTGCGCATGCATTATCCTGTTATTTTTTTTCCGATGTAGGGTCTGGAATTGGACAATATCCAGGTACAGGGAAAAGAAAGCGATTTCTTGCAACCCAATCATAAATTCTTGATCCAAGAGCAAGCTTAATCGATAACCAAAATAAAGGAATGAAAATCCAAAGTAACGGTAAACGACCTGAGATACACAGGAGAGCTTCCATCCCTTCTTTACGAACATTCCCATTCGTAACAACTTGCATTCGATTCATCGCCTTTTCCAAGGGGATATTGTATTTTTCCAATAAACCTGGGGTAAATAAATCAAGAATCTTCAATTTATTCATCCAGTCGAGTTTCTTCAATTTCCTGGCACTATAAACACAAAATGGGCAGGTACCATCATAAAAAACAATTGTATCCATGATTAATTCATTTCCTTCATATTTTCATACTTTATCTATCTCACGCGACGCTTCCATTTTTCTTTGATTTGTAAATTTCGAGGAGAATCATCCTCTCCTAATTCTAGAAATTCACTTAGAAGCCTTGAAAATTTACTGCTCTCATCCAACATAGGGAAGTGCCCCGACTTATCAAAGATAATGGAGTGTATATTCGACCGAATTGATTGAATAATTTCTAAAGATGGGACTCGGACGACAGAATCGTTTTGACCAAAGACTAATAAGGAAGTTTTTTCAAAAGAAGCAATTATTTCGAGTTGGTTGGTCGTTTCAAGTTCTGAAATCGTTGTTTGTATCGCAACAGGATCATTTTTGGCTTCGTCACTTTTCACAGCGTCTGTTTCGAATCCTTTTCCCAATAATTTATCCACAAGACCAATATGGTCACCTAAAAGTAAACGGGTATTCAATAAATCAAATGATAAAGGCAAAGAAATGGATAAAATTTTCTCTACCAGTTCAGGATTACGACGTGCAAATTCATACGCCACAATGGCACCAAGATTATGACCAACAATCGAGACCCGGGATAGTCCAATTTTTTCGATAAAATCCATAACAAATTCAACCTGATCTTTAATAGTATATTGATTGTTCTTAGCGCTATCCCCAAACCCCCATAAATCAAGCGCATAGGCTCTGTTTGTGGATGAGATCGTTTGCATCGTTGGAACCCAATACCGCCAGGAGCCAACCCATCCATGTAAAAATAAAACAGGATGTCCGCGACCAATCACTTCATAGTGGGCTAATTGACCATCAATAAAAATTGCACTCATGCAACCCCGTCAAGAATCTCTTTTAATCGGCTGTTCAGGTCATCCGGTGCAAATGGTTTCAATAAATAATCAACTGCTCCAGCTTGCAAACCAGCCTTAATTTCCGAGTCCTGCCCCTTGGCGGATAGAAATACGATCGGTATGTGTTCGGTTTTTGGATCATTTTTTATTTTTTCACAGGCTTCATACCCAGACATAACGGGCATTCGAACATCCAACAGAATCAAGTCCGGCATGATTTTCTTTGCCATATGACATGCTTGTTCTCCATTTGCAACTGAAACAACTTCATGCCCCACATATTTCAGGGTAAATTCGATCAAATCCCGGATATCCTGTTCATCTTCAGCGATTAGTATCTTTGACATTAAGTATTAACCTTTTCAAGTTTAATAGGGAGCATAATTGTGAATGTTGATCCTTCTCCTGGGATGCCAGAGGATTCCACTTTGATGTTTCCTCCATGCATCTCAGTGAAGGTACGCGCAATCGACAAACCTAAACCTGTTCCTGCAGAATTCACATTTACAGCATTCTTACCCCTGAAGAACCTTTCAAAAATATGATCCTGTTCATCTCTGGCTATCCCCACCCCAAGATCTGCTATCTTAATTTTGACTAATTCTCCCAGAGTTTCTACTGAAAGTGTGATCACACTTTTATCATCTGAATAAATTCGGGCATTATTGAGAATATTTAACAGAACCTGTTCAATTCTTTCCGGATCAGCACTGATGGATGGGCTTTTTCCGATTAGATTGATTTGATAAGAGATTTGCTTTGAATTGATCATGGTTGAATTTTTGTGAATTTCAACTACATTTTTTATTTTTGTTACCAGATCGAATGATTCAGGTCTCAGAATAATATTGCCAGATTCAATCCTGGAAATATCCAAAATATCATCCACCAGAGATTTTAATCGGTTAGTGTTTGACTGAATAATCTCTAAGAAGTGCCTCTGTTGTTCATTGATCATACCTGATGCACCCATTAGTAAAACTTCTACATATCCTTTGATCGAAGTCATTGGAGTGCGTAACTCATGGCTGATATTGGAAATAAAATCAGTCTTTAACTGGTCGATTTGTACTTCCACAGAAATATCTCTAAAAACCGAGACGGTGCCCAAAAAGTCATTACGCCAAATTACAGGTGAAAGATGCACAGAAATTACTTGATTTTCGTTTAAGTTAATTCTTTCAGAAATTACCGTGTCCGAATGGATTTTTGATGGTTGATTTGTCCATCTAACAATTGTTGAAATCCAATGATCAATTTTATCTCCATAATGACCATGTAATCCATGTAATGAAAGATCGACAGCCTTCTCCTCGATCCTTAAAATGTTTTTTGCAGATTTATTTAAGAGCAAAATCTCCGATTGGATACCTGTAACAAGGACACCATCAGCAACTGCTTCCAGAATGGCTTGCGACCGACTGGCATCAACTTCCTGTTCTCGCAACATGGACCCAAGATTTTCGGACTGATCACGTACTAATTTATAGATCTCTGTATTATTCAAGGTCATACTGATCTGACCAGCGATTGCTTCACCCAATTCCTGATCCCGATTGTTGAAGAATCCTGGGGATTCATGGAAAATCGATAATACACCCAAAATCGACTCCCCAAATTTTAACGGGATAAACATCCAACTTGAAAATGGAACTGTCTGGTTTTCTTTTGAAAACTCTTCAATCAGAATTGAATCTTTTTCTGCAACCACTTGATTGACATAAGTTTCTACTGAATCCAGTGTAATTGCAGTATCATCATTGGTTGGATGATGAATTGCCTGAAAAATTTTCTTTCCTTCCAGGACATACACCAGACTACCCGAGACATTCATCGAATTATTTATCATCTTCAAAGTGCTATCCAGAATTTGATCGATGTCCATACTACCTGAAAGTTCGTTTGAAATTTGTAGAAGCATTTCAGTATTTCGATGTTCTAATACCAGTTCTTTGGTACGTTCATCCACGCTTTCTTCCAGGTTTTCTTTCAATTCAATTGTCTCAGCCAGTAAATACGCATTATTGATAGCCATTGAGGCTTGATTTGCTATTGTGTTTACCAAATCAGTTTCATCGTGTAAAAAGCGTCTTACAACTGGAGATTCCAATGCAATCCAGCCAAACACTCTGTCGGCACTGTGCAAAGGTATCAATAATACTGATTTTGTTCCTCGCTTATAGAAATAATGTTGGAATAAATCATTAATCTCTTTTTCTTTTGTGATATCTTGAATTTGGGATATACCGCGTGACTGAATTAATTTTTCGAAAAGAGGTTGCTGATTAATATTTAAATTGGGGAAGTTTTCGAAAGCAGGTTTTTGGAATGATAATTTGATATCACCATTTCCACTTAATAAAATGATAGAAATCATTTCACAATTGATAATATTCAAAATGTAATCGGCAGTCAATTTTGTGATGCGGGATATATCCAACGAGCGGTTAACCTCGGATGAAAATTGGTTCAGCCAGGACAATTTTTGAGTTCGTTCATCAAGCTCTGTTCCTCTTCTAAGCGAATCCTGATATAAACTGGCATTATCCAAAGCGATTGCTGCTTGAGAAGCAAAGGCTTCAGCCAATTGCACCAGTTCCTCATTGAAATATTTTTTTTCTTTTTTCTCTAAGGCGATCACTCCGATAACTTCCATTTTCGAAATCAGTGGAATACCCAACCAGGATAAATTTTCAACTTCGATTAATGATGGAAAACGAACATCTTCCCGTATATCCCCGATAACAACAGGTTTTTTGGTGGTGAACATCTCCTGAAAAAGCATGGAATCATCGATTTGCACCATTATGCCCGTTCTGTTTTCTTGATCGGTAAATCCGTCTGTTGCAATAATTCTTAATTGATTTTCTTCTTTTTCCCACAACGTTGCCGTTTGATAATCAATCAATTGTCTCAACTGATTCAACAATGAATCTTGCAATTCTTTTCTATTTAAACTAGCTGAAATAGTTTTAGAAAGGTCTGAAAGAATTCTTAATCGATTTGATTGTTTCTCAGTTGTCATGAAGAGATCAGCATTTGCTAATGCTAAATTTACCTGTTGTAATAATGAAAGAGTGATCGATGCATCTTCATCCGAAAAGACTTTCTCTTTATTAAAAATCTCCAGTACTAAAATACCGATACATTGATTGGATGCGATCAAAGGTGCATGAAGACATGCGCTCGGAATTTGATTTTGAGTAGCTCGTAAATATTGAACCGCCTCTGTTTCGGTTAACTTATAACTCACAGGAAAGTCCATGTCATTCATCACAATTGTTTTTTGATGTTCCCAAATATCAACCGGGAGACTTGGGCGGATAAATGGAATTTCGAGTAAATTTTCAGAATAGTTATTTAAATATTCCGGTTTGATAGATTGATCTTGTTCATACCATAATCCAATCCATCCTGCATCTGCCACAGGAATAAATTCCATCAATACTTCCAATAATTCTTTCAATATAAGTCCTGGGCGAAGACTGGTTATCTTTTGGCTAAACTGATTAATTTTTTTCAATTCATCAATCAATTTTTCCTGTTCCATTTTTTCATTGATCGCTTCGAGCGTCCGCATGGATAAATTTGCCTGATCTACAACATATGCCAATTGGTTCGCTGCCGAAAGGATCAGTTGAATATCACCTTGGTCAAAAAAGCTGAGTGTATGACTTCCAAACCAAATTTCCCCAATGCCTTGGTTTTTCACAATCATCGGTACGACAATAGCTGATTGCAAATCACATTGATCTACGATATTTTGATAAAAGTCTGGAATCGGTTTTGTTTCATCAAATTTTCCAATTAACAGAGGCTCTCTCAAATAGGTAACAGTCCCAAGAAAATCTGGAGAGGATAGCGATAACTCTCCTTCACTTCGATCAAGTTGCCAAAGTCCATAGTTTGAATCTCGGTTTCCAGTCCAATTTCATACCGGCATGATCAACCAGAAATAATCCACCCACATCAGCATGCAACAATAGCGATAACTCATTGATCGAAAAAGCTAACACTTCATTCAAGGTTGCATTTGAACTGGCTAAAGATGAAATTCTTCTTAGTGTTTCTGCTCGTTGTGTTCTTTGTCTCGATTGTATAAGCAGGTAAAGGTTCTCTATGAGAGGAGCGGTCTGGTTTACAACGATCATTAATAAATGCATCTCATCCTGTGAAAATGATGATGCACCATTATGATGATTGGCTGCCAGGATATAACCCATTGGCTCACTACCTGGAGACAATGGTATCAGTACAGCTTCTCTGATGGATGCAGCACTTGCGAGATGAGATAAACCAAGGTCAGACCATTGCTGGTTATCCATCGCATTTTCTACAATCAAAATATCCTGAGAAAACAGAATATTTTCCGCTGGGCTATCTGAAAGGATATTGATTCGGATAATATCAACAATTGGATCTGGTAAGCCTTTAAATGGTTTCTTGGCTTCCAGAATATTCGTTTGTTCCTCATATAGGATAAATCCAAAGATGTCAATTGGTAGGAGGTTTTCAAAACTAGTAATAATATTTTTGAATAACGCTTGAGGTTCCTGTATTTTACTGAAGGAGTAAGATAATTTCGCTAAACCACTCAACTCCAGCGATTTTCGTTTTACTTCCTGGTTCATCCAGGCGTTATAAAGGCCAATTGAAATCTGATTCATAAAGCCAGGTTCCAATTCCCGTACTTTTTTTGAGATACCCGAGGATTCCAGATTTCCTAATACAATCACCCCAATAAGAGCATTGTTAATCCACAAAGGGATCCCAAAAAGTTCTTGGAAATCATATTTCAATACTTCCTCAGTTAATGGATATTGATTGGTTTTCAGGTTTTCAAGATAAATTATTTCTTTTTTCTCAATTACCTTCCCGGCAAAACATTCATTCACGTAGTACCGCTTAGGAAATTCTTGAGAATCAATATTTTCGAGTTTATGGAATGGATAGGAAATTATCTCTTCTTTTTCATTATCCCAAATCACGATCTCTACATAATCAGCTGAAAGTCGATATTGTATTTCTTCAAATAATATATGAATAATATGATCTAGTTCTTCATTATTTGAAATTTTCTCCAGAATTTTCAGTGATAATTTGGGGATTTCATCTTCGCCGGCTCGATATGTGTTTTGATTTTGGTCTTTGATGAAAGATACCAACATCCCATCAGATGTCTGGTAACTATAAATAACATACTTTTCCCCACTTAATTCAAAATTGGATTTACCGGGTTGGGTGAATATTTTATAAAATTCTTTGTTATTCGCTTTTTTGGCCAACAAGTTGATATCAAATTCTTCCCCTTGTTTTTGATCCAGTAAATTAGAGATCCCTGAACTTTGATACTTGATTCTGCCACCTTTTTCAACGAATAATACCGGATGTGCGTAATCAATCTCACCGTCTACTTCAGTTGTCGGGACATCTACGTTTAGCTGCTTAAATCTAATCAATAGCATAATTGAAACCCATAGGACCCCAATTATTGCCAATGTGATAAGTCCACTGAAAAGATAAATAATCACCCTACATATCCAATTTTATTTTTGATTATCATTTCTTCGTTCTTCAGCAGCTAATTCTGTGATTTCTCGGATATCTGCAAATTGATGAGTATTGGGAGATACCATTCCAACTGACAAATTCATTAATGGAGCTTGATCTGAGGAACCTTTTTCGCCATGGACAGAAAGGTAACCTTGATCTCGATCCTTAAAGTTGTAATGTGTTTTTATGGTTTCTTCAAATTTTTCTTTGAGACGGGTAAATAACTTTTGTGATTGGCTGAAATCAGAAATCAGAACAAAATTATCACCACCTGCATGTCCGATAAAATCATAATCCTGGGTGCCAACCTCATCCAAAATGTCGCCCAAAAGCATACCAGTGAAGCGTAAAACGTCATTGGCAGCAATAAATCCATATGCCTCTTTAAATGGTTCCAGATAATTAATGCGGATATCAAATAACGACCAATTTTTCTCGCGAATAATTTTTCTCAATTGATCTTCAATTAATCTTCCAGAAGGTAATCCGGATTGGGCATCAGTCAGGCTTTCTCTTTCTGCTCTGGCAATTGCATTTTGAACGCGTAGGCGTAACTCTTCAATATCAAACGGCTTGGTAATGTAATCATCTGCACCCAATTCCAATCCCTGTAACTTATCACTGCGTTCATCCTTTTGAGTTAAGAAAATAATTGGAATGTGACTTGTGCGCGTATTAATTCGCAAACGGCGACATACTTCATACCCATCAATATCAGGTAGCATGATATCTAAAACAATTAAATGGGGCATTAATTGCCTGGTTTTTTCAAGGGCTACTTCTCCACGAGGAGCGATATCCACATCATATCCAAGTCCTGAAAAATAAATATTCAACATATTCGAAATATCATGATCATCTTCAACAACCAATAGGCGACCTTTACCCATTTGTACCTCCAAATTTGTGACTAAGAAATAATCGTATCATATCAATAAATTCGGGTGAGTGGGTGTTTTTGGCAGGCGCACGCCTGCCAAAAACACCCTGACCACTAGTTATTGAAAGGACACACATAATCGAACAATGCATATCATCCGGTATCAATAAAACCAAATCGGGTTTTCGAATTCGGATGACATACTAATTATACTTAATCCAATAAACGAATGGGATCAAAGAGATGGCGATTATTCTCAGTAATTGGACTAACCAATATCGATTATCGATTATCTCGCGGATAGAATTGGCGGTGAAGGTCAGATTGTTTTAATTTGTGGTGATCACTTTCTTCATAACTAATATCGTGATCGATCACCCGTCTATCATTCGAACTGATCAAAATCACATCCGACTCAATCGTTCTTCCTGGATAAACAACCAATCCGGATCCAATCCGACAATTATGTCCTACGCATCCCCCTAGGACCGGCCGATTTGCACTCCTCAACTCGCCATGCGCGTCTCTTGCCCGTAATTCTACCGGTAATAAATTGAAATCTGTAAATGTGGTGCCGGCACCAACAAATGAGTTGCGTCCAACAACACTCATCTGAAGACAGGTATTCTGAGCAACCATGCTATTATCCATTAAGGTAGTCATAAAAAGTGAGGCTCGAAAAGGAAGAAAAGTCCCATCACCAATCACAGACAGCATTAAATTACACCCCTGGGAAATATTAACATTATTCCCAATAATACAATTTTCAATGATCACCCCGGCACCAATCGTAACATTATCTCCTATGGTTGTTGGTCCATGAATAACAGCACTGGGGTCGATGGAACAATTTTTTCCAATATTGACCAATTTTGAACAGGTCAACAATTGCTTGCCTTCATACATGGATGTGAACAAAACGCTTAACATAAACTTGGGATCATTCTTTAAGCGCCTTTCAAACCGAGCACCTCTGGCAAACAAACCAAAAATCGCATCGGCAATGAAAACATGCACCCAGGAATCAATCGCAATCAAGCTCTGGAATGGAACCTGGTAAACCAGATCACCCTGGTTAAAAGCCATATAAGTTGGCACATGGTAGTAACCTATCTCTTGCGACTGTAAATCCATAATTAATGGTTCAACCTCATCCACCAAGCCATGTGGGTAATACCAAAGATCAGCAAAATAGAGGTCATCTTTTTTCTCATAGGAGCTTGATAATGGCAGGCAATGCTCTCTAAAAGCAGCATCTTCGGTTGTAAATGCCGCTCTTACAGCATATTTTTTTTTCTTTGCAAGGTCGATAAATGAGTTGATGAATGTTTCATCGAAGAATAGATTATCCCTAAATACGATACAAGAATTATTTTCAATCGGAATTTTCTCTCCTGAAAAAACGTCAATTTCCTGATTGGTGTAAGGTGCCAGTGCATCCCTTTGAATTAACCATAAAGGTTTATTCAGGATTCTCAGATCTCTGGCTGGTTCATTAAACGGTAATACCTGCCTGTCGGAGCGCAAAACAATTCTATAATCTAGCATTAATTACCCAGCGGTTTTTTATTAATAGCTATCTGGAATAATATGTCTGAGCCGGGATCGCTCGTTCTCTCATCCATGGGATAGTAACGGCCACCACTTGTCCAGGTAAAAAATTCCCGTAGTAATCCAATCGTATAAGGAGAATAGAAGCGGTTCCAATATGGAACAGATTCATTTGATACCACTTGCCAATACCATCGATTTTCATCTTCATGTATTTCTATGCAGGCACCGCAATTTTGGTGCGCAAACTTAGCAAGTTGTTTCAATCCAAACAAGATTCTCTGATGCGAATTCAATAATCGGTAGGAGTTCTCGGATAAAGAATATTGTTTACCGTTTTTCCTCAGAAAATAACGAAAACTTGCTTCACCAATTCTATGAGCAATACCGCAAGATCCTCTTTCCCCAAATAGCAAAGGAGCTTTTTCCAATAAATTGAGTAACTCATCATGTGCGTTTGAGTCGAAATTTAAGTAATTATCCAATACTAACGCGGATCTTTCCAATAAGCTTTTTTCTGGTATTCCAATCGTTTCTCTTACCCCCTCCAGTAATATGTCAGTCATCGTACCAGAGCAATTTAGAGTTGATTGATAGGTCATTTTTTTAATCAGTCTCCTGATTTATGAATTCATGGATCAGTTGTAAAAATAACTTCGGTTCTTCGAGCATTAAAAAGTGACCGGATTTTGAAAATAATTCAATTTGTGAGTGAGGAATCCCTTGGTGTAATGGCTTATATTGAGCGGGTGATACTATATTATCACGTTTTCCATACATTCCCAATACCGGAATTTTGATTTTATCAAGTTCAAATCTCAAATCAACCTGACTAAGTGAACGAATACTGTTGAGAAAAGATTCCAGGTTGGTTCTTGAAAGATCATTATCAATAATCTCAGGAAATTGGGGATCATTACAAATCATTGGAGAAATTATTTTTAATGTTTTTCTAAATAGAGCAAAGTTCTGAAATAAGAATTCTGCAACAAATCGTTTGCCAGCCAATCTCAAAGGGAAACTCAGGGATTTTCCCTCAATGGGAGATCCAATCACAGCCACTTTTTGGATGCGGTCTGGATTATTGATTGCCGCCATCAAACTGACCGTTCCACCCATACTGTGGCCTACGAGTGGTGCTTTTTGAATTCCTAATTGATCCATAAATTGCCTGATCAGATCGACAAAATCATGTATGTTATATGAGGATAGCTTATCGTCGGAATCACCAAATCCCCAAAAATCAAGTGCATAAGCCCGATTTGTTTTTCCGATCTCTGATATGG
>CAVQSU010000043.1:0-5232 GCA_963715915.1 uncultured Chloroflexia bacterium | reverse complement strand
ACTAGATAGATAATAAATATGCAGTTTTGTGTTAGCGGTTCTTCTCAATTTTAAGCAGATGACATTTCGTTTCTGATGATGGGAATTACTTGGCTGAAAGATTACCAGGTGTGCATCTCATTCAAATTCGGGTTGCCCCGTCGTCAAAATCGACACTAAAATATTAATCAGGATAAAATCAAATTTCTTCATCTGAATCAAGAATTTCCAACTAATTGACTCTAACCCTAATAAATGATTCCATATGAGTGCAACCTTTTACTTAAATTGTTATCTAATTAATGTAATAATTAATTATAAAAGGACTCTGCATGGAAACTTCATTTCATTTTGAATTGCCAACTAACGATCAAAAAACTTGGGATGTAGTCATTATTGGTGGAGGACCCGCCGGAACTACGGCAGCCATCTATACTTCAAGAACTGGACTATCCACACTGGTGATCGATAAAGGATTGACCGCGGGTGCTTTGGGGATCACCTCCAAAATTGCCAACTATCCTGGGATTAAGGAAGAAATCAGTGGCCCCGATTTGCTGCAAAATATGCGTGACCAGGCTGTAAGTTTTGGGGCTGTCTATAACTCCGATAAAGTGATAGGAACAGAATTAGACGGCGAAATTAAGACTGTTTTTACCAACAACAATGTCTATACCACCCGTTCGATCATAATATCCACCGGTTCGATGGGACGTGGAAAACGCGTCAAAGGTGAGGATGATCTGTTGGGTCATGGCGTTTCATATTGTGCCACCTGTGATGCCGCTTTTTTCAATAATATGGATGTAGCAGTAGCAGGTTCCAGTGATGAAGCAATCGAAGAAGCTTTATTTCTAACAAAATTCGTGAATGAAGTTCATTTCCTTTCCCCAACCCCGGATCTCAAAGCACCACAGCATTTGGTTGATGAGTTACTACACAATGAAAAGGTAAATTATTATCCAGGTGCCAGTCTACGGGAAGTCGTTGGGGAGAAAAATGTGGAAGCAATAATGTTCGCCCAGCGTGGTCAGGAAACCCAATCCATCCCCGTCAAAGGAGCATTCATATACCTGCAAGGTGGCAAACCTATTACCGAATTTCTGGCTGGCCAGATTGAGGTCAGTGACACAGGATGTTTGATTGTCGATAAAGAATTTCACACTGCCATTCCTGGTATTTATGCAGTTGGCGATGTTCTTTGTAATCATGTCAAACAGGCAGTCATTGCCGCTGCAGAAGGTGCAGTTGCTGCGATAGCCGTAGAGAAAGAACTGCATGGTCGAAAACAGATGCTGGTAGATTGGTCAAAATGAAAATAAAAAAGCCCGTAAAGAACAAAAAGAAGCAAAATAGGAACGTTCAGATCATTGTTGGGATAACCGTCGTCTTAATGGTCAGTGTGTTGTTATTATCCTTGCAAAACTCCCAGCAGGCAGGCGTTCAAAAAGCCATCCAGGGAAAATCCGTAGGAGACTTTGCACTAACAGACCTGGAAGGTGAAACCATCCATCTCAGTGATTATCAGGGTAAATATGTCTTGTTGAACGCCTGGGCAACCTGGTGCCCACCTTGCCGCGCAGAGATGCCGGATTTGAATGAATTTCATCAGGCACATCAGGATAAGGGATTTGAAATCCTGGCCATTAATGCAGGCGAAACCAGAGATATGGCAGCGCAGTTTGCAGACTCTCTAGGACTGGGATTTAAAGTTGTTTTAGACTCTGATGGAACGGTTTTAAATGGTCTGGGAATCACAGGTTTCCCCACATCGATTCTGATTGATCCGGAAGGCAAAGTTGCCATGATTCACATTGGCATGATCTTTCCGGAAGACCTGAATAGCAAAGTTCTGCCCTTATTACAATAAAAAAAGCCCAAATGAATGGGGTTTACCAATCATTTGGGCTTTTTCTACTTTCTGGTTATTACTTCTCAGCTAATAATTTTTCCAGGCGATCTACAATACTACCCAGATAATTGAAAGCTTTCTCGACAGGCCCAGAGGAGGTAAGGTCTACACCGGCTGCCCGTAACGCATCCAATGGATAGACCGAATTTCCGGCACTTAAGAATGTGAGATATCGATCCACAGCGCCTGATTGGCCAGCCAGGATATTTTCAGCCAGGGCGTGCGCCCCGGAAATGCCGGTGGCATATTGATACACATAATAGTTCATGTACATATGGCTGAACTGTGACCAGGTGATGCCAATACGCTCATGATCAAAAGCGACTTCATCCCCATAGCCCTCATGGAATAACTCGGCACAACGGTCAATCATGACTTTGGCATTCATGGCTTTGCCCTGCTCCAAACGTTGGTGCATATCCAATTCCCATTGCGCCAGAGTGGGCATGATGAAGAAATAGCGATGGAAATTCGACATGGCTTCTTCGATGAGCGCCAGTTGGAAAACGGGATCGGTCTGGGTACGCAATAAGTAATCCCGCACCATGGCTTGATTGAAGTTTGAAGCCACCTCAGCCACAAACAAAGCATAACGCCCATGAATGTATGGTTGGGTATGTTTGGTGTAATAGGAATGCATCGAATGTCCCAGTTCATGCGCCAGCGTGCTCAGACTGAAAACATCATTGTTGTAACTCATCATAATAAAGGGACTGGTATCATAGACACCACTCGAAAAAGCACCCTGCCGCTTACCCTGATTGACAGCCCAATCTACCCAGCGATCCGTCGTAGCACCTTTGTTAAGAATGCCGATATATTTTTCACCTAACGGCTGCATTCCTGCGGTGATCCATTCAATCGCCTGGTTGTAAGATACGACCGGTTTTTGATCGGTTAATGGTGCTTTGATATCATATTCTTGAAATTCATCCAGTCCCAACCATTGCTTTCGGATGCGCCAGTATTTATGCCAGGTGGGTAGATGCTTACGGAACACACTGATCAAATTATGGAATACTTCTTCAGGAATATTGTTCGGGAATAAGGAAGCTTCCAGCGTATTCTTGAAACCGCGTACATTGGCAACGAAAATATCTTTTTGTAATCCGGCAATCTGCAACCCGGCCAACGTGTTTTTGTTTTTCAAGAATGCATCGTTGTAGTTTTCCCAGGCTGTTTTGCGCACATTGCGGTCTTCATGACTGATCAGAGCCCCATAATTACCCTGTTCAATGGGATAGGTTAATCCTTTTTCATCGGTGGCAACCCCAAATTTGATATCTACATTCGTCAAACTATTATATGTCTGTACCACGGTACTCATGGGTTCGGATGCCATGGCGAGTACATTTTCAACTTCAAAGGAGCGGACTTTGGTTTGTTTGCGTTCAAGTTGTTCAAAATAGGTTTTATAAATCGCCAGATCTGGATCCTGCTGGCACCATTCTTTTAAGGTTGGGAATCCAATTGCGATCAATTCCGGTTCGATAAAAGCTGTGGTGGCGTGCAGTTTGGCATACTTTCCTCTGGCTTGTACTGCCCTCGCCTGCGCAGCCTGATCAGAATTATCTACGGCACTACCCAGGCTGGCATACAGGAAGATTTTCTCCATCTCGCGACTGACGCGTTCAGTCACCTTCAGGCATTTATACAGTTGCTGAGGGCTTTGAGACAAAGTATTCCTGAACGGAACAATCTGTTCAATCTCAGCTTCAATGCCAGTTAAGGCTTTTTCCCACTCTTCCACGGATGGAAAGATGGCTTCCAGGTTCCAGGTCTGTTCTACCGGAACTTCAGTACGTTTTAACACTTGGTTTGATTCCATTTTCACCTCGTTTTAAATCACTAAATTGTAGGCACATCTCACCCCATCCATCCATAGTAATTATAATGGAAATATCAATTTGATAGATCAATAATGCCTCTGATCCTTAGGTAAATTGATTATTTTCCAAGTAAATTATTCATCAGATGGGAATATATTTAACTGGTTCACCACAAGGTATGATTACAAGTAAATCTACTTTCATGTTCAATAGGTATAAAGCTGATTTGGATGAATTAATATTTCAAATACAATCATTAAAACATAATGATTGAATCAGATCTCAAATCATTCGCTTGTATCAGCCCAGTTTTACCAAGAGATGATGCACAACACCATCACGCTTGAAAATATGCTGACTGTTGATTTCATCCAGGCAATCACCTGCGATTGTTTGTGTATTGCCATCATTAAGGAAAACTTCAATGCCAGCTTTATCTGCCAATTGAATTACAATTGGCACCTCACAACAGGTGAAAACCAGGCTTCCAGCTGGCAATTGGATCACCTGAGATTTTTCGTTTATATCCTCATATTGCATCATCCTGGCTTCCGAAAGAAGTTCACTGGGGTCAAACAATATTGCATTGAAGGTAAGGCAACCATTTTTGATCACCAATCCAACCTCAGCCAGTCTAGCGATGACTTCTTCTTTCACCAATCCTGTCATACCTGGTTGTTTTGCCCCCTGCCCTTTGGGTGTATGCGAATAAGGATCTGTGGGAAATGCGCCAAATTTGGCTGGGGATTTATATAATCCAAGGCCTGCACGAATATCCTCATATTTTTCGATTAATCCGGTAGAGGAAGGATCAGATTGGTATTTCAATGCGGTTTCTTGCACAACCAACAACAGCTTGGAAACCATGTGCCAGTAGACACTCCCGAGACCTTCGTAAGCAAAGAATTTCCCTGACCGACCTGTAAACTCTGCATGGTGAAATACATCCTCAAATAATTCAGCTATTTTTTCTTTTTCAGCAACCACCAACGCTGATAATTCTGGTTTATTAGCCAGATTTTCCAAAGCTTCATACACATCTTTGGCGTTGTGTAGTTTCCCGCCAAAGTGATACATTCCATCCAGGTCTTTAACAAGCAATGTTTTATCCTGCATTTCTGCCAGTTTAGCTGGCAAGCGCAAATCTCCAATTTCCTCTTTCGAAATAGAATTTTTGGATAGAAAACCCGGTTGGGGTTTATCCGGATATAAAATGTAAGTGTTCTGATCCTCTCGGAAGAGAGCGCTTTTCCGTAAACTTTGCAAAAGTGCAAGTGATTCATCCCCGGAAAGCAATCCTGAAGAAAGGATAGAAACCTGACCCTCCAGCATTTCCTTTAGATGGCTGATGCTGGCATTATTTTTACTTAAGTTTAGAATGTTATAGGTGTGATAAAGCTGATCACTGCGTTTGTTAGCGCGTAAGGAATGTTCAATAAATTGTTGCGCCAGGTCTAAGAATTCAAGCAAGTCATTCCTGTTGATTGAGGTCAAATTTCCTGAGAAGTTCAG
>CAVQSU010000042.1:0-11153 GCA_963715915.1 uncultured Chloroflexia bacterium | reverse complement strand
TGCGTAACACATACCAGCATCTGGCGGATATCAACGGGGTGACGCTGGAAGAATGGTGTAACAGCATCCTCAAGACCATCCCGGTAGCACGCTTCGGCAAACCGGAAGATGTAGCTGCGCTGGTGGCCTTCCTGTCGTCCGAAGAAGCCGGGTTTATCAATGGCCAGGCGATTAATATTGATGGCGGGTTGGTGTTTTATTGAGATGTTTTTTACATCATGTATAATCAATTTTGATGGAGAATCGAAACAATCTACAAAAACTGAAGAAATTATCCACTTATAGTATCAGTATTATTTGTCTGGCAATCATTTATCATTTGGCTGCCAGGCTCGGCTTGTTAATGGCAAATGTGCAACCGAATACATCTCCTGTTTGGCCTCCAACAGGGATTGCGATCGCGGCTTTATTATTGTTTGGGAAAAAATATTGGCCTGGAATTACTTTAGGTGTTATTTTTGGGTTTTTATTTAATAATAATGCCTTGACTGTAACCATCGGGTTGGCTATTGGGAATACCTTAGAAGCCGTCGTAGCCGTAAGTTTATTACGAAAATTTGTTGATTTTCATAATTCACTTGATCGCATTCAAGATGTGATAAGTTTGGCGTTCTTTGGGGGGATTGCTACATCGTTATCCGCGTCCATCGGTGTGATAACCTTATTGTTGGTGGGCGTAGATATTCATTTATATATGTGGACAATTTGGTTTACGTGGTGGATAGGTGATTTTCTTGGATTAATGGTCATTACCCCACTGATCCTGGTATGGTTTACCCATTGGCCGATAAATTGGAAGTCTAAAAAATTTTTAGAAGGACTGATTGTTATTTTTCTACTCCTCATCGTCACTTCCTATGTTTTCACCAACCAGCAGATAGAACAGGTTGCCCATGAGGCAATGATTTATTTAATTTTTCCGTTTATCATTTATGCTGCTTTGCGATTTACACAATTGGGTGCTGTTAACTCTGTAACCCTTGTTTCAGGGATTGCGATATATGGCACAGTCATTGGTTCGGGTCCTTTGGTACGAGGCACCATTAATGAATCACTGATTCTATTACAAACATTTATGGGCGTTGTTTCCCTGACTGCACTTACGCTTTCAGCAACGACCAACCAGCGAAAAAAAGCCGAAGAAGCCTTACAGAACCGAATTGAGGACCTGGCTAAATTAAATGATTCATCTCAAACATTTTTAGGGATTTTTGACACAGAAAAAATGTATGCGGCCGTTTGCCGCATCGTCGTAGAGAAATTTGGGGTGAACGCTGCGTGGATTGAATTAGAAAAACAAAAAGAAAATGAGGTTGATTTTATAACGCCGTTTGGAATAGATCGAAATCAAATTAATCAACTTAAAGGCCAACTCGATCATTCAGGAAAAGTTTCTCTTTCGAACCAGAATATATCCGAAACCGATCCAGCAATTTCAAATTTATCCAATAAAATACTATATTTACCCCTTCATTTTGGCGGTAAGACCTTAGGGCAATTGGTTTTACAATCTGGTGAGAATGAATGCTTTGATCATGATAAAAAAATCCTTTTAGCGTCTTATGCCAATTTGGCAGCCGTAGCCATTCAAAATACATGGCTTTTAGACCAGGTAAAAGGGGGAAATGAACGACTTCATGCATTATCACATCGCTTGATGGAAGTTCAGGAATCTGAACGATTACATTTATCAAGGGAATTGCACGATGAGTCCGGTCAAATCATATCCGCGATCATGGTGCAATTAGGATTATTGGAACGAGATGCCAATAATTCAACTTTAGTCCAAAAATATGTTCAGGAACTTAAACAGATTGCGTCTGATTTATTGAATAATTTACATGATATGGCGGTTCGATTGAGACCCGCCAGTCTGGACCATTTAGGATTGGTCATGGCTATTGATCAGTACATTTCTGATTTTGGTCGACAACATAATATTGATATTCAATTTGAAACGGTGGGGTTAACAGGGAAACGTTATCCTTTAGCTACTGAAACTGCAATTTTTAGAATTATTCAGGAATCTCTTACCAATGTTATCTTGCACGCCAATGCCACCAGGGTGGATGTATTATTGAGCCAGCGAAAAAGTTTGTTAAATTTAATCATTGAGGATAATGGAATAGGTTTTATTCCGGAAAGTGTTGCTGAACAAACTCGTTTAGGCTTATTTGGGATGCGAGAGAGGGTTGAAATGTTGGAGGGAAAATTTACAATCGAAAGTAGTTTAGGTAAAGGAACGACCATACAGGTAGAGGTGCCCAGTGACGATTAAAGTTCTGATTGCTGATGACCACGCTATTGTTAGGACGGGATTGCGAGCATTAATTAATGCGGAATCCGAACTGGTGTTGGTTGGTGAAGCGACAGGCGGAGTAGATGCCATCGAGCAAGTTAAATCACTAACCCCGGATATTCTCGTGCTCGATATCAGTATGCCTGACTTAGATGGAATTGAGGTTATCAAGTCGCTTATTAATAATAATATTACATGCAAAATTCTGGTTTTAACAGTCCACGAGGATGAAGCCCTGCTTCGTGAAGTTTTAAAATTAGGCGCATCGGGATATATTATTAAACATGCAGCCGAAACGGAATTAATTTCAGCGATTAACGCGGTGATACGTGGGGACCTATATATCCACCCGAAAATGATTCGGGCATTGATCGAACCAGAGAAAAGACAATCAAAAAGATTGATAGGTAGCCATGAACCATTAACAACACGCGAAGAAGAGGTGTTGCGATTGATCGTTCAAGGATATACCAATAAACAGGTTGCAGAAGAATTAAATATCAGTACCAGAACCGTTGAAGGCCATCGCGCAAATCTCACTGATAAATTGGGGATACGAAATAGAGTTGATTTGCTGCGTTTTGCCAAGGAAAACAAGATCATTTAGGCTCATCATTTATCCATTATTATTTTAATCACGTATGATCTCAATAAATCGGGTAGCCACTAATTATTGAAAGGATACTTAATCACGTAGAAAATACGCGAGTGATTTTTACGTGATTTGAGCAGAAATTACCTGATTAATGGGTTACAGAAACCCCAAATAAGTTCGCTTCTTATTTGAGGTTTTTTTTCATACTATTGATTAAAGCCATTTCCTTTTAAATTCTCAAATGATCGGATGATATGAACAGCATTAATAACAATTCTGATAAAAAAATACCTATCTTAAAAATGGAAAAAATCTGTAAGAGATTTCCTGGCGTGATTGCAAATGACAAAATCGATTTTGAAATATATCCTTCAGAAATCCATGCGTTGCTGGGGGAAAATGGGGCTGGAAAAAGCACCTTAATGAAGATTTTATATGGGTATTACAAGTCTGATGACGGGAATATTTTCTTTAAAGGTAAAGAAACAAAGATCTCATCTCCGTATGACGCAATGCAATTAAATATCGGGATGGTTTTTCAGGTTTTGAATCTGATCCCAGCAATGAGTGTACTGGAAAATATTGCATTATTTTTGAAAGAACTGGCGTTTGTTTACAACCAGGCAAATTTGAAAAAACAAATTCTTTCTTTATCCAAACAATATAGCCTGGAAGTAAATCCAGATCACCTGGTATCTCAATTATCAATCGGCGAACAACAGAAAGTTGAAATTCTTAAACTTCTTTTATCGGATGCGAAAATTCTAATTTTGGATGAACCTACCAGAGTGTTAGCGCCTCACGAAGTGGATGGATTGTTTGAAGTATTAAATCGATTGAAACAAGATGGATATGCAATTGTTCTGATCACCCACAAACTGAAAGAAGTACTGGATAGCGCGGACAGAATCACAGTTTTGCGTGAGGGAAAGGTGGCCGGATCCATATTACATAAAGACGCAACAGAAAATGGGTTGATCCAGTTGATGTTTGATAAACAACTGACGACCCGGATTGTTCGTCAGGATATACCTCCATCTGAAAAATCAGTATTGGAATTAATTTCATTTAACACCAAAGGAGAAGGCGCTTCTGTTTCATTAAAAAATTTAGATTTGCGTATTTTCCCCGGTGAAATCGTGGGTGTTGCCGGGGTATCGGGAAACGGTCAAAAAGAATTATGTGATGCGATATTAGGGTTGGAAAAAATTGTCTCAGGTAGAAAATTACTGGCTGGAGTAGATCTGACCCATGCATCTACGGGCAAGATTCGTAAATTTGGTATGGGTTTTGTTCCGGAAAATCCATTAACCATGGCAACCGTCCCATTCATGTCTGTTTTGGAAAATATGGCAATTTCTCGCACAGAGTATTACTCAAGATCAGGGGGGCTAGGAATGGATTGGAATATGGTGCGTGAAGACACTCAAAAATCACTGGAGAAATTTGGCTTTACTTTCTCTTACTATATACCAGCCAAATCATTATCCGGAGGAAATTTACAACGATTAATCATCGCCCGTGAAATGATGAAAAATCCCAAACTCATCATCGCTTCTTATTTGACTCGTGGGCTGGATGTTCAAAGCACGTTAATCGCCAGACGCGAGTTGATGCAAGCAAGAAATTCAGGAACGGGAATCCTTTTGATTTCTGAAGATTTGGACGAGTTGTTTACACTCAGCGATCGATTGATTGTGCTATTTGACGGAAGAATTGTTGGAGAATTTAAACCCACAGAAACAGATGTTTATCAAATCGGTCATTTAATGACTGGATCAAAGGAACCTCATGACTCAAAGATCTGAAATTTTACCGAAATCATCTTTTCAACAAAATAAAGTTACCCAGGTTGTTGTTCGTTATGGATTAATGGTTGTGTTAGCTTTCCTTCTCTTCGCAATCATTTTATTGATCACCGGGAATAACCCTATCATTTCATATCGTGATCTTTTCAAGGCCACATTTGGTAGTGCTTATGGCTTTTCTGAAGTGATAACTGGCATGATTCCAATCCTGCTGACTGCTTTAGCAGTTGGGTTACCTTCCAGAATAGGCTTGATTAATGTGGGTGGCGAAGGTCAACTGTATATGGGCGGAATCTGCGCTACATTTGCTGCCTTAGCATTTCAAGATTTACCAGCAATTTTATTGCTACCTCTAATGATCATCTTAGGGATTTTGGGAGGGGCAGCCTGGGCATTCTTACCAGCATACCTTAGATCCATTGGATTGGTAAACGAAACCATCACAACCCTGTTATTTAACATGATTGCGCCAAAAATCGCTGGTTTATTGGTTTTTGGGTTCTGGCATTCTCCTTTAGAGACCAACATGACCCCAAATTTTGTTTCAGCAGCAAGATTGCCTACTATTTTTGGTTCACGCGTTCATCTCGGGTTGTTATTTGGGTTGGTCTTGCTGGCTATTTTCTGGTTTGTCATGAAACGAACTCGTTGGGGTTTAGAAATGCGTACCATTGGTGGGAATGTTCAGGCAGCCAGAAGAAATGGAATCCCCATCTCAAAATATATGATCATTGTTTTCTGTATCAGTGGTGGCATCGCTGGTTTAGCCGGTATGGCGCAAGTTTCCGGATATTATGGCTTGTTGATCCCAAATTTTTCTCCAGGATGGGGTTATATGGGTTTCCTGATCAGCTGGATGTCATTCGGTGATCCGATTGGAATTTTGATCATGTCATTTGTGGTTTCCATCATTCTGACCGGTGGAAATATGCTGCAAATCACCATTGGTTTACCATATGCAGTCATTAATCTTCTGTTGGCATTCACACTCTTTGTTGTATTAGCAAAACCAGTTCTACCAAAATTACGAAAGGGAAAATTCTCATGAGCCTGCTCGCATTATTAGGTGTCCTTTCCAGTATGGTTTATTCAGGAACATCTTTACTTTATGCAACATTAGGGGAAGTCGTGGGTCAACGTGCCGGGATTGTAAATCTTGGTATTGAAGGTGTGTTGTTAATCAGCGCTGCAACAGGTTATGGCGTAACTGTAACAACTGGAAATCCATTCATTGGGGTTATTGCTGCTGTGTTAATCGGTGGATTGGTAAATCTTTTATTTGGATATCTTGTGATTTCACGTCGAGCAAATCAACTGGCAAGTGGTCTTGCAGTGATGTTCTTTGGTTATGGATTAAGCGCATTGATTGGAAAACCCTTTGTCGGAAAAATGATTAAAAGTCTGCCCCGATATATGTTGCCTGGGTTGGAAGAACTTCCATTAAGGTTCTCATCTCTTTTTAAATTTGACTTGTTGATTTATTTAGTTATTCCCGTAACCATCCTGGTCTGGTGGTTACTTTTCCGAACGAGATGGGGGTTAGGATTGCGAGCTGTGGGTGAAAATCCTGAAACAGCATTTGCCTCCGGTCGAAATCCCCATTTGATTAAATTTCAAGCATTATTTGTTGGAGGTTTGCTGGTTGGATTAGGTGCTGCTCACCTGACATTGGCATTCACCATGAATTGGGCAGAATATATGACCGGTGGCCGCGGGTTCATCGCGATCGCTTTGGTCATTTTTGCCAAGTGGCACCCCATTCGAGCGATTGCAGGTGTCTTATTGTTCAGTGGAGCGGTCGCGTTTCAACTGTTAATGCAGGTGAGTGGTGTTCGAATATCCCCATTCATTCTTGACATGATTCCCTTTATCTTAACCATTGTAGTACTCATAATATGGGGAGGTACGCGAAAGTATTCCGCACCTGCAACGTTGGGAAGAGTTTACCAGGGAACCGAATAATCGATTAATGTATCGAAAGGAGAACTATCGGATAAAAATCTTACTCACAATCAAATGGATATCCAAACAAATTAAAGGAGAAGGAAATGAAAAAAATGAAAAGAATATTTATAATTTTTCTTGTTGCTGTTTTTGTTCTTTCCGCATGTACACCCACAGCAACGCCAACTGAAGCCGAAGTAGCTCCAGTACAACCTACCGATGTTCCCGCTCAACCGACGGATGTGCCGGCAGCAGAAGAACCACCTGCAACCGAGGTTGTTGAAGAAGAACCGGTAGAAGAAGGACCTTGCCTTATTGTTGGAGCAACCTATGGTGGTCCAATCAATGACGCAGGCTACAATTTAGCGATGCATGAAGCGGTCGCTGCTATCAAGGAAAACATTCCTTGCGTAGAAATTATTGAAGCTGAAAATGTCTACGACGAAGCTGGAGCTACCTCTACCATGGAAAACATGATTTCTCAGGGCGCAAAAATGATTTTTGCTACAGCATATGCCCATCAAAATCCCGCCTTTGACCTTTCCTTCAAATATCCGGATGTAATATTTGAACATGCGGGTGGTTGGTTGATGGGGGATAATTTTGCTAATATCTTCGGAAAGCCACCAGATTTATGGTACATGAAGGGTGTAGCTGCAGGTTTGATGACCGAAACGAATAAATTAGGCTTTGTGGCTGCATTTCCTCTAGCCTGGACAAACGTGTTTGTTAATGCATATACACTGGGTGCTCAATCGGTCAATCCGGATGTTGAGGTCATCGTTGCCTATACCTTCGGCTGGGGCGATAGTGCCAAAGAAGCCGATACAACCAATTCGTTGATCAACCAGGACGTGGATGTGATCACCATGCACGTGGATTCTCCTCAAACCGTGATCTCGACAGCTGAATCCCGTGGTGTTTACTCTATTGGATACCAGAATCTGGCTGCCCAACAGTTTGCACCGGAATATTGGATCACAGGCTCAGGGTTTACCCTCGGTGGAAAATTCACCTGGTTAGCTTCAACAGTCATCGACGGTACCTGGACACCAATTTTCCTGCGCTGTGGTTTTCAGGATGGTTGTATGCAATTAGCACCATTTGGACCGAATGTTCCACAAGAAGTGAAAGACAAGGTCGCTGAAGTTCAGGCAGGCTTAGAAGCTAGGAGAAATCGTTGCATTTGCAGGTCCCATTTATGATCAGGATGGTAATTTAAAAGTACCTGAAGGTGAAGTATTAACTGACGATGCCATGAGCTCTGTTGACTGGTTTGTTAAAGGTGTTAGTGGTAGTCCTAAATAAAACTTATTCTCTATAAATGTATGTGGGGTTTTTACACCCCACATACAAACTTATTTATTAAAAGGAATCATTAAGCAATATTTTTTATCAGGTTAACGTAAGAATGGAGAGAAAAATGGATATTAAACAAAGAATTGAAGAAGCAAATCAAGTAGCTTTCAAGCGATTGGTTGATGCAGATCCTGTTCTGGTTGATATTGCTCCAGCGATTGAAGTAATTCCGGGAATGGAAGATAAACTTGTTCTTCATTCAGGACCTCCAATCACCTGGGATAAGATGTGTGGTGCACAGCGTGGAGCAGTCATCGGAGAAGTGATTTTCGAAGGTTGGGCAAAGACAATTGAAGAAGCCACTGAACTTCTCTCCACAGGCGAAATCAAACTTGCACCCAACCATCATTACCAATCTGTAGGGCCAATGGCTGGCACCATATCTGCGAAATCCTGGGTTTATGTGGTTGAAAATAAAACATTTGGCAATAAAGCTTTCTGCCGTCAGGTGGAAGGCATGCAGCAATTTGGCGATTACAGTGAAAAAGCACTGGATGGTTTACGATCCTGGCGAGATATTTTTGCGCCGTCTTTACGTGCAGCCTTGAAAGCGGAAGGGGAATTGCCCCTTAAACCCATTATTACCCAGGCATTACAAATGGGCGATGAACTGCACAACCGCCATAGTGCTTCTTCGGCTTTATTTGGAAATGCAATGGCGATTGGTCTGGCAAAGGCTGGCCTAAGTCCGGATAAGCATATTCCAACCCTGTATTTATTGAAAAACCATAATCTCATTTTTTTAGGTCTGGCTATGGCGGCTGGAAAAGCGATCGCCGATCCGGCTAGAGATATTGAATACAGTACCATGGTGACCGCCATGTGCCGAAATGGCACCGAATTTGGAATTCGGGTAAGTGGCCTGGGCGATGAATGGTTCACAGCCAAAGCACCGTTTGTGGATGGATTATATGTGCCGGGTTTTTCAGAGCAGGATGCCGGTTTTGATATGGGTGATTCGGCCATCACCGAAACAGTCGGGTGGGGTGGATTTGTCCTCGGTGGCGCGCCTGGTATTCTCAGTCTGGTGGGTGGGACTCCCGATGAAGCTCTTGGATATACACGAGAAATGAGATCCATCACCATAGGAAACCACCCAACCTATAAAATGCCGATATTTTCTTTTGAAGGCACACCAACCGGCATTGATATTCGTAAAGTGGTTCAAACCAACAGCGCACCGATCATTGACACAGCCATTGCTCACAAGGAACCTGGTTATCCCAAAATTGGGGCTGGGTTGGTACGGGCACCGATGGATTGTTTCAAAAAAGCATTGATTGCCTTCAGCAAGAAATACCAATAGGTTGTTCAGGAGCATTATGTTTACTGGTGTTATTTTAAGAAAAAACGAATATTATGATTCCGTATTTCTCATGGGAATCAATAACAAAATAATGAAAGAACCTGGTGTTATTCAATCAGCGGTCTTGATGGGATCGGATTCGAATAAGGAAGTTTTGAGTGATTTAGGATTCTCAAATGAAATGATAGGTGATGCCGGCGCTAATGACCTGGTTGTTGGTGTTATGGCTGAAACACAAAAAGTAATTGATAGGGTCAAAGAACACATCGTAAGCTGGTTAACAGAAGTAAAACAACAAAAAGGCACAGTGGAGATTACGATCCCTGCAGGAAGCAATCACCTTAAATCCCAAAGCAAACATGGTGTCCATTTCATTGCCGGGTGAATTTGCTGCAAACGAAGCCCGTAAAAGTCTGAAAGCAGGGCTAAACGTATTTTTGTTCAGTGACAATGTCAGTATAGAAGATGAATTGGCGTTGAAAGAAATGGCGTGTGAGAAAGATCTTTTAGTGATGGGACCTGATTGTGGTTCCAGCATTATCAATGGTTTTGGGTTAGGTTTTTCGAATGCGGTCAGGCAGGGGTCCATTGGTCTCATTGCCGCAGCTGGTACAGGTTTACAGGAATTTACCTGCATGATTCATAATGCTGGGTACGGTATTTCCCATGCCATAGGAACTGGAGGTAGAGATCTCACCGATGCCATTTTTGGATTAACGACCATGTCAGCACTGGATATTTTAGAAAAAGATCAAAAAACGAAAGTAATTGTAATTCTGTCAAAGCCACCAGGCAGAAACACGCTTGGTAAATTAGCACAACGATTTAAAACCCTCTCAAAGCCTGTTGTTGGATGTTTTCTCGGCGAAACAGGAGAGATTGAAGGCGAAGGAATTTCATTCAAACGCGCTTCAATCATCGATGAAGCTGTTGGTCTGGCAATCCAGGAGATTGATGGAAATTTTGCAGAGTTGTCTGCATCAGAACATGATCATCCGAGGGATTCTATAAAGTTTTCCCCAGAACAAAAATATTTGCGTGGTGTGTTTGCAGGTGGAACCTTCTGTTATCAAGCACAACAAATCCTTTCAAATTCCGGGTTTCGAATTTATTCAAATGCGCCATTGAACAAAGTTGATAAATTATCTCACCCCGATATCAGTATGAAACATACCATCGTTGATATGGGGGATGAATTCTATATGGTAGGCCGTCCTCATCCAATGATTAATGGTAGCCAACGTGCTTTGCGAATACTCAAAGAAGCACAGGATCCGCAAACTGCGATCATACTGCTCGATTTTATCCTCGGATTTAATTCTTCCAAAGATCCGGTTGGCGAACTGGTGGATGCCATTCTGGAATCTGGAAGAATTGCAGAAAATCAGGGAAGAAACATTAAGTTTGTTGCATCGATGTGCGGAACGGATGGAGATCTTCAGGAAGTGGGATTGCAGGTTAAAATGCTACAGGATTGTGGTGTTTCCGTTTTCAAAAGCAATGCCAAAGCCGTCGAATATTCCATGCAGCTTTTGAAGGAGATCAAACATGAGTAGTGAAGAGCATCAATTAATTAATCAACCAATGGTGGTCATCAACCTGGGGTTAGAAGAATTTGCTAAAAATCTGGAAATTCAAGGAATAGAAGTAATTCGAGTTGATTGGAAGCCGCCAGCTGGAGGTGATCAGGAAATGATCGAGTTGTTGGATCAATTATTGTAAGAATAAAATAATTCATAAAAGCAGTTCTGTAAAGAACTGTTTTTATTTTAACCTGGGAATGAATATCATAGGTTAAAAATCAAATTGGGTATTACATGAGCTCAAATTTTGAAGAATTAT
>CAVQSU010000041.1:0-4988 GCA_963715915.1 uncultured Chloroflexia bacterium | reverse complement strand
AAGCCATCGCGAATGAAGGACTGTAATCGCGATCTTGAGAAATCCGGAAATTGATCAACCAGATATTTATCCAGACGTTGGCTTTCAGGAGAATCAAATTTTAAATAAAAAATATTACTCATGACTATTCAGTCTTTTCGATTAAACCAGAATCCGTTTCAAGTGTTAAATCAGAATTGGCCTCTGTTTTCTTTTTTTCCTGACTCTCGGTGATCCAAACACCCAAAATCAACACAACCACTCCAATAGTGATACTAGCATCTGCAACATTCCATACCGGAAAATCCCCTACTGAAATAAAGTCCGTTACATAACCAATGGTCAAACGATCAATCAAATTCCCAATGGCCCCACTGAGTTGTAAACTCATCGCCAATCTCAATGGCCAATCCGACTGTGGAACACGTGGGAAGTACAAAATAATAATCAGGACAACGACCACAGCAATAATTGAAAAAATATCACCAAACCCTTGAAACATACCAAATGCAACACCGGTATTTGGCACATGCACGATTCGCATATAAGGCAACATCCAATCCCAGGGAACCCATGTTTCTGTCCATAAATCCAGGTTCTGGCGCACCAGGTACTTGGTGTATTGATCCAGGCTGATAATGACAATCGCAACAATAATCAATAATGAATATGTTCGTAATAATTTTTTCAATCATAACCTCAATTTGAATTGAGAAATTAAATCGTACCTTTCTGACAATTTCATCAATTAGAAATTTTCCCTTTTGATTTTACCGTACTTTCATCTTTTTCTTGGTCAATTAAATAAAGTAATACGGAGTCTGTACCGCTAATTTCCAAACGATCAGAAAATTCGACAAAATTCACAAGTGTTTCCGAATGTAATAAATGTGCTTTACAAGACGATTGACAATCACTGGAACCAAATCCTTTGACTGGCACACATAAGTCAAATTTTTCTTCAATTGTCTGACTCCACTCACATTCTTTATCGATCTCTATTGTGAAAACCACTGCAAGAATAATCATGTGAGGGCGTAAAAAATCTATGTGCCAGAATTTATTCTTTTCATTAGATACATGACGGTTGATCCTCGCCTGTAATCCCCCACTCCCTTTTGCGCTTCCGAAGTAATAATAATATCCAGAATGAAACAAGAAAGTTCCGAATTTCCCTACAGTAATTTTTTTCGCCTCTTTCAACTGAAAGATTAAACAATAACCGCCTTTATCATTTGGGGTAATCATGCTAAGATCAATTTTTTTCATCATCAATTGCAATTTAAGCAAAATCCAGACAATCCTTTTCCAAGAAATTGTCTGGATTCGGGATTATTCCTTCTTACAGTCTTTCAACGCCTAGTGTTACAGTTTCTCCATCAAATTCGCTAACTATTTGTGTCATTTGTGGACTCGGTTTACCTGCCACTAATTCAAGTGTCAGAGTTTCATTCTTTATATATTTAGAAAACTCATTGACAGCTTGTGTTAATTTAGGTGTTGCAGAATAAACCAATCTGATCCGGTCAGAAATTTCGAAATCAGCTGTCTTTCTTAAATCCTGGACACGCCGAACAAACTCACGAGCCAAACCTTCTAGCTTAAGTTCAGGTGTGATGACCGAATCTATCGCCACGGTGACTAATTGATCTGCCTGCACAGCCAAACCTTCAACTGGTTGAGTCTCTACCAACACTTCTTCAGGGGAAAGTTCGACAACTTCATCATTCACAATCACTTGTAAAGATTCATTATTAGCAACAGCTTTTTGTGCTGATAAATCTCCTTGTAATTTGGTCAATGCCTCCTTCAACGCAGGGAATCGACTTCCAAAGCGCGGACCTAACAATTTATTGTTGGGTAAAATACGAAAGCAGACCAATTTCTCGGCTTGTGAAACTGTTTCGAAGGATTTGACATTTAGCTCATCGCGAATGATCTCTACGAGAAAATCGGGAAGTTGATATTTCTGGTCAGCTGTGTACACCAGTACGCGGGATAATGGCTGGCGGACCTTTAAATTAGCACTTGCACGTGCTCCTAAACCCAAACTGGCAATACGCCGACCCAAATTCATTTGCACAACCAATTCACCATCCAATGCATTTTCATCTATCTGCGGATAAACGGTATGATGGATACTTCTATAAGCGTTTTCGTACATTGACCGTACCAGATTCTGATAAATGACTTCTGTAACAAAAGGAACAATAGGGGCCAATAAACGGCTGAATTTAACCAGCACATGATAAAGCGTGGCATAGGCAGTATTCTTATCCGCATCATGTTCACTCTTCCAAAAACGTCGACGGCTCCGGCGGACGTACCAGTTAGTCAGATCTTCAACAAACGGTTCAATCATCAAAGTAACAGCAAACGAATCTGAGTTTTCCAGCGCTTCATTTACTCGACCGGTGATGTCATTCAATCGAGCCAGTATCCAGCGGTCCAATGGATTGTCACTGATCGGTGTTGCTCCTTCTGGTGTTTGCGGATCAAAACCTTGGGTATTTGGTTGCCATCCATCCATGGTAGCATAGGTAACAAAGAAGCTGTAAACATTCCATAGCGGGATCAGAAAACCACGGCGTACTTCTTCGGCTTTGTTATAACCAAAGAGCAGATTGTTTTCAGGTTTCTGGGAACAATACATCCAACGCATTACGTCTACTCCCATCTTGTCAGCAGCTTCGTTAAATTCGATGGAATTACCCCAGCTTTTATGCATCTCGCGTCCATCTTCCGCCAGCAAGGACGCATAGCTGAAAACTTGTCGGAATGGTGGCGTATTGTCCAGAACTGTTGCCATCACCAACAAGCTGTAAAACCAGTTCCGGAACTGACCAGGAAAGGATTCACTGATCCAGTCCGCTGGGTACCATTTGCGCCAGTTGGTTAGATCATTTCGGTAGCCAATAGTGCTGAAGCTGACGATACCGGCATCCAACCAAGGATTGCCTACATCTGAAATCCGATTCATTAGGGCGCTACATTTGGGGCAACTTATTTTGATGGCATCCACGTAGGGGCGATGTGGTGTATGTCCTTCGAATTGATCCCTTCCCTCCACAGCACGTTCCTTCAATTCGATATCATCTCCGATAACTTCATGATGTTTACAGGAATCACAAACCCAGATTGGTAAAGCCAGACCCCAATATCGTTTCTTTGAGATCATCCAGTCGTGCATGTTCTTTAACCAGTCCAATTCACGGGCATAACCGAACTCAGGAATCCATCGAATCTGATCGACGACATCCATGATTTGATAGCGCAGACTGCGATCTTTCTCTTCAGAAGTCAATTCCTCACGCGGTTTGTCATAGGTTTCACCCATACTCACGTACCATTCATCCACCAACCGGAAGACCAATTCTGTCTTACAACGCCAGCAGGTAGGATAGCGGTGTGTGTAATTTTCCACTTTGTACATCCGACCATTCTCTTCTAATGCCTTAAAGACATGAGGAGCCACGTCTGAAACATGCATACCAGTGAAAAAACCATAGTGGGAAAGGAAAACACCCTCTTCATCCAGTGGTGCCAGAATAGGGAATCCATGCTCACGGCCTAACTTGAAGTCTTCGGCACCACAGCCAGGGGCAATATGTACGATACCGGTACCTTCTGCATCACCCACATCATCCCATAGAATTACCTGGTGAGCTTGAACGGCATTAATCCTGACATCCTTGACCAGATCTCTCAATTCAGTACGGCCGCCGATCATATTCGCTGCTTCTAATTCATCGAATGGCCCTTCGTAAACCCAACCTTCCATTTCGGAACCTTTTAACTCTGCCAGTACCTCAAACGTACCTTTAAGCATGTGTTTGGTTCCCTTTGATAGGTAAAAGATTTCGTCGCCCTGCTTTACTTTAACATAAGTTAATTCCGGACCAACTGCTGCAGCAACATTGCTGGTCAATGTCCAGGGTGTGGTAGTCCATACCAGGAGGGATTCTCCTGAACGGCCACGAAGCGGGAATCGTAAGGTGACGCTGATGTGGGTCAGTTCATCATAACCATCAGTAACGATCTCATGCTGGCTGAGTCCTGTTGCACAGCGCGGACACCAGGGCATTACATCAGCACCTTGATACAGCCAGCCGCGTTCCCAACAGGTTTTCAGAAAACGCCAGATCATATAGTTATTTTCGTTAGAGAAAGTAAAGTAGCTTCCACCTATATCTGTCGAACCCAGCCTACCTACCAATTGCTCAACCGTATCAGTAACCGGGCCGTTAGGACCAAGTACAGTCATCACCTGTGTTGGATCTTCCACTAACTTGTCTGCCATCTCACGCAGTAATTCGGGGTCATTCCAGTCCATCCAGTAACCCAAGCGAACAGATTGTTCTGTTTGCACAGCAGCATAACGTAAAACGCGCTCTTTGCATTTGAGTACGAATTTCGCCAATCCGTAATCCTCGATATCTTTTTTGGTAGTAAAACCTAACGCTTTTTCCACTTCCACTTCCACCCAAAGGCCTTGGCAGTCAAATCCGTTCTGATAACGTAATTCACGCCCACGCATGCTCCAAAAACGATTGAACACATCTTTGTAAGTACGCCCCCATCCATGATGAACACCCATCGGATTATTTGCTGTAATAGGACCATCCTGAAAAGACCAAGTTGGCTGTTCTTTATGTAATTCTCTCATTTTATTGAAAGCATCACTGCTTTTCCAAAACTCAAGAACCTCGTGTTCTTGTTCGACGAAATTTATCGTACTTGATGCTTTTTTAAACATCTTTGTTGTCATACTACCTCTTTCTATCAATAGATAATAAAAAACCTTCCTCCTGGGTAAACCATAAGGTTTACGCACACAGGGACGAAGGTCGATATTCATGCTTCGCGGTACCACCCCGCTTCCCGTCTTTCGACGGACACTTACAAGGACACCTGACCATGAAAACATGGTCTGTTATCCCGAGCAATTGGTAACGGGTTGATTCCCGGCGTACCTACTCAGGCATCTTCCTATTTGCCTTTTCAGTTTG
>CAVQSU010000040.1:0-20426 GCA_963715915.1 uncultured Chloroflexia bacterium | reverse complement strand
TTCGGGTACCACACAAGTAACTCGAACGCTGCTCATGTAATTTTTCCTTTCATAGATATTCATAAATAATGAATAAATAGGTTGTAAATGATGATCTTTTCAAAATCAACCTTCAATAAAAAAGATTGTAACAATTCGGATATAAATTGTCAACTTAATTCCATCGCTCTTCAAATCCTATGAATATTGTAAGTTTTTTCTCTTGCAACTTTTAGGACATAGTGGATATAATTTATCTAAAAGAGGTGAATGTGAATAAAAATAAAATTAAAATCTTGGTAGTCGTTTTTGTTGTAATGTTTACAATGCTTGCTTGTGAAGCCAGTGTAAGTACTGCAAAAATCACCGATGCTTTTTTGACATCTAATGAAGATGGTTCTGGTAATTTCACTGTTTTTTTCTGGCGATCAGACTTTTTATTGTGTTGTGAAAGTAGCCAATGCGCCGGAGGATACCACCCTAAAGGCAGTCTGGACAGCTGTGGACGTTGAAGGGGTCGATCCAAATTTATTAATCAGCGAATTCGAACTTACTACAGAAACTGAAAATGAATTTACGTTCAATTTGCAGAATGATCAATTATGGCCAGCGGGTTCTTACAAAGTTGAGATCTTTATGAATGGCACCTTGGAAAAAACATTAGAATTTGAGGTTCAGTAAGCATTACTTAGCTAAATCAGCGGTTATAAACAGCCTTCGCTTCAATTGACCCTTGCGAAGGCTGCAATTTTTAATTTTTTTGTCAACTTTTAATTCCTGGCTGACCATTGTCTTTATTCGAATCGATCAAAAACACGTTCTACTCTGGAGTTAATATGGCATGTAACCTCGTATGTGATAGTCCCTAGTTTCAATGCCCATTCATCACAAGTGATTTCTTCTTGTCCACTTTTTCCAATTGCGTCTTTAATACGACCCTCATCACCAACTTGAATATCTGTGGTGGGTCCCAGGTTCACCATGCTTTGATCCATACAAACACGTCCCACGATGGGATATGATCTACCTTTGATAAGCACTCGCCCCATATTCGAGAATAAACGATTAAACCGATCCGCATACCCCACTGGAATGGTTGCAATCCAGGTATCTTTGGGGGTTATCCAGGTTCGCCCATATCCGATGCTGGTACCAGCATTTACTTTTTTAAGGAAGGAAACCCGTGTGATAAAGCTAAGTCCGGGTTTTAATCAAATACTCTGAGGAGTATCCTCACCTGGATAAAATCCATAAATCATAATCCCAGGTCGCACCATATCCATCCAGGCCGAAGGATGACCGAGTATTGCCCCCGAATTGGAAGCATGAGCTAAACTCACTTTCCGCCCAATCCGATTGTTAATTCGGCTAACAATTTCGCTAAACCGTAGAATTTGATCCCTGGTATAGATTGGATCTCCATCATCACTGACCGGCAAATGGGTAAAAATACCGTCCAGATGCAGATGGGGGCATTCGCTTTCGATAAAATATGCCAGATCTTCTGCTTCTTCAACCGATACACCAATGCGTCCCATACCAGTATCAACTTTTAAGTGCACATCTACATCATTCCCAGAGACGTACATGCATTCTCCAACTTAATTAAATTTTGTTTCTCGCAAACGGTTAAGGTCAGTTTGTTTATCACCGCAGCTTCCATTTCCTCTGGAAAAGCCGGGCTGAATCTAAGAATGGGCAACCGAATTCCGGCTTCTCTCAGCTGAATTCCCTCTGGAACAGTTGCTACTCCCAGCCAATCAACCCCTATTTTCTCCGCCATGCGGGCAACTTCTATTGCTCCATGCCCTATCCATTGGCTTTAACAGCGATTAATATTTTTCTCTCAGTACCAATTGTTTTTCGAATTCCATCAATATTGAACTTAATATTTTGTAGGTGTATACGCGCGATGGTCTGATACAACATAGTTTCCTTCTTATCGCCCATATGTTTTTATAATAATTGTCAGTATATCATTTTTGCTTCAACAAATTAATTTTCTTTCACAACTTTTTGGACATAAGGGGAAGTTGATGCAGCCAATAAAGCTCCATATCCTGGCAAGAAAGCAATTTCACTACCCAGCGTAATTTTGTGTTGCGCTTTCTCGATATCCAGAATGAGATGGTCACTACTGCCACCCAGGACAATAATGTCTGGATCTTCTGGAATAATATTATCAACTACCACATCCTCGCGGCCAATATTACAAATAGCCCGGCGTCGCACACCACGATCCACAAATTCAACATGCCCACCAAAAGCATCCTGCCCGCGCTCTCCTATCGGAATGGAGGGTTTGGGTTCAATTTCCACTACTTCTGCTACCACTCGGAAAGTATCCTGATGCATACCTGGCCAGGGGCTTCGATCCATTACGTTTCTTCCCAACAGTATGGTTTCCCCAATTCGATAATGGTTGATTTCTTTTGGCATTTCTCCACGAAATAGAACTGGCAAGCTGGCACTATTAGCTCCGGAGAGGACTGGGAGCTCTATGCCCGTTACTCTGCGGCATTCGTCACGTATATCTACCAACATTTGCATATTTTCATGATTGGGTATAACACCGCCATAACAAGCCAGATTGCATCCTAGCCCTACTACTTCTATATTGGGTAGGTTTGCCGTATCTTTGACCACATTATTTACATGATCTGGCCAGACACCTTCTCTCAAATCCCCAATATCAACCATGATGATTACTTTATGGTTAACGTTAAAAAACTGTGCCGCTTCTGAAAGTTTTTTTACAGTGGCAACAGAGGAATTAAGAGAGTAATCAGCACAGCGGACTATATCAGCAACCCGATTCGGAGCAGGGATCCTTAATAACATTAGAGGTAAATTCAATCCTGTACCCACCAGCGATTGGAGATTGAGAATCCTCAAATCCGCAATCATATCGGCTCCTCCTGCTCGTAATGCCCGAACGACCGCAGGATTAGCACAGGTAACTTTGGTAGTACAAGCAGCACTCCCACCAGCAGCATGGATCATATCAACAATGGCTCTGGTATTCTCCTCAATTCTTTTTGTAAATATTTCTAGTCTGGGTGTACGAATATACATGAACATCTCCTGATTGATAATCGATCAATCTACGGTTTACCTATCCTTTAATCAAAACCAAGGGACTCGACCCAACTTCTAAATGTATGCTTAACATCCTCCGGATAGACCTGTGCCAGTGTACCAAGAGCAGAAAATCTGTATTCTTTATCCAATAAAATTCTGGCTTCAGGACCAGGTAACAAATATTTGCCGGTACCCGTGCAAACCTTACGAAGAATTTCCTGACCACCTTTAACCAGTGTCAGTGCACCCCCTGTTCCGATCACCCACTTGACCGCGGTCAGGTCCTTTCCTTTAACGATTTGCTTCTTTCCTGAAGGTGTATAAAGGTCACTGATCACACCAGCATGTCGTCGAACTGCTGTGTCCACTGCGCGTGAACATAACCAGTGAGTAAGTTCTTTTTGTTTTTCAGTGGTAGGAATAGGAGTCAGTCCGAAAGATGGTCATTCCACTGTGGATCATTCTCCATCTCAATAATATTATGAGCATTGACAAACACCCCCAAATCCCCTTCAACCGTTCTTTTCGCATACGGCTCAGGTTCAATCATTTTGGATGACCACTCCAAACTACCATGAGTCACACTGTGAACATCAGTCGTAGCACCACCTACGTCAAAAATCAAGCAATCTCCCAACTCCTCGGCAAATAATTCCGCAGCTTTGAGCACTGCACCTGGAGTAGGCAGAATTCCCCAATGTGTTATTTCTGAAAAGCGAGACATTCCAGGAGCATGGATTATGTGTTTGTTAAATAATTCATGAATGACTTTCCTTACCGGTTCAATATTGAGTATATCAACATCTGGAAACACATTGGAAACCAGCATCGTTTCAATTCCAGCTTGATCAAAAATCCTTTGGATCGGTTTACGTATGGCAGAATTTCCAGCAAATAGGACTGGTACACCCAATTTTAAAGATGCAATTTTCTCAGCATTTCGTAAAACGATCTCTTTTTCACCATAATCCACACCACCAGCTAACAGGATTATATTGGGATGAATATCTCGAATTTCTTCCAATTCGTAATCATCCAGTGCACCTGCCGTTACCATTTAACAATTCCACCAGCACCCAATGCTGCTTCACGGGCAGCCCTGGCAGTCATGGAATAAGTCAGTCCATGCACTGTCATTCTTAATCCACCTGCAGCAGAGCTATTGACAAAAGTCTCTGGATGATCGATCTTGCCCTTGTACCGCGTTTTTAAGTCTTCTACAGCTTGATCTACCCCCAGCCCCACATCTCCATCTGAAATGCTGGTTGGCGCAAACCCTTGAGCAAGATGTTGAAAGCCACCTTCCTCAAGACGGTTGAAACCATTTACTTTAGTGATGGTAGATCCAACTTCTATGGTTAAGATCGATAATTCCTGCGACACGCTACCGCCTGTTTTTAGACTTGACCTCTTGATTTCAATACTTTGATCATCGCGTTAACAACCTGGATACCCTTCGTACCACGACCAAAAGTAGCATCTATTCCGGTCTCTTTTGCCATTTCACGATTCACCTGGGTACCCCCAGCGATCAAGATCAATTTTTCTCTGACACCTTTTTCTTTACAGATTTCGGCCAGCTTTTTCATTTGCATACGGTGGATATCATTGTGACTGATAATGGTAGATATTAAAATAGCATGCGCTCCGGTTTCAATCGCAGCATCAACCAGTTTCGCAATTGAAACAGAAGTGCCCAAATAATGATACTTTACACCATATTTTTCAATGCCACCATGTTTGATATCCAGGATCTCCCGCAAACCAACACTATGTTCGTCTTCTCCAACTGTACCAGCAACGACACGCAACCCTACTTGTTTAACTGCTGCTTTAATTCCTCTTCTGGTAAGATAACTTCCTTTTCTGGCACTTTCAACGAAGTTACATCTATATCAAAAGCAACTCTGCCTTTGACCTCCACAAAACAACCTTCTGCTGGATGCATAGTCATTATATTAATGACTTCTGGATCAACCAACCCCAATTTTTTAGCCATTTCCACCCCATATACGCCAGCCATCTCTTCGGCTAAGGGTACAAAGAATTGTGTCAAAATCATCCCATCACCAGCCCATTCTGTTTCAGGCTTGATGAGATTTCCTTTTCGGTATGGGTATGTTTCTTTCAGTCGTTTATCGCAGTTATCTTCGGGGTCTAATTCATCAATGTAGACGATTTTGTCTGGTTTACACAGTGTACAACCGTCGATTGGATCACACGCTTTCTTAGTTCCCTCAGGTAGGTGGTTCTCACCAAAGTGACTGCAGACAGGGGCATAATAATCTGGATCCCGCTCCACAATTGAATTGGCTGCAACGCCACCAGCGCCATTACGAGCAATTCCATCCCCATTTCGATCAGGATATTTGGCTGAATCTACGAAAAACCCATTTTCCACAGCAGCAAAATACCCACCAGTTTCTATAACTTCTTCAAGGAAGGCAACAGCTCTTTCCTTTAAATCTCTAGCCATTTCCCCTAAAGGACCTTGATGATTAAGTGAAACAAGTTGTTTAATCCCATCCAGAGCTGCCCACGTTTGTTTCACCGTCTGGACACCGCGAATGTTATTATAATGCCAGGGAACATTACGACCTTCATCTGGGGTAATGGTGCTTTGAATATCAGCGCTGGTCAACATCGAAATCAAAGTATCAATGGTGTGTGTTCGGATTGCTTCCTCGATATCGGCTTCAATATATCGCGTATTTTGTTGAGCCCGCATTTTGAAATCTGAGAAGAAATCCCTTAATGCAACTGCATAAGGCAGATCAAACCATAATTTCGGTGCTGGAGGTGAATTGGGTGGTACAGTCGATAACCCAATCAAATCCTTTTTCATTCCGACTGCTACGGAGAATGCACAATTAATTCCGTGCTGCACCATTAATTCAGGCATCACCAGCCATCCCGCTTTCGCAGTCGCATTGGCATTATGCGCCCCATCAATCTGGAAGATTTCGGCATCATTCATCAAGCGTTTCGCTTCAGCCGCATCCACAAATGATCTGTACATGTTGACATTGCGATATAGCACATTATATTGTGGATCCTGATGAGCACCATTGATCCCCTCTTCTGCAAACAACACTGCCACTTCAGGTCCTGCTACACCAGATACATAACTATGGAAATTGATCGGTCGGCCTACTTCTTCTTCAATCATGTCACAGGCTTTACGGCTGGCTCGAATTTGCTTACGGGTAATGGGCACTCCGCCAATTCCTTCCGGTGTACCTTCTAACAAACCATCAATGTGACTCTGACCGGTAGTACGAATTACCATGATATGATCTGCACCATGCCAGGCTGCCATACGCATCCGCCGTAAATCATCTTCGAAACGCCCGGATGCAATTTCGGTTGTAACCACACAACTAGGTTGAGGATCAATGTTTTCAAAGTATTTTGAAGCAGGTAAACCGATGCTATTATTCAATGGTTCGGACATGTCATAGTAATGGAATGGTCCCATATCCACTCCATCAGATGGAACATTACGCCAGGTCCATCCCTTTCGGGCAGGACGATAATTCTCCAGTCCTTCCAATATTTTTTCAATATCAAGTTTTATCTTTGGATCAAGGGAGGTTTTCTGGTTCATTGTTTATCTCGCTTTCCCAACCGAGAATAAATCTTGCAGAATATCTTTGTTCTCCAGGATAGCTGCTGCAGCTTCACGTACATTCATTCCAGTTTTTTGTGAAAGTTTTAGAACGACATGACCTGCACCTTTTCCCAAAAGACCTGCTTCATAAATCCGATCTACCACCCCATGCGCAGAGATACTATCAATTCCCATGCGTAACAATACCGACCGCTCGATGGATGGGGATGTGTGCGTTTTGGATAATTCAACAATCGGTTCAACAAGTTGATCACACAACGACCAGAATCGTTCTTTTAATTCAGCGTCACTCATTTGTTTAAGTTCTGTCTGCCGTTTCTCAAATCGGGCAATTCGATCTTCAGTCATTCTTCCTCCAAAATCCAATCCTTTTTTATGCTTTAAAAAAACTAAATTCGCGCTACTTGTTTTTTAACCCAATTAACATCTTTCTTAATATCAATCGCCAGAAATTCATAATCGAAATCATCCCAATCTGTCATAGGGTAATGATTTATCGCATTTTTCAAATAAGATGTGCGCAATTTATCCATATCCTGTACCATACCCCATACCTGCTCCAAGCAGTCAGGAATAACAATTGTTTTTCCTGGAATATTATCTTTGGGATCTCCTCGTCTTACTTCAATCCCATTATTTCGGGCAAAAGCGAGCTGACTGTTGTGATGTTTCCCTGCACCGGTATATTCAGTTTCCTGCACAACAACGATTTGATCACGATCCATTTGACGTGCCAGGGTAACTGCTGCTGTAAGACTGATATTGCCGGCTGGACCACGTTCTAGCCCTTCTAATTTTGTGAGCAATTCTGTTACATAAAAAACTTCACCCTGCGTTACCAATTGATACTCATCCATATAACGCAGGCTACGGGCTGCATTTCGGGGTACATCCACTCTATCTGGCCAGGTTGCAAATGGAATGCCGAAACCGGTGTGACCGGTAGTAAATGATTTTTTGTTAAAATCATTGTCTGATGCCATATGCAAACCACTCAAATCTACTGAACAGGCAACAATCCGGGTCTGATCGCATCCAGCTACCTGGAGACCACGTGCAGTGCCTGTCAGGTTTCCTCCCCCTGCATGAGTGATGACGACTGCATCCGGTGCTTTATGATAACGATCTTGCACCTGATGGGCAATTTCCCAGCCCAAAGTCTCGACACCTCGAATACCAAATGGCGTGTAGAGACTGGCATTAAAAAACCCAGTTTCTTCCAAAGTTTTTAAGAGCATATAAAAAAGCTCCGGACCTACACTCAGTTTGAGTGTCTCTGCTCCATAAGCCTCACATGCACGCCCTTTTTCAATAATCTCAGGTTGTCCCACTCCACGACTATCAAATACTTCCTGCAAAATGATGCACTTCAATCCCCGTTGAGCCGCCTGAGAAGCCACAGCTGCGCCATAATTCCCACTGGAAGCTGCAATAATGCCTTTATACCCCTTTAATGCAGCTACATAAGCACTGATGGAGGCACGTCTGGCTTTGAAACTTCCCGACGCATTGGCTGCTTCATCCTTTACCATTATCAAAGCGCCTTTGCCGGGATCCGAGAATTTCCGGACTTCTTCTGTAAGTCTGCGAAGTTCATACAGGGGAGTGGTTCCTACTTTCGTTTCTGATTGGATTTTGGCAATGTCTTCAATGGTGAATCCGGTTTCTTGCATCATTCGCTCAAAATCAAAGGAGATGGGGCTATGAATATAGTCGTTGAAATCAATTCCTAAGGAAGCCTTCATAATTTCGTTCTTCCTTGTCATTACTGCATGATATGACATATCGTTGGTCAACATTCCTCCTTCTCCAATCCAATGGTTAATAACTCAGGAATGGTATCGCCAAAGCTATGTGTATAACTGGGATTAATTACAAGAATCTTTCCCTTCAATTCACGGCCAATGACTGTTTTTATTCTTGCTTCCTGACCAAGCAATGCGTCTTCCATTAAAAATCCAGACACATGCAGCACATAGGGGACTTTACTTGTGTCTTCTGGCAAGGCAGGTGCTCGTTCTTCCGGCCTTAACACAATTTGTTCAATTTCAACCCAGGTACCTATTTTAATTTTTTCCATTCGTTATCCTTTTGAATCTGACAGAAATGAGAAAGCACAGGTTAAATGGTCGGCATTTTTTCCTGTGCAATGTTTTGTTACATCATTTCCTTTTCAATGATTGATCATATACGGCGGTGATAAGCGCTATCACCCATTAAGGCGGCAGGAACCGGTAAATCAATCATTCTCTTTAATCCAGGTGAAGCAGCTACTACATGTGGAATCATATTCACTGCAATACCCATTGTCGCAACCCCACCTGCAATTTCCGGCTTGATTGCCATGTGGACTTCTGGTTTTCCGTAAATATTAATATAATCGCCAGTATCCTGGTTTTCTAAATGAGGATAAATCTGCTGAGGATGAATTAGTTTGACAACTTCTTTTTCTCCTCGATACCCAATACCAATATGGGAACATCCTGCAACCATACCCGGTTCTACTTTGACATGTGGCGTCTCACGGTACACTTTGCTGATAATAGGCTCACGGGTTTCTTCAATTCGATCGACTCCCAATCCTAATGCCTCACTGATCATATGAATTGATTCTGGAAAACCAACATGACCAACAATCGAACCATTTGCCACACCGGCTCTGAATTCCTCGGGGGTTGATCCAACCCCTTGTGTCTTCATAACCGTTGGTCCGTATGGGCTGAGATCATTTACCCGTGATGCCTCAATTCGCTCCACAGAATGATTGCCACCTGTGAGAGCAACAACCAATAAATCCAGAACAAACCCAGGATTTACACCTGTCCCCAAAACAGAAACACCATGTATTTTTGCCAGTTCATCTATTTGTTTACTCAGCTCAGGGTTTTGCGCTTCAGCATCAGACATTTCTTCTGCAATGGAAATGCAATTAATGCCAGCCTCGATAATTTTTTTCAAATCAGGCATCTGCTCACTCGTCCAGGAAGTCGTAGCGAGGATGACAATATCTACTTCTTTCTTAATGAGAACATCTTCGGGTTTGTTGGTAACAATTACCCCTGAACTCTTTACCAATGCCCAGGACATCTCCCAGGTCTTTCCCAACATAATCAGATCTGCCATCAATAGCTGCAACAATCTTAAGACCTGCTTTTTCGAGCATTAATCGGGCCATACCGCTCCCCATTGCTCCCAAACCCCACTGAAGGACACGAATCTTCTTTGTCATATTGGTTCTCCTTATTTAATAATTATAATTCTTTCTATTAGATTTGCTCATTTACCCAAGTTAATAAGTCATCGCAGTTGAATATGCTTCAGAAATCCTGGTTGCATTGTAAAGGATCTATTTGAATCAAAACTTTATCAGACAGGAAACCTGACACCAGGCCAAGAGGACGATTCTTCCTACTATCAACAAAAGCAGGACCAGTAGTAAAGCATTGCATGGTTATCATCCGGTTTAGGCACAACACTAAGTGCTAGCTTTTTTTAACCAGGAGAGCAATCTGTTTACCTTTGAAAAGGCCTCCATACGAGATAAAGATGCTCATAAAAACCGAATGGAGCATGGTAAATTAATGCCAATAGAAATAGAGACCAGAAATAAGGTGCATGCATCGTAGATGTCAACCTAAGAACATCCAAGTCTTCAAATTTAGAATTTATTGACCTCTTCTATACTGTAACCGATTCCTTTTAACGTGCGTACAGCTTCTTTCCGATAGTCTCTCTGAGAAACAATCGATGCAATATCTAAAAGTGAGTTAATGTGCGGTGTTTCCACGCCGATGCTCTTGGCTAAGTCCAATAGGAATACAAGTCCGTATCCCGCATCTTCATGAAGATATCGATGGTTTAGTTCGCCTTGTGCTCGAATTCCCTTGAACCCTGGTGCCTTGGCATATCCTGGGCTGTAACTTGCTTCTGTCATATATCCCTGCATTACACCTAACTCAGGATCTGTAAAAATTCTAACTCCGAGCTTATTACCAATTTCAACTCGTTCCTTATCGATGGCTTCCATAAGTCTTCCCACAGCTGGGGTAACCCCTTCTTCATAGAAGAGAAAATCGCCATGAGTGCGTTCAATTAATGCTGCGTTCAGTAATGTCACAGCAGGGTGAATCACTGTATTTCCATTCTGTAGCATGGTCTGGAAAAGATTCTTGGCAGCTTCCGTAAAAGGATAAACCTGCTGAAATAGCTTGAGAACCCGTTCTGTCTCGCTATGCGGTATCGCTGACAAAAACAATCCACCAATCAATTTGAGATAAATCTTAACATGACCTGGTTCTGTGTTTCTAGAAGCGTATGGTAAGGTTGATGTTTCTGCTATGATGATTTTTTTTGTGTTATCAGATTTATCAAATATTTTTTTAGTGACAAGAGCGCCCCCATTAGAACCAGGGCTCAGGATATAAATCTGTTTTTCACAGATACTATCCTTGACAACATTTGCAAATGGTTCGCTGCTATAAGATGGCCCTACCGCAATGATCAGATCAGCCCCATCTATGGTTTTATTGATATCGGTACCAGCGTATTCAATCTCAGCAAAACCATCTACATCTCCTTCTGCGAAAATTCCTTGCTGGGCTTGGATTGCTATTAAGGAACTTGTAAATCCTTCAAAGTCAAACATCCTGACTTTATGTCCATGCAACGACCAGTCTGCTGCAGTTGCACATGCACCATTGCCGGAACCTAAAACTGCGATTTTCAAATTATCCTCACTTTCAAATTCTTTTTGGTTTTTTTATGTTTCTCATAATTTAATAAATTTGATACCTCTACCCACTATATTTGAGTATCTTTTAATGGCGGAAATACACTGTAAAATGTCAATTCAATCCATTGGAAAAACGCCATTTGATTGACGTTTTTCCATTCACTACTAATAGGGATCCTAATTATTCTTTCCAACTCCACTCATAGACAAAGAATGGAAACACACCTGAGTCATGAGCTTTTGCATTTAGATTGCTTGACCATACATAGATTTCTTGTTTATGGAAAACTGGGATTCCAAGTGCCAGATCTGCAATGTAATTTATTAGCTCTTTATAAATTACCTTTCTTATAGCAGGATCTGTTTCTTTATTTCCTTTTGCAAACATTTCATCAATATAGGGATCGCTGTACTGAGAGTAATTATTACCGCCGATTCCGACAGTACCATAGTTGGCTTCATTGTAAGAGAAATCAGTACGGTATGTTGCTCCTTGATTCATGATAGCAAAGTTTCCACTTTCAACATCTTCATCAGGTGTCTGAGTATTCTGGAGTTCAACAATGACACCAATATCTGCAAGATTCTTCTGGAATACCTGACCAACTTTCTCATGGAAAGTACCTGGTATAGTCAGTAACTTGATCCCAAAATCCTTAGAGAGATCCATGCCGTTTGGATAACCAGCCTCTGCCAGCAATTCCTTGGCTTTTTCGGGATTGTAAGAGAAATCTGGAATACCAGAAAGATCTACACCGAATGAGTTGGTATAAGCTTGCAGTTTTGCTACTGTACCAAATCCCTCATAGGCAATATTGATGATGCTTTCCTTGTCACAAGCATATGTGAAAGCTTGACGAACCAGTTTGTCATCAAAAGGTTTTACTTTCGTGTTCATCGCAATGACTGCGGTATACAGGGGTAGTGTCTTTTGATTTGTAAATTTTGGGTTATTAACCAACGGACCAGCCAGTACTGGTGGCACAGACATAAAATGGATCTCGCCCGCTTCTAGTGCAACCACTCCAGAAGATGCATCACTCACATAGCGCAGTTCAATATCTTTAATTGCCGCAGGTTCAAGACGATAGTCTTCATTAGCGGTCAGAATTACCTTTACAGCCGGATCGTAAGTTACCAGTTTATATGGTCCTGTACCGTTTGCTATCTTAGAAATGTCTCCATTATGTTCAGTGACAAATTTTTCATTTATAATTGGCACCTGCTGTGTATATGTAAGGAATAAGGGATAAGGATTGTTCAGTGTAAATTTCACTGTGTAGTCATCAATCGCTTCAATGCTCTTCACCATTGAATAGTAGGCTTTTTTTGCAGGGAAATCCTTTGCATAATTATATGTGAATATTACATCAGATGCTTTAAATTTCTCTCCGTTATGAAAGACTGCGTTATCCACAAGTTTCATGGTATACGTCAATGCATCTGCGCTAATATCCCAGGTTTTTGCCAGACAAGGAATGGCATTACCTTGATCATCTGCTTTAGCAAGTGATTCGTAAACTTGATTGAATACATACGCATCTGAGAAGGCGCCAGTATCATATGGATTTAAAGTATTAAAGATATCAGCAACATACACAACAACCGGTTTTTTTCCTGTATCAGCTGTATCTTTCGTTGTGCAACCTGTCAATACAGATGCTGTAATCATAATGATGCAAAGAAATAGTGTAGCTAATTTGGATATATTTTTGGTTCTCATTTCTTAATTCTCCTCGTTTATAAAGATTTTCATTTTTTTACAAAACTCTTTCGTGTAACAAGCATTTTATAAAGATAGTTTAATTTTTTATTTTCTCCTTTTCTTTAAAAATTTTTTATCATGCAAAATTCTTTCATGCTTTATGCATTGTATTTTGGCAGCATTTTTTCCATAACAGGACAGGCTACAAAGTGATTTGGTGAAACTTCATTTAAGTTTATATCTTGCCCTGAGCAAGACGGTTGGAAGTAAGAGCACCTTGGAGCAAAACGACATCCTGGTTCAGGATCAATAGGACTGGATAATTCTCCACGTATAATTCCCATCTTGGTTGTACGGGATGAAATATTGGGTATGGGTATTGCAGCAAGTAATGCTTTTGTGTATGGATGAACAGGATTTTTAAACATCTCTTTTGTGGGAGCTTTTTCTATACACTTTCCTAAATACATGACCATGATATCGTTGGATATATGTTTTACTACTGACAAGTCATGGGTTATAAAAAGATAGGTCAATCCCATTTCATCTTGCAGATCCATAAGGAGATTCAATATCTGAGCCTGTATTGAAACATCCAGAGCAGAAACCGGCTCATCACAGATAATAACTTTTGGTTTAAGCACTAGCGCTCTTGCAACGCCAATACGTTGCCTACGCCCACCATCCAATTCATGTGGATATGAATTCTCCAACCTTCTTGTTAAGCCGCAAGTATCCATTATTGACCTAACACGTTTTTCCATTTCACTTTTATCTTTGAAAACTTTATTTATAATCAGCGGAGAGGATATAGTTTCAAAGACCGATTTTCGAGGATTTAAGCTCGAATAAGGGTCCTGAAAAATGATTTGCATGGCTTGTCTGATAGGTCGCATTTGATTTTGGCTCAGAGGTACAATATCGACTCCCTCATACAGTATCTGACCATCTGTCGGTTCGATCAGTTTCAGTATGGTACGCCCCAGGGTAGTCTTTCCACATCCAGATTCTCCAACAACTCCAAGAGTTGATCCCCGTGCTATACTGGCATTAATGTCATCAACAGCATGCAGATTATGGGTTTTACCGATACGAAAGTATTTCTTAAGATGCCTTAATTCCAAAATTGGAACATCCTGATCAATTCTGCTCCCCATCATCTCTCCTCCACGATTCCTTATTTGAGAACAAATAACATTCGATCTTGTGTGTTAAATTCATATATACTTCCGGCTTTTTTTCTTTGCAAATGTCCATGTAATGAGGACATCGATCCTGGAAATTGCAGCCAATTGGCAGCTTCGAAGGGTCAGGCATAAGTCCAGCGATAGGGGCTAATCGATCTGTTTCCTCTAACAAATGGGGGAGCGCACCGAAAAGGCCATTTGTATAAGGGTGGTGATCTTTGCTTACATAAATATCTTCAAGCGTACCTTCTTCAATCAGTTCACCAGCATACATTACAGCGACTTTATCGCAGATTTGTGCAACAACACCAAGATCATGGGTAATCAAGATCATTGCCGTTTCTAAACGATCTCGTAGCTCTCCCATCATTGCGAGGACCTGGGCTTGAATGGTTACATCCAGCGCTGTGGTCGGTTCATCGGCAATGAGAAGATCAGGCTCGCAAGACAGTGCAATGGCTATTACAACTCTCTGCTTCATCCCACCAGAAAACTGATGTGGGTATTCGTACTTCCTTGAGGCTTGTATACCAACCATTTCAAGGACCTCATCTACTCGCTTCTGAATTTCGTCTTCTTTAATATTCTCCGAATGGTACCGAATGGCTTCCGCAATTTGTTCTCCAACTGTCATTACGGGATTCAAAGCAGTCATAGGATCCTGAAAGATCATTGCAATTCTTTCTCCACGGATTTTCAGTCGCATTTCTTCATCGGATAATTCCAGAAGATTTCTTCCATCAAAAGTAATGCTCCCTGAAATAATCTTCCCTGTTTTTGGTAAAAGCTGCATAATCGCTAAAGCTGTGGTTGATTTTCCTGCACCGGTCTCTCCCACAAGACCAAGAGTTTCTCCTTTATTTAAGGTAAAGCTAATTTTATTGACCGCTTGTACAGTTTCCTGAGTTGTTTTATATATCACTTCTAGGTTTTCGACCTTTAGTAATTCATCTCTCATATCCAATTCTCCTTTAATATCTTGTCATCTGCAGTCCTTCAGATTATTATCAGTCTTTCAGCCTGGGATCTAACGCATCTCTAAGTCCATCTCCTACCAGATTGAAAGCAAGGGCAGTTATTACGATGACAAAACCAGGAAGTAATATCATATACGGCGCTATTCGGAGGAATTCTCTTGCTTCAAAGATAATAGAACCCCACTCAGGAGTTGGTGGCTGTATTCCGACGCCAAGATAACTTAAGCTGGAAACAGTTAGAATAATGCTTGCAATCCCTTGGGTAGAAACAACAATAATTGGTCCAAGCGTATTTGGAATGATTTCCTTAAGGATAATACCCTGACTCTTCATGCCAATGGCACGAGCTGCTTCAACATATTGGGAATCAACGATCCCCAATACAGCAGATCGGACAAGTCTTGTTCTGTTTGGTATAACCGCAACGCTCAAAGCTGCAATTACACTAACCGGTGTTGCTCCCAATGCTGCTACAACAGTCATTGCAAGCAGCTGTTCTGGTATCGCTAGGAACACATCAGTTATTCTCATAATAATGCCATCGGTTAAACCGCCATAATAGGCTGCAATAGCTCCTAAAATACCACCAATTGCTGTAGAAATAATTACCGTTAATAAGCCGATGCTCAATGAAATTCGGGAACCATAAACTACTCGCGCAAAAATATCTCGACCATAGAGATCTGTTCCAAACCAATGCTTTGCAGAAGGACTTTGTATGCGTTCTGCTACATTCTGTTCCGTCACCAGGCTTTCGTCGATTAATAAGTTGGCAAATATTGCTACCAAAAGCAGAATAACAATAACCCCAAGGCTGATCATACTGCTTTTGTCCCTCATCAACCTCGTCCAAATCTCTTTCGATCGGCTTAAGCCACGACTTTCCAATTCAAGCAACTCGTCTGATGGTGTATTTTTGCCAAACAAGGATGTTTTCATAATATCTTCCTCCTATTAATTGACTTTCACATACTTTGCTTTGATACGAGGATCAATGAATGCATAAAGCATGTCAACAATTAGCATAATAATTGCGAAGAAGATAGAAATCAGAAGCACACTTGCGATAACAGTTGGCGTGTCTTTTGATCTTATCCCTAAGATAACGAGGGAACCAATTCCAGGTAACGAAAACACACTTTCAGCTACTACCGACCCACCAAGTATTGCTCCGAAATTTTGACCAATTGTTGTAACAACCGGTAATAATGCGTTTTTTAATGCATGCTTATAAGTTACGACATTATCAGGAACACCTTTAGCCTTAGCTGTTCTTATATAATCCTGTCTGATCTCTTCCAACATTGTCGAGCGTGTTATCCGCAGTATTGCACATCCATAGGGACCACCACAGGTAATTACCGGCAAGATATAACTCTTCAATGATGATGCCCCGCTTGCCGGTAGCCAACCTAGCCCAGAGGAAAAGCCCAATATCAGCAGCATTGCCAAAAGGAATGTTGGAACTGCCACCAAGATCGTTGCAACAACTCTTAAAGTGTTATCACCAATAGAATTTTGTTTAACTGCAGATATCACTCCAAGAGGGATCCCAAAAAGTGTTGCAAAAACGATACCAAGTGAAGCAAGTGTTAAGCTTATTGGAATTCTTGGCAAAATATCTTGAAATACAGGATTTTTTGTTCTCCAGGATATTCCAAAATCAAAATGAAGTACAATATCCTTAATGTAATTAAAGAAACGTACAAAGAACGGATTATTTAGCCCCAATTGCTCTCTCAATTGTTCTTTTGCCTCAGGTGGGGCTTCAATTCCCAAGATTTTAGTTGCCGGATCGCCTGGAGAAAGTTCCATAATAGAAAAGATAAGGAATGCGACGCCAAATAATATCGGAATAAGTAGCATTAATCTTTTAACAACGTATCTACTCATGATGACACCACCTCCAAACTATATTTTTTTAAGCCTATCATGTGAAATTACTCTTGAGATAGTCGAATCCATCCTCAACAAAGCCATCACCAATCCTCATCACTTTGGGTTTTTGCTTTAAAGTCGAGTAAACTCATGCGACTTTCCAGGAACAGAATTTGTGCCGGTCCTTAGGGAAATCAATAAGCGATTTCCTGAGCCCTCGATGTGTTGACGCATCACCCGCTCGGCTTGTGCTGTGTTTCCTTCTTCGAGTGCACTAATGATCTCACGGTGTTCCTCAAGGTCATAATCATCTTGCTGAAAAAGGCGTTCAGTGGCTGTTACGGAGAAGCTTCCCCACAACATCGAGGGAAAAATCGTCCAGAGTTGTCTTAGTTCATGGATAAGATAGGCATGTTGAGAGGCTGTAAAAACGACTTCGTGGAAGCGACGGTTCAGTTCACGAGCCTCTGGCAAGTCTTCCTGGGTTAAACGGCTTTCCATTTTGGTTGCCAATTCTTTGAGCTCAACCAATTCCTCGGCGGTAATGTTCTCCACGGCAAATCGAGCAGCCATAGATTCCATGAAAGCACGAATTTTGTAGATATCTTCTACATCATCGGTCGAGAATTCACGTATACGCATGCCACGGTAAGGTAAATACTCAACCAAGCCTTCAGCTGCCAGTTTTTTGAGTGCTTCTCGGACAGGAAGCTCACTAACCCCAAACAGGTCAGCAATCCGGAGTTGCCGCAGCCATTCTCCAGGTTTGAACTGACCACTAAAAATAGCTTCACGGAGCTTATCTTCCACCCATTCGCGTACCTGTTGGGGTGCTACTTGTTTGTTTGGATTATTAGTAACGTCCAAAAAAATTTGCTCCTCTCAAAATCATATCTTAGATATTATTATTACAAAATTAGGAAGCTTTGTCAATAGGGTTAAAGCAATCTGACTTTGTGGACATTAATAGTTTAATTTTTGTTACCATATTGATTTCCCCGAATTAGTATGCTTTTTCCCATAAATTGTTATTTACACCCCTCCAATAAAATTCTTCAAGCCAGAACTAAAGAAATTTAAATACCATGCTTATCAGAATAATTCAATATCTATCAAAACTCACTAGAATAGATAGATTTTCAATCAACCCAGTCTTTGATTTCTTCAGGATTTGATATGCCATTGGGCAATCAATCCTTTAAATGTCCTTGCTCGTAAAAGCTTTATCTAAATCAGCGATCAAATCATCAGTATTCTTCAATCCAATTCTTGTTTAATATTTGACCCGAAAAGTATTAATATAGTACTCATTCTTTTCAGTTTTTGATTTTCACAATCGCTTTCTTTTTATTAACAGCATAGAGATATATTTATGACTATTTTTCCCCAAAGTAATTTTTTAATACTGTATTAATCATAAATTTTTGGCGTATTAATACTCGTAGGTTCAACTGGTAAGTGCAACTTTGTATGTCAAAAAGGAGGCAAAATGAATTTAGATAGTCTCAAAGACCTATCACAGTCAAAGGAGTACAATGAGATACAAACATCTTGCTTAAAATCAAAGACACCAAATTTATGCATATTTGAAAATAAGACAAACAAAAACAATAATTGCCAGGTACCAGGAGGATAAAAGTGGACAATCAGTCGAGAACCAAAAACAGGTTAAAAAGACAATGGAACAGATAAATTCCATTGTCTTTTGGATCATTTGAGTATTATTCGGCTTCTATTGACCAAATTATTATTTCCGTTTGAAAAACCTGTAAATAGCTATCACAATAACTGCCCCAATTATCGCCACTATGATGCTGGTGAGGTTAACACCACTCATCAAGTTTACACCTGTTATCAGGGTTGATAACCAACCACCAATCACGCCGCCAACAGCTCCCAAAATCATATCAACAAACCAACCAGTTTTTGCTTTCATTAACCAGGATGCGATTAACCCTGCTATTAATCCGACTATAATTGTTGCTATCAGACCCATTTTTTATTCTCCTTATGATTAGAAAATTTTTAAATCTCGATTTTTAAAATTTATTATCGAGGACAATTAATAAAGGAACTATGTTTGACTTTCGACATATTTTCGTAGGTTGTGCATCGTCTTCTTAACTTTTATAGCATCTTTTGGATTCCCTCCGGTTATAAAATTACCGAGGATTCCACCACCTGCCAGTGTATCCAACACATATTCGACTTTACATTCGTCATTTGCTAAACCAAGAAAACCACCAGTCGAACGCAATTTAAATTTGTGCAGATCTTTATCATCATCCATCTGAGTAAGAATCTCTAAACTCTTCATAGGTTCCATGACAACTATTGTTCCATGCCCCACTTTTTCTTCGTCTACCAAATCAAATGTGCCTCCAGCAATAACAGTGGTTATTTTTGAAACACTATCTATTCCAGGGAACCAATGTGACCAGCTTGCAGGATCAGTCATTACTTGCCAGACTTTTTCTACCGGCGCATCAATATCTATCTCTCTTTCGAATTTTGGCATTTTTTTACCTCCTGAATTTTTCACACAGCCATTTATTAAATCGACATCACAAGAGGTCATATCTCTATTTTATGTTGAACCAGAAAAATGAGAATGACCCCTATATATGACAACCTCCATTTGGGAAGTTGTCTATACATTATTGTAACAAAATCATGATGAAAGTCAATTAAAAGACAATAATTTTCTTATTGAAAAACTATAGAATAGAGAAATATAGATAACAAACCTTTAAATTAATGATATGTCCTATTTTCGAAATCAATAATTAATAAACATTAACTATTACCAGATAATATTTCCTTCGCTACCCTTACACCCCCCAATGCAACAGCAGCTGTAGATTGCCCTGGAAATATAGAATCACCCACCAGCCACAAGTTATCGGAAATTTTCGGGTGAAAAGTTTCAAACAAGCTGGTTTGCGGAAAGCCACCTACCCACCCAAATGAACGGCCTGTATAACGCTTGAAAGTGATAGGTGTGCCTGGTAGCAATAACCTCACCGCGTTTCTCACACTGGGTATCACTTTCTCCACAGCTTCCAACACTTTTTCTGTCATTAACTCTTTCTTCTCCTGATACATTTGTTTATCAGACTCGAATAAATTCCACCAATCACCCAACCTGGTGTGAGTGCTAACCGTCAATGCTCGTTGATCTTCAGGGGCGCGGGTATTGTCCCACTCAGGGCTGATGGAGATGAAAACACTGTTGCCTTCTCCTAAAGGATTTCTT
>CAVQSU010000039.1:0-30020 GCA_963715915.1 uncultured Chloroflexia bacterium | reverse complement strand
ACGCTTTCCATAGCCTTTTCCTTCATTAAATAAGAGAGAAAATTGTGAGTAAAAAAATAATTTCTACAACCTGAGCAATTATTGGTTTGTTAAATCAGCCTTGCGTATCTTATCAAGGGCAACTTGCGGAAAAGCAGGAAAGATATCCAACAATTCAGAAAATTCGTATATGATCGCATCCGGTTGATTCTCTTCTGTGATTTCTGCTGTTTGTAATTTTTCTGGACTTATCATGATGACAATCATGCCAAATCCAGCCTGACGTGTACCGGTCACATCGCGTTTCAAATTATCACCAACATAAACACAATTCGCAGGGTCTACTTCAGCTCTTCTTGCCGCTTCCAGGTAAATCGCTGGATCCGGTTTTCTGATACCCAAAACTGAGGAAAGCGCAACCGATTTGAAATATTTTGTCAGGTCATCTGCTGCCAACCAATCGGGAATTTCCTGTGATGTAATTACGTTACTGATCAGACCCAGCGTGTACCCACGTTTTGATAATTCAATCACAACTTCTTTACCGTCAGGAACGACTACCCTGAAGCCCATCGATTGCCGGTATTGATACGTTAATTCAACGCCATTGGCTGCAATTCTTTCTTTTGGAAATTCTGGTGCAAGCCAGCGAGTCCAGAGTTCAGCTTCAGGTGCTTCACGCAAGTTTTCGAATGCCCATTTGCGATATTCTTTATAGCGCTGATCTACTTTTTGGCAGAACAATTCTGGATCTTCATCCGTACCGATCAGTTCAACTATTCTTTTTCTTGCTTGTGCCTGATGAGGTTCGTTATCGGTTAAAATTCTTAATGTATTACCTACATCTAAGAAAATTGCTTCTATTTTTTGATTCATATGTAAACCTTGTTAGAGAGATAATGCAGAAATTTGATTATTTTCTTGAAGGAAAAATATCCAGTAGGTCACTAATTTTTTCAATGGTGTAGTCTGGTTTAAATTCCCCTGTTGGTGGTTCTTTTTCCAGCGTAGCCGGTTCATTGATCAGAATCATCATGCCATATCCAGCCGCATGGGTTCCTTCAACATCACGAACAGGATTATCCCCCACGTAAGCACATTTAATGGGTTCCACACCAATCTCTCGGGCAGCAAGCCAGTAAATTTCCGGATTTGGTTTTCGTAAAGCAACTTTTGAGGAAAGTATCACTGTTTTAAAGTAACTTGTTACATGATCGGTTTCCATCCAATCCGGTATTTCAGTTTCAGTGATTGTATTGGCAATAATACCCAATTGATATCCACGGCGATCCAATTCAATAATTGTTTCTTTGACATCTGAACGAGGTACCCGACGGCCATCTTTATCACGCCATAAACGGGTCAATTTTCCAGCTAAAGGTTCAATGATTTCTTTGGGATAATCCGGTAATAGGTGAACAGACCATAAATCACGCTCAGATGCTTCAATTAAAGTTTGTTTACAGCGTTTACGATGCGCTTTCCAGCGTATTTCTAATTTTTCAAAAAAGATCTCAGGATCCTCTTTCACATCCAGGAGCTCAAGCAATTGTTGTTTTGCCGCTTCTGAGAATTCTGGGTCTTCTACAACGATACGTAAAGTATTACCAACATCCAAAAAAATTGCTTCGATATCTGGTTTCATGAGCACTCCTGAAATGATTTTGATAACTTGCAGAAATTTGATTAATGAAAGTTTTCTTTCATAATGAATATAATATAACATTTTTAAATATTTTGCAAGTATTCTTTCATTAATCTATTGACATTTTGTATCGAATTGTGTAAACTATTGATAATAAATGCACACGTGTGCAGAAGGTTTTCCCATGGCTATTACAATCAAAGACATCGCAAAAATAACCGGCGTATCTCACTCTACAGTTTCCAGAGCATTAGGTGGGAATTCTTTGATTTCAGAAAAAACATCATTAAGAATTCGTAAAGTTGCCAGAGAATTAGGCTATCAACCCAGCGCAGCAGCCCGATCACTAAAAACAAACCAGACTAAGGTCATTGGCGTTATCGTTAATAGCATTGATGATCCTTTTTTCTCGGAAATTCTATTCGGCATCGAGGACGCTGCCCAACAAGCTGGGTATAGTCTCTTCATTGCTGCTTCGCAATACGATCCAATTCGGGAACAAAATATTGTTCAAACAATGATGGAGCAACGAACAGATGGTGTCATCATCTGTTCTTCTTCCTTCAGCGCAGATAAAGGTCGTCAGTTGCTGGCAAATGGTTTCCCGGTGGTAGTTGTAAATTACAAAGCCAATGAAAATTTTAATTATTCCATCTATCATGATGATGTGGATGGAAGCCAGCAACTTACCAGGCATCTTCTAAAACTTGGACACACAAAAATTGCTTATTTAGGAAATTCAAAATCAGGTCGAACGTCACTGGACCGGTTAAATGGGTTCAAAAATGAAATGCGTAAAGCTGGCGTGAAAATTAATCCAGCCTTTGTTTTTGAAGTGGAAGGCAGTGAACCGGAATTGGGAAAGGAAAGTCTTCGCTATTTTTTAAATTTATCTGATCGTCCTACAGCGATCATGTGTTTTAATGACATGCTTGCCATTGGCTTTTTACACGCATGCAGACAAGCGGGTATACGGGTACCAGAAGATCTCTCCGTCACAGGTTTTGACAATATCACTTTATCAGCATATACCAGCCCCCCTCTTACTACATTGGATCAACCAAAATATTCCATTGGTAATGAGTCAGCACAACTATTACTGGAGTTGCTGGGGAATAAAATTGAAAACCAAAACAACACACATAAAGAAAAAGTATTAAAAGGTAGCTTACTGCTGCGAAGCTCCACATCCACACCGCTACCCAATGAATAAAGGAAAATCATGTATATGACAACGATAAATGAAAATGAACATGGATCACAACTTATCCACCAATCAGTAGTCACCCTGGATCAGATTATCTACAGCCTAGCCAAAACTCCGAATGGATTGAGGTTAATGGTTCAGGCTGATCAGGATGATTTCCGGCTAAGATTATTTGATGGTGAAAGAACCACTCATGGAAAAGAAATATTGGTCTCAGCTGCTTTAACCTCAGATAATGCTGCCGCATTACGAACACAACTGCCCTGGTTAAAACCGGTTACATTGGGATTAAAAACGTCTGCCGGAATGGGAGATCGATTGGGTTTAGCAACCCCCGGACATGTTCGTGCAGTTAGAAAAATGAACGGGAAAATTGCCCCGATTTTCACGCAACAATCCATTCGGGAAAATACCCGTACAGGACGCACACCACAACAGGTGATCGATGATGCGATGTGGGGAGTTTTCCAGGAAAATTGGCGTGATGGTTATGGAGCTGATGCGGATCATTTGAAGACAACCGATGATATCGACGTTTGTCTTAAAGCTGGTTATTCTTTTTTCACCATTGACCCGGGTGACTTTGTCGATAATCGAGCGGAAAATGCTGATTTACAAAATCTCCGTAATTACGCCAAAGATCTGCCTTTCGAATTAGACATGCAACATTCTGGTCTCCTGAATCAAACCATAAATGCCGAACATCTGAGCATAAAATTTGATGAAAAAACTTTATTAAAGTCGATGGTGAAATATGGAAGAGCAGTCTGGCATGTGTATAACATGTATCAACATTTATTAATGAAAGCCGGAGCAAGAACGATTGAATTAGAAGTTTCTGTAGATGAAACCGATCATCCCACATCGCATGCCGAACATGTTTATATCGCCAGCGAACTCAAACGCTTAGGTGTCAATTGGATCAGTCTTGCACCGCGCTTTGTTGGCAGATTTGAAAAAGGCGTTGATTATATCGGTGATCTGGAGGAATTTGAACAGGATATCAAAGGTCATGCCGCCATTGCTCGCGTATTTGGTCCATATAAAATCAGTCTTCATTCCGGGTCGGATAAATTTAGTATTTATAAAATTGCAGCCCAGGCCACCAGAGGATTAGTTCATCTTAAAACCGCAGGTACCAGCTATCTGGAAGCTTTAAGAACAATTGCCGCCCTTGATCCTGACTTTTTCAGGGAAATTTATGATTTTTGTCGAAATCGATATGAGACTGATAAAGTTAGCTATATTATTTCAGCCCAGGTTTCACGAGCTCCTATTGCTTCTGAAGTTGTTCAATTGTCTGAAATATTGGATAATTTTGATGCACGTGAAATTTTGCATGTAACTTTTGGCTCAGTGTTGAAAGAAAAATCACCAGATGGAAGTTTTAGATTTTTTGAGCGCTTGATGAGATTTCTCAAAGACAATCCCGAAGTATATGCTGAGAATATTGAACGACATTTTCTACGCCACCTCACACTTTTTGTTGATATAGAAAATGAATAGAAATGAGCCCAAAAATGAATGATTCCCAAAAAGAAAACCGAAAAGAATTAAGCCAACAAATTGCCGTTGTGACCGGAGGGGCTGGTGTTTTATGCGCTTCCTTATGTAAAGCATTGGCTGAAGCAGGTGCCAGTGTCGCAATATTGGATATAAACCAAAAAGCTGCTCAGGATCTGGCTGCAGAAATACAATCAAATGGAGGAATTGCTTCCGGCTTTGGTTGTAATGTATTGGATAAAATCAATATCGAAGCGGTTGCTAATGAAGTGATCGCTGAGTTTGGTCAGGTGGATATTTTGATCAATGGCGCTGGGGGAAATAAACCTCAGGCAACCACCAGCCCCGATCTGAAATTTTTCGATCTGCCAGCAGATGCGTTTCGTTGGGTTTTCGATCTCAATATGCTCGGCACCATTTTACCAATCCAGGTTTTTGGCAAAATCATGACAGATCAAAACCATGGTGTCATCCTTAACATTTCTTCAATGAACGCATTCCGCCCGTTGACACGCATCCCAGCTTACTCAGCAGCAAAAGCTGGTGTCAGTAATTTCACCCAATGGTTAGCAGTCCATTTGGCACAGGAATATTCCCCCGCTATTCGGGTAAATGCTATTGCACCTGGTTTTTTCCTGACAGCGCAAAACAGATTCTTGTTAACAGATAAAGAAACCGGAGAATTATCAGCCCGAGGTCAAACTATTATCCAACACACCCCTATGGGACGTTTTGGCACACCTGAAGATCTGGTGGGAACTGTTCTGTGGCTGGTATCCCCAGCATCTGCATTTGTCACCGGGATTGTCGTCCCGATTGATGGTGGCTTTTCAGCATTCAGTGGAGTTTAATGATGGTGATTGGTAAAGGTAGTCCATCGTCTCAATTAACAAGTTCAGAAATCAGTCAGATCGTTGAAGAGTCACTGAATTCAACAGCTCTGGATGGAAAACGAGTGTTGGTATTGATTCCGGATGGAACTCGCACGATGCCCATGCCATTGATATTCGATCTATTCGATAAAAATTTAGCTCAGCGTGTTTCAAAACTGGATTATCTGGTAGCGTTGGGGACACACCAACCAATGATCGATTCACAATTAAGTCAATTAACAGGAAGGCGGGTGGTAAATGGTCAGGCTGGGATCAGCACTATATATAACCACCGTTGGGATCAACCTTCCACATTTAAACAGATCGGGACCATACCAGCTTCGGAAATAAGTCAGATCAGTAATGGCTTACTGGAGATGGATGTTCCGGTTCGTTTGAATAAAATAATCGAAGATTATGACCACTTGATGATTTGTGGTCCGGTATTTCCACATGAAGTCGTCGGTTTCTCTGGAGGTAATAAATACTTCTTCCCGGGTATTGCAGGTGCAGAGATTATCAATTTCACCCACTGGTTGGGTGCCTTAATTACGAATTACCAAATTATAGGTGCAGGGTACACCCCGGTTCGCGCCATTATTGATCGCGCAGCCTCATTCATTGATCGTCCTGTGACCTGTTTCAGCCTGGTGGTCACTCATACGGGGACCCATGGCCTATACTACGGATCCGCCCAGGAAGCCTGGCAGGCTGCTTCACAATTATCCGCCCAGGTTCACATTCACTATGTTGATCAACCATACCGAAAAATAATTTCGATCATGCCTTCCCTGTATGACGATATGTGGACAGCCGCCAAGGGAATGTACAAAATGGAACCGGTAGTGGCTGACGGTGGCGAAGTAATCATCTATGCTCCCCACATTGATGAAGTCAGTTATACCCATGGACGGATTCTGGATGAAGTTGGATATCACTGCCGGGATTTCTTCGTAAAACAATGGGATAAATATAAACAATATCCCTGGGGAGTTCTAGCTCATTCCACACATTTGCGAGGATTAGGTAGTTTTGATTCTAAAACCGATATTGAATCCCCTAGAGTAAAAGTAACTTTAGCCACCGGTATTCCGGAAAAGCGATGTCAGCGGATCGGTCTTGGTTATCTTGATCCTTCTTCTTTCAACCCCGAAGAGTGGATGAACAGAGAAGATGAAGGAATTCTAGTCGTACCCAGAGCGGGTGAAATGCTTTACCGCCTCAAGAATGCTACGATCAAACCAAAAATCTAGAGAAGGTGAGACATGAAATATAAAATTGGAATTGTCGGTTTAGGGGTTATGGGGCAGAACTTAGCGCTCAATATGGAGCGCAATGGTTTCCCTGTCGCAGGGTTTGACCTCGATAAAGCCAAAACAGAAGCTTTTCTCGCAGGTGAAGGTAAAGGAAAAGTGATTATTTCTTTGGATAGTATTCCTGACATGATTGAAGTGTTGGAAAAACCAAGGCGTATTTTGATGATGGTTCCGGCAGGTAAACCTGTCGATGCAGCCATTCAACAGATCAAACCTCACCTGGAGAAAGGTGATATTCTGATTGATGGTGGCAATTCCTTCTTTATGGATACAGAACGACGGACAAAAGAATTGGAAGCAGATCAGATAAATTTTGTTGGTGCAGGTGTTTCAGGAGGTGAAGAAGGTGCTAAGTGGGGACCTGCCATCATGCCTGGTGGACAATTAGTAGCCTGGCAAGCCCTTGCCCCCATCTTTTACGCCATCGCTGCCAAAGCAGAAGATGGCCAACCCTGTGTGGAATACATGGGTCCCAGAGGGGCAGGTCACTATGTCAAAATGGTTCACAATGGCATTGAATATGGTGATATGCAATTAATTGCTGAAGTATATGATATCCTGCATCGCGGATTGGGCTTAACCAACCAGGAATTACACAAGATTTTTTATCGCTGGAACCATGGCGTTCTCAAATCCTACCTGATCGAGATCACAGCTGATATCTTCAATAAGATTGATCAAGAGACTGGTAAACACGTGATCGATTTGATTCTGGATGAAGCCCAACAAAAAGGTACCGGCAAGTGGACCAGCCAGAATGCACTCGATTTAGGGGCTCCAATTCCCACCATCCACGCAGCATTGGTAGGACGCACCATATCAGCCTTAAAGTCGGAAAGAGTAATCGCTTCTCAGGTGCTTGCTGGTCCTGAACCTCGGTATTCCGGTGAGGTAGAACGGTTGATTGAAGCTGCAGAGAATGCTTTATTCGCCAGCAAGATCATTTCCTATGCTCAGGGAATGGGTTTGTTGCAGTTAGCTTCAAAGGAATATGAATACAATCTCAATTTATCTGAGATTGCAAAAATCTGGCGAGCAGGTTGTATTATTCGGGCAAGCATATTGACCGAAATTATGGCGGCTTATCAGAGAGAACCAGATTTACAAAACCTGATGATAGATGTGTATTTCAGGCAGGCAATTGAAACCCGACAGGATGATTTGCGATTTGTGATAAAAACTGCCATCGATATGGGTATTTCAACCCCCGCGCTCAGTGGATCATTGGCGTATTTCGATGCTTATCGCAGTGAACGTTTACCCGCGAATCTTACCCAGGCACAACGAGATTACTTTGGCGCTCACTCGTACCGTAGGATTGATCGCGAAGGTGTTTATCATACTCAATGGAAAGAAGGATAAAAATTATGATGCAATATGGTCTGAATATTCAGGAAAAAGCAGAATTAGATTTTGTCTCATTGGGAGCACTCATTCATCGTCTCGATCCGGGAATCGTCCCTTTCCGCAAGGCTACCGAATGCCAGATTCATGTCAGTGGTGGGGAATTCAATTGTGCGGCAAATTTAGCAGATTGTTTTCAGCTTAAGACTGGTATTGCCACTGCCATGGTGAATTATCCGATTGGTGATTTGATTGCGGAACGCGTCAAAGCGATGGGCGTCAGACCATTTTACAAACAATTTGTCCATAATGGGGTCAATGGACCTAATATGGCAACCGTATATAGTGATCGAGGATTTGGAGTACGAGCACCGGTGGTTTTTTACAATCGTTGTAATGAAGCTGCAGCTCAGTTAAAACCAGGTGATTTCGATTGGAACAATATCTTCGCCAGTGGGGTTCGCTGGTTCCATAGTGGCGGGATATTTGCTGCACTATCCGAGACAACAGGTGAAGTCATTATTGAAGGAATGCAGGCAGCGAAAGAAGCTGGAGCTATTGTCTCCTTCGATTTGAATTATCGAGCCAAATTATGGAATATCTGGGGCGGTCATGAAAAAGCCCAGTCTGTGATTCGCCAAATTATGAAGTATGTGGATGTTCTTGTCGGAAATGAAGAAGATTTACAAATGGGTCTGGGCATTGCTGGTCCTCAAGTAGCAGCAGCTTCCAAACTGGATCCCAGCGTGTTTTTTGGCATGATAAATAAAACTGTGAATTTGTATCCACAGATAAAAATCATTGCTACAACCTTACGTGAAGTGCATTCAACCAATCATCATAGTTGGGGTGCAGTAGCCTGGATCAATGGAGCAACTTTTCAATCGCCGACCTGTGATCTTAATGTTTATGATCGTGTGGGCGGTGGTGATGGCTTCGCTTCTGGATTTTTCTACGGCTTATTATCCGGAGAAACTGAGCAGAATGCAGTCAACCTGGGATGGGCACATGGTGCTTTGTTAACAACTTTTCCAGGAGATACAACCATGGCAACCGTTGACCAGGTCAAAGCTTTCGCTAAAGGAGGTTCTGCACGCATACAAAGATAATAATTCATGACTTGTAAATTTCGGCATTGTTCTAATTTTTAATCATATATGCACACGTGTGCATCAAAAAGGAGTCAGGAAATGGCAAAGATGAAAGCGCTCGTAATGAAAGATGTTGGAAAGCTTGTATTTGAAGATCGCCCTGTTCCACAGGTAAAAAACCCGGACGACGTTTTGTTAAAAATCAAAGCGGTTGGCATTTGTGGCAGCGATGTCAAGATCGTTGAAGGTAAACATCACTTTAAACCAGACACTGTCCTTGGGCATGAATTTTGTGGTGAGGTGGTTGAAATTGGTTCGCATGTAGAACACATCAAAGTTGGAGACCGCGTTGCTGTCGATAACAATATTCGTTGTGGTTTTTGTGATTTCTGTCGTATGGGTCTCACCAGCCAATGTGTGGATATCAAAACCAGCGCATTAGGTGTCATGCGTGATGGTGGGTATGCAGAATACTGTCTCGTTCCTGAAAAGCAATGTTTTGTGGTACCCGACATGATTGGTGATGTGTTAGGAACCCAGGTTGAAACACTGGCTACTGTCGTAAACGGCATGAATCATCTTCAAATGCTACCTTATGACTACGCATTGGTGATCGGTTTTGGACCGATCGGTTATTTATTCGCTCAATTCTGCAAGAACATTGCCGTGAAATGTGCAGTAACCGAGATCGATCCGTATCGCATCGAAGTTGCCAAAAAATGTGGCTTAACAGTATGGAATCCAAACGAAGTGGATATTCCCACAATGATCTCTGAATTCACTTATGGTCGCAAAGCAGATATCGTGATTGAAGCCACTGGAAATGGTTTCGAACAGGCTTTGAAATGCGTTACCCCTGGTGGAAAATTGTTGCCCTTTGGGATGGATTCAAGTATCACTGCGAAAGTTGTCCCGAACGAGATTACCCGCTGGGCAACCAAGATAATCGGTCTGTATTTAGGCCAAAACACCATGGTACCTTCTATTCGTATATTCCGTGAAAATCGAATCGATATGGACAATTTCTTCACCAAAGTCATTTCACTGGATGATGGCATTAATGCTTTTGAGGATCTCGGTCTGGATATGAAAACCTTGCAGAGAATTCCAAAGAAGGCAATGAAGATCGTAATGAAACCTTAACTCTCCTTATCTTTTGAAACAGGGGATGGTGGTTAAGGTAATATAAGGATAGCAAGATAATACAACTTAATAAATCATCAAAATAATTGCTGACAAATAAATTACCACCATCTCCCCTAAAGGATCATTTAAGCTCTGAAACGTAAAGTCAATATTGCTGTAATTGGAACCGGTCGCATGGGTAGTGTGCATGTCGCCAATCTGGTACGTAATATACCCGAGGCGAATCTTGTAGCCATTTGCGATATTCGCCTGGAAGTAGCCCAACAGGTAGCAGATGATCTGGGTATTGAAAAAGTAGTTCAGGATTATCATGAACTACTATTGGATAATGAAATCGAAGCAGTGCTGATAGCAACCAGCACCAATACCCATGCTGACATTATTATCGAATGTGCCAAAGCTGGAAAACATATTTTCTGTGAAAAACCATTGGCTCTGGAACTGGATAGCATCGATAAAGCATTGCTTTCTGTTGAAGAAGCCCAGGTAAAATTGCAGGTTGGTTTCAATCGTCGCTTTGACAAAAGTTTTCAGAAGGTGCGTGAAATTGTCCATTCTGGACAGATTGGAAGACCATCCATCCTGAGAATCACGAATTCGAGACCCGGAGTTACCGAGCATGGAATTTTTGAAGGTGTCTGGCGGAATGTTTCTGGATATGACCATCCATGACTTTGATATGGCACGCTTCCAGATTGGTGAAGTTGACGAAGTCTACGCCATTGGTAATGTCATGATTGATCCTGAGCTCAATTCCTTTGGAGACATCGATACGGATATAGTAACTCTGAAATTTGCAAACGGAGCGATTGGAGCCATCGATAACAGCCGTCAGGCGGTTTATGGCTACGATCAAAGGCTGGAAGTTTTTTGTCTGAATGGAATGGCAAAAGCTGATAATGAGATGGAAAATACGGTGACAACCGGAAGTACCTCGGGATTTTCTGCCAGTCGATTACCATTTTTCTTCATGCAACGCTACGCGCCTTGCTATGTTGAAGAAGTACGCCAATTTGTTGTGTGTGTGCGTGATGATCTCCCAACTCCAACCACCGGAGATGATGGTCGCAAAGCTGTTGTTCTGGGTTATGCAGCCTGGAAATCATTTCATGAAAATCGACCCGTAAAGATTAGTGAAATTGGTTAATCGACCGCTGATTGAATTATCATCACTTGAATGGAAACCATTTATGCCTTTCGATAATAACATCAAAGATTCCCAATGAAAATGAATATCTGAATTGCATTCGCTGTGGGTTATGTCTGGCGGTATGCCCTACCTATCGTGAATACAAAAACGAAACAAATTCACCCAGAGGACGTGTAGCACTGGCAAGAAAAAGCCTGGAAGATGAATTGATCCTAACACCTAATTTGGTGGATAAAATGTATTCCTGTTTGGCCTGTCTGGCTTGCAATGATATCTGTCCGGTAGGTATCAAACCAGCGGATATCGCCATGGAAATGCGACATGTAGCTGAACAGGTTAAACCTTCACCATGGAAAAACACCTTGTTTGGAAAAGTTATTGCCAACCCTGATCACATGGAATTGGTCACCTGGCCATTGCGTGTGTATGAAAATTTAGGTTTGCGTTGGTTGGTTCACAAGCTGAGAATCAATAAATTATTCCCAGAGCAATTAAGAGATTTAGAAAGCATGTTGCCCAAACAACCCAAAAATCCATTGCGCAAAGACTTACCATCAATTTCTCGTTCTTTAAATGAGATAAATACCGGGTGGGATTCTTCCTGGGTTGTGCCCAGAGTTTGATGTTTTCTGAAGAAAGTGCCGCTACAGTCAGAGTCCTCAATCGTAATGGCTGTACAGTCATCACACCGAAAGAAACTGTCTGTTGTGGTATGCCCGCTGCTGGATATGGACGGCAGGATCTGGTTATCGAACATGCTAAAGTCAACATTGAAATTTTTGAAAAAGAAGACCTGGATGTGATTGTTACCGATTGCGCTACCTGCGGTTCAAAACTCAGAGAATATGGTGATATCCTGGAAAATGACCCGGCCTGGGCAGAAAAAGCACGTAATTTCAGCAACAAGAATTCGTGATATCAGTGAATTCCTGATTTCAATTCCATTGGAAAAACCAACCGGCAAATTCAATGCACGCATCACGTATCACGATCCCTGTCATTTACGCCGCGCTCAGAAAGTCTGGAAGGAACCAAGAGCATTAATGCAGATGATTGATGGGGTTGAGTATATCGAAATGCCCGAAGCCGATTGGTGTTGTGGATCAGCAGGCAGTCAATTGATCACCCATTACGAGACCTCCACACATGTCCTGGATCGAAAAATGGAGAATTTGAAATCAACCGGCGCTGAAATCATTGCCTCAGGTTGTCCGGGCTGCCAGATGCAGTTAATGACCGGAATCCAAAGGGAAGGGCTGAATATAAAAGTGATGCATCCGATTCAATTGTTAGATCAAGCTTACCAATCACAGGAGAAGGAAGAATAATGGACCAACTAATAGTCTCACAATTGGAAAAGATTGTTGGTAAAAAAGGAGTGCTTACCTCTCCGGAAGATCTGGCTGTGTATAGTTACGATGGCACTTTTGAAGAATGTAATCCAGATATTGTGGTCTTACCAGAGAGCACCGATCAGGTCAGCCAGGTGGTGAAACTCGCAGTCAAAGAACGGATTCCGATCGTCACCCGTGGAATGGCTTCAGGATTGGCAGCCGCATCCGTCCCATTTAGTGGCGGCATCGCCTTGGTCATGACCCGCATGGATAAGGTCATTGAATTAGATCTTGAAAATGCGATTGTGCACGTTGAAGCAGGGATTGTCACTGCAGATCTACAGACACATGTTGAAAAATATGGATTATTTTATCCGCCTGATCCTTCCAGTATCCGACACTCAACCATCGGAGGAAACATCGCCTGTAATGCTGGTGGACCACGATGTTTGAAATACGGTGTGACAGGGGATTACATACTTGGATTAACAGTAGTGTTGGCAGATGGAAGCATTCTTAAAACAGGTGGGAAAGTAATCAAAGACGTAGTCGGTTATGACCTGAAATCATTATTTACAGGTTCAGAAGGTACATTGGGAATCATCACCGAAGCTTTGTTGAAACTAATCGCCAAACCTAAATATGCTCGTACGGCTTTGGTTGAATTTTCGAGTATTGAAGATGCCAGCCAGACGGTCAACGAAATTTTATTGGCGGGTATTGTCCCGGCAACACTGGAATTGATGGACCAGACCGCGATTAATTGCATTGAAATAGCCATGCATATTGGCTTACCGAAAGATGTAGCTGCTTTCCTGCTGATCGAATCGGATGGAGTTGAGCTTGAAACAACAACTCAGGAAATCGAATCCATTGCAAAAATCTGTGAGAGAACCGGCGCTACTAAAATTTCGTTGGCAAAAGATGAAAGCGAAAGAGCAAATCTTTGGAAAGCGCGTCGCTCAATATCCCCTTCCTTAGCACGCATATCACCCAATAAGTTGGGGGAAGATATAACGGTTCCGCGCAGTGCCATTCCTGAAGCAGTGAAACGTTTGAAAGCGATCAGCCAAAAGTATGGCTTGCCCATCGTTATTTTTGGTCATGCTGGGGATGGTAATCTGCACCCCAATATTCTGTTCGACAAGCGAGATCCCGAACAAATGAAAATGGTGGAATTGATGGTGGCAGAAGAGTTCGAAGTTGCTCTTGCGTTAGGGGGGACGCTCTCAGGTGAACATGGTGTTGGAACACTGAAACGCCCTTATATGAAAAAAGCCCTCGGAGAAGTATCAGTCGGAATCCAAAAGAAAATTAAACAAGTTTTGGATCCGTTAAATATTTTGAACCCTGGAAAAGTATTACCAGATTAATCGTAATTAATAACAAAAAAGGAGATTTATTATGAGTGACAAAAAAGTACCAGTAGGATATTTACCATCGGACCAACCCGATTTGTTTTTTGAAGACAATGGTGTTGGAAGATTAAAGAAGGAAGTGTGGGACTCCAGTGACGAACAGATCGATGCTATATTAGCCGATTACGGTGTGCCATCTCCTGTAGAATGGGCAAAACCAGGCTCCTATATTCAAACCACCACCCGTTGGCAGGTGGAAGAGAATCGCAAGAAGAATGACATTGTCTTCATTCCTGTTGGTTGTACCGAATTACATGGACAACACCTCCCCAGCGCAGCTGACACCTTATACGTGAGTGCTATTGTTGAAGGTGTTCGCCGCTTCACAGCCAAACGCGGTGCACCTGTTAACCTGGCGCTTCCTCCATTGAATTATGGCGCGCATCCTTATCACCATCTAGGTATGCCAGGGACCGTCATTGTGCGCGAACACGTCGTACGAGAGATGATGATTGATGTCATGTTGGGATTATGGAATGATGGTTTCCGCAAACAATTGATTGTCAACAATCATGGCCACTTGTGGGTTTTGGAATCAGCCATTCAGGAATTCCAGAAACGCTACCAACTTCCCGGTATCTTCCGGGTTATTGATTGGCATCGTGGTGTGCGTGAATTCTTCCGTCCAGTCGAACGGGGTGGCAAGATGGATACCAATTTTGTGCATGCAGATGAATCCGAAACATCATTAAGCCTGTTACTACATCCTGAAATGGTGGATATGGATTACGCAGTGGATACAGAAGGTAAAGCATACTTACCAGAAGGACATTTTGATAAATCAGTCGATCCATATGGTCGCCCCAGCCGCTGGTCGGAAGGTGAAGGTCACTTCGCGATTGAAATCGCCGCTACCCCCGAAGGTGTGGTTGGAAAAGCCAAATCTGGTACAGCAGAAAAAGGTAAACGGCCAATGGCTGCCATCCTGAAATATCTAACCCTCTGGCATGATGACGTGCTGGAAGCATTCCCGGCTGGAACCGTTCCTCCTGTTGAGGAAGTCACCCTGCGCACCGAAAAAGAAATGGAACCCTACCTGCGCGAACCGCTCAGCAAGGGTTGGAAACCAGTGTATGGTATCCCCCGCATTGGTCAGGGAACAGAAGTCTAATTATCCATAAAATCAATCGAGGAGTATAAGATGAACGAAAAAATGAAGGGTGTAACTTTAGTAGCAGATTGGAATCCCAAACCCGGTTTCAAACTGGGAGCAAAAGATATTGAAGGTCGACAAACTTATCTGGGTAGTCAGGTGTGGCGCAATCCACGCTTCGAAATTCGTGAATATGATATTCCCACACCCGGAGATGATGAAGTTTTAATTGAGGTGAAAGCCTGTGGCATTTGTGGTTCTGATGTCCATATGTCGCAAGCGACGGAGGATGGTTATATTTTCTATCCAGGATTGACGGGTTTTCCCAGCATCCTGGGGCATGAGCTTTCGGGTGTGGTTGTATCCGCCGGCAAGAAAGTATTTGATAAGTACACCAATAAACCATTCAAAGGGGGGGAACCTGTCACAACAGAGGAAATGCTGTGGTGTGGCATGTGTAAACCCTGCGCGGATGGATATCCTAACCATTGCGAGCGTCTGGATGAAATAGGCTTTAATGTCAATGGTGCCTATGCCAAATACCTTGTAGTCCCTTCTCGCACCGTTTGGAGTCTGGAACCCTTAAAAGCAAGGTATAGCGGCCAGGATCTGTTTGTGGCTGGAAGTCTGATTGAGCCAACCTGTGTAGCTTACAATGCTGTCATCGAACGTGGTGGTGGTATTCGCCCGGGGGATCGCGTGGTTATTCTTGGGGCTGGACCGGTTGGCATTGCAGCCTGTGCTATCTTGAAACGGGCTGGGGCATCCCAGGTTATCATCTCCGAAACCGAAGAAGTTCGTGCCCAGATGGCTTTAAAATTAGGTGCAGATTTCCACATCAATCCATTGAAAGAAGACTTTGCTGATCGTGTTCTGGAGATTACCCACGGCATGGGAGCTGATTTATTCATGGAAGCTACTGGATTACCGGAAATTGTTTATCCCGGCATCGAACGGGTTGTTTGGGAAGGTCGCACATTGAACAGTAAAATTGTCGTGACCGCCCGTGCAGAAGCGAAGATGCCTGTGATGGGTGAAGTACTCCAGGTTCGTCGCGCCCAGATCATCGGTGCACAGGGACATTCAGGGCATGGAACTTTCCCGCGTGTCATCGAATGTATGGCTTCCGGCATGGACATGACCCCCATGAGCACCAAGAAAATCACCCTGGAAGAATTACCAGAAAATATCATTCGTTTACAAACGGATCGTTCAGAAGTCAAAATTACTTACGTTGCTTAAATCTCTCCCTTATTTTACCGGGTATCAACAACATTAATTGTGGTTGATACCCGGCTGGAAAGTAAAAATGAATTTATCAATCGTATATACCACACAACAGACAAAATTTCAGGCAGCCACCTTTTCGGGTGATTTGGATGCTAATCTGGCAAAAATTGCCGGATATGGATACAACGGTGTAGAACTTGCTATCCGGGATCCGCAACTGGTTGACATGGAAGAATTAGAAAAAGTTCTGCATAAATACAACTTAAAAGTCCCTGCTATTGGCACCGGACAGGCATGGGGTGAAGAAGGATTATCCTTCACCGATCCGGATCCTGCCATTCGTGAAGCTGCCATTCAGCGTATTCAAAGTCACATTTCCATCGCAGAAAAATTAAATGCTGTCATCATCATCGGTCTGGTGAGAGGTATTTTAAAACCTGGTGTCAGTCATCCACAGGCAATGGATTGGCTACGTGAAGCATTACAACAATGCACTTCTGTAGCAAAAGATCGTAATGTACGTCTGGCTCTTGAACCTATTAACCGTTATGAAACCTCATTAATCAACAACGTTTCGCAAGGCATGGATTTAATCTCGGATGTGAATGCTGATAATTTCGGTCTGCTACTGGATACATTTCATATGAATATAGAAGAACCGCAGATTGAGGAAAGCATCCAATTATGCGGAAACCGTATATTTCATTTCCATGTAGCGGATTCAAACCGTTGGTACCCTGGAGGAGGTCACCTGAATTTTCGTTCGATCATCACAGCATTACGCAATACCGGATACACTGGTTTTATCTCAGGAGAATTTCTCCCCTACCCGGATGTAGATACCGCAGCGATGAAGAGCATCTTACATCTTCAAAAAGCAATGCAATAGTCTTATCAGTTTTTTCTTTCCTGAATTTCAAGCCTGGTTCTGCCAGGTTTTTTCTTAAAGAAAACTGATCTAAAATTTAAAAATGAAGATTTCTGACCAATCAGTCGTTCTGATACAAATCTTATACAAAACATGATACAAATAGTTATTAATATATTCGTCATCGATCATAATCAAAATTAAGTAATGAACTTGAGGAGAAGATGAAAAATAAGAACATATTACAGGGAATATTATGGATAAGCATCTACCTGGTGCTGGTTTTAATTCCGGTATTTATCATGTTTATTGAGCCACGCCCGATTGGGAGAGAATTCTGGCGTGAATTATCAGTAAGTTTGGGTTTCATCGGGTTGGCGATGATGGCATTGCAATTTGCATTAACCACTCGCTTCAAATGGCTGAAAGCCCCTTATGGCGCAGACATTGTATACCACTTTCATCGTCAAATATCATTTGTAGCATTGGCACTCATCCTGGCTCATCCCCTCTTATTATTCATCTTCTCTCCTGATACGCTGGCTTTGTTACTGGTCTGGTCTGCACCATGGCGGGCCAGGGCAGCCGTCACAGCTGTATTAGCATTATTGGCGGTTGTGGGTCTCTCTGTCTGGCGGAAAAAATTGAAGATTGAATATAACCGTTGGCGTATCTGGCATGGCATTTTTGCCAGTGCAGCAGTCGCTTTCGCAATGGTTCATGTTCTGCTGGTTGGTCATTATGTTGATCTTCCCTGGAAGAGAGCACTCTGGGTGACCTACGGTGTTTTCTGGGTAGGATTACTCATCTATACGCGATTGGTCAAACCAATCATGTTATTGAAAAGACCATATCAAGTGGCGGAAGTGAAACAGGAATTGGGTAATGCCTGGAGTCTGACACTTGAACCAGTTGGTCACAAAGGTTTTCGGTTTCAACCCGGTCAATTTGCATGGATAACAGTCAGGCATTCACCTTTTGCCGATGCAGAACATCCGTTTTCAATATCATCCAGTGCGGAAAACCCTGGTAAATTAACCTTTACCATCAAGGAATTGGGAGATTTCACCCGAACCATTAAAGACTTTCGAATAGGTGAAAAAGTCTATGTCGATGGTCCTTTTGGTTCATTTTCAGTCGATCGTCAACCAAATGCAAAGGAATTCGTGTTTATTGCTGGAGGTGTTGGCATTACACCGGTCATGAGTATGTTGAGAACGCTTGCTGATCGAAAAGATGAGCGGAAATTGACACTAATCTATGCCAATAAGGAATGGGATCAAATAACATCTCGTGATGAAATTGAGGAACTCAAAGATAAATTAAATTTGAACATCGTTCATGTCCTGGAAAAAGCTCCTCTAGATTGGACCGGTGAAAAAGGTTTTATCAACCAGGAGATTTTATTAAAAAGCTTACCTGAATTTAAGCAAAAAAACAAATTGGAAATCTTTATCTGTGGTCCTGCTCCGATGATGAATGCTGTTGAAAAAAGCCTTGATGAGTTAGGCGTTTGGGCTGGTGATTTTCACTCAGAACGCTTTGATTTAGTGTAGGAGATAAAAATGCGACAAAAATTATCAACCTTGATCGCAATCGCAATTGGTGGAATTAGTGTGATTGTATCGATTCTTTTCGCTCTGATTCAAAGTCAAGGATAAATATCTTCAGGAAGTTGCAAACCAATGGATACTAAAACAATCCATGTTTTTCAAGTAAATCTTCATTGGTAAGGATTTTCTTCGTTTCACCATCAACTACAATTTGACCATTGGAAATTAATAATACCCGATCAGAAATTTTCTCAACAAGATCAAGGTCATGTGTCGCTATCAGCAAAGTATGGGGTAATTTTAATAATAAATCAATTAACTCTCGTCTACCCCGTGGATCCAAACCCGCTGTTGGTTCATCCAGAACCAATATTTCTGGATTCATTGATAATACCGTGGCAATGGCAATTCGCTTTTTTTCTCCTACACTGAGATGATATGAATTTCGATGTATAAATTCACTCATCCCTACCAACCCTAACGCCCGTGAAACACTTTCATTAACCTTATTTTTATTTAAACCCTGATATAAAGGTCCAAAAGCCACATCTTCATACACAGAAGAAGAAAATAGCTGGTCGTCAGGATTTTGAAATACTACACCAACCATTGCACGGATAGAAGGAATATTGCGCTTATTTAAAACCAGGTTATTAATGATAATTTCACCTTCACCCAAAAGAACACCATTCAGTTGGTAAAGGAAAGTGGATTTTCCAGCTCCATTTGGTCCTATCAAGCCAACCCTCTCACCTGCTTGTATTTTTAAATGTATCCCATCAAGTGCTTTTCTCCCATCGGGATATGTAAAGGTCAAATTTTGAATTTCAATCATGTTTTTCTCAACCTACAATCAATATAGAATAAAGCCAGATGATTAATAGCAGGAAAACACCAATTATCATCATGATATATTCACTTCTTTTGATATTTTTCGAAACCTGAATTATTGGAATAGTTTTGCCATTATAACCACGGGATAACATCGCAGCATAAACTCGATCACTTGTTTCTATCGATCTGATAAGGATACTTCCAGCCATGCCCCCTGTAATCTTTGCCCGCCACCATAAACTGCCACCACTGGACTTTTTTGTTAGTCCGGATGAACTTCTGCTCGCTCTGGCACGCATCATTCGCAAAACTTCATCTCGGATCACAAATAAGTAATGGTAGGCTAAATTGATAATAGAAATAAATAAAGTGGGAATTCGCAATCGTTCCAATGCAAAAAATATTTCTGTGGGTCGCGAGGTTGAAACCAGTAAGATGGCTGCCTGAATTGATAGAATGGATTTAATGGTGATGCTCAGGAATTTCTGCAAACCCTCCACGCTGACGGAAATCTCACCTCCGAGGAAGGGGATAATTTCGTAAGGAGCATTTCCACTAAAAATCAAAGGAATCGCTGCCAGTATAAAAGGAAGCGAAATCAAAGTTCGTTTTGCCAGATCAGAAAACTTTAGACGTGCCGCAGAAAAAATGGATAATAAATAAAGGCAAAAAAGAGCATATGCTCCCCAGGCTTTTATTGGAGTTAGGTTGACAAAGACAATGAACACAATGGTAAACACCAATTTCACCAAAGGATTCATTTGATGGAATTTGCTAGGATTGGTTAGGTTTTCTGGTTTATCCAAGTTAATTTTTGCGTTTTTCAATTGATAGTTGTTTGTTTTTTACGTTGAGATAATCCAATTACCACTGCAAGTACAATGATCACACCGATAATACCTGCAACAATCGTTGCTAAAGCAGGATCCTCGATACCAGGAAAAGTGTAATCCGGAATAATATTATAAAAGGCACCCTTTGCATAACTGAGAAACCCTGATTGTTCAGCCACCCATTCAAGTCCATCGGGATGGCTGGAGGCAAGTGGAGAAAGAATTGCTAAAACAACTGCAATTATTGATCCCACAACGAGAACTCCTTTATTTTTGGCTGAACCTGCTAAATTTACTTCAAGCAAATCTTTTCTAGTCGCTGATATAAAAATAACTGCTCCTGCAGTAATGAGCCCTTCACCAATCCCAATCAAGGCATGAATACCTGCCATAGCAGGTATCACGATATTTGCTGGAGAGGTACCCGAGATTGCCAATTGAAGAGCACAGGATAAGGAGGCAATAAAAATTGAACCCCAAGCTGCCAGAAAACCAGAAACAGTGATCCCCCATTTTTTACTTCCAATTAATTTCTTCAATAGTGAAAAAATACTATTGGATACCAAAACACCAATAATCGCCATATTGAAAATATTCGCCCCTAAAACAATCAGTCCTCCATCCTGGAAAACTAAAGCCTGAATAGATACTACTGAAGTCATGACAACAATAGCTGGCCATGGACCAAGTAATATCGTCGCCAGTGCAGCCCCAAGAAGGTGTCCCGATGTACCTCCAATAATGGTGAAATTCAGCATTTGCCCGGCAAAAATTGCTGCTGCTAATACACCCATTAACGGAACCTGGCGTTCAGATAATGTTTCATTCGTTTTATTCAACGCTTTGAATAATATGGCAATCGAGATAAACCAAAAAATGATCGAAACGAGCACCGAAAGAAAACCATCCGGTATGTGCATGTAATCAATCGATAGAAATTGCGAATATGGCATTTAGGTCTCCTATATCGGTGCTAAAATTAGAATTGAATCTGGTTGATTATATATCAATTACTTGCAATTGCAAATCTTCGCATTAAGGAATTATGATTATATGCGTACATCATCCGTCGATTTGATCATTGTTGAACTTCTCTCAAAAGAGCATGCACATCTTAACTCGCTGCAAATTTTTCATGAATTACGGAAGCGTCTTCCAGCAATTAATCAATCCACTGTGTATCGGTCATTAGATCGGTTGGTTGGTCAGAAAAAAATATCAGTTTCTGATATGGGTACCGGCTCCGCTGTATATGAATTAATCAGCAATCACCTTCATCATCACCTGGTTTGTCAAAATTGCGGAAAAATACTGACGATCGATCATCAAGATGTTGCAAATTTCTTTTCCTCAATTGAAGCAAACAACCGAATTTAAAATCATAACGAACCATCTGGTTCTATTTGGTATTTGTAAAGATTGTCAGGAAGTTTGATCTTTATTTATTATTTGATTCCATCCTTCTATTCATCTATCTTTTATGAATTGAGTTGATGAATTAATCAATTGATTAGTTCACTTTATTAATAATACATTATACAAACATTATACTTAATATTTTCGTTTGAAAATTAATCATGTACTATAAAGAAATGAGTGATTATATTTATTCGTGGGAAAAAACATTAAACGAATGGGCATTTGATGCCATTAATCGTTCCAAGAAAGAAATGTACACCATCAAAGCAAATCAGGAAAAAATTGATTTAGCTTACAACCGATGTTCAGAGATTACCAAAGAGAATTCAAAAACGTTTTTCATGGCTTCATCTTTGTTGCCAAAACAAAAACGACAAGCTGCCAGATCGCTCTACGCATTTTGTAGAGTTACAGATGATTTGGTAGATTGCGGCAATCATGATCTCATGTCAGCACTTGACCTTTGGAGAAATCAAAACCATAATTCACATGAAGAACAAAAAGATGAAGTCACCTTAGCGTGGGCAAATACTCGCAAGCGATTCAACATTCCAAAGCATTATGGCGAACAACTTATTCAGGGGGTATCACAGGATCTGACGAAAACACGATATGAAAATTTTGATGAATTAGCCCAATATTGTTATGGAGTTGCCAGTACGGTCGGGCTAATGGCCATGTTTATCATTGGTTTTAAAAACGAAAAGGCATTTCCTTATGCTATTCGATTAGGTGTTGCCTTGCAACTAACAAACATATTAAGAGATGTAGGTGAGGATTGGCAAAGAGGAAGATTATACCTTCCGAAGGATGAATTAGAGCATTTTGGGATCTCAGAGGAAGAAATCTCAGTTGGCATGATTACAGATAAGTGGCGTGATTTTATGCGTTTTCAAATAGAACGAAATCGCCGCTTATATACAGAATCTTTACCTGGAATTGCTTTACTCAATAAAGATGGGAGATTTGCCATTGGAGCCGCGGGTGAACTTTACCAGGCAATTTTAAATGAGATAGAATTTAATGACTATGATGTTTTTTCAAAAAGAGCTTTTGTAAAACCATCCCTAAAAATTAGAATGTTGCCTTCTATCTGGTATCGCTCCTCGCTGAATCAATACCCGCATCATATTGGGGTAGGAAATTAATTATTTGACAAAGGTGGTTGAGCGTGAAGAAAAAAGCAATCGTAATTGGTAGTGGATTTGGTGGACTTGGTGCTGCCATTCGTTTAGCTGCAAAAGGCTATCGAAGTGGAGATTTTTGAAAAACGTGACAAGTTAGGTGGACGTGCATATCAATATGAAGTTAATGGCTTCAAGTTTGATGGTGGGCCAACTGTAATAACAGCCCCTTACATGTTTGATGAATTATTTGACCTGGCTGGTAAAAAGCGGGACGATTATTTCAAACTTGTCCCTCTGGATCCATTCTATAGAATCTTCGATCATAATGGCAATCACTTTGATTATTTTCATAAAATAGAAGACACTTTAAAGGAAATTGATCGGTGGAACCCAACCGACAAATCAGGCTATCAACAATTTTCAAACCAAACGCGAAAGATATTTGAGAAATTCCACCCTTTTACCGATCAGCCTTTCATCAAACTAGAAGAAATGTTGAAAATCATTCCTGATGTAATACGTTTACAGGCTTTTGGTGGTACTTACAGTTTCGCCTCTCGTTATATTAAACATCCTTTCCTGAAACGTGTTTTTTCATTCCACCCCCTTCTGATAGGCGGAAATCCGTTCGACACTCCATCGATTTTTACTTTGATTGTCCAATTTGAAAAAGAATGGGGGGTACATTATGCAATAGGGGGCACAGGGGCAATTGTAAATGGGTTAGGTAAACTATTTGCAGAATTAGGTGGGGTAGTGAATTTCAATTCTGAGGTCTCAGAAATCATGGTCGAAGGAAATCGAGCAAGTGGAATTCGGTTGAAAAACGGTACTGCACATAAAGCAGATGTGATTATCAGTAATGGTGATGTTGCTTTTACATATCGTAATTTGCTTCCGGGATTAAAGAAAAAGAAATACACAAACAGATATATTGACCAAATGAAATACAGTATGTCACTTTTCGTCTGGTATTTTGGAACAAAAAAGAAATATGATGACAGCAAACTTCAACACCATAATATTATCGTAAATGAACGGTATCGTGAGTTATTGAGCGATATCTTTAACAAACACACATTGCCGGATGATTTTTCCTTATATCTACATATGCCTTCAAAAACTGATCCGACCATAGCACCAGAAGGTTGTGAGTCTTTCTACGTTTTATCTCCAGTACCTACACTCGATTCGGGAACCGACTGGGAAAAAATGGCACCTATTTACAGAGATAGGATCAGGGATTACCTGGAAGAGCATTATTTACCCGATCTCAAAGCCAACCTGGTAGCAGAACACTATATTGATCCCTTACATTTTCAAAATATACTTAATAGTTATCGCGGTGCTGCATTTTCTGTAAAACCAACACTTTTGCAATCTGCTTGGTTCAGACCACATAATAAGTCTGAGGAATTGGAAGATCTTTATTTTGTTGGGGCAGGTACTCATCCAGGTGCTGGTGTACCAGCTGTGCTGGCTTCTGGAAAGATAGCAGCTAATTTAATTGACAATAGTAATGGAAAGATAAAAGATGCCAAAGTTTTATGATTTAGGATTTGGAAATACTGAAAATGAAATTCTGGTGGACAACCTGGAAATTCAAGGCAAAATTCCAGGATGGTTGCGAGGTACTTTGATTCGCAATGGCCCTGGTGCTTTTAATGTGGGAGAACAACAATACCGTCACTGGTTTGATGGCCTGGCAATGCTGCATAAATTCAGTATCAATAACGGAAAAGTATCTTATGCAAATAAATATTTAAACACGAAGGCATACCAGGAAGCAAAATCCACCAATCAAATTTCGTATTCTGAATTTGCAACCGATCCTTGCAGATCGATGTTCGGGCGGGTGATGTCAGTTTTTTCACCGAAAATCACCGATAGTGCCAAGGTTAGTATTGCAAAAATTGCTCAAAGCTACATGGCATTGGCAGAAACGCCAATTCAGGTTGAATTTGATCCAGAAACCCTTGAATCAGTTGGGGTTTTTAAATTTGAAGATCAACTGGTTGGGCAAATGACTACTGTACATCCCCAATTTGATTTTGAAAATGACACCGTTTTTAATCTCGTAACTCGCTATCACCGCATCAGTCATTACAATATTTACCAAATTAAAGACGATAAAAAACCTTCCAAATTAGCATCATTACCGTCGAATTCTCCATCTTACATGCATAGTTTTGGAATGTCGAAGAACTATTTCATTCTTACTGAATTCCCATTGGTCGTAAACCCAATATCATTATTATTATGGCTGAAACCATATATTGAGAACTTCAAATGGAAACCTGAACGTGGCACACCTTTCAGAGTCATCAATCGCCACACCGGTGAATTGGTGGGACATTTTGAAAGTGATCCTTTCTTTGCTTTTCATCACATAAATGCATTTGAAAAAGGTGATGAATTAATTGTAGATCTGGCAGCTTATGATGACGCCAGTATCATTCAATCTTACTACCTTGACCGGTTAAAATCCAACAACCCAATACCACCAGGAAATTTACGCAGATATAGAGTCCCATTAAAACGAAAAAAAGTAACCTTTGAGACAATTTCAGATTCCTGTATGGAATTACCAAATTTTGATTATGCCCGTATGAATACAGACCCCAACTACCAATTTGTCTATTCTGTCAGTATCAAAGAGGAGAATAAATCTGGTTTTTACAATCAAATTCTGAAAGTCGATATCAAAAATCGAAAAGATGCATTTTGGTATGAAGCTGGTTGTTACCCTGGTGAACCAGTATTCATCGGCAGACCTGGAAGATCTGAGGAAGACGACGGGGTTATCCTTTCGGTCGTTTTAGATGAAAATGCTGGATCTTCATTCCTGCTGGTTTTAGATGCACATTCTTTTGAAGAAATTGCGCGAGCAATTATTCCGCAACCCATCTTATTTGGTTACCATGGAGCTTATTTTCCAGAAAGTTCAGAGTAGGTTATCAGTAGTATGAAACAAAATCCAAAAAATTCGAAATCGATCACTCAGTTTCAAAAAATAGTTGATTTAAAAAATATAACCAAAACATTTGAACTTACTGGCCAAAAGATTCCTGTATTGAATGGTATTTCATTAAGTTTGAATTATGGAGAATTTGCAGCGATTGTCGGTCCTTCAGGAAATGGAAAATCCACCTTACTCAACATGATAACTGGAATCGATCGTCCCAGCAGCGGAGACGTGATCGTCAATCATCAAAATCTAAAAGATTTAAGTGAAGATCAATTATCAGGTTGGCGTGGAAAAAATCTTGGTATTGTTTTTCAGTTTTTTCAATTATTGCCTGCGTTGAGCTTATTACAAAATATCATTCTACCGATGGATTTTGTTCGGCAATATTCTCCAAAAGAACGACGTGAAAGAGCAGAGTTCCTGCTTAATATGGTTGGCTTAGAGGACCAAATGCATAAATTACCTGGTCTGGTTTCCGGTGGTCAACAACAACGCGCTGCTATTGCTAGAGCTTTGGCAAACGACCCGCCTCTGATTGTTGCAGATGAACCCACTGGCAACCTGGATGTGAAAACTTCAGAAGATGTTTTTGGTTTATTCCTGGATTTATCAAACCAGGGAAAAACGGTTGTAATGGTCACTCATAATGAAGACTTAGCATGTCGTGCGAACCGCCGTATTGAGGTAATTAACGGATTAATCGCATTCGATGGAAGCTGTAGTTAAAGGAATATTTATGAGTGTTATATGGAAAAAAGTCTGGTTTGATTTATGGCACAATAAAAGCCGTACCACTTTGGCTATATTAAGCATCGCGGCAGGGGTTTTCGCAGTCGGAGCTATTTTTGGAATGGTAGATCAACTTTTAAGTGGTATGGATAAAGCTCATCAGGAAGTAGCTCCTTCCCAAATTAATATGATCCTCAGGAACGGAATAACGGATGATGTTGTAGAGGATTTGCTTGATATACCCGGTATTGTTGGTATTGACCCGGTGAATCAACTATCCATTCAGTACAAATTAAATCCAGAGGATGCATGGGACCTAGGCACTTTGGTTCAACGCCCTGATTACGACGATCAGACCTATGATATTGTTGTTCTCAAAGAAGGTGACTGGCCAGCGAATGACCAAATTGGTATTGAACGCTTATCCAGTCAATATTATGGACCAGGTATAGGCGACACAATTATTTTCGATGTCCTGGGTGAGGAAAAAGAATATCAAATTAATGGGTTGATACGACATCCTTTCGTTCAACCACCACCTTTTGGTGGGCAAGCACATTTCTTTTCAGATGCTTCTATTTTAGAAGAATTTGGAATACCAACCGGTTATTATGGTCAATTGCTCATCCGGGTAAATCCATATAGTCTGGAATTTGCTCAGGAAATTGCAGGGGATATTCGCTCAAGATTAGCAGATCAGGGTTATGGAGTATTAGTTAGCATTTATCAGGAACCAGACAAACATTGGGGCAGAATGTTTGTTGAAGGTATTACCCTGGTGCTACAAATAATGGCTATTGTTTCATTATTTATGAGCGTCGTTCTTGTTTTGAATACCTTTACTGCATTAATTACACAACAAACCGATCAAATCGGTGTGATTAAATCAATAGGTGGTAGAAGGCTTACCATCATCAGAATATATTTAGCAGGGGTAATTATCTATGGCTTTTTCGCTTTAATAATCGCTCTTCCTACCAGTTCCGTTTTTTCATTTTTAATGAGCCAATGGTTCTTGAACTTGTTCAATATTGATTACACAACATTCCAGATATCTATCAGAGCAGTTTTATTCCAGGTTGGCAGTGCAATTTTGGCACCGATATTTGCTGCTTTATGGCCAGTATTGAAAGGTGCGGCAATCAGCGTACGAGAAGCTATTTCAACGTATGGGTTGGGTGGTGATTTTGGATCAAGCTGGCTAGATCGATTGGTTGATCGCTTTGGATTCGCGTTTCCTGCCAACTATTTATGCCGCATCATTGGGGAATTTATTTCGTCGAAAAGGTCGTCTATTGTTAACACTTCTTGTTCTGACAACCTCCGGCGTTATGTTCCTCGTCGTAATGACATTAATTTCATCAACAAATTTTACACTGGATAACGAAATGGCCAGGCAAGGTTATGATGTCAGAATCGGATTCACGTCCAATCAATCCATTTCTGAAGTCTTAGAACTTACCAATCAGGTTCCAGATGTTCAATCTGCTGAAATGTGGTACAGCCGTAACGCAACCATTCTGCGAGAAGGTGAACGTTTGAATGATTCAGCCGGTTTAGGTGCACAGCTTTTAGGCATTCCTGCAGACACTAACATGTATAAACCTATCATAGTTGCTGGCCGATGGTTACAGGCAGATGACAATCGAGCTGTTATCATGAGTCAGGAAGACTGCAGATAAAAATAATATTTCTATCGGAGAAATAATTTCTCTCGATCTGGGAGAATTAGGAGCGGTCGAGTGGGAGGTTGTAGGTCTTTATCGTGTAATTTATGGGTCCGGTTTTGTTGTTGAACCTATTTATGCCCCCTTGGAAGCAGTCGCTGAAGCAACCGGTCAGAAAGGGCAGGGAACTCAAATCCTGGTCAAAGGTCAGGTCACTACTTTAGAAGAGGAAACACAATTTTCTGACCAATTAAAAGAAAAATATGAGGATGCAGGTTTAAGAATTGATTTCTACACAACTTCTGCACGATTAGACCAACGTGTGTATGCCGATAATCAATTTGCATCCCTCATCTCAATGTTACTTAGTTTAGCAATGTTAACAGCTACCGTAGGAGGGATTGGACTGGCAGGATCATTAGGTATCAGTGTAGTCGAAAGAACGCGTGAAATTGGGGTGTTAAGATCCATTGGTGCACGATCTCATACGATTTCAAGAATGTTCATTATGGAAGGTGTTTTACAGGGTGTGATTAGTTTCCTGATATCCATTCCAGTTGCATTTGTCCTCGCCAGACCCCTGGCGCGGAGCCTTGGAATGACAATGCTTGAGGTGGATTTAGATTTTGCATTCAATTATCTATCCATTGGAATTTGGTTAGTAACAATAATAATCATTGCAATCATTGCATCGCTCACACCTGCACAAAAAGCAACACGGACCAGTGTCCGAGAAGCATTGATATACACATAACATTTCGCCAAAAAAGCTTCAAAAGTATTCGAATTATTCCACAAAAAAATATTTTATTTGCTAGAATTCAACTAGGGGTTTTTTGGATATATAATAGTTGACCAAGAAAGAATTCCCTTTGTAAATTAGTTTTTTTTATTGAAGTAACTTTTTTATGGATAAAGAACATTAGGAAACAATACCATGATCCCAATTCGTGACCAGATACCAACCAGACGCGTTCCCTTCATCAATTATGTATTGATTGCTGCCAATATTTTTGTTTTCATTCTCCAATGGTTGGCAGGTTCAAATCAGGAAGCACTTATTTACCAATTTGCCTTAATCCCTGCTTCATTCACTGGCAGTTTGAGTCTTGGGAATATTTCTGATATCTTCACCAGCATGTTCATGCATGCTGGTCTAGCGCACCTAGGGGGAAACATGCTATATCTATGGATTTTTGGTGATAATGTTGAGGACAGTATGGGACATGGCAAATATTTATTGTTTTACCTCACCGGTGGTTTAGTGGCTTCTCTGGCCCATATTTTCACCAACCCTGTATCCCAAATCCCAACCGTTGGTGCAAGTGGTGCAATTGCTGCAGTATTGGGAGCATATCTGGTTCTTTATCCTAACTCAAAAGTGCTGACGATTATTCCGCTTGGATTTTTCTTGCGAATGACAATGATTCCCGCTGCTATTGTTTTAGGTTTGTGGTTCGTACTGCAGTTATTCAGTGGTGTCTTATCAATGGGAGGACCTGATGTAGGTGGTGTAGCGTTCTGGGCGCATATTGGTGGTTTTATCGCTGGTGTAATCCTGGCAAAGATTTTTGCGAGAAGGCGATATCAAGACACGATGGTACGTTGGTAAAGTTGAAAGGAAAATAACCCAATTTCATCTCTTAAAATAAATGAATAGTATGATATGAATCAAAATAAACGCGAATGAAAAA
>CAVQSU010000038.1:0-20671 GCA_963715915.1 uncultured Chloroflexia bacterium | reverse complement strand
GCAGGAATTGGAAGCGGGTTTCCGTGGTGAAGTCGTTCTGGCCGGATCACTGGGATTATTGGAAACCCAAACAGATCCCACCGGCGGGTTGGACATTGATAAAGCCAATCTGGCACTCACCAGCGGTCAACCTATCCATGTCATGCTCAGCCGTGTCAGCGGCGTCAGTCTGCAGGATGGTATTTTACTGGAAGCAGAACTGGATCCCAGCCAGGAAGCCTTCCTAAAGGATCACAGCTTGAATGGTATTCCACTTTTACCAGGTGTCATGGGTATTGAGGGCTTTGCTGTGGCTGCTCAGCACATTGCCTCCAGCATCGGCTCAGCCAAAGCTGGGTTCCGTGTGGAAGGCTTATCCAATATTGAGTTTATGACCCCCTTCAAATTCTATCGCGATGAACCACGTCGCATCACCTGGAAAGCACAGGTGGTTCACGAGGAACATGGCCTGGTCGCCAACGTGACACTCGAATCGGATTTAGCTCGTGCACATCAACGCACAGATCATCTGTTGCACTTCTCTGGTCAGGTATACCTTGTACCAGCCAATCAACCCTTGAAAAAAACGGAAGGCAAAGTGCCACATTGGAATGGTGCCTATACCCTGCTGGCAAAGGATATCTACAAACTTTATTTCCACGGGCCGGCATTCCAGGTTCTGGAAGGCGTGCAAATGAATGGAGATCTGGTCATGGGGAAACTCAATCACCAGATCCCGCCAATCTCTCAACAGGAAAAAAGTATGCTAAGCGTACCGATCTTGGTTGAATTGTGTTTGCAAACTGCCGGGATGTGGGATGTTGGAAACGGTGGCAGCCTGAGCCTGCCCAGATCAATTGGGACTCTGCGTTTATTTCAGAATAAAGTCAATGGATTACCCATCTATGCGGAAGTGCAACCTGGCACCTCCAACGCAGGTGAACAATACTTTGACGCCCGTGTGATTGACAGCAAAGGTCAAGTTTATCTGGAGATTGAGAATTATCGCACCGCTCCCCTGCCTTATACGGTTGAGCAGGAATTGCTGACTCCCATCAAAGCTTTGTTAAAATAAACTGATCGGCATAGACCTTCTCCTAAAAGGTCTATGCCTTTCTTCTTCATGAAATCTCCCTCATCTGTCTACTGGAACATCATCAGGCTGGAAACTGTGCCTGAAGACCTGGCATGGTTAACCAACCAAGAACAAAGCCGGTTGCAAAAATTCCGTTTTCCAAAACGAGCTCTGGAATGGTTGTCGGGGCGTTGGGCGGCCAAATCTCTGTTAAGTTCCATCTTTTCTGAGAACAAACCCTTTCTATTGAGTTCGTTCTGTATTCAAAATGAAGCCAGTGGTGCCCCGTTCGTTGAATGGCAGGGAAAGAGAAACCTAGGATCACTATCCATCAGCCATCGCGGAGAACATGCGGTGGCTGCCTACTGTCATGACCCTGACACGAGCATCGGGATCGATCTGGAAATAATCGAAGCCAAATCCCACGGCTTTGTTCAGGATTATTTCACCACCCAGGAAGCCACCTGGGTGCTCAGTCTCCCTGAAGATCAACAGGCCTTGGCGGCTTCGCTTTTATGGAGTGGCAGAGAAGCGCTGCTGAAAGCCCTGCAATTGGGTCTGCGGATGGATACGCGCCAGATTGCATTGGAAATTCCAAATTTCGACATAACGGATGATTGGCAGCCGCTTGACATCAGACAATGCCCGCCAGAAGCAACTCACCTGCAATTATTCTGGAAGAGGGTAGATAAAGCCGTGCTCACCCTGGCAATCAAACGTAACACAGAGCTTGTCTCACTCCTGATGTTTATTCCATTTCTGTAAATTATCCGAATCAACTCCAGTGAATCGGTAATGGAGAGACACCTGGGAATGCGCCACCAAGACTAAAGCCCATGGATACTATTGATCAAACCGGTTTTATCCGATTGGGGAAGAGTTGGAAAATGTTTTAAATTACATTTTTGGTGCACTACACTTAGAGATCAAAAATCCACACTCATCATGGAGTAGTAGTTGGGTGATCTAATTTACCAGAGTGCATTGCACCTTGAGTGAAAGGCCTCGATGGATATTTTTTTATTTTGTCATTGATTTAGCAGTTGTGATGCAGGTTGCCTGTGGTTAATCCACAGGCTCTCACATCGACCGTTAAGCAGCCCCGGGTTTTATCCCGGGGCGGGTTCTTATAGTTGTTCGCGGGGATAGTACTTTTGCAATTCACCCGAAAGACAAACACCCTGAGTTTCCAGGCTACGCACGCGTGCCAGATAGGCAGCACCGTTCAATATTTGGATGGCAACATCCACCACCTTGCGATTTTCCACAGGTTCTAATACCGTCCCTTTGACCCATTGATTGAAGTGCCCCCATCGCCGGGCCACACCAGATTTGATAATCCATTTCTCGGCCGGGTTCACCCACCACCGACCAACGTGAGGTCAGCCCCAGATACCAGCGGAAGATCAACGCCAGCTTATGGTGCGGATCCGCATAAGCTCGCTCCAGGTTTTTTTGATCGCGCTCGCGGAAAAAAGCCTGGGTTTCCTCCCAGATTTCATCCAGATTGCGCCGGAAGATGGTCTTTTCAATTTTTTCGCGATCCGCAGCAGGAATTTCTTCAACCGCATTATAGCGGGTATATAACTCGTACAAACGCGAGGCACGCATGGCGAACATCGTACCGCGTTTCAGCACCTGTACACGCACGCCCATCTCAAACATATCAGCCGCCGGTGCCATGATCACCTCCGCCATGTCAGCCTGGGCTAAGAGACTACGGGTGTGGTCAGAGGCTGCGGCTTCCACGCAGGCCTGGTTAATCGAGCCGGTCACCACATAAGCGGCTCCCATCATAAAAGCAGCCAGTGCCGATGCTGGCGTACTGATCCCCCCACCAGCCCCGACCCGCACGGATTGTGGATAATTCATCTGGGCCTGCACCTCATCCCGCACCGCCAGCATGGTCGGGATCAAACCCACCAGTGGTCGATTATCGGTATGTCCACCAGAATCAGCTTCGACGGTGATGTCATCCGCCATCGGCACCTGCCGGGCTAATTCCGCCTGATCCGCTGTAATTATTCCATCGTCCAGCATTTGTTTCAGTAAATCCTCTGGTGCGGGCAGCATGAATTTTCTTGCCACCTCCCTGCGGGATATCTTGGCAATGATTTTATTCCTGATTAGAATGCTGCCATCGGCAGCCTGAGATAGTCCGGCTACACGAAAATGCACCAGGGCGTAAGTCAGATCCATGTAGGCAGAGGCTTCGATCACCCGCACACCCAGCTGCAGATACAACTTGGCTAATTTGCGTTCCAACAGAGGTTCATTCGGGCTATGAATCAAATTGATCGCAAAAGGACCATCCGGCAATTCCTGTTGGATGGCTTTGATGGCAGCTTCAATTCTGGCAGGGGATAATCCAGCGGAACCAAATGATCCCAGGAATCCAGCCTTTCCCAACGCCACCACCATCTCCACCGATGAGATCCCATTCGCCATCGCCCCGGCATAATACGGATAACGTGTGCCATAAGTCTGCATGAAAGATGGGTCCCCAAACGATTCGATCGGCATGGGAGGTACATACCCAAGCCTTTCAGCCTGCACGTGTCCATGTAAACCAGTCGTAGAAAAGCTATTCTGAGAGGTCAGAAAAATCTGCGAACCCTGTTTTACTACCCAGAGTGGTTGATCAAACATTTGCAGGAGATCAATGATCGGTTCCGGTTGGTAGTGAAGATATGTGGGTTCTCCAACCCAGGGAAGTTCGTGAAATGGATTTTTTTTTGAGGGTATGGGAGTATGGTGCAGGCTTTGATTCATTTATAATCCTTTACAGGGTTTAAGAGTGACGGTCACATCTATTAACACAGGATGCTCAGAATGGTTACTGAATTTAAATGTTCAATGCTAGATTTAATTATGTTAACCTTTCATATTGAAATCCCTTTCATCCAGATTAAGAACCTCTGCCAGCGTTGGGGTAAAGGGAAATTGGATTGTTTGGATCTGTTCTGAGGGATGATTTTAATCAGAATAGAGATATTGATTTTTTAGTTGCATTTGAAAAAGGCATTGACATCAGCCTTTTCGATATCGCTCAAATGAAAATAGAGTTGGAAGAAATCTTCAAACGCCCGGTTGATATCCTTGAAAAAGAAGCCCTCAGAAACCCTTACCGGAAACAACAAATTCTGGAAACATTTCAGGTAATTTATAAAGCCTATGTGAGAGACTTGGCCTAGGTGGGACATAGGCCGAGATAAAATAAACTATTGGTCAATAAAATGTTTTGGCACATGAAAATAGGGCCATATGTTGATCGGATCTGGGCGATCATTACTAACAACCTCCCTCAATTGCAGGAATCTTTAATAGCGCTATTAGACGAATGATAAAGAAAATTTCATGTGGAAAAATATGCACATCCGCGAAATTTTATTTTAGGCAATGAATCGCATAATTAGTTCGTATAAGACATATTTAGATGGTCTTGTGATTCAACCTGATTTAGGATCAAAATAAAAATAATTTCTTAATTTCCATTATAATCAACAATATTACACGATAGGAAGGAAATAATTATGTATCTTGATCCAGGCTTTGGCAGCATGGTACTTCAATTTATACTGGCTGGCATTTTAGGTGCAGGAGTAATTATTCGAATTTTTTGGAAAAGAATTAAAGGTGTATTCCAAAAGAATCAAATTGAAGCAACTGAAATAAAAGACGACATCGATTATGGTAATGACGAAAGTATTTAAAGAAAAATCATCTTTTCGCGATCCAAGTGGATTTATTTTTTTTCATGATAATGGGGAAATCTATCGACAAGTTAACAAACTTTATCAAGAAAATTATCAACTTTTATTCTCTTCAGGTTTATATGAGCGTCTCACAAAAAAAAGAAAGCTTGTTTCTCACATTGAGGTCGATATTACTTCCACAGAACCTGATGAATTATATAAGATAATTAAACCTGAAAAAATCGATTTTATATCTTATCCGTATGAATGGTCGTTCACCCAATTAAAGGATGCTGCGCTGTTAACCCTCAATATCCAAAAAGAATCGCTTCTTTCTGACATGATTCTAAAAGACGCCAGCGCATATAATATTCAATTTCTAGATGGACATCCTATACTAATCGATACATTGAGTTTTACAAAATACAATGAAGGGGATGTCTGGATTGGATACAAACAGTTTTGTCAGCATTTTCTATCTCCTTTAGCATTAATGAGCCTAAAGGATATTCAATTAAGTGAAATCCTAAAAAACCACATTGATGGCATTCCTCTTGACTTGACCAGTAAATTATTACCAGGATCTTCATGGTTTCGATTCGGAATCCTCACACATATTCACTTACATGCCAGAGCTCAGAAAAGGTTTATCAGTGAGCAAACCACTAAAATTAAACCGAAAGGACAAATATCAAAAATAGCATTAATTGGCATGATCGAAAATCTTGAGAAGACAATTAATAATTTACATTGGTCCCCACATGGAACAGATTGGCTGAAATATTATCAATTCACCAACTATTCAGAACCAGCAATGGAGATGAAAAAAGACATCATTAAGGAAATCCTACATGATCTCAATCCGAAAACATTGATTGATTTAGGTGCAAACAACGGTGTTTTCAGCCGACTAGGAAAAGATATAGATGACTGTTATATTGTTTCTACTGATATCGATCCAGGCGCTGTTGAACTAAATTACCTTGAAGTAAAAAATAAAAGAGAAAAGCATCTTCTTCCCCTAATTATCGACTTAACAAACCCATCACCGGCATTAGGTTGGGATAATCATGAGCGATCTTCTTTTTCTGCGAGGATTAATGCGGATGTAGTCATGGCATTAGCATTGATCCACCATCTTGCTATTTCTAACAATTTGCCCTTCAGCAAGATTGCTCAATATTTTTCAAGGATGTCCAAGTATCTCATCATTGAATTTGTTCCAAAAGACGATTCTCAAGTTGAACGTTTACTGGCAACCAGAGATGATATATTTAGCGGTTATACAGTTGAAAAATTTTTAAATGCAATGAATGAGTTTTATACGCTAGTGCAAAGAATTCCTATACCAGAAACGAAACGAGAAATTTTTCTATTTGAAAATAAATTTCCCATGAATGATTAATTACATCGATATAGAATTATGAAATTCAAATTTGATTTTAGACTATATGAATCACTAAATTGGTTGGGCATCATACCCGTAACTATCTTCATCATTTTTTCTTATTCTTTTATGGAGTGGCTTTTCTTAATTACAAAACCCTCATTTATGAGTTCATTGAGTCTATCCGAACAAGTATCCATTTTTTTCGTCGCTGCTTGCTTTTTAACGATTATTTATCTCATCATTGTCAGTTTTTTCATCCTTCTAAGCCATAAATTCGGAAGGTCATTGAAAAAACAATTGGTTTTTGTTAGCCTTTTCATTCCAACTTTCCTGGTCGCATGCCTATTAATTATATTAATTGATAATTTTACCTATACAATATTTCAATTTGGGATTATATCCTCCAATGGTTTCTGGCGGTTCCTCTATGGATTTATTTTTATGTTTCTTTTGTTTATTTCATTCAAAGAAATCTCAAAATTCATCCAAACTTTTCAAAATTTCCTGACGAAATTCAATGAAAGAAATAGTAAATTTTTCTTCTATGCTTTTGTGATTATCCTGGCTTTTGTAGGGATACTACCTGTTCTAAAAAATACGCTACAAACAAGATCTCTGACGAATACGAACCAAATTTCAAAATCTCCACATATTATATTAATTACTGTCGATGGTGTGAATGCTGACAACATGTCCCTGTATGGTTATGAAAGAAAAACTACCCCGTTTCTTGATACAATCGCAATCGATTCATTAGTAGCTCAAAATGCTTTCACGAATGCAGCGAATACTTCGGGATCAATCATTTCTATTTTCACCGGAAAATATCCGATCGATACCAAAGTTTTATATCCTCCAGATATTTTGCGGTCTGATGATGCTTACCAACATTTACCTGCAATTTTAAAATTAAATGGATATAAGACCACACAATACAGTTTTGGGTTTTATGTTGATGCCTATCAATTAAATATGCAAAATGGGTTTGATTTTGCCAATGGAAGATCTTATGAGAGTAGTTTTCTGAGAAGAATTAATAAGCATTTACCCAATAATATGGGGTTCTTTATCTATGAAATTAGTAATCGAATATTTGACCGGTTGTTACATATATTCTTCGTTAGACAAATGACAAATCCTCTCAAAGAAGTATCATCCCCGGATAATTTCCAGGATATGTACAAATTCGATTCAGTCTTAGATTTCATCGATAATTCTGAAACCCCAGTTTTTGCTCATATTCATTGGATGGGGACACACGGGTCCAAATTCTTTCCAGATTTCCAGGTTTTCTCAAATGGTCAGGATCCAGCTTATCAGGTTGGGTGGGATTTAGATTTGTATGACGATAGTATTTTAAATTTCGACAAAGCAGTGGAAAATTTCTACAATGCGCTCAACTTAAGAGACCTGATAGAAGATACTATCATCATTATTGCGAGTGATCACGGGCAAAAGTTTGATACAGATAAACGTTTACCGCTCATTATTCGATTTCCAAATGCGGATTATCACAAAAATATTATTGTTAATGTTCAAAATATTGATATTGCGCCTACTATTCTGGATTATCTTGGGTTGACAAAACTAGATTGGATGGTAGGTGATTCATTAATTAACGAAATTTCTAATAATCGACCAATTTTTTCAGTTGGTGTTGGCAATGTTGATTTTGACGAAGGTAAAATTGTAACGCAATCCATTCAACCCCCTTTTTATCAGTTTGGCTTTGTTTCAGCGATTATTTGTGACACCAGGTATAAATTGGATTTAGCTAATTTTTCATTAACAGAAGGTGAAATACCAAATTATGTCGGTGAATGTACACAAGAAAATCCAACTCAAGCAGAGGTCATTGAATTATTCATCGAATTCATTGACGCCTATGGCTACGATACTTCTTCATTGAGAGAAATATTGCAATAATCTTGTAAACGGATATTTTAACCTTCCCCAAGTGCAATGCACCCATAAATATTCACAGAATCCGATACAAAAGATTCTAATCAAAATTTTTGAGTTTCCTATTTTTTTACTTCAGATCAACCTGCTGCCAAAACTCTTTAAATTTCGTCACCCGATTGATTTGTGCCTGGTTGATCAGAAAAGGGGCGACATCTTCCGCGAGCGCATTGAAGTTATAACCTGCAATTTTGTCTAAAAAATCAATTCTCAGCTTATTTGCATTATTGATCCCCATTTTTTGATCAAGATAGCCAAAATCAGGTTTCGTTATGCTCAGCAAGAAGGATATATCAAAAAAATCCCTGCCTTTAGCCCGTTTTCTATTCACTGCTGTAAAAATTTTTTGGGAAAGCAGCAAATCGATTGGTGTCACTCTAATTTCAGAATAAACATCGAACTTGTTCAATAACCTGATATCTGGTTGGTAACGATATTCTTGAGCAACGGTATCAATCTGAATTAAGATCTTTTCCTGTGGTAGCGATGTCAAACCTTGTTGAAATAAGATTTCCGGAAATCGCAGGTAACAATGAAATGCATTTCGTGATACATTCTTGATCTCTATCTGAAAACCCTCCCGCACCAAAAATCGTTTAACCAATTCAGATAAATCTAAAAATGATTGCCAGCTTAATCCCAAATTATCCAGGTCAATGTCTTCTGAGAAGCGATTATTCCCATGCAGAATTCGTAAAGCGGTTCCACCCATAAATGAAATCTGGCTGGCATGCTTACTTTCGAATACAGCCTGTAATATTTTGTATTGTAAGTATTCCCGCAAAATAGCACGTTCATATCCTTGTAGCGCTGCTGGATATTGGTCTTTGATTTGTTCCAAGTCAAGCATTGATGTACTCCATAAAGGTGTTAACTCGCAAATTCAGTGATTTTTTGTTGAAAATTTGTAGATATTGAGAAAATCGAAGTTTATTTACCTCAATCCGAAGGAGGTCTGAATTCCAGCGTAATGCTTGCAGATCCTCAATCAATTTAATTTCCGGATGGAAATACAAAAAATCCAAAACCGCTTTCTCAATATTGGCTATTTTATATTTCAATGACTTCATGGGTTCATTGATTTGATAACCAAAAAAATATGCGGGTTGAATACTTTTATAACTGAGAATTCCGTAGTCACTTTGAAAACGAGCGGTTTTTCTCGAACTCACACTGGTTACCCCAAATACTGTTTCTGGAATAATTTGATAATATGCCAGCGCTGATTCCAGACTGATATAAGAGGGTTCATAAAGCCTATTGGCAAACATATACAGGAAATCTTCTTTCACTTGCCTTTCAGCCAATATGTAATAGGAACCGGGCAGTGATTTGATATAGCCTGCCTTCTGCCAATAAGTCAATTGTTGCCGGTGGAAACCAGGATCTATTTTCCGGATATCATTCAATTTAAAAACTGGTAGCTTCTTAATTTTTGTTTCAAATTCTCTGAATTTCATATTTGTTTCTAAATGTAAATTATTTTATTTACTTTAAGAAACATAATACACTTTTTAATTATTCTTGTCAAGAAAAGTACAGAATAATCGGCTTCTCCAACCTGCTCTAAACTTTTGAATGGTTTATGTGACTTGGTAGCTTATAGTTCAACAGCTTCCGAAGGACTCCGCACGTCCTTAGTGAAGCATCCGCTACCCAACCGCCATCCGAATCAACTTCTGCAAATCCCCCACTGCTTCCAAACCGGCATATTCCCCCTTACCCTCAAATTCAACCTGGTTGTTCTTGCGATTGATCAGACGCACAAAGATGCTCGCATTCAGGTTCTCAGCAATCCGACGCCCCACCCCTTCTAGTGCCGGCACAGGCCGCTATTAAAGATTATTTTCCTGATAGAGGACAAAGTTGAAGTGGTCGATGTCACCACGCCCATGACTTAGGTTCCCTATTGCAAAGCTTATCGGATTGTCTATTTGTCCTTCATCACCAAACCCGGATTGAACCCAATTTATTTGGCAAGGAATTTATCCGGCGTGGAATCCCGGTCTAATTTAGTTCTTTTGTATAACGTGTACCATTGTAATTTAGGTAATTGTTATTATTATGATATTCTTTAATGTTTCTCAGCCTGTTTTCAAGTTACAGCAACATAAAAGGTGTCCCATGACTAATCATAAATGGCGAAAATTACGATTTTGGTTATTCAGTACGTGTGTGATCGCTGTTGTGGTCACTGGGGGCTTATTCTTCTCAACCAAGATGAATGCCGCAGCCCAAAGCACTAACTGGATTTACCTTCCCCTAATAATGAAATCGGTCACCACTTCCACCACTTCGCATCAAGGCCTTTTCTCGGTATACGAGGGAAGTAAAACCTGCATGACTTGCCACCCAAGTTCGGCTGCTGAAGTACACGGCTCTTCTCATTATCAATGGAGAGGTGATACACCGTTTGTTGATAACCTGGGCACTGCCGGGAAGTTGGGTGGAATCAACGACTTTTGTGGCTACCCGGATATCAGTTGGATCAGCCAGTTGAAGAACCTGGATGGAGAAATCGTCGATGGTGGCTGTTCGGTCTGCCATACCGGGTTGGGTAGAAAACCTGAATTTGTCACCTCCCAGGCACAGCTCGAAAATATTGACTGCCTGGTTTGCCATTCTGAGTCTTACCGCAGAAAGGTGGAAATGATAGGCGGGCAGTTTCGTTTTGTGCCCGCCCCTGAACGTATGGCCGTGCCGCTGTATGAGGCTATTACAGATATCACATTGCCAAACCGTGCTACCTGCCTATCATGCCATGTTGGCGCAGGTGGAGGACCTAACAATAAACGCGGAGACATTGAAAACGCACATCTCAACCCGCCAAGCGCATCTTTCGATGTACATATGGCATCCGAAACGCTCGGTGGGGCTGACCTGGCCTGTACAGACTGCCACACGACCGAAAATCACCGAATTTCTGGTCGCGGTGTTGATTTGCGCGAGACCGACTCAAATATCCCTCTTGACTGCACAAAATGTCACGAAGCCAAACCACACAATAACAGCAGTCTCGACCGCCATACCAACCGAGTAGATTGCACCACCTGCCACATACCTTACTTTGCCAAGATCACCTCAACCGATATGATTCGCGATTTCCGCACGACGGAGGTGTACGAGGCTAAGCGTTTATATGAACCAACCATCACGCGCGAGGCAATGGTGGTTCCTGAATACCGCTTTTGGAATGGTTTTTCCACGTTTTACGAATTCGGCACACCAACCCTGCCGAGCATCAATGGCAAGGTGTTGATGGCTGGCCCTGTTGGCAGTATCAATGATCCATTCGCGAAAATATATCCTTTCAAGCATCACCTCGCTTTCCAGGCATTTGACCCAGTAACCAAGCGAATTCTACCACTCAAGATGGGAACCTTGTTCCAAACTGGCGACGTTGATTTGGCCACAACCCAGGGCGCTGCTGCTGTAAACTGGCTTTTGCCGCAAGGTTACGAATATATTGAGACTGAGCGTTACATGGGCATTTTCCATGAAGTCTCACCTGCGGATGAAGCCCTGACGTGTGCCGGCTGCCATGAAAGCGACCGGATGGACTTTGTCGCCCTGGGGTACGGCGTAAAAGTTACCCGAGAAGGCGATCCGCTTTGCGCGAGCTGCCATGAAGATAAATCAGGTGAATGGGCTGGAGAGTACCTTGTCAAGGTGCATGATAAACACGTGCGTGATGAGGAAATCAAATGCCAGGAGTGCCATACGTTTACACCAGCTTCATAAGGAGTAAGCAGCATGTGGTCCAGGGTTCAGCAAAAGCAAAATTGTGGGCTACTTGTCTTTCCGGCTGACACAGTCCTCCTCCGCGACGATTAAGGTTGATTTCACATTCTTCGGATTTGTGTTGTGGGACGATTTATTAACTGATTGCGATATTGATGTATTGGTTAAATATGAAAAAGAAAGTGAAATCAGTCTCTTCAATATTACCCAAATGAAAATTAAATTTAAGATTTTAATCAACAGCCATCCTGATCAACTTCTGCAAATCCCCCACTGCTTCCAAACCGGCATATTCCCCCTGACCCTCAAATTCAACCTGGTTGTTCTTGCGATTGATCAGACGCATAAAGATGCTCGCATTCAAGGTCTCCGCGATCCGACGCCCCATCCCCTCTGGTGTTGGAGCTTGTAATAGTCCCCCTTCCGCCTGTGTGGCAGTAATTTCCAGTCTATGGGTGCTATTGCGCATCTGCCAGCGTATCTGTTGGTCATTGACCTCTAACCCCAAAATGCGGCTGTTGGCATAGGTAGCGAAGCGGTGCAATTTTCCATCCTGCCAGAATCCGACGATAAATCCGGCAAAAGCACTCCCAAGCCAGGGTATGATCGCCACGGAAGCTGTCAGGCAAGTACGCGGTTGGGGAAAATGATTGGATTGCATCCAGACCCAGGCTTGTGGAAAGGCTTTGCCCCAATCTTTTTCGATATAACCACTGCCGCCATCAAAATTGTGACAATCCTCATCCACTTTGACAGAACCCCGTACTTCATGGTCAAACCCCAGTACTCCGTGATAACACTCCATTTTCGGTACCCAGGCATACCATCCCATCACACCAGGGGAGGCTAAACGCACTGGCCAACCCACCGTTTTCTGAAATTTTAACGCTCCTCTCACGGTCTGTTCAGGACGATCAATATTTAACTTAATCTGGTCCAAACGAAAAATATTCTCGCCAACATGTATTTCAAAGTGATCCTCCGCGGACCAGAATTCTTCTATAGGGTAGCGATGATATTCTACCTGGCTGGTATCCCCCTCCAATACCTGCACAAATGCGTGGCTATCCTCCGACGTTTTGCCAACAAACACCCCAGGAATAAAGGCAAATCGTTGGTCACCGGTTGCATCCACCACCTTGAAATACCACCCTTCAAAGAAGGGCGGTGACATCACTGACCCATGATACAGCTCCGGATTTAAAGTGGTATTGAAAAAATTTGATAAGTGCTTGAACATGATTTCAAGTCTACATTTTTTGAACCAAATTCGCAAAGGACTGTATAGATTCTTGGGTTTTCAGGTGTCCATTAATTTATAATGGCTAATAAGCTTAACAGCTTCTTTAGGACTCCGCACGTTTTTTACCGGAGCAACACCTTCCGAAGGTCTCCGCATGTCTTTAGTGGAGCAACAGCCACTCTCCTCCCCCTACCTTTTTTATCGGTTTTATTGTATAGTTTTGATCATGCCAAAGCAGATTTTATTAATCGATGATGATGCCCTCTTACGGCGCAGCCTGGCTTTCAATTTGCAACAGGCAGGCTATGAGACCCATACAGCAGCCAATGCAGAGGATGGCCTGGCACTTGCTGAACAAAAGAAACCTGACCTGATCTTACTGGACATCAACCTGCCTGGTATGGATGGCCTGGATGCCCTCAAACATTTCAATAATCAGTTCCACATCCCTGTGATTATGCTGACCGCTCGTCGTAGAGAACTGGATGAGGTGCTCGGGCTGGAGTTAGGCGCGGATGATTACGTGACAAAGCCCTTTGATTTCAACGTCCTGCTGGCACACGTCAAAGCTGTTCTACGCAGGTCTCATGGAAAAGCTGAAAGCTTACCCTCCTCACCAGATATCGTTGAAGCCGGAAACCTGCGTATTGACCCGGAAGCACATATCTGTCAATATAATGGAAGAGAGATTGAGCTTTCTCCACGGGAGTTCGATTTATTGTACACCCTGGCACGCTCTGCTCCTCAGGTACTCTCTACCGATGAAATAATCTCCCGTGTGTGGGGTGCAGAGTTCACCGGTCAGCCACAGGTAGTATATGTCCATATCCGCTGGCTGCGCGAGAAGCTGGAAGAGAACCCCAATCAACCAAAACGGATCCTGACTGTGCGTAGTGTTGGATATAAATATCAGCCCGAGGAGCAAACATGATCAAAACTTTACGCACCCGGCTGATGCTGAACACGATTCTCCCTTTATTGGTGATCATTCCCGTCATGGGCATTCTAATAACATATTTGCTCGAAACACAAATCTTTCTCGGTAATATCACCAATGAATTAACCCGCCAGGCTGTTCTGGTAGCTGACACCGCGAGTGCTTATCTTGAAATCTGGCAGGATCCTGTGCGAGCTCAGGCATTTGTTACTCGCATCAGCCCACGCCTGACCGCCAAAGTCATGCTGCTTGATCCAGCCGGAAGGTTGATCGTCTCTTCCGACCCGGAGGATTCATTTCTAATTGGGCAGATATTCAATGTCCCGGACGCAGAAATTCTATCTGCCCAGGAACTGCAGGCTGAAGTTACCATGGAAGCACGCAAGGTCACTGATATCATCGTGCCGGTATATTCCAGCAGGGACGTCAGCCTGATCGGCTTTGTGCGCCTGGTCAATCCACTCGCAAATATTTACGAACGCTCTCAAACCCTGCGTCAGGTGATGATTTTTGTTCTGGCAGGTGGGTTGATCCTCGGTTTATTGCTCAGTTGGCTACTTGCCCGCGATCTGGAAAAGCCTATCCGACAGACGACTGATGCTGCTTACCGTTTGGCCAGTGGACGAAATCCACAACCACTTCCTGAAACTGGTTTGGAAGAAACCAGGGTGCTACAACGCGCCTTTAATACATTGGTTGACCGTTTGCAGACGCTGGAAACCAGCCGCAAACGCCTGTTGGCCAACCTGGTTCATGAATTGGGTCGCCCTTTAGGGGCATTACGATCTGCTTCTCAAGCCCTCTTGAGTGGTGCAGGCGATGACCCTCAATTGCGTCTGGAACTGGTGCAAGGTATGGATGACGAGTTGGTGCGCTTGCAGGGGTTATTAAATGAGCTGGCTCATTTGCACGAGCAAGTGCTGGGCAGCCTGGATCTGGAAATCCAACCGGTGGAACTGCAAGCCTGGATTGAATCCCTCCTGCCGCCCTGGTTGCGCCTGGCAACAGACAAACACCTGAACTGGCAAACCCACTTTGACCCGTCCACGCCAAAGAAAGCGCAATTTGACCCGGACCGTCTGGCTCAGGTGCTGGAAAACCTTTTCAGCAATGCGATCCGCTACACACCGCCAGGTGGGCAGATATCGTTATTCGTTTCAGCGGACAGCGATGGCTGGCAAATCACCTTGCAAGATAATGGATCCGGCATCGCAGCGGAAGAAGCTGAGCGTATCTTTGAACCTTATCAGCGCGGCAAAGCTGCCCAGCGACTGCCAGAAGGCATGGGCTTGGGTCTGGCAATTGCCCGTGACCTGGTGCACGCGCATCATGGCAACCTGACCTTCACCAGCAAACCAGGAGAAGGCAGTTGTTTCGTGGTCTGGCTACCTCTGGATACTCATAACCCATCACCCACAGTAATATCGCCCATTCAATGATCAACCATGTTTAGACAATTTTCACGTCTGGATTTGATTGAATCCCAGTTGTGGTTTTGATACAATTTCAATTGAATCGAATCCCTCGATATCAGAAAGTGAGTATCCATGCGAGTCATTATCATTGGTGCTGGTGCTGCCGGTTTGACCGGTGCAGCTACCCTGGCAAAAGCCGGGCATGACGTAAAACTATTTGATCCCAACCCCAAACCTGGTGGGGTTTTACAGGGTTGGCAGGAAAATGGCTTCACCTGGGATCTGGGTCAGTTATTGTTGGAAGGTTTCGGCCCAGGCGAACCGACTGGAAAAATCCTGGCAGCACTGGGTTGTTCTGATCAAATCGAGGTGATCAAGGATGACCGCCGCTATGTCTTTCCTGATTTCAGCATCGATAAACCAGCCGAGTATGCCAGGCATAATTGGCGTATGGATTTCCTAAAGACCACATTTCCCGAGGATACTAATGGGTTGGAGCGCTACTGGAAGGATTACCTGCGCTTTACCCGCTTGATGACGATCGTTAGACAGATGGATGGCAAGGTCAGTGGATTAAAATTAATCATAAAACGCATGCAATTGCTGGCAACCATGCTGCCGTTTGCCGCACGCAAAGACTGGAATGCCCAACAAGTAATGGAAGACTATTTTCAATCACCGGAATTACGAGCTGTGTTTATTTCAATCCTGGCGGATTTCTTCACCCCACCAAGTCAATTCCAGGGGTTGGGTATCTTTGCCCTCAATCCCGAACCATCCTTCGATGCGCGCATTCCGAAACAAATTGCACGTGGCGCGGATCAGCTGTTTTTTTATACCATCAAAGGCGGAACTACATCATTGGTGAAAGCCCTGGTGCAGATCATAGAAGAACTTCACGGAAAACTTCACCTGAATGAGAGTGTAACACGTATCGTCGTGGAACAAAATCAGGTGAAAGGTGTAGAAACCAGCCTGGGAGAATTCCACCCGGCGGATGTGGTTGTGGCTTCTGGTGGTGCGAAAGAAATCTTCTTTGATCTGGTTGGCTCACAAAACTTAACCCCTGAATACATCCAGCAAGTGCAGGATTTACCGCTAATGGATTCCATTTTCATGCTGCATCTGGGATTGGATTATGATCCCTCCCCAATAACAGGTGGTATCTGTACCTATTATTATCGCACTTACGATATTGAAGGAGGCATAGAAGAAAGCAAAGGTGGCCGTTACCATCAGGGCAAGCATGGCTTCGTGATCCACCAACCCAGCCTGCGGTCTCCAGAGATGGCACCGCTCGGTCAGCATACGCTGACCATTTACACCATTTGCCCCGATACTTTAACCACCGGGAAGTGGGAAAGCCAAAAAGATGTCTTCACGGATCAACTAATTGCCTATGCCGAAGAATCGATTCCCGGATTACGGGAGCATATTGTGACACAGGTGACTCTCACCCCACCGGATTTTCAACGCATCACACACACCAAACATCATGCCTTTGGCGGGCTTGCTCCAATCAAAGGAAAATCAGGAATTCCCCACCAGACGCCTATCTTTGGATTGTGGTTTGTAGGCCACCAGAGTGAAGGTGGCGGTGGTTTAAACGCTGTCATCCCACAGGCATACCAGACTGCACAGCAGATTATTGAAAAATCAAAATTGAGTGAGGTCTGATTCGGATCTAGTTGTTTGTGATAGGAGTATTAATCTGATCACCAATTGAGATCAGACCTGAGTCCAGCGTCACCACCTCAAAGGTGCTGATCGTGCCACCATAACCTGGCGCACCCCATTCCAGCTGGTACTTCCCGGGTTCCAGATCACCTCTCCAGGTTACCAAGGGATAGGTTTCTCCCGATTTCATTAAAGGATTCTGTGGTAAATCTACCGAAGCCAGTAAGTCCCCGTTTGGGTCAAACAATTGCATTTTGCATCAAATTCTGGGTCCGCATCAAAAACACCATTTTTTGACATGATCTGGAGGCTAATTTCAACCTCATTTTCCAAGCTTGTCTCAATCGGTATATAAAATTTAATTTCAGGTTCTTCGTCTTTCAGAATTTTTGGTGTGCAGGCTACAGAAAACGCCAGTAATAACATGATTAATAATTTAATGAGCTTCTTTTATTTGCCTCCACCCATCATCATAACAATCAGCTGCTCAGCTTTCACTAATTTAATATTCGATCTTTTTCCTGTTCAATAGAATAGTTTTTTGAAGGTTTGGATAGCATAAAAGCACAATTCTCTTAAGGATGCCAACATTGGATGAATAATTCAAATATTTTTTTACACTCAGTCACAATCACATAGTTGGACATTCATCATATCGCAAATTCAGGTATTCATTCTATTGATAATCTAACACCCTTCATTGGTAAGTCTGGAGTCTAAATCAAAACGAAGAATGAGTGTCTATTGTTTTTAGGGAAACAAAGAGGTGGTGTTGATGGAATGTTTGTATCTATCCCTCTGGTTTTTCAGATCTTCAATCGAATATTGGAAAATATAATTTTTATAATATCTAAAAATCATTACAAATCATTTCATTCGATAATTGATTTCGAAATTCTCGTATAAGTTCAGGCTTTTGACTATCCACTTCTAACCTTTCCCAAAGTTCACACAATCCAACACTAAGTTCAGGATTCTTATATAGAATTTCATACGTAAAATTGAGTGCTTGTTCTAATTCACCATTGCGACCAAAAGCTTCAATAAAGGGTATCAATTCAACTGAATGTTCTGTTGATAAACCTAAAGTTATTGTCTCTTCAAATAAATTACGAACCCCCTGCCAATCACCTTTTTGGCGCGCTAATTCAGCATTTTCATAGTAAAAGCACCAGTTATGTTCTGGCTCAGACTTGAATATTTTTCCTGTTCGAGATTGACCTATTGGTTTATTCGTTGTTAAAATAAGTTCTGGATTAGAAAGATTTATCACATCAGTCAACATATAATCCATTTCAGGATACAAATTTTTATTTGCATAAATTGGATCCAGTACACGCAAGCACCCATCAAAAGGAAAGTAAAATACTATAGAATCCGATGTATTACTGTAATATGTAAAGGTTCTGTATTGGAACTTAATAGGAATATTGGATTCTATCGAAGGAAGCAATGACCCTCCTAGTCTAGATTTGGAATAAACAAGCATATAAGGCATAATTTTTTCGGAAATCAGATCAGAAGATGGATCTTCGTAAAGCCAATTAATAGCTGCTGAAAGAGAATTATCAGTTACATAAGAAAACGGTAAAGAATATGTTATTAATGAAGTCCCAGGTTGAATATCTGGCATTCGCCATTTCATTTGCCAGAAAAATTTTTGCACATTTTCCCAATCGCGTTTAAATGTATTTGAAACCATAAATTGTTGAGCTATCGCGAGTGATACAAAAATGCTAAATAAAAATATTTTTCTGATTCTATGTTTAATAAAATACTCAATCAATCCTATAAAAGCAATTGATGAACCTAACATCATCGGAAGAATTAAACGATCCCATGGAAATTCAATCCTAAGGGGAAAACCAGCTGCCCATGATGGGATTCTGCCAAAGAGGAGGCCCACAATTCCAAGTACCAACATTTGGATGGCCGCACGGTCTATTCGTTTTGAGCTAGATGGATCATCCGTAATTTCATGAAAATCTAAGCGGGTAAGATAAAAAGAAATAATTATCATCATAAAAAATGTTAGAGCTATGGTAACTTTTGCTGTAAGACTTTCGGTAGATATCTGGAAAATTCTTAATGGTCCAAACCACGACTCAAAACCCGCAACAACAATTGAATTAACACTGTCCTCTAAAAATGAAAAAAGAGCCAAGATTAGCCCACCAGTCTCATGGAATACAGATTGAGCCTGTACATAGTCATATTCACCAGATTTATAGAAATAGTTCAACCAAAGAGCATTTAAGCCAAGGATTAACGCAAAAGGACTATACCTAATTAGGCTTAGTGTAAATCGTTTCCTAACATTAGGTATTTGGTCGGATAATATGAACCAAATAATCAGCGGTCGGATTAATTCCACACCAAAGAAATACTCAGTAGGAAATAATCCCATTATCGTGAACAATAAAGAGAAGAAAAATAAAATCCCTTTGATTTTTTGAGATTGAAGGGTCCATGCCATAAAACCAATTGAGAGTATTTGAAAACACAACGGGATTAATGCTTGATTAGTGTGTGTAAATGATACCCATTGTTCCTGAAAGCCTGGAAAAACTAGAAAGAATAATGTGATCCAGGATATTTGTCTTAAATTATTTGGCCATATTTTTCTTAAAGACCACCATAAGGCGATAGCAGATAAATAACGTATTAAGATACCGAAAATTTGCCAAGCAATTGGAGATTCTCCCAAAATACTTGTTGTAATAACGAAAATTGGACCTAAGAAAGGCCTAAACATACTAAAATTTTCAATGAATGATATTGGTCCGCTTGTGTGTAGTATCCAAGCAAATGGCCAATCATCCCAATAGATTCCCATTGAAGTAATTAAAGAGCCATACGTTATCAATACAATGAAAAAGAGAAATATGGGAAAACTTCGTGTGTTAAAAGTGATTTTGACCCATTTTTTATATATATTTTTCATGCTGAAATCCCTTAAGTGAGATCTGATCCAGTTAGTCAGTTAAGAAATAGGTTGGTCACTTTTAGGTGTCCTATACGTAAAATTTTTAAAATGGAAAATGGAGTTGATTTGTGAACACAACAATTTCGAAAATTATACCATTAAGGTTTTTCCGAAAAATGGATAATTAAAAACTTAATTTCTAAGACATCATCTGTTTTATTCCATATCATTTTGGGTTTTAGGCTGTTCTTATGCAAAAAACATAATTGGTTGTTATCAAATAAAGTCAATCTGAGTGAACTCAATTAATAAATCCAAAATACATATAAAATTTAATCTTAAGAATTCCATCTGCTACCCCCATCCTCTTTTTTTCAGGTAAGAAAACATTTTTCAGTGACATTTAGCTTGACCCATTGTATAAATACCAGGATAAGTTCTAGTTGTATATATTTAAACAAAATCAACTCCTTAAGGTTTTCTTAAGCTATTCTTGATATTCCCATAAGGACAATTCCTCATTAAATGAGTAAGATATGAACTGTAAGAATAGTTAAATTTTAGGAGATGTATATATGCAAAATACAAATACCAAAAAGAAATTTCTATTTCCAGCGATTATTCTAATGAT
>CAVQSU010000037.1:0-422363 GCA_963715915.1 uncultured Chloroflexia bacterium | reverse complement strand
ATATCGTCATGATAAAGACCCAATCCATCTTCGGTTTGCAATTGTTGTTGCGTTGCAACACCATATCCATTACCTGGGTTACCACCTTTTGCGTAAACGCTCCCTACGACACCAAAACTTGCTACTAACACTGCTGCCACTAAAATGGCAATTAAGCTCTTTTTCATTTAAAACTCCTTTGTTTTATTGACTTGCTTATGTTTACAATAATACTAGGCGCATGTTTAGAAAGTATTAAGAAGTAGTGTGGATTGTGTTAGTCTTTTTTCTATCCAGATGGCTACCAGATACTATTAACAGAAACTAATCCGCTACGGGTACCAATTTTTTCGTCAGGGATTTTTCTTCTTCAACCGGTTCTGGATCTTTTATGACGTCCGGGATGCTGGTTTCGATATGCCGAATTTTTGGGTTTAGATATGCCAACCAGGTGATAAGGATGGTGCCCAGACCGGCTATGACAAAGATAAAACCTATCCCACGCCCTGGACCCACGCCAACGAGTTGGGCAACGAAAGTATTGGAAAGCACGCCACCTTCCGACAACATTGGGGTAAACACCAGATCAGCCAGAGGACCTGCTGTCAGGAAGGCAATCGGCATTATCGATCGCGAGATCATACTGCGCATGGCAAATACCCGTCCCTGTAAATCCAGTGGTACTTTGACCTGGAAAATCGCCTGACTGGAACCATTTGCCAGCGGGATGACAAACAACATCACAAAATAACCAGCAGCAATAAGAAAGGCATTTGGTCGCAACCCTGCAATAGCTAACCCCAAACTGGATATGGTGATAAAAACCATGATGGATAGAATTTTCTTTTTAGCGCCTCCCCAGACCGAAAGCAGAACACTACCGATCAGCATACCTACCCCACCGGCAGTCTGCACATACCCCAGGATAGCTGGCGAAAAGTTAGCCAGGATCATCGGGCTGGTCAATACTGCTGCAAAATTGATCATAAAATTGACCAGAGCAAAGTAAAATACCAACCCCAACAAACCTCCATTTAAACGCAGGAAGCGCCAGCCTGCCATAGCCTCGTGCCATTGACTTGTCTTTTCCTGTGGTTCAATCCTTTCAGGTTGTGGGATGCGGGAGATCATCAGGGTTCCTAAAGCAGCAAAATAGGTGATGAAATCGATCAGGAAGATTCCCTTTAAACCGATCAGCCCAAACAGTAATCCTGCAATCAATGGAGGCACTAAACTTCCCAGTGCGCCACTCATTTGCGACAATCCATTGGCCCGAGTCAAATCCTTCTTGGGGACGATCATCACAACCGAAGCTGAAAACGCTGGTTCCTGAAACGCGCTGAAAACTGAACCAACCAGGGCAATGACATAAATATTCCAAATTTCCAGCTGCCCCGACAGGAAGAGGAAATAGCCAGCCAGAGTGATGAGTGCGTTGCCAGTATCTGCTAACAGCATCACTTTTTTACGATTGAAGCGGTCCGCTACCGAGCCAGCTACTGGTCCTAAGAGAACTGCCGGTAAACTTCCAAACAAGACTGTGATTGCAAATGGTGTTGCTTTCCCGGTTTGTTGAAAAATCCAGACACCAAGAGCGAAGCTGGTTAATCCAGAGCCCAAAATTGAGATGAGCTGTCCAATCCAGATTGTAAAAAAGGTACGCATTTTCTGGGGTTCTTTTATTTCTGACATGTTCTTCCTTTCAATCACTAGGAATACAAAATAGACATTGAGGACTTCAATGTTTAATCACTATTCGGTTGGAACTTCTTACTCTTGCTTTTCGTTACTCAAATCACGGAAATAAAAACTTGGATACAATGCAATCGTCAAGGCGAATGTTTGTTGGTCGGGATCTTTTGTGTCAGTATCAATGAATTCTTCGAGCAACTCTTGCATTCGTTTGTGGAATTCATTCGCTTTTTCATCACTCATATTACTGATATATCGAGAAAGTGTAACCGAACGCAACTTACCTTCAGCACCTTGCTCAATTTGTAAAGAGCGCGCCTGTAGACTACGCAATAGATCTTCACGGGTTGTGTCAATGGTGGAGGTCACCATCGTGTATAAGTTCTCTTTTCCTTCGGTTGTTGAGAAATTTAACAAGTTTGGATCAATATCAATGAAACTGGACGTGGTTTGGTAATATTTCTCTATTAAATTGGCTATCTGACGTGTCTCCATGACTCTGATCAGACCCACTTTTTCCAACATGTTAAAGTGATAATATAATTTGCTGGGAGCCAACCCAAGTTTTTCCGCGACCTCTTTTACATTCTGAGGTTTTTTCTCAAGCACTTCCATGATCTGGTTACGCACCGGGTCCGCCACGACTTTAAGTGTCTCTAAATCATTTATGGTAAAAACGCCTTCTCTTTTATTATGTCCCATCGCAACCTTTTCTTTTATCGCTAAAATTATTTTTACTGATAAAAATAGTTTACAACGTTTAAAAGAGTTTGTCAATACCTTTTTTTGAATTGTGTTATTTTACAAGGCAGCTGATTTGCTATTCAACTGACACATTAGAATTCTTCCAGGTTAACCAATTGAATAGCGTTTCCACAATTCAGAAAGCAAAATTGCGCAGCAGGCATTTCTTTAAGCTGTTGAAAGACCGAATTTTGGTAACGCAGTAATTGTGCTCGGTAGCCTGATATTCGTTCCTCGTCCAGATCAGCAAGGGATGTAAGGTGATCCGTCTTGAAGTCAACAATTTTCCATCCACCCTCCGTTTGATAGAGCACATCCAGACGACCGCGTTCATTTTGCGGCTCATCCATTAACTCATACGGGATCTCATGATAACGTCTGAATGCCTGGGTGATTTCAGCATAAATCGGATGATCCTGAAGTCTTTGCATATATAATTTAGCCCTCTGTATGGCATGCTTCCGCATCGATTCATCCAGGATGCCAAGTTGATTCGCAGACTGTTCAAGAAACTGTTGTAAAGTTTCTGCATTGCGAAATTCCCAGCGCTGAATTGCCTGGTGCAATAACTTTCCGACCCACAATGGAAACTTGTCAGATACCTCAAATAAATCCAGGTTAATTTGTTCTTCTTTCTCTTCTGCATAGCCGGTTTCATCTGTTTGCAAGTCTGACAAGAAATTCCTCAAAGATATAAACTGCTCTTCCGCTACTTCTACAGCTGAAGAAGGGAATGCAGCCACCTCTTTCCGCAGCTGAATGCCTAATAGTTCATCCCCTTGTAATGGAAGTGGTTCTTTGGGAGGGTTTTCAACCAGGAAATTGGGGTCGAGCTCCAATAGGTTCAGGATATCTTTCAGCCACCCATTCACAGTGTACTTTTCTTTCGTTTGCGAGAAGTGTCCACTCACAATCAATTTATCTTTCGCGCGGGTTAATTGCCACGTACAACAAGCGCCTGGTCTCGGCTTCCTCTTTCTCTCCATCCTGTTTTTTGAGATAGCGGGACAACAAAGAGCTATAATCCTCCCGATCTGAATTGATGGCCAACCAGTCATCCACCAACAACCAGCGATCTTTCTTCACATTAGCCCTTCTACCAGCATCCGCCAATATCACCCAGGGAAACTCCAATCCTTTAGATTTATGGATCGTCATCAATTGCAAGGCATCTTCTGCTGCCCCGGCAGCTTCTCCTTCACGTACACCGGTATCACGGATTTTTTGGACATATTCAAGATAAGCATGAACGCTGGTTTGGTGGCTTTCATAAGCATCCATTAATAGTTTTTCTATATTTCGCCAACCTCTGTCTGCTGTTCCAGCCAGAATAACCCGGTAATGTGTTTTTTCGATCAAGCGCTGCAAAAGGGCAGCCACGGGTATGGTCCCGGTTAGCGCTTCAAACTCAGAGAAAATTTTCAAAGCGAAACCAGCTGCTTGTTGATCCTCCATGGTCAGATAGGATTTGTCCTGCTCCAATGCCTGCCGAAAAGGCAGCGGTTCATTTTCCGTTTGTGACCAGCGTAACTGAGTGATTCCCCGGTCACTCATTCCTACAGCTGGAGAGCGTAAAAACCCAATCATAGCCAGGTCATCCCAGGGATCTGCCAGCGTGCGTAAGAGATTTAAAATATCGCGAATCTCCGGTCGATCATAAAATCCACTGCCTGCAATGGTTACATAGGGTATTCCGGCTGCTTCGAATGCCTGTTCATATACCGGGAAAGTTCCTGATGCCCTAAACAGCAAAGCAACATCTTTCCAATCCTGAATTTCTCCCGCTTGTTTATAAGCAATGAGCTTTTCTGCTAACAGGTTGGCAGCCAATATTCTGCCCTCTTCTGAATCGCTTCCAGCGCCAATGAGCAATTCCAGGTAGGGTTTTTGAAGGCCAGAGGGCACGTCATCACGCATCGCGACCATTTTGGTGAATGGTACATGGAATGGCTTGTTCGGATCTTCCTGGGAGCCCATGATTGGTCCCAAAATCGCGTCCGTGGCACACATCAATCCGGGATGGGTGCGATGCGACTCAGACAGATCACTCACCAGACCCCCCATCTGTTTAGTTCTATCTTGAACCTCTTTGAAAACAGTTACATCTGCTCCCCGGAACCGATAAATGGATTGTCTGGTATCCCCAACCACAAATAATCCGCCTGGGTTTTCTGCGGTCAAAGCTTCAATCAATTGTCTTTGTCGCTGGTTCGTATCCTGAAATTCATCCACCAGCAGTGAACGTACTTTTTCCTGCCATTTTCGAGCAATTTCCGGCTGTTTTAATAAAAACAGTGCTCTGTTTTCCAGGTCATCAAAATCCAGGGCTCTTCGGTTGGATAAATACTGGTTGTAAAGGTCTAGCGTAATGGTAAAGGCATCTTTCAATAATGGCATTGCATTCGCAATTTTCGCTTCCAGATCCGGATTAAAATCTTTTCCAATCCAGCCAAGCGAATCGTCATACAAACCCCTCCATGCAGTCAGATGCATTTTACATTCACTTGTTGTTTTACCAACCAGTCTATTCAGTACTTGAATTCGGATGTTGATCACTGTCTGAAGACAATTCAGATTATCCCCACCTTTCCAGTACTTTTCAACCTGTTCCCATGCTGAAAGAAAGTCTTTTACCTGTTCAATGCCATTTTGAGTCGTATCGCTTTCCAAAGCTTGCGGAGAAAATGATATCACTGCCTGCACACACGAGTTCATTTCCTCCAGGGACATAAATGGTTCCAACGCGTTTTTTAGAAAATGATCGAAAGAAAACTCACTCGTCAACCAGGATTGTAATTCCAGGCGTTTTTTCATCATTTGGGTCAACATGCTTTCCAGGGAAGTCACCCGGAATAATTCAAAAAGTGGTAAAAATTTCTCATCTAACGAGATGTTTACCAGTGCAGATTCCACTGCTTCAGTCAACAAAATCGTTGCTTCACCTTCATCCAGGACATCGAACAGTGGATCAATCTTGGCTTGAGCAGGATGATTACGTAAAATTTCTGCACACAGACTGTGGATTGTACCAATCCGGGCTGCATCAATCTGCTGTTCCAATCCAATCCAGAAAAGTTGCTCTTCACGCTGATCAGCTTGAACAACCTGCGTTCGAATGGCCGAACGCACCCGGGCACGCATTTCATTGGCTGCTTTTTCGGTAAATGTGATCGCCACAACCTTGTCTGGCTGCAAGCCATCTGCCAGCAGGCTAACATAGCGTGCTACCAGGGTGCGTGTTTTTCCGGATCCAGCCCCGGCTGTGACCACAACATTTCGTAATCTCTCTGCAGCAGCATCTTTTTGTGGATCGGATAACTGCTGAGTAGCCAATGTCTTCTCGGTTCTTTTATTCATTGGTCATCCTTGCCTCCCTGGGTGATATCGCCAGCACCACAACCTTGCACCACAATATTGAGGGCAACCCCCTTCAGGTACCTGTGGACGAAAATCAGCAATGGAGAGACTATCCATGATCATTTGAAGGTGCAGTTTTGCTATTTGAATAGCGCCTGCTGGTCCTGCAAAGTCATCATATTGAAACTTACTCAATTTTAGTGAACCCGCCTCTTTTCCATTCAGCGTCCAGTAAAAGCCTTCCCTGACCTCTCCCATTTTCAGGGCTTGCATGGCTGCCAAAGCGTACAATGGCAATTGCAACCGAATGCCATTAATAAGATCATTCTTTCCCAGATGACTCACGCCCGTTTTATAATCGATGACCCGCAAGTTTCCCTGCGAATCCTGATCGATGCGATCAATCACACCATGCAATCGCACCCTGCGACCATCTTCCAATTCAATTTTAAGCGCCGGTTTGCCTTCCATGCCAAACTTCTCTTCAAAAGCAATCGGAACCCACTCATCTGACGCCAGCCCTATAATGGCTGCTTGCAGGATGGATAACCATTCTTCCTGTTGGGTTTGCCAATACACAGTCGGTTCAAATTGATATGTTTCCGGGGCGACATCAAAAACTTGTCGAGCAATAATCGGTAACAAATCCAATAGCTGATCAAGCTTTGTCGGATCCTCAGCCGCTCGATACACTTCTTCAAGAATCTGGTGCAGAATGCTACCAATTTGGAAAGATTCCAAACCAACCACCGGAATGCGTTGTTCCACAACGCCCAGCCCATATTGCGTCCAGAAGCGCATCGGGCAACTTTTGTAGGTTTCCAACCGTGAAGCACTCCAATCGGTTTCCAGTTGCTCAAATTTTGATAATCCTGGGGGCAAATTCCCTAATTCCCCTTCGTAAACACCTGCAATTCTTTTCGATTGACGAGAACTCAGCAACGCTTTCTGGTGGTTCAATTGATTGATTGTTTGGGAAAGCTGTTCATCTTCAAACTTAATCGGTTTTTTAAACAGATTTGACCAGAAAAACAGCTCTTCAAGAGAAGCAGCGTCTTCTAAACTTCGTCTGGTAGTGGAACGGACAACCTCAACATCCTGCTCATCAAGACAGGCAATCAACGCATTCCAGTACGGGGAAGATTCCAATGCTTCACCTTTATCCGACATATAGGGTCTGGTCACCATCAGTGTTCCATTGGCACGTGTAATCGCCTGATAAAACACCCCCATTTGATTCTGTTCCACCTGAGATTCCAACCCTGCTAACTGACGAAATGATTCAGGCAAGAATGGGTCTTCTCGTTGAGATTTAGGGAACACGCCTTCTGCCAATCCTAATATAACAACATGCTCAAACCTTGATCCACGTGCATCCAGCATGCGTAGCACCTGAACTGCGTTTTCATTCCTGACCGGTTGAAAAGTATTGAGTTGAAAATCCATTTCCAATTCAGCGATAAATTGTTCAAAATTGAGATACCACGCTCCTAATTCTTGATCAGCTATACACATCTCTCGTAAATTTTGCTTAAATTTCTTAAACCATGGTTTTCCAGAGGAGGATGCTAAACGTGATATCCATCCAATATCTTTTAGCAATTGCCATATCCAATCCACCCAGATATTAATGCGCTTATCTTCCTCTGGAGGCTTCAGGATAGCTGCCAGCCGATGAAGGCTATCCATCAGTCTTTTACAGGTTTCTGCATTCGGTAAATTGAAGATATCACCATCATCGAAATCAAATTCATCAGGTTTTTTCTTGTCCTCATCCCTGGCTGATAAACGCTGCAATACTTTTATCCAGTTATCATAACCAGCCACCACCGGACCATAACGGCTGACACGCTCCAATATGGCTGCATCAGCTGGCTCTAAATCCAAAATTGGTTAGATCAAGAAATGGACTTCTGATCACATCCAGAAATTGTCTGCGCGGAAAATCTTCTACCCACACACGCAATATGTTCAGGATCAATTCTAGTTGAGCAACTCGCATTAATGATTCACCCCAGCTAAAATGAATTGGAATGCGATATTCATCCGCCACTGTTTGCAACAAAGCTGGATACTGGGACTCATCAGGGATCAATATGGCACAATTGCCGGCATATCCTGTCTGGCGTAATTTAAACCTGATATGGCGCAAACCTTCACGCACTTCCTGTAAGGGAGAATAAGCGGAAAGTAAGCGCACCGCGGAATGTTTTTCAATTTTTTGCGGCTTATCAACCAGGAAATTATTAGCCAGCCCCAGGATGGAAGCTGGTAAAAACGGTTGATCCCCTGGGTAAATCAATTCTAGTTCAGGGAAAGCAGATTGAAATTGTTGTAGGCTTTCCTGTGCGCGTTGATAAATGGCTCTGCCAGCCATGTCATTTCCTGGCAAGGTGATTAATACCTTCACACCCCGTTCTACTAATTGGCAAAGCAAGTTCACCTGTGGCGGCGAAAAGCGTTCAAACCCATCAACCGCTACAATATCCAGACCCTTCATCGCGGAGGATTTCGATCTTATGGCATCAAGCGCAAGGCTGATAATCTGATGAGAATCGATCCACTGACGTTGTATCACTCTTTTTTGATAAACCTGATAGATTTTCAGGATCACATCAACTTCAGGATCCAAATTATCAGTTGGATTATATTCATAACCGGCTTCAGCTAAATCAGATACCTTCCGGTGCACCAATTGAATAAACCCAGGCTTATCTTTGATTTCTTCAAATGTCCCTAAATCACCCGCTTGACTGAAGTTCTGAATGATCTCCAGGAGCATACGATGTAACAGCAAATCTGGCGCTTCCGAGTAAGGCAGCTCTGATTTAAGTAATATTTCATTTCCAAATTCATAGAACAATCCAGTAGAAACGCCTAACATGCTACCACTGGCCATTAATTTTTCCCGAAATGAATTGATTTGCCGCCGATCAGGCAGGATCACCCAGATTCTTTTTACATCTCTGGACGATAATTCAGACCGAATGCATTTGAGGACCTCTGTGGTCTTACCACAGGCTGCGCCAGCCATCAGAATGTTTAAAGGCATTGTTCCTCCTCAATAACAGGTACTATGATTGTAGCCTGACTGGTGGGTTAATCAAAATCGATGGATCATTCTCTGGTGCTGATTTTTTCTAACCATCCCAGGATCTTTTCCCGAATCTCACGACGAAACCGCCATATAAATCCTACTACCAGCGCAAAAATCACACCTAAAACAATCCACTGCCATAACACCAATGAATCTGCATGCGATCCCAGAAGATTTGCTACAAAAACTCCAGGCAAACGCCCTGCCAACGCCAGTAACACCAATTCGAGTAATGGAATGGGCGTCAGTCCTGCCAGAAAACAGACAGCATCATCTGGTAAAAAGGGGAATAAAAAGATCAAAAAAATCACCAGAGATCCACCCCGTTCCACCAGTCGGTCAATACGCTCAATAGAAGAAGGATCAACAAAGCGTTCCATCATCGGTCGTCCAAAGCGACGTGTTAACCCCATCACCAGTGAAGAGCCGATCATCAAGCCGATCATACTGTAAAGCGTTCCCAACCAGGGACCAAACAACAAACCATTGACAGCATCGATGGCTGTTCCGGGGATAGGCGCAGTCAGAACCTGTAGCACATGCAGGCTGATAGTCACCAATGGAGCCCAACGACCCCAGCTTTGCAGTACAAAAGATAGTTGTTCCTGGTCACGGAATAATGCACCGATAGGGCTACTCCAAAGAATAATCATCAGCCCAACCAGAACGATGCCAATCAGTAACCAGATCCAGCGGGATTTCATCACATCCATTTTAGCATGTCGGCATTAAAAACCAAGCGATAGATCTCATGTCTATTTGCCGAACCTGGATGTATGTTAACCTGGTAAAAAGTCCTCGATATTTTTATTTTCCAAAGCAACGTTCACCGCAGCCAACGCGTGTACCACTGTTGTATCAAAAACCGGCAGAAGATTATCTTCCTGTTTGACCAACAAACCAATTTCAGTGCATCCCAGCACAATACCTTCTGCACCTTTTTGTTGCAGCGTTTGGATAATGCGTTGAAATTCATCCCGCGAGGACGGTAGAATCTTTCCCACCACCAATTCATGGTAAATAACCCGGTGCACAATCTCGCGATCCGGCAAATCCGGAATGATCACATCCAGACCATGCCTTTTTAATCGCCCACCATAAAAATCACCTTCCATAGTGAAACGGGTTCCCAACAAACCCACTTTTCCAATACCTTTTGATTTAACCGCTTGCGCTGCGGCATCCACGATATGCAGCAAAGGAATATTGATCGCAGCCTTTACCTCATCTGCCATTTTATGCATGGTATTGGTACAGATTACCACAAAATCCGCTCCCCCTCGTTCCAATCGCTGGGCTGCATTAATCATCACATCGGTTGCTCTTTCCCAATCCCCCTGGTGCTGGTAGCGCTCAATTTCTTCAAAATCCACTGAATACATCAGGCACTGGGCAGAATGTAATCCTCCTAATTGCCGTTTTACTTCATTATTAACCAGACGATAATATTCAATTGAAGATTCCCAACTCATTCCACCAATCATGCCAATTGTTTTCATGCTTCCATCCTCTTTTTAAAATCTTCACCGGTAAGACTGAAGTAAAGCATATCCGTTAATTCACCCGAATGATGTCTGCGTTCAAAATTTCGGAAAGTACCTTCATATAAGAAACCAGCCCGTTTCGCCACTGATTGTGAGCGCACATTGGCGACATCACAACGGATGAATATCCGGTTGGCTTTCATGTCCTTAAACCCAAATTCAGTAATTCGATTGACCGCTTCGATGATATAACCCTTGCCTTCATAACCAGTGCGTATCCAATATCCAATTTCAAACGAAGGCACCTCCCAATTTTGCACATGCAACCCACTGCAACCAATCAATTTATGCTCGCTTTTTAAAAAAAGCATCAGCATCATATCTTCGCGCTTGATAAAACGAGCATATTGCTGCCTAACAAATTCTTCCCGCTCTTCCACACTGCTTTCTGTTTGCGCCCAGGGAAACCATGGTTTTAATCGTGGATAGGATTCCAAATAGGCTTCCTGAAGAATAGCGCCATCTCCAGGCTTTGGAACGCGGATTAACAAACGCTCACTTTCAAACCCTTCCGGAATATCTAATAGAATAGGTTTCATTTGAACCTCCTATGGTTAATTGTTTAAAACGGTCAAGTTTAATTCTACAAGCAGATTTGATTCAAACAGAGATTTTGGATGGTTTTTTATATCGATATAATTACCTAAAGGCGTTTGGTTAGCTACTGGTTTTATTATAAGTGTTAAACTACCCGCCTGTCATCACGGATAGAAGCGTCAATCGGTCACCATCTCGTGGATGTTGTTCCATAAAAAAAACCGGATCATTCATCTCATCATTGATAATGAATAAATTTGAGCTTAAGAATGTTTTTTCATCCGGCGAAATTAAAATATTCACCAAATCAGGGTACAACTTGGCTAAATTTTCGACTACATCATGATAAGTATCATGTGGTGTCATCTGCATTTGTATTTCTTTTTGACCGGCAATATCGCTGGCTATACCGGTCAACTCGATTGTCAAATTTACAATGTTTTCCGTATTCATATCATGATCATATCGGAAAAACAGGAAATCTCAATAATTTTTACAATCTATCTTTCATTAATTTACTTTACACCAACACTGAATAAGACAAATCCTAAAGATGGTCCTATCCACCAGTAATCAACTAATAATTGGGGTAAATTTAGATCTGGATAGTTCTTAAAAACAATACCAGCAATCATCAACACAATGGCAACTCCCATTACCAACCAACTGCGAATCTCGATATTTGGAGCTCCCTTTTTTGCTTCGATGGCCGCCATTCGATCTTTTTGGCGTTTACCTTTTGCCATACTCATTACTTCAGCCAACTCTTCTCTTGCTAAGCGACGCTTTTTTCCGCGAATCATCGCTATCCTTAAATAGAATAGGAGAGCTGTTATTGCTGTAATCGAATACCCAAAATCAAATTTAAATTCCATCTTAATTTACTCCAACTGGTTTTTTCCAAACCTTTAACATTATTTCCTGGTAAAAATCTTTCATTTCTGGTTTTGGACCATCAAAATAACGAATGTAACGAGCACTGCGGGTAATTTCACCAAAACTGGTTCCCGTGGTGCTGATATTGGTCGGTACATATTCTAAAACAAAAACCCGGGTGTTCGGTAACCGCACTGGCCAACGTTTTTGAGGTTCTTCCAGAAAAGCCATGAAATAACATTCAAAAAAATTTTTAGGCTTAGGTAAAGTAAGCAAAACCAATTTTGATTTTTTATCCTGAATTTCTTTAATTTCAAAGGTAACACCTTCGAATGGATCAGACTCTTCCTGACCTAATCGAACACCCATATGATCCCACCAGAATTCCAGAAATTTCAAACCATCTTTCTCAAGATAAGTGAAGAAATTCTTGGTTTGACTGTGAAATATGGTCGGTATTGATTCAAACGTATAATTGAAATGTTGGCTTCGCTTTTTATCCATTAATCAGACTCCAATAAAAATCAGGGGTTATATGCATTCCTGAAAAATTGTTCAAATGTATTGGGATCTCTCCCTAACAACCAGGTTAATTGATTGGAATTTCCAATAAAATCATATTCTTCATAATATTGAAACATTTTTTTTAATGTATCCACCGCATAGTCTGACAAACCCGCTTTACGAGCATCTTTTTCCCAATTTGCTCGATCCATCGTACCTGCCAGGATTAATTTTCCGGAAACACTTGCTACCACAGTGGCTACATCCAAAGCGGATAGCGCTTCATGAGACGCTAATTCATAAATTGCATTTTCGTGACCTTCTTCGGTAAGCACTTTTACCACAACTTCAGCCAGATCATTTAAATCAATCATACTCGAGCGGGAGGATGTGGAATATGGAATCCGATATTCACCAGATTTGAGCATTTTATCCAGATATCCAAGCACATTTTGCATGTATGCTGCAGGTTGTAAAATGGTGAATGGCATCGATATTCTGAATAATTGATCTTCCACACGCATTTTCTTCCAATGATGTGGCATGGCTTCCACCTGGGGATGTAAAACAGAATGATAAACAAAATGTTTCAAATGGTTTTTTTGTGCAGCCTGGATCATTAACTGGCCAATTTTCTCTTCCTGTTGGTGCATATTGGGGCAAATATGATAAATGGCTGTGGTCCCAAAAAATACTTCATCCATTTTTTCGCCGTCCAACAAATCTGCAACAATTACTTCTTTTGCACCTAATTTTTTCAATGGATCAATCTGTTTTTTATGTCTCACAATTGCTCGTACATCCATTCCGTGAGAAGTCAATGCCTTTGTGATGGCATTTCCAGTTTTTCCAGATGCACCTGTTACTAAAATCAAAACAAACTCCTTTCTCTATTTAAAATTTTATTTCCTTAAAAATCCAGAATTCTATTGAATAATTCAGATTCAAGAGAATCATCGATCTTCAAGACTATTATAAATTATGGTTACTTGATCCAGTAATTCCGTTTCATAATACTCCCGACGCCTGAGCATCGACGTCGGGAGTATCGTGGGGTGACAGGTTTGCACACCTGCTCAACTATGCAAATAACCCATCACTTGTAAAGTTTAATCAAATGTATTAGACTGCTTGCTCACGGACAACGGGTGGTTTCCAGAAGACTAAAATCAGGTTCATCAGAATACCAAGCACTGCAGCAGTTGCGATCGCCGGCCAACCACTTGGGAACAGACCCGTAAGCATTGGGATCGGCAGAAAGCCACCGGGGAAGCCGATGTTACCACCAATACCAACGATCAGGATCACAGCACCAATTGCCAACTGAGCCGGGTCAAACAGGTTGACTTTCTCAGCCATCATAAGTGCAATACCTTGCATACCAATAACACCGAAGAGGTAGATCGAAAGACCACCACTTACTGCGGTTGGGATAGTTGATACGAGATCTGCTAATGGTCCGATGAAACCGAGTAACATAGAAATGATACCGGCTGTGATTAATACAGGACCGGAATAGTTTCTTGTAATAACCATCAATGAGTTGTTTTCACCATAGTTGGTACCTGCTGTTGAACCGAAGATACCATTGACCAGGTCGTTCAAGCCATCCAGCATCAGGTTAAGACCAATGTATTTGCTCAAGCCATATTTTTCTTTACCCATTTCAGCGGCAGTGTGATCAACATACAGAGAAATCTGATACAGATGCGCGGTTGATTCTGGGATAGTGGCGATAGCCATAATACCAATACCAAACATCACGGTGAATGTCAGATCACTGGCGAAATTCGGGAAAGTGAGTTGGGGAGCACGTACCAAAGCTGATGTAAAGGCACCCGCGAAATTGACGAGACCTAAGGGGATAGCAGCAATGTAACCAATGACAGCACCCAAAAGAATGGGGAGCATGGAAATGAAGCCTTTGCCCTGAAGATAAACAGAACACAGGAAAGCCGCCAATAATGTAATGATGGCAGCTGCCCACCATTTCAGGTCACCAGTCATGATACCACCAGCAACACCACTGGACATTTGCAGAGCTGCAGCACCTAGACCAATACCGATGGTACAGGCAACTGGACCAGTCACGATGGGGGGTAACACTTTGTCCAATGCTTCTTTACCGCCAGAGTAGCGGATGATCAAACCAACGATGATGTTAATCACACCTGTTGCGATAAAACCAGTCTGTACGATGGAGAGCAAAGCCGGGTCAGCGGGGACACCAAATTCAGCTTTGGTGATAGCTGTGACAGCAGCAATATAGCTGAAGCTGGAACCATAATACAAGGGGATGAATTTACCCATTGCCAATTTGGAACCAATCAACGCTACAACAGTTCCAAAACCGGTAACTGTTAACACGGTGCTGACGGGGAAACCCATCAATAACGCGCACAGAACAGTCGCGGGGAACATGGTAATAACATGCTGGAAGCCCAGCAAAATCATTTGCCCAAGTGGTGGGCGATCATTTGGAAGATAAGCCATTACTTTACTTTGAGTTGCCATACGAGTCTTCCTCCCTCTAAAGGAAATTAGGATGAATATGAATAAGTTTGATTTGTTGATTCGATTGGAACCTGTCCCCAACAGCAATTGGATGAATCTCTCCTCCACACCAATTCGTGCGCGCCATTGCTATCCGGGTTATTCCGAAGGAAACAGTAGGGGAATTATGGGGTCTACTCTCTGACGGTATGATACCTCCTTTCAATCCTCTTCAATCCTCAAAATTAATAATACCTGGGTGAAGATTGGGACTATGCTCCACAGCTATTCAGGATAACGGCCAACAGAATAATGACTGCGATGACCGGGACAATGTAGAAAACAAGTTTTGTCTCGGCAGACAGATTGTCCATCTTAACCATATCCTTTGCAACTTCTTTAGCAAATTGTGCTTCTGTGGGTGCTTTGAAATCCACTACCTCTGAACCGCTTTCTTTTGCGGCCAGACGGGCAGCCAAAGCCTTGTCAAGGGTTTCAAAACCAGTGCGGATCATGCTTTTGGCAACGCTATCAATCATTCGTTGTCCTACACTGGCTAATGCACCACCAATATTAACTTCACCTTCATATTCCATTAAGGTGGTGCCATCTTCTTGTTCTTTAAATTTTACGTTTCCGACGCCATTTAAGAATCCAGGTGCACCTTTTCCGCCACCTTTCAGGGTCAGACTATCCGGTTTAACAACATTTTCCAATTGCATTTCACCAGAAAAAGCACCAGAGACAGGACCAACGCGAACGTTCATATCAAATTTGTATTCGTCTTCGTTGACCATTTCCATCTTCTGTGCACCGGGTAAGGCACTCGCTAGAACATTGGGATCATAGAACATATCCCAAACATCTTCACGGGGACCATTAAAAACGTGAGTACCTTCGATTTTCATTACAACTTCCTCCAATAAAAATAAATATAGATTTTCCAGGGTTATAGCGAAAGGCGCTTATGCGCCCTTCGCCTTCTGAACATAGTGATACAGTTTGCTGGGATTGATAGATGATTCAGTGATGAACATCTCTTTCAAACCCAACGCATCTTCAAACGCCTGCATCATACAGGCCGGTGGAGCAATGGCTCCAGCTTCGCCAACACCTTTAATACCCAAAGGATTAAGTGGTGATTTGGTGTGTGAGTGAACTACTTCAAAATTATCTGGCATATCGGTTGCTTGTGGGAAAAGATAATCCATGAATGATGCTGTCACCAATTGACCATAATCATCATACACTAAATTCTCATAAAACGCTTCGCCAATACCCATCTGAAGTCCACCATGGATCTGTCCATCGACAACCATGGGATTAACTGGTTGACCGCAATCATCTGTAATCACCAGACGATCAATGTTAATCTTTCCGGTTTCAGGATCAACATCCACAATCATCGCCAGACTGCCAAATCCAGTTGCTCCATGAGGTGGTCCATAGTAAGAAGCAGCTTCCAAGACCAGGTTCCATACCAGGTTCTACTGTTCCGCGGGTAGGATTGCTGCGCATTGCCAGCTCACCCAATGAGATGAATTTTTCGGGTATATCTGCAACACGAACAACACCATCTTCCATTTCAAGTTCATCCACAGGTGTTTCCAGAAGTTTGCTGGCCAGATTCAAAGCTTTCTCCCGTACTTTCAAGGATGCATTGTGAATGGCAGTACCCACGAGAGTAATTCCACGACTGGCAAACGCACCTACGCCCCAGCTCCATTGTCCAGAGTCACCGGTGACAACATCAACATCCGTTACTTTTACGCCCAGATTATCCGCTGCGATTTGGGCAAAAGTGGTGTAATGAGCCTGCCCCTGGTTACTATAAGCAGTAACCACACTGACTTTGCCAGTTACGCCCACCATGACTTTACAACCTTCATAAGGACCAACCGCTGTTCCTTCGGTAAACATGGTGATACCAATACCTTTATATTTACCTTCAGCACGTGCTTTTGGTTGAATTTCTTTCTTGAATTTTTCGTATTCAATCTTTTCAAAAGTTTGCTCCAGTGCATAGGGATAATTACCACTGTCCAAAACACCTTCCACAAAATCCTGACCAATCACGCCTGTGCGCAAGGGGAAATCCTCGGGTTGTAAGAGATTAATTCGGCGGATTTCAGCTTTATCCATGCCTAATTCGTCTGCAGCTGCATCCAACAATCGTTCCATCACAAATACACCTTGAGGACGCCCAGCACCACGTACCGGAGTTACCACCATCTGGTTGGTAAACACCATCTTAATTTCAGTAAAGAAATTCGGCACCCGATAGTTGGAAACCGTATGTGTTTGTGTGTTCAAAGGAACCGTCATGCCGTAGGGATTATAGGCACCCGTATTATGATAGAACACATCTTTAACGCCCAGAATGGTACCATCTTTTTTCACTGCAATCTCTGCATAGTGTAATTGATCGCGCTCTGATGTGGTGCCCAGGAAATTCTCTCGTCGATCCTCGACCCATTTGACCGGTCGTTTTAATTTCATCGCAATCCAGGGGATGACAACATCATCGATCTGGGAAGACATGATCTTAGGTCCAAAACCACCACCAATGGCAGGGTTGATCAAACGCACCTGGTTCTCCAGTAGCCCAAGATATTTGGCGATACTGTTACGCATGGGGATGGGACCCTGGGTTGTAGCCCAAACGGTCAGCAAATTCAAATTTGAATCCCAATTAACAACAATGCCTCGGTTTTCCAGGGCAGCACCAGCAACACGGTTAACCAGTAAACGTTTCTTGACCACAACATCAGCTTCTGCAACTGCTTTTTCCCAGCTACCCACTTCCTGTACCACATCAGCTGCCAAGTTGGATTCAAGGTCTTCATGGATTAATGGAGCATCAGGAGCGATTGTTTTTTCCAGGTCGCCAACATAAGGCAGAATTTCTACATCAAGATCTATTAAATCAAGTGCATCCTCAGCGATGTAGCGATTTTCTGCTACCACCACCGCAATCGGTTCACCAGAAAAGCGAATCTTGTTTTTTGCAATACATTCCAGAGGACGTGCATGGAAGATTGCCCCTTTGATCACGGAGGGAGGCGGTACTTGCAAGGGTCCTGGTTTCCAATAATCACCCAGATCTTCCGCAGTATATACAGCTACCACACCGGGTAATGCTTTTGCTTTTTCAACATCGATTTTGTTGATTTTTGCATGTGCAAAATCACTGCGTTTTATGGCAATGTGTAACATGCCAGGTAAATTAATATCATCAATAAAGGTAGAATTACCAGTCAATAAACGCGGATCTTCATTCCTTTTTATTGATTGTCCTACGAGTTTTTCTTTTTCAGCCACGTTTCACCTCTCTTCTCTTCTAGTGCGCAGCCATCTTTTTTGCCGCTAATTGGACAGCCTCAACGATATTTTCATACCCTGTACAACGGCAGAAGTTGCCATCGATCGCTTCTCGCGCTTCTTTGGCGGTGGGGTTTGGATTACCTTCCAAAAATTCCACTGTTGTCATTAAAAAGCCAGGTGTACAAAAACCACATTGCAGTGCGTGGACTTCAGAGAATGCTTCCTGAATCGGATGCATCGCTTCCATCGTACCCAGTGATTCAACTGTCTTGATATCTGAACCGTCCACCATAACTGTAAACAAGGTACAGGAACGTGCAGTTTGGCCATCGATCAATACGGTACAGGCACCACACAGACCGTGTTCACAGCCAACATGGGTTCCTTTTAAACCAAGATCATGACGGATAAAATCACTTAATAACAATCGCGGTTCAACTTCTCGTTCATATAACGTTCCATTAACTTTGATTGCAACTTTTACTTTTTGAGTCATCTTTACCTCCTACCTCTTTGCCTGTTGAACAGCTTCAGTCAGAGCACGGCGAACCAAAACATGAACGAGATTGCGACGATATTCTTCTGTACCATGAATATCTGTTCCCGGATCACATTCATTTTTTGCCACATAAGCTGCTACTTCTTCAATTGCTTCTGCTGTGGGCACCTGCCCGGCCAATACCTGATTGGGTTTACTGGCGAGAAGTGCTGACTCGCCAACGCTGAACAACGCGACGCGTGCTTCTTTTACTCTGTCTGACCCATCCAATGTTACCGTACTGATGACGGCAGCCTGTGCATATCCACCTTTTTGGCGGGAGACTTGCTGATAGCTTGCGCCAGTGCGGGGTGCCATGGGAGGTAAAACAACCTCAGCTAATAATTCTTCTGGTTCCAAGACAGTCATGAAAGGTCCAATAAAGAAATCAGTAGCTTTCACCCAACGTTCACCAGATTTAGATAATACTTTCAAATTGGCATCCAATAATAATGAAGCTGCAGGTAATTGCGCAGCCGGATCGGCATGGGCAATCGCACCACCAAATGTGCCGCGATTACGGATTTGTTTGTGTGCAATGTGTTTAATTGTTTTTACCAATATGGGAAAGCGTTCATTTACCAATTGATCTTCTTCCACAACACTGTCACGTGTCATAGTTCCAATTGCCAGACCGCCATCAGCGGTAGGTTTAATATACGATAATTCTTTGACCTTATTCAGATCTACCAAAGCTGTCGGCCGAGCCATGCGGAAATTCATCGCAGGAATAAGACTCTGCCCACCAGCCAACACCTTACCAGAATATCCAAGTTCTGTTAATTTATCCAGAGCTTCTTCAACGCTGGTAGGAGCATAATAATCGAATGGAGCTGGCTTCATATAGATTTTGCCTCCTGTAAAAATAAGTGAAAAAAATCACACGAATAGTTTCAAAAAAACTGGAAATGATTTCTTGATCGTACTTAATTTACGAACAGAAACCAGATTTTGTAAGATCGAAAAGGAATGATGTTGAGGATGCAAAACAACACTTTGTTGATTAATAACTGGATTAACACCAAATTGAGATAATGCCCCGATAGGGAGAATCTCAGTCAAGTCTTCATCAATATTAATCTTATGGTTTATTGGAAGGTGTGTTTTTTTCTGCATTCGATCATCAATGATTTTAGGGACAGAGTTGTTCTCAATTATACAGAATTGACTGAGGTCGATTCGATTTGTGCATAAATCTAATCAATTTTTTTCTTTTTGAGAACCTGCCACCACCATAATATTATGACTGCTACCCTTCAAAAAATCAAGCCCTCGAAGGGTAGCAAATCTTAAAATTTGTTTATCCTTCTTTGAAGGCAACAAAACGACCCCACATGGATTCGATTTCCATACCTTTTTGCACAAAGCATCCGATATAGTAACGTCCACTGGGTAGATCAGCCAGACCTAGACCAAGGTTTTCAGCATGAACAATCCGTTTAGGGAATAGATTGAGGTGCATATCCTGATAGTAATGATCTAATGGATACATTTCATCCCAGTCTTTTCCAAAGTCTTTCTTCAATTTTTCATTGGCTTCTTCGAAAGTCTTTGGATGCCAGATTCGTTGAATGGTATTCATGGGATGATCTGCTGCCACACAATCGACACCAATCCATTTGATCTTTTTCTGAATTGCCCATTCAGCAAAATCGGGTGACGGGCCTGGATGTTTGATCATATAGCGGAATTCATCAGAATCCGGGCTCTTCCATCCAAATTTATGCCAGCCGGTTTTGATAATCAGAATATCGCCTTCTTTTAGGTCTACAACAGATTCGATCATTGCAGGTGTATAAACACTGGAATTGCTCACAAGATGCGAAATATCAGCGACTACACCTGGTCCAACCCATTCTTCCAAGGGAACTTGACCGATGGTTCGTCCATTGGGGAAGAAGTGAATCTCACCATCCATGTGGGTCGCCAGATGGATAGAAGCATTACAAATGGAGCCGTTACGTGCCATGCCAAAATGAGCTCCACCAACACGTTTGAAGTATTTCACGGAAAGGGGTTCATAATTTGCCCACTGCGGAGATTGAACACTGAACGGGACGGTCATATCAACCATGTCTGCTTTTTCGAGTTCCGCATAGAACTCATCTTCTGGCATCCATTCGGGAGCTTGATAAGCAGCAACACGTGCCCAGGCGGTTTCTACTTCCATATAAGGAATTGGTTGGCAGGTGATCCATGCTCTCTGGTTCTTCAACTCATTGACCTGACCAACAATCGATTCTACAAAGAGAACATGATTTTTGGGCATGATCACATGGGTCATTTCATAATACCAATCCTGTGGATACATCTCATCCCAGGTTTTTCCATATTTTTCTTTTAATTTGGCTTCTGCTTTCTTGAATTCATTCTCATGCAGGCGACGAATGGGTGTATTCATGGGGTGCTCGATGGTACCACAATCAACACCAACCCATTTTAATTTCTTGTCCATAACCCATTGGAAAAATTCCGGGGAAGGACCTGGGTGTCTTACCAAGAAACCGAATTCTTTGGATTCAACCCCACCCTGCGCTTTCGGATTGGGTACAGCGGGTCTGTCCCATGAGTAGCGGTTGTATCCGGTATTGATGATCAAAATATCGCCTTCTTTGACATCGACGACTTTTTCAATCATTTCGGGTGTGTAAATGCTGTAATCCTCAACCATAGATGAGATATCTGCAACCACGCCCACACCACTTAATGCTTTCAAAGGAATATCAGCAATCGCACGGCCACCAGAATGGTAAGCTGTTTCACCCACCAGATGGGTACCGACTGTGTTACTCCAGTTGAGGATCTGTCCATTAGCCCCAGCTCCACCACCATATGCACCGGTAACACGCTTAAAGAAATGTACCTCTAAAGCCTTGTCTCCGGGGAATGGGGGTGTGAAAATACTGCAATCCTGGGTCAGATCATACAATTTGGCTTCCGCCATCATCTTAATAAATTTTTCACGTTCCATTGTTCCCTCCAAAAAGGTTAAAAATAAAATTTTGTAAAAGTAATGGGTAATTAATGGTTATTCCACAATCAGTGAAATAACCAGTCAACTCATTTTTGTTTATATTCCGTATTTTTCGGCAAATGCAACCAGCGCATCCTCAAAGCATTTCATCGGAGCACTGACAACACCAGCACCAACCTGACCAACACCCGGGTCTTTATGGGCCACACCGGTATTCACTCTTGGTGACATATTCGTTTCGACTACTTTACGGATATCGACACCAGTTGGAGTTCCCCGAAAATCCAGGAAAGGAATATTGAAGTGTTTGTGCTCGCCAAATGTGATTTCGTACATATCCAGGGTGGTGTTAATCGCATCTCGCGGGGTGCCACCAATAAAAGTAACCAGAGCAGGAGCGGTTGCCATAGCAAAACCACCAATCCCAGCTGTTTCCGTGATAACACTATCGCCAATATCCGGACAGGCGTCATCTTCACCAAAACCGGGGAAATATAATGCTTTCACTTTGGGTGATGGTGCAGTGAACCATCGATCACCTAAACCACTGACACGGATACCCCAATCGGTGCCATTACGTGCCATAACGGTTACGATGGTAGAACCTTCTATATTATGTCCAGCCTGTGTCATTGTCTTGCAGCCTGCCATAACGGGGTTCAGGATTGATAGTGCATTTTCACCCAGGAACTTGACCACTTCTGAAGCAACTTTTTGATCATTTGTCGTTTTGATAATATAAGGAGCAAGGAGATTGGTATAGAGCAGTGAAGCAGCATCCAGACGGTTGTGACCATCATCACCCATGTGTAATGCTTTGGCGAGTAAAGTGCGGATATCAAGCCCACCCATTTCTTTCAAAGCACGGTCAACAGCCGGTCCTAAGACTTCGTTGAGCCACTTCATACGGTTGATAACCTCTTCACTGTATGCACCCATACGCAGCACTTTTCCACGACCTTCGTTTAATCCTGAAAATGCTTTGTAGCCAGTGGTTGTATTTTCAACGATATAGACCATCATCGATGGAGACATAACACCAGCCATTGGGCCAGTTGAGTCATAATGATGGCAGGGCGCAAATTCAATTTGTCCACTCTTCAAAATGGTTTCTGCTTCTTCCACTGATTTGGCTTTACCTTCCAGGAACATGGCACCAATCATAGCGCCACGTACAGGACCAGACATACGTTCCCAGGTCACAGGAGGACCAGCGTGTAAGAATAAGTTCTCATGCATACCAGGGATGACATCCCTGGCTTTAGCAACACCCACCACAACAGGTCGGGCTTCCATAAAGGCATCAATTGCTTTTTGATTTGCCTGATCGATATTAATTGTCATTTCTCAACTCCTTTTGTTCAGTGTCAAAATTCTTCCAATAAGAGCAATTCTTAACTGAATTTCTTCATTCGTTCAAGAATAGCTGCTAACTTTTCATTACCACCCGCAGGGGGCTTCCATTCTACATGGACCACCGGCACTTCCTGTTTGACCAGATCTTCAGCAAAAGATTCAAGACCGACGTTGATGGCCATTAGTTCTTTATCCAGAGTCGCTAAGTCCACCGGTGTAAAGACATATTCATCTTCTTTTGTTTCATTCAACGCTCGTAAGATACTACCTGCATAGCGAATGACTTCTTCATTACTGGAAGAAACCCAGGCACCGGCTGCACGCATTTGCGCAATCTGATTATCCAGGTTTTGAGGATCTTCATCCGTACCGGTGGCAACCACCACAACTTCCAGATAACGACCTGCTTTTTCCGCCTCAGCTTTGGCTTTGGCAACGGCTGGTCCCAATTCACTGGCAGGATCAGGATGTGAGCCATAACCAATCACCACATCCAGCATGATTACTGCTACTTCAGGATCTTTGGCCTTCTTCCAGTAAGCGGCGAATGCGCATTTCATTGTCCATCATAGGATGCAGACGACCCACGGTGAATTCGTCTTCACCCAGATCCACAATGCTGTGCTCTTCACTGGTTAAAGAATCTTTGAGTTTATTTTCTTTGTTAATCGGGGCATTTGCCCAAACACGGCCGACATAATCTTCCAATAGGAATTGAGCTTCATAGGCTAATGTACCACCGGAGAAGAGCCCACGGAAATATTTCTGACCTTCAGCAAACTTTTCAACGGGTAAAGCAGGTGCACCAGAAAGATCAGGCATCTTATTTGCCAATTCGACTGCTAAAGCAGCAGCATCATCCATACCGGTTGCAAACCACATATTGCCATCACGACGCATGGTTGGTTTACGTGCAATAAAATTAATAACGACAGGTTTATTAATCTGACGAGCTTTACGTATCACTTTTTCAGCCATCTTAGGGGCTGGTGGTTTCGATACCAGGGTAATCACACGTGTGCCTGGATCGCGCGCCAGTACATCCATAGCCATCAAGAAGGTTGCTGCGCCAATGGCATCTTTCAAATCGCGCCCGCCGGTGCCAATACCGTGGGTAATGCCACTGCCCAGTTGGTGAATGCGAGTAGTAACCTGTTGCAAACCAGTACCAGCAGCAGCGACCACGCCAATGGGACCCTTGCGAATCTTGTTAGCAAATCCCAGTCCATTTCCACTGATCATGGCAGTACCGCAATCTGGACCCATGACCAGAAGTCCTTTTTCAGCCGCCTTGGCTTTTAAAGAAACTTCATCTTCTACGGAAACATTATCACTGAATAGGAAAACGTGTTTTCCCAGATCCAGCGCCTGACGTGCAACGTTGGCAGCAAAGCGACCGGCGACGGAAATGAGAACCCAACTGGCATCCGGTAGCATTTCTGCTGCGCTTGCCAGAGTCTTGGGACGATATTCCTGATCCACATTTGATTTTTTGCGGGTCAATAATTCATCTACCTGACCAATTGCTTTCAATGCGGTTTCTGCGTCGGCAGCACGCACCACTATCACAAGATCGTCAGATTTTGATGCCATTACTTCCGGTGTGACCAGATCAATATGAGCGAGGATTTCTTTATTTTCTTCAGTACCCATCACCACACCTGCATCATCTACACCATCCAGCTGGGCGAGGGAACGTTGCAGTTGCATTAGAACCGCGGAATCAAAATACGATCCGGATCTAATTTCTGCTTTTATAACAGCCATATTTCCACCTCCTAATTATTCACAGACAAAACCAGGCGAGTAGCTCAGCCATTCGCCTCTTTGTTTTAATTCTGTTCGACAATAAAATTTTCAGATCCATTAAAAGTTGCCGTTATACAACTTACTCTGATAGGGTATTTTCACGGCGAATGCAGGAAGAACCAATAAGGGCTGGAAAATACCCGGGGACAATAAAAATCAATCAAAAGATTGGTTTTAGGAAAAAACGATATGAAGATTGTCAGATGTTAGACAATTGTTCATTTAGTATAGCATTTTCAGGATTTTGAGTCAATTTGAGAAAAATTTCTCAATAAAAAATAAATTTTTTTATCCTGTTTTTGCTTCCAACTTTTTTCAACTTGTAAAAGTTCTACCGTTATTTTTCAGCTAACCGGGATATATAAATAGTACAAAACCTGTTAAATCATCTACCAATAAAAAACAACTTGCTAAAAAAACGAAGGATCGGACTGATCCTTCGTTTTATTTATAAATTTTAGAGATCGAGCTCTGGCATGCGCATAACTTCATTGGCTTTGCGTACTTCATCAGTTGGATTGAAGTTCATGTCGTTACCAATGTAATTGGGCAACCAATGCTTTAGGCTGGCATTCCAGGAATCCTGGTTGACAGTGTAAATTCGTGCGCCACCTAATTCATGCTGATATTGTGGCCATGGTAAGGTTGGTTGTGCCATCGCCAGACCAGCCATTCGCCATCCGTTATAACTTTCAAACGTTGACCACCACTGTTGTGCTTTGCAGATTTCCAAAGCATAGTAGGTCTTGGCATAGTACATTGCCCAACCTACTTTTCCTCGGCGGGAGAAAGCCATGGTGTGTAAGCTGATGGCTGTATCTTTATCCCAGAAACGACCGTTCGCAAAACCAACAAATTCACCATCGATTAGACCAAGCAAAGTAAAAGCGTCTTTAATTCTTTTGCGTTTTACAGCCAAAATTTCGCCATAAACCCGAACGCCGACAATGTCATAGAAGTCTTTCTCTTCTTCCATCACGAGTTTCATGAAGTCAAGTAATTGGGGGATGTCGTCGTCTGTCATTGCACGGATGAGCATGGTGCGACCATCACCCAATAAAAATGAGGCATCCTGCCATGGGGGTAATTGCATTGGAGGTGCTTGCAGCAAACCTTCAATTTCTGAAACATCAATTGACATTTTATCTACAGATACGGGTACGGGGGGTGTTATTTTCATTTTTCAAACTCCTTAGACAATAATATAGGGGCTTTCCCATTTTTTTAACCTGAGTTTATACGCTCGGTTAGCTGACAATAAAAGACCCGAAGTCACGCTTGTACGACGGGGTGTGCCAATAATATTATGAAATTACACAGATACTACAACGAATAATAAAAGCTAGCACTTTATTAGTATAGCAAACCAAAAAACGAGAGTCAATAATATTTGTCTGACAATTATATGATATTTGGACTTATTTACTCATCAATGCATAATTCTTGTAATTATTCACCTGCCATAAGCCGTATGATTATTTCAGACAAATAACTGGTTGGTGGTGGGCCAATCACCACCTCTTCATTAACCAGGAATGACGGAGTAAGGCTCAACCCGTAATCACCAGCCAAATTCATACTATGAACCACTTTATTCATATACCAACCCTGATCAACGCAGGTATTAAATTTTTCCATATCCAGATTCAACATCAAGGCATAGGATTTCAATCCCTCATCCGAAAAACCGATCGGGTTTTTAAATAAAAGATCGTGATATTCCCAGAACTTCCCCTGATCAAACGCACATTGAGCGGCGTTGGCAGCTGCCCGTGAAGCACTACTGATGTGAGCATTATCACGCCAGATAAATTTAACCTTTCCATCATAAAGCTCGAGAATCTCATCCAGCACTCCAGCATTGTGCCAGAGCTTGCATCCACTACAGGCATAATCACCATACTCGATGATGGTGATTGGAGCATTTTCAGACCCTAAAAATGGATCAAGCGCCAGGCGTTCATCTGATATGGGAGGATATTGTTTTTTTGGGGTCAATAATGCCCCAAGAGCCAATACGAGGATCACCGCAACGACAATGATGACCGCTTTATTATGCCTCCAATACACATCGAGTTTGGCGGATAGTTTGTTCATACTTGTCTTTTTACCAGAAAATTTATTCCATGAAAAGAACCTTGATTAACCTTGGATTGGAACTTGATAATTATTATCAGACATTCTTATCTTATTTAATGATCTATTTTTTGCTTGTTATGACCTTCCTCCTTACATATATGACAATATGCTTAATTTTTCCTCAAGTTTTTTGGCTGGTGGTATAACTTATTCATTCCCCATTGGTGCAAAGTTGGAAGTTAAAATGATCTCAGCCCTTATTGGTAACAAAATTTTCTGAGATTTATACTTTCCTCTTTTCTGACAATGCGTTTTTTGTCCTACTGAAAAGCAAGTTGGCATTATATTGGGCACATTGATATTAATGGTTGTTCTAAGGAGTTTTTATGGACTGGTCATTCGTCGCAATTGTTATTCAACTCATTTTTTTGGAAGGTGTATTATCACTGGATAATGCAGCCGTATTAGGCGCAATGGTCTCCAGATTGCCAGCACACGATCCTATTCCCTGGCCAACAGCACTCAAAAAAATTGGTCATGCACTGGATAAACTTCTGGGCAATCAAAGAGTGGCTGCCTTGCGGGTTGGCTTAATAGGTGCGTATGGTGGCCGTATCATCATGTTATTCCTTGCCAGCTATATCATTCAAAACCCGTGGTTAAAAATATTAGGAGCTGCATATCTGATCCGCCTGGCACTGGATGATTTAGGAGCACCAGGCCATGAAGGCAGCGAAGAAGATGCCATGCGTCCGCTAAAGAAACAAAGCTTCTGGCTGATGGTGCTTAATGTGGAGCTCATGGATCTCGCATTCAGTTTGGACAATGTTGTAGCTGCCGTCTCCCTTTCAGATCATATTGGCATTGTGATCCTTGGTGTTGCTATAGGTATCCTGATTATGCGCTTTGCAGCAGGTATCTTCAGCTCTATCGTTATTCGTTTCCCCATTTTAAAAACTGCTGCTTATATTCTTATCTTAAATATTGGTATTGAAATACTTTTGGAAGAATTTGCTGGTATTCATTTCAATGATTGGGCCCGTTTTGGAATTTCAATTGGGACAATTCTCTTAGCAATTGCCTATTCTCAATTCAAGATCTTACAACTTACACGCCCTCTGTTCATCTGGTTAGGTCAGGGATTAACCCTGGTCAATGGGCTTGTTTCCTGGGCATTTGCACCTATTAAAGGTGTCTTGAATCTAATACTTCACGTCTTTAAACTACCTGTTGCCAGAGCAAAGAATTAAGTATCCTTTCAATAATTAGTGGCTAGGGTGTTTTTGGCGTGCAGCTGCACGCCAAAAACACCTGCTTACCCCGATTTATTGAGATCATGCAGAATTATCCAAAAAATGTTGTGGGCAAAATCCCACAACATTTTAAATAATTTCTTTTTCCATCCAGAGTACCTGTGTGGTACCAAAATAATTGGTTGGTAATCCTGCTGTTTTAAACCCCATTCTCTCAAAATAGGATGTTGTGTTCAAACGGGACATACAACCAAGAATACGATATCCTTTTTCTTTGGCTGCTTTTTCCACTGTCGCCATCAATTTCATGCCAATACCTTTTTTCTGATAGCCAGGCTCCACCGCCAGATGGGAGACCCAGCCTACTCCCTCTTCTTTCTCAAACATTTTTATCGTACCAACCACTTTCCCATTTTCATCATCTATCGCCATGAAATGTTGGCTGATAGGTTCGTAATCATCTTTTTCGGTATCCTTCGGTTGTCCCCAGGGTGCCCGTAAAACCCGATAACGCAGATCATAATAAGCTTTGAATTCTTCTCTGGTTTGCGGAACTTTAATCGTAATCATCTTTAATTCTCCTTCAATCTGCTGGAATACCATTTAATTTCAATTACCAAATTTGTTATACACGAAAAAATTTTTTACACACGAAAAACATTGCTCGTATTTGACTTAATTTTTTCTGTTACATTTATCATTTATTCTGGGATTTTTGTGACGTGAACAATCTCATTATTTGCCATTATAATATAATATTGTAAGATACCTTTATCCATATTTAATTATTGGCACAATAAATGTTATTCATGTACATCCAAATATTTATTTCATCATCAGATGAACCATTTATCGGCAATTAGGGGGAACTTTATGTTGGTTCCCTCTTTTTTATTCATACCATATTAAAGGAGTTTAGAAATGGGAAGAAGTAAAATCGTTTTAGTAACTGTATTGGTATTGTTGTCATTATTGGCAACGCAATGTGCACCAGCAGCACCGGTTGAAGAAGCACCGGAAGCAAAAGTTTGGAAGTTAGCCGCCATTTTCCCTGGTGTTATCACCGATGCTGACTACAACACCCTCGCTTACGAAGGTATTGTGGGTCTTCAGAAAGAAACTGGAATCGAAACTGCTTATTCAGAAAGTGTTGCCGTTCCGGATGTTGATCGTGTCATGCGCGAATACATCGATACTGGTTTCAATATCATCTGGACACATGGTGGACAATTCGTTACCCAAACTGCTGACCTGGCTGTCCAATTCCCGGAAGTTGTCTTCATTGCAGAAGGTGATGCACCTTTGGAAAGCTCACCAGCCAATTTATGGTTCATTGACCGCAATTTCCATGTTGGTTACTATGCCATCGGTGCAGTTGCAGCCCGAGCCTCCAAAACCGGTAAGATTGGGTACCTGGGTGGATTAACCCTACCTTTCTCATATGCTGAAGCTCATGCAGTGCAACAAGCTGTTACTGACTCAGGTCTCGACGTTGAAGTTAAGATGGTTTGGACTGGCGATTTCAATGATCCTACCAAAGCGCGTCAGGTAGCCGATGCATTAATTGCTGAAGGTTGTGATGTCATCATGGGTTCACTTAACCTGGGTATGTTTGGTTTATTTGAAGCTGTAAAAGCCTCTCCCGAAAAAGTTCTAGTGACAGCAAAATATACCGACAAATCCTCTTATGCTCCCGAGAACTACATTACTGCTTTCATATATGATTTCACCGTTCCGTTGAAATCAATTTATGATAGTGTTGTGGCTGGTGAACTGGGTGGCTATTATCCTCTCGGTTTCGATACCGGTGCATTAATCCAAACCCCTCTGCAAAATGTTGATGCATCCGTTGCAACAGAAGTTGAAGCCATCATTGCTGATGTTGTCAGTGGAAAAATCACCGTAGTTAAAGACACCAGCGAAATCAAATAATCTATAGAAAATATTGTAACCAACACCGTGCGTTGCCAACATGACAACGCACGGTTATTAGCAGCATGAGCCTGGAAGCGCTCAAAAAAATATTTATCACATTTATTACCGGGCTTAAAGGTATTTCAAAGTTATGGAAGATAAAACAATCCTCGAACTTAAGAATGTACGAAAAGTTTTTGGACAAATCGTAGCCCTCGATAGTGTAACATTTGCATTGAAAAGAGGTGAAATCCACGGTTTGTTAGGGGGAAATGGTGCTGGAAAGACTACCTTGATGAATATTTTATATGGCCTTTATCGCAAAGATGAAGGCGAAATTTTGTTACGGGATAAAACAGTCAATATTCAAGGTCCTCGTGATGCCATTAATCAGGGCATTGGTATGGTACACCAGCACTTTTTACAAATTAGCAATTTTACGGTTTTGGAAAATATCGTTCTCGGAACCGATGTAAAAAACAAATACACGATGAAATTAGAAGACGAAGTGGTGAAAGTAAAAGAACTTTGCCAACGCTTCGGTTTGAACGTAGATCTCAATGATGTGATGAGCACATTAACGGTAGGTGCACGTCAAAAAGTTGAGATATTAAAAGCATTGTATCGTGGGGTCGAAATCCTCATTCTGGATGAACCAACCACCAATTTGACCCCCCAGGAAGTAGACGCTCTCTTCGAGTCTTTACGCGTTATGGTCAATGACGGTCTCAGTATTGTTTTCATCACTCATAAGTTACGCGAAGTCTTGAGTGTCTGTGACCGTATCACTGTTTTACGGGAAGGTAAAAATATCACCACCCTGGATCGCAAGGATGCCTCAGAAGAAGTTTTTGTGCGTGCCATGGTGGGTGAGAAGATGGACATTGAAAACTCCATTTATTTTGCCACTGAGGAACGACCGGCTTTTGATCGCACCACTGTTGAAGCACCCAAGCTAAAACTGGAAAATGTGAATTTAATCTCTCAGGATGGTATTCCTCGCTTGAAGGATGTCAATCTGGACGTCTTTGGTGGAGAAATCGTTGGTATTGCCGGTGTCGCCGGAAATGGTCAACGGGAGTTGGCAGAAGTGGTTACCGGCGTGGTTCCTATTAGTGACGGAAAAAAAATCTATATGGGCGATGATGTTACCAGCAAAACAAATGTGCATTTGCTCAGCTCTGGTTTTTCATATATTCCAGAAGATCGCCTTAGTGATGGTTTCTTACCAAAAGCCACGGTAGCCCAGAATTTAATTCTCGGACAACATCGCATTAAACCTTATAGTGATGGCAGATTCATCAATTGGAAAACCGTTTTCTCTGAGACCACAAAACACATCAAAGAATACAATATTAAAACAAGTGGTCCTGGTGATGTTGGTGGGAATTTGTCCGGTGGGAATATCCAACGCGTTATGATTGCACGCGCCTTTTCTTCCGATTCACAGGTAATGCTGGCTCACAATCCGACGCGTGGTCTCGATATTCCATCAATGGATTTTGTTTACCAGAAGATGTTAGCCCGTCGGGAAGCTCGATTGGCAACCTTACTCATTTCAGAAGATTTAGATGAATTGATGCGTATCAGTGACCGAATTGCGGTTATTTTCCGTGGACAAATTCTGGGTGTGCTGGAGCGCAGTGAATTTGATAAATATGCCATTGGCCGTTTGATGAGTGGAATCACATCTGAAAATCAACCCACAGAGGAGAAAACCTTGCCATGACAACTGCGAAAAAGATCTTACCTTACTTGCTTGCCGTGGTGGCTTCTTTTGTCGCGGCTGGTATCTTTATCTCTTTGATGGGCTTTGATGTTTTTAAAGCTTATCAAACCATTTTGTTCACTTCCTTCAGAACCCCGAATGGTTTCATTCAGACATTGCTCAAATTTATTCCTCTGACTTTATTGGCACTCGCATTCACCATTCCACTTAATGCTGGTAAGTTCAATATTGGCGGTGAAGGACAGATGATGGCTGGCGGTATTGGTGCAGCAGCCATGGGCATCATGTTTGCTGATTTACCTGCGATCATCCTATTACCACTCGTTATTCTGGGTGGTGTAGTCGCTGGAGCCTTATGGGGATTAATCCCAGCCTGGCTTTTATACAAATTCAACATCAATGAAATCCTTACCACCGTGTTGTTCAACTTCATTGCCTTCTTTCTGATCGATTATGTATGTACAGGTCCATGGCGTGATCCGGCGGCAGGTCACCCAACCACAGTTTTGATTGGTCGGGGCGGTTGGTTACCCATGTTGGTTAATAATCCCCCATTACACTCAGGCATTATTCTGGCAGTTTTGGTGGCTATTGGTGTGTACATTTACACTTCACGCACGACTGGTGGTTATGAACTGATAGCAACAGGGGCAAACCCACGCGCAGCCGGTGTTTTCGGCATCAATACCCGCAAGATGTTTGTCCTCTCCCTGGTGCTGGGTGGCGCCGTTGCTGGGTTAGCAGGTGCATTTGAAGTTTCAGGTAACCAACACCGTTTGATCGAAGGCATGCAATCCAACTTCCTGCAACTGGGATTGATCATTGGGCTTATATCCAGAGGTAATAATGGAGCAGTTCCATTTGTTGCTTTCATGATTGCAGTTTTGGAAGTTGGTGCCAGTGCGATGCAGCGCACCATGATGATACCGGTAGAAATGGTCTTCATTGTGGAAGCATTAATATTACTTTTCGTCCTCTTATCGGACGTTGTCAGGAGAAAATAAACGATGGATACTACGATTATCGATTTCTTAAGATTAGTGCTCCTGTCGATGGTTCCCTTTGTTCTGGCTGGTCAAGGAACGATGCTAGGAGGTCGCACTGGTGTATTCAATGTTGCTCAGGAAGGTATGATGCTGGTCGGCGCCTCCGTTGGATTTTTGGTGAGTTACTATTCTGGCAGCATTTTACTGGGTGTTATTGTAGCGATGTTGTCAGGTGCTCTTTTTGGGTTAGCCTTAGCATACTTCACCACCTCGCTAAAGATGAATCAGTTCGTCATTGGTTTAGCACTCTTTTTTATCGGACTGGGTGTATCAACATTATTACCAAAACTCATCCTTGGAATCACATTAACGCCGCCATTGATACCTACATTAAAGAGTATTTCGATCCCGCTCTTGAGCCAGATTCCATTTATCGGACCCATTCTCTTTAATCAGAATATTCTGGTTTATGTTTCGGTATTGGTGTCAATCGGATTATGGTACTTCCTGTTCAAAACGCAAAAAGGATTGGAATTACGCTCTGTGGGTGAATATCCCATGACAGCAGATTCCCTGGGTATCAACACCACCAAGATGCGCTATTGGAGCACCATCATCGGCGGTATGCTAATCGGTATGGCCGGTGCGTATTTACCGATGGTATATGCTGGTACATTTACCGAAGGCATGACCATGGGACGTGGTTGGTTAGCCATCGCTCTGACGTTCTTTGGCGGTTGGAGCCCATTACCCATCCTGTACGGTTCATTATTCTTCTCCGCTGTAGAAGTGTTGGCATTCCGTGTGCAGGTCATCGGCAGTTTCTTACCTTACCAGATTCTGCAAATGTTCCCATACATTGCCACTATCCTGGTCATGATTTTTACATTCAAACGTGCCCGAGTACCTGGTTTCCTGGGTAATAATTACGATCGCGAGAAAAGATCTTTGTAGCCAATAAATGAATTTTCACTTAAATGGTTGGCTAATTGCCAGCCATTTTTTTTATTTTTACCTGTGGTTGTACTATGAATTGATTATCAGAATCAATTAAAACCAGTGCTATAATTACCGTCTCATTCCCCTTTTGGAGTATCCCTATGCAGTTAACCATCCAGGAAGTTGAACACATCGCAGAACTGGCAAAATTAGATTTATCGGCTGAAGAGAAAGAACAATATCGCGAACAACTCTCTTCCATCCTGGAGTATGCTGCCATGCTGCAAACTGTGGACACCGGCGATATTCCACCCACCGCTTCCGTACTTCCCGAGCGTTCTGTGTTACGTGCGGATGTTGTGCAGGCACCGCTCACTCCTGAGACGGTCCTGCAAAATGCTCCTCACCAAAAAGAACAACAATTCCAAGTGCCCATCGTTATGGAGAATGGGCAATGAGCAACCTTAGCGAACTCTCCAGTTCGCCAGTCACTGGATTTATTGAAAAATGGCGATATTTCCAGTGTGGAATTGACACAATCATATCTGGATCGTATCCAGTCATTTGAACCTCATATCAAAGCATTTATCACCCGCACGCCAGAACTGGCATTGGCGCAGGCGAAATCTGCTGATCTTCTTCGCAAAAATAACCCGGATGGAGATTTACCAGCCATTGCTGGGGCTGCCGATCGCCGTGAAGGATGTGCTGGCGCTGGAGAATGTGCGCTGCACCTGTGGTTCACGCATCCTTGAAAATTTCATCCCACCCTACACTGCCACAACCGTGCAACGTCTGCTGGATGCTGGCGTCGTCATTCTTGGCAAAACCAACACCGATGAGTTTGCCATGGGTTCATCCACAGAGAATTCAGCTTACCAGACCACGCTTAATCCCTGGCATCAAGACCATGTGCCCGGAGGTTCCTCCGGAGGTTCGGCGGCAGCTGTCAGTGCTGGGATGGCTCCCATCGCTTTGGGAAGTGATACCGGTGGCTCTGTGCGCCAACCGGCATCCTTCTGCGGTATCACCGGCTTAAAGCCCACCTATGGACGCGTTTCACGCTTTGGGCTGATTGCCTACGGCTCCTCGTTAGACAGCGTGGGTGTTTTTTCACATTCTGCAGAAGATCTGGCCGTCATTTTTGAACTAATTGCCGGTCGTGACCCCAAAGATGCCACCAGCATGGATATCCCGGTTCCTTCAATCAACCTGGATTCAAATACGGATCTCACCGGGGTACGCATTGGTGTGCCAAAAGAATACTTTATTGCCGGTATTCAAGCCGATGTAGATAAAAAAGTTCGGACAGCCATTCAGCATTTTGAGAACCTGGGTGCGCAGATTGTGGAAATCAGTCTCCCACATACCGAATATGCTTTGCCGGTCTATTATCTGATCGCGACAGCGGAAGCTTCCGCCAATCTGGCGCGTTTTGATGGCGTGCGCTATGGTTTTTCAGCCGAGGAAGCATCCTTGTGGAATCGTTTCAAGCAATCCCGCGGGTGTGGTTTCGGTTCCGAAGTAAAACGCCGGATCATGTTGGGAACCTATGCCCTTTCAGCCGGGTATTATGATGCCTATTATGGTCAGGCGCAGAAAGTACGCACCCTTATCAAACGCGATTTTGAGCAGGCGTTTGAACACGTGGATGCCATTGCCACCCCGGTCGCCCCCACCACAGCCTTCAAAATTGGGGAACATACCAACGATCCCCTGGCCATGTACCTGGAAGATATATTCACCTTACCGACCAATCTGGCAGGTGTGCCGGGTCTGGCATTTCCGGTTGGTTTTGATCATCAGGGTTTACCGGTGGGCATGCAGCTCATGGGTCCTCACTTTAAGGAAGAATCCCTGCTCAAGTTGGTACATGCCTATCAATTGAGCACAAACTGGCATATGTCAAAGCCTGATTTAAGACAACCATAATTTTGGGATAGAACAATCTTCTCTGTGATACCTGTGCACAATTAACCTGAATTTATATTTTTTTCCATCAAAACTCCTGACATAAAATGAAACAGCATCATCTCAATAAAACGGGGTAATCGGGTGTTTTTAGCGAGCATCCGCTCACCAAAAACACCCTGACCACTAATTGTTGAAAGGATACATGAAACAAGTATCACTGCGAAGGCTGATAATTTCCATTTTTTGTCTGGAGCTGAATTCGTCATCATTTCGTATTCGTTGACAGCAATTCTAGCGCTTCTATTTTCGAAATAGGAAAGTCGATCATAATTTTTTTTGGACTGCTATAATTACATTAATTCTCGCACACCCATATCGCGAACGGTTTTCATAATGAGGGATTTATGAAATTTATAAAAAAACTCACAGCCAAAGAAACCATTTGGAAATCTGTTGCTGTTTTTGGCCTCGCCATAATCATTGTCAAATTGATCATTGGACAAAACCCGTCCCTTGATACTGCTTATATAATTTTCTTTGGAATCATGGCCAGTGTCTGTATGTGGATCGGCGTTTTCTATCATAAACCTTATCCAGCCAGGGGATGGTATCTGCTCGGTCTGGGTCAATTTTTCGATGCGATTGGCAATGTTTTCTTTTGTAATTACTTCTATCTGGGGGGTTCGGAAACAAACCTGATTTATGAAGCGGTATTTTATGCGCTGGGAGGTGGATTCTTCTTTGTTGGCATGCTTTACTTGATCAAGAATTATCGCAAAGAGATTTCCACGAGCACATTGATCAATGGATTAATTATCACTTTCTCTGCCAGTATATTTATCTGGGTTCTGGTCCTCAAAGACGATCTGGTTCCTCCCTCTTCATTGGCAGGAACGATCCAACAACTCATTTTTGTACTGGCAATTATTCTGATTGTCTTTATTCTGGCATTGATTATTATGCTGCGCTCCGGTCAGATTGTCGCCCTATACATCATCTTTGGTGCCGGGCTCATTATGATCATCGGTATTCTGAATTATTTCAAACTGTATGGCTTTACCTCCCAAATTTTCATGTTATCCGAATTAGGGCAGGTGCCTTACATGGAATTGTTTTATGCCGTCGGTTATTTATTGGTGGGGATTGCATTTCTGCATCCTTCCCTGTCGAAATTTCAACCCAATACCATCTTTTTAAGAATTGATGCCAACCGTAACATTATCAACATTCTCGGCATCTCATTCCTGCTCATTCCCCTCACCTACTTCATTCAGATCATCCGCGGGGGGCAGGTTAATGACTTGCTGATGTTAGCTTCTGTTTCCATTGTCTATATTCTGGTTTTTTTACAGGTACTGAATTTAACAAAAAGTTACTATCAGGTCAAAAATAAAAATCTTGAACTGAATAATCAGAATGAAATGTTAAAAACACTGGCAAATATCGATCATGTGACCAAACTCTTCAATCGAAAATTCCTGTTTGAGTTCGGTGAACAGGCTCTTAAGAACGCTCTCTTCATTAAAAAACGTCTGGCAATTGCCATGATTAAACTGGACGATTTTGATATTGTGCTTGGTATGCTTAATCGCCAGGAAGCGGATGATGTATTGCTGGAAATATCGAATTCATTTTTGAAAATCAAACGCAAGGATGATATTGTCATTCGCTATGGTGATAGTGAGTTTGTCATCATTTTTGACGATATTCGCGCAGACCTTGATTTCAAGTCCCTTCTGGATCGTTTTCGTGAAAAAACAAAATTTCCAATACGAATGGGAAAGCTCGAAATGATCGTTTCTTTCAGTGCTGGCATTTCATTTTTACCAGACGACGGCAGCGAGATTAATATCCTGGTAGAAAAAGCAGACCAGGCTCTGGTACAGGCAAGGTTGGAAGGCAAAGAAACAATAAAAATCTATACAGAAATTTAAGTTGCCTTTTTGATCATTCTCGTATAAATCCTTTTATTACTTGATACTTTTTCCATGAATTTGCGTATATTTAAGCAAAGGAACTCCTTTCAGTAGTCAGTGGTCTGGGAGTTTTGGTGTGCTCCTGCACACCAAAACTCCCGCTCACCTCGATTTATTGAGAAGATACCAACTATAGAACGTTTTCTTTGTAGAAAGGATAAGTAGATGACAAATTCAAGCGTTTCAATTCAGCAAGAGAGAGGCCCTGGGCTCTTAATCCGTGCGCTTTATTTTATCTTTGTTGGATTATGGCTGGGGGGAGTCTGGACGACCATCGCCTGGATATTGGTTGTTTCCATTATCGGTCTACCATTTGGGTTGCTGATGCTCAATCGCCTTCCACAGGTAATGACGCTTAAACCAGTACGTGAAAATCGATATCTTGTGCAGAAAGACGGTCAATGGGTGATGCGATCATATACCAAAGAGCAACCATCCTTTCTGGCACGAGCGCTTTACTTCATTCTCATCGGATGGTGGTTCAGTGCGCTTTGGCTCTTAGCTGCCTGGGCAATCTCAGGAATTACCCTTGGTCTGGGTCTTCCGATTGCATTCTGGATGTTTGACCGGGTTCCAGCCATCACAACGCTCTCAAGCTACTAATTCCACTAATAGTAGCCTGTATTACCCGCTGTCGGGGTTGACAGCGGGTTTTTTTATTTCTACTTTTCCAGCTTCCCTACTCATTCACCTGTGATCATGTTATCATCCAATCCATTCCTTCCCATAGATGGACATTGGAGCATGCATGCCACAACTCACACTTCCCATTCTGCTTATATTATTTGCCGGTGGATTCATGGCTGGTTTTGTCGATTCGATCGCCGGGGGCGGAGGGATTATTTCATTGCCCATTCTCCTGTCCGTTGGTATCCCCCCTCATTTTGCTTTGGGCACCAATAAATTCCAGTCTTCATTTGGTAGCCTGACAGCTTCCATCAATTATTATCGCGGTGGGTTGGTCAAACTTAAAGAATTAGGCTGGGGTATCTTATTTACCGCCATCGGTGCCGCATCTGGTACACTTTTGATTCAAAAATTGCCTCAGACATTGCTGCAATATCTCATTCCGGTCCTTTTGCTGATCGTATTCCTGGTGATGCTATTCTCAAAAAATTTTGGCATGAAAGACCAGCTGACAAAAATCAAACCGAAACTTTTCTATTTCATATTTGGCCTTTTGATCGGTTTTTACGATGGTTTTTTTGGACCCGGCACCGGAAATTTCTGGACGCTGGCATTTGTCTTACTGATGGGCTTTAATCTGAAAAAAGCTACCGCTCACACCAAATGGATGAATTTCACCAGTAATATTGTGGCACTCACCTTTTTTGCCATCGGTGGAAAAGTATTACTCGTTCCTGGTTTGATTATGGCCGGAGGTCAATTAAGTGGCGCATTTCTTGGATCAAAACTGGTTTTACGCTCAGGCGCAAAGTTTATTCGTGCATTCTTTCTACTGGTGACAGCTGCTACCATTATTCGCTTGATTTACACGTCCTTTTTTCAGTAAAACATGGAAAACAATACTTACCTGCTGCAATCAGGTTGAATTTAGAAGAAAAAAACGCTAGAATAAGGTAGCGGGAAGAAGATTTCAGTTACATAAATGAAACAAAATCGGTAAATTCATTCCTAATCCAAATCTTGGAGGAAATTCATGACAACAGTAGGGGATATTCTTGATCAGAAACAAAGCAGCCTTTGGAGCATTCATCCAAAAGCATCCATCCTGGATGCCTTGAAAATCATGTCACGTCGTGATGTCGGTGCATTACCTGTCGTGGATGAAATGGGGTTGGTAGGACTTGTTTCCGAGCGAGATTTTGTGCATGTGATTGCCAAATTAGATAAGTGTGAAATTGATAGAAAAATCGATCGTTACATGAATAAAAATGTTATTACCGTTAACTCAGACACGACTCTGGAAGAATGCATGAGCATCATGGCAACCAAAAAAGTACGCCATTTACCAGTGATGGTCAAAAAAGAGATCATTGGGTTAATTTCCTATGGAGATGTGATCCGTGCATTGGTTGCTAAAGCAGAAGCCGAGAATGAGATAGAGCAACCATAAACTTTACTAAAGTCTTTCAGATCCACCTACAGCAAAGAGCCATTTAATTGAACAAAGGCTCTTTTTGTTTATAGAAAGTAATTTCTAAAAAACACTTGCAATAGAATAAATTTTCTGTTATTATAATTAGAACAATTATTCTAATGCGAGGTTTTATGAATAAACAATCATCTTCTCCCCTGCCAACTTTGATTCTAGGCGCATTCTGGATTATTTTGACAATTAATACCACCTTTAACTGGGGCTCAAATGGCACCTTGCTATTCTGGTTGGTCTTCACAATCCTGATTGGTTGGTTCGTGATTGCCATTCAAAATCGGATGCGCCGCGCCTAATTTGTCTGCTCCACGGTATCATTCTCCTGAATAAACAGGGCTAATTCCTGCTGAGAAAAGCAGGTTTTTTTGCCTGATTTGTGGTAAAACTAGGTTACAAAGATCAAAACAATCCCCAAGGAGATGTTCTGTGAGTGTCGAATTACGCCCGGTCACCAAGGCAAACTTCGGATCTGTAATCAATTTGGAAGTCAGTCAGGATCAAGTTAATTTTGTTGCCAGTAATCTTTATTCGATTGCTGAATCCAAGGTTTATCCCGAATGCATCCCGCTGGTTATTTACGCCAATGATACACCGGTTGGATTTCTGATGTATGCTTTCGATAATAAAGATGCCAGCTATTGGATTTGCCGCTTGATGGTAGACCGTTATTTTCAGGGGAAAGGTTATGGAAAAGAAGCCATGCAACAGGTGATCAAAGAGATCCGTAAACGCCCCAATATTGATTTTGTAAAACTGAGCATTAACCCTTACAATCAATCAGCTGAGAAGTTGTATTCTCAACTGGGATTTAGTAAAACCGGCGAAATGGTTGAAGGCGAAGAAGTAATGTGTTTGCATTTCGAACCGGGTTCATAAAACTTTTCACCCCTTTGTTGCAGACTCGTCTGGGGAAAAAATTAACCATCTGGACTCTATTAAACATGAATTTTGCCCTTCCGATTGATCGTTTATTTGAGACAGAAACCTTAATTGCTTTTTTTCACCCCCAACCTGCATACCCATTTCATGTGTTGTTGCTACCCAGGATAGAAATTCCAGATCTACAGTCATTGGATGCGCAACAGCCAGCCTTTTTGCAGGACGTAATCACAACAACCCAACAGATCGTGAAAGATTATCATTTGGAGCAGCATGGTTATCGCCTGATTCTCAATGGTGGACCCAACCAGGAATTCCCCATCCTGCATTTCCACCTGATCGCTGAAATTAACCCAACAACGAAAAAGGACCTCGAATGATTGAATTACAAACGCCTCATGTCCGATTAATTGCCTTGAGCAAACAACAATTATTTGAGCTTATCTACGCTACGGAAAAACTGGAGCAAACCTTATCCTTCCCGATTTCACAGTCACTCATAAATGATTCCCTCCGGCAAGCAGTTGGGATGAAACTAAACCACTTGAAGAAGATTGAAAACACTGATCAGGGTTGGATAACCTATTGGTTGCTGCAAACCACTGAACCTTCTTGCGGAGCTGGATTATTGACGTTTAGTGGAATGCCAGATGCCTCTGGAAGAGTCGAGATTCGATATGATATCGATCCTAATTTTCCTGATCAGGATTGGTTAAGCGATGCCATTCAAGTGTTAAGTGCCTGGGCTCTTCAACAATCTAAATGCGAACTGGTAACAGTAACTTCGAATGTTGATCCTTCGATGGTTAATCTGTTTCAAAAAGCCGGTTTTTTGCGCATGGCAAAGTCAACGGCAGTTTCTTTATGGCACAGATATCGAGATATGTCTCAGATTCCCCATCGGATTTCAAGACACGGTTTCGAGTCCATCGGCACCATTCACACCGGTTATGAAGTCGCTGCCGGAACACCTATTCAGCCAAATGCTGCTCCGGATAGTATAGGAAGCATTATTCTCCATCCAGCATTGAAAGACGGATTGAAAGATCTGGATGGTTTTTCACACATCATTCTTTTGTATGTTTTTGACCGCATAACGCAACCCCGACTAACAGTAAAACCCTTTATGGATGATCAGGATCGTGGTGTTTTTGCAACGCGTGCACCTGCCCGTCCGAATCCAATCGGGATTTCAGTCGTGCGATTATTAAAGATAGATGGCAATCTTATTACCTTCTCAGGAGCTGATATGCTCAATAACTCGCCACTGCTGGATATTAAGCCTTATGCTCCCCCATTTGAACCGCAAACGGTTGAGCGCATTGGTTGGCTGGAGCAGCGAGTAGAGCGCTTACAGGAAAGCAGCGATGATGGACGTTTTTTGGGAGATTAACGACTTCCGGTAATATATTTTTCCAGATCTTGAATGAGCACATCGCGATCTTTAAGCAGGGTACCGACCATATCCCGCATGGAAACAATACCAAGGAACTTATCATCTTCTGTTACAAGTAAATGTCGAAAATTGCGATTGATCATGATCTGCATGCATTCTTCCAGGGGAGTTTCTGATGGAACAGTTACCACGTTGCGGGTCATGAAAGTACTGACTGGCATCTCCAGGATCGCTTCGCTCTCTTCAGCCAGGAAACGGATCATATCACGTTCAGAAATAATGCCCACCAATCCGGTTTCATTCAGCACCGGTAATGCCCCAATTTTTTTTTCGACTAACAAATCGATCGCTGCGCGCATACTGGTGTTCGGCGAGACATAGAAAATCTGGCTTCCTTTGAGGTGAATCAATTCTTTTACTTTCAGCATAATCCCTCTCTTTCAAGTTCCCGTGGATTGTCTTTATAATTTAATCTGGTATTGAAAGTGTAACGAAAACCTGGAGGTTTTCAAGCGTATATATGAACTTTAAAGAGCAGGGGGACTTTCTCCTGTTTTGCTAGAAGCTCCCTCTACACAGGTCATAGACCTATAACCCATTTGGCAATGCTGAAGTAAATTAATAAACCGGTCGCGTCCACAATGGTGCTCATCACCGGACCCGAGACGACTGTGGGATCAATTTTGAGTTTCGCCGCCAGTAATGGTAAAACTGCTCCGGATGAATTCGCCCAGATGACGATCACCAGGATGGAGACAGCAACTGTAATTGCCACACTTACGGGGGTACCCCAGGTGACGGCACGCACATACGCAAAGACAGCCATGCCCAAACCCAGCATCAAACCAACACGCAACTCATGCCAGAGTGAGTGCAACGCATCCCGGATTTCAATATCTCCAATTGCCAGTGCACGAATAATGGTACTGGTTGTCTGTGCACCAGCATTACCTCCCGTTCCAATCAATAATGGCACAAAATAGGATAGCGAAACAACTGCAGCCAGTTCACTCTCAAACATGCGCATGACCGTCCCTGTGAGGCTACCTGTAACGAAAAGTAGCATCAACCAGCCAATCCGTTTTTTGGCAATATGCACCGGGCCAATCGAAAGGTATGGTTCATCTAAAGGCAAAGCACCACCCAATCGCTGGAAGTCTTCAGTGGCTTCATCCTCGATGGCATCAATCACATCATCGATTGTGATCACGCCAATGAGTTTGCGTTCTTCGGAAATAACTGGCAACGCCATCAAATCATATTTGGAGATAACTTTAGCGACCTCTTCCTGGTCTGTTCCAGCCGGAACGGCGATGACTTCCGGATCCATAATTTCTTCCAGGAGGGTATCCGGATCAGCAGTAATGAGATCACGCAGACTGACCACACCCGACAGGACATCATTGCGATCGACAATGAATAGGTAGTAGATCTCCTCACGGTCAGGTTTGAGGGTGCGCAAAATATGGATGGCATCCGCCGCACGCATTCTGCGGCGCAGAACGATGAAGTCCGAGGTCATCAAACCACCCGCGCTATCATCCTTGTGAAGCATCAGGGGACGAATCTCCTCTGAATTATCTATCCCGGCTAGAATAATCTCTGCCTGGGCATCAGAAATATCACCTAATAGGTCTGCTGCTTCATCAGGTTCCATTTCGTCAACGATGCGGATCGCGCTCGCAGAATCAAGAGCACTGACCAGGTCAGCCGCATCCCTGTCTTCCATCTCTTCCAAAATATCTGCCGACACGGAAGGATGCAGGTATGGCAATAGCGTGATCTTATCTTCATCTTCCAATTCATAAAAGATGTCCGCCTGATCAGGCGTCCTTAATGATTCCAGCACAGACATGGCTGCATTGATATCATTTTTTTCCAGCGCAGATTCGATCTGCGCCAGAATTGTATCGGTATTTATTTTCAGCATCGATACACCTCCTGGGCGATTTACCCTGGAGGCGGTTCAGCTACTTAAGAACGAAAGACCAGGGTATCACCTGAATGATTTAAAGTTCGGTTATACGAATGAGGTTCCCGCTCGGCGGGAGGTTGTTGCTCGTCCATGATCTCCATTCACAAATTTGTTAAATTTTTTTATAACGAATTAATTATATGTCAGAATATTGTCCTTGTAAACTGAATTTTTGAGAATTTATATTTGCTGACCGCTGACAGCTAACGTCGATGCTCACCGTTGCAGCTGACTGCTCACCGCTGGCGGCTAACCGCTCACAGCAATACCTAAGAAACTAATGATTTGCCGAGCCAATTTCATTTAACGCAGTTAATTTGCTTGCATCTTCCGCTTATTACAATACAGTTACATCCTGACCGAAATCTTAAATAATTAGAAGTGATCCGGTTAGGAACCTCGAGCGATCATAAGAAGGTGACTGAATTCTTTTTTCGATAACGCCCTTTCCCTTCCGCAATGTTCACTGGGAGGATGTATCCTCAAAATCTGAAGATCCTGCTACGAAAATAGAAGCTTCGGAATTGCTGTCAACGAATAAGAAAACGAATAAACGAATACCACAAAGATACTCCGTAAAGCTCTCTTGTTATTAATGCACTATAATTTTCATCCTTCTTAGTGAAAGCTGTTTTATAATTTGTTCAGCAACCTTTGAACCATTAACTTTATTGTCACTTGGCAGTCTGCAGAGCCTAACGTGCTTTTGACTTTCAACTTTCCACTATAAACTTTACTAGAGCTAAAGTCGATTCACAAATCTCTCAATCCTTGTAATTGCCCGTTCTAACTTCTCAAAGGACGTTGCATAAGAACAGCGGCAGAATCCCTCCCCACCAGCACCAAAAGCTGAACCCGGAACGATTGCAACCCTTTCTTCATTCAACAAGCGCTCAGCAAATTCTTCGTCGCTTAAACCGGTCACCCCTACTTTTGGAAAGGCGTAGAAAGCGCCTTTGGGCTCAAAGGTGGGTAAACCAATACGATTAAATTCAGCCACCACATACTTGCGGCGGCGATCATACTCCTCCACCATCATCTGCACGGCTTCATCCACGTCAGCCAGTGCTTCTACTGCGGCGATCTGAGCGATGGTAGGTGATGACATGACCGTGTATTGATGAATGCGCACAAGACCACCGATGAGTGAGGCTGGTCCCAAAGCATACCCAATGCGCCAACCGGTCATGGCATAATCTTTCGAGAAGCCACCTAACAACAAGGTGCGTTCTTTCATCCCCGGCAACGTCGGAAAGCAGACATGTTCGTGTCCACTATAAACCAGACGGTCATAGATTTCATCCGAGATCACAATCAGATCATGTTTTTCTGCAATACGCGCAATTTCCATAAGTCGTTCTCGCGTTGCTACTGCTCCGGTCGGGTTATTGGGAAAACCCAGCAAAATAGCGCGTGTGCGCGACGTGATGGCTGCTTCAATCGCGGCTGGATCCACATCAAAATTATCTTCCATCCGGCAAGGAATCTCCACCGGAACTCCATCAGCCAGGATTACCTGAGCCTGATAGGAGACAAAACAAGGTGTAGGGATGATGACCTCATCACCAGCATTAACCAGGGCAGTTGCTGCCAGATAGAGCGCTTCTGATCCGCCCACAGTGATAATTGCTTCACTTATCGGATCGTACTTAATTCCGTAAAGCATTTGCAGGTGCGCAGTGAGTTTATTACGTAGTTCAGGGATACCTGCGTTGGACGTGTAATGGGTATGACCCTCCTGGAGCGCGCGAATCCCGGCTTGAATGACGCTGGGCGGGGAATCAAAATCCGGTTCACCAATCCCCAATGAGATCACATTCTCCATGGTGGCAGCAATATCAAAGAATTTGCGAATCCCTGAAGGTTTCAGGCCATTCACACGTTGCGAGAGATAAGACGGTTTCATGAAGTCTCCTTGTTTTGTCTAATTTTTCGTTTAAGATTAGCTTTTGATAGATGAATTATCGCCAATATTCAGGCGTGTGGTTTGCCCATGCACCTGCACCTGCCGTCCTAGAATGGATTCTTCTAGAATGGACTGGCTGATTTCTACATCACTCTCCAGAATGCAGTTTCGCAGAATGGCATTTTCGATTTTACAATCTGCTCCAATGGAAACGTATGGGCCGATCACAGCGGATTTAATCACAGCACTGGGGTGTATATGCACCGGTGGCACAATAGTCAGGTGCTTACTCTGGCATTCCCCGTTATTGTCATTGCCGTGATCCAGCAAAAAGCGGTTGGTATCCAGCAGCGCCGCAGGAATTCCAGCATCCAGCCAGACATTGATGCGCTGAACCCGCATTTGAACACCGCTTTCCAGCATCAAATTGACGGCGTCTGCAAGGAAGTATTCATTTTTTAAGGTAATGTTATGCTGCATTTGCTTTTCAATCGCATTAATCAGCTGACTGCCATTGGAAAAGTAATAGAAACCCACCATGGCAAGATTGTTCTCGATGCTATCGGGTTTTTCAACCAGTTTCACTACGGTGTCGTCGTCATTAATCACAGCCACCCCAAAACGGCGTGGATCCGGGACTGGTTTAACCCACACACCTGATTGGAGGTTTTTATCACTTAAAACAGCCAAATCGGTCTGAATCAGCGTATCCGAGAATGTCATCAACATTGGATTGTCTTTAAGATGTTCGCGAGCCTGGTAAAGCGCATGCGATTGCCCAAGCATTTCAGACTGCAAAACAAAATGGTAGACCTTTTGCGGATGATGTTTCTTCATATGGGCTTCAACCTGTTCCTGCTGGTTGGGGCCAACGATGAAGATAAATTCAGGGTCATAGGTTTCTGGCAATGTATCAAATTGCCCGAGCACATAATCGAAGAATGTTTTGCCTGCGACAGAAATCAGCGGTTTGGGTTTACTCCAGGTATGTGGACGCATACGTGAGCCCAGACCCGCCATGGGAATAGCAATTTTTATTTTTGTCAAAAGTTCCTCCCAATATTTGGATTTAGTTTTTTGTCTATTCAATAATTTGTGGACAGGGTATTTTTGACGTGCATCCGCACGTCAAAAATACCCGCTTGCTACGATTTGTTGAGTTGATAGGTTTATTGTATCAAAGGAAACCGGGAATATACTATTGTAAGGTTTCCGTGATTGGTATTATTTTTGTTATGAAAAATTAAGGTGCATCCGTGACGCACCTACTCGTAGAGATTGATTTCATTCAATTTCTCTTGTATAGTTATACAAAAGCCAGAGGGATTAAGATTTATGCCCATAGAAAAATTACTCAATGATCCGGTGAATAGTTATCTGATCTTCATTCCTGGAAGAAACATGGATGTGATGATCGGAGTACCTCATCATGCTCCGCTGGGTGTCCAGAATTTACCTTGTGAAAGCCATCCGACTTCCGATGAGAATACCGGATTCATCGGTTACCGCTTGGCGCAAATGTTAGATTGCCCCTGTGTCATTGCTGGAAATTATTTTCTGGACCCGAATAAATACAAAAGCAGTGATTATTTTAAAAAAATTGAAGCAATAGGGCCAAAGTACCTGATTGAAATCCACGGTCATGCTGGTCGATCAGCACATTTTGATATTGAAATTTCAGCTGGATCACTGGATAAGTCCGTTTTATCTGAAAATCTTGCCAACCAGCTTTCCAGCGCCTTTTTTGTTCATCCATCATTACGCAATTACACGATCAGCGGTGATTTTTTTCAGATTCACTTTAGAGCCACCAAATCCCTGACGATCAATACCGATCAATGGACTGCCTTTCATATTGAACTTCCTCAAAAGTTGAGGGAAGACCCGGATCAATATATCCTGTTATCTGAAAGTTTAGAAAAAATTGTTCGTAATTTGGTGGGTTCCTGAGTTATTTTTTAAATTCTGAATCCTGAAATTCTTCCAAAGGACTCCGAATGTTCTTATCGGAGCAAAACTCAATACTCGAACCTTATTCCTTAAATAGTATAATTAATAAACAAGTGGTAACATGCAACAATTCCTCAGTACTGAAACCCTGATTATTGAACTACTTCTGATCGCATCACTGGTTGCGATTGTCGTAAGACGCTTGCATATTCCCTATACTGTCGCTTTGGTGGTAGTAGGTTTATTTTTAACTGCACAATCACCATTGAATTTTGAATTAACCCCGGAATTGATCCTGGCACTCTTTGTTCCACCATTGGTATTTGAAGCTGCCTTTCACCTTAACCTTACCGAGTTGCGTCGTAACCTGACATCTATTCTGCTCATGGCTGTACCGGGTGTTCTATTGACGACATTAATCGTCGGTGGCATTGTTTCCTTTGGAACCAATCTGGCTTTACCGGCTGCATTGGTTTTTGGGTCGCTGGTTGCCGCAACCGATCCCGTCGCGGTTGTCTCTCTGTTCCGATTACTGGGTGTCCCGAAGCGATTATCGGTTCTGGTTGAAGGGGAAAGTTTACTCAACGATGGCACAGCCTTGGTGTTATTCAATTTGATGCTTGCAATTTCGATCACCGGTGAATTCAATTTACTAAGTGGTGTATTGGAATTTATTACCGTAGCGGTGGGTGGGATTATGCTGGGCTTGCTGCTGGGATGGGTTATTTCCCGGCTGATTTCCAGAATTGATGATTATCTGATCGAGATCACACTGACTACGGTTCTGGCTTATGGATCCTATTTATTGGCAGAACAACTGCATTTTAGCGGTGTGCTGGCAGTGGTAGCCGCAGGTTTGATAACAGGCAGTTTAGGACCTCAAGGTATGAGCCCGACCACCCGCATCGTGCTTTACAATTTTTGGGAATACATCACCTTTTTGGTTAACTCCCTGGTCTTTTTATTGATTGGATTGGATGTTGACATCTGGGCATTATTCCAATCATGGCAGCCGATAGCGTGGTCAATTGGAGCGGTATTGGTCGCCAGGATAATCGTTGTATATGGTCTGGGGTGGATCACCAATCGCATCAGTGAGCCTATCTCGTTGCGCTGGCGTCATGTTATTGCCTGGGGTGGTTTACGTGGTGCACTCAGTCTGGCTTTAGTACTCAGTTTGCCTGCCGCTTTTGGTGATGACCGGTTTCTCCTGCGCACAATGGCTTTTGGCGTCGCCCTCTTTACGCTATTGATTCAGGCCACAACGATGCGGCCACTTGTCCGAAAGCTAGGTATCATCACGACCACGCCTGTCCAGGTCGAATATGAACAGCGACACGCGCGTTTGAATGCATTAAAATCTGCAGAATCACATATTGAACGACGCTATCGTGAAGGGTTGATATCCACGCCTGCCTGGGAACGCATCAAACCAAAATTACAAACACAAACAGCCTTGCTCGCCGATTCTGTTCGTCAATTGTTACGGGTGGAACCTAAATTGGAATCCGAAGAATTGGAATTGGCGCGTCGTGAGATTCTCCGCGCACAACGTTCTGCTTACCTGGGCATGCGTAGTGATGGCGTTATCTCTGAGGATATTTTTGAAACATTGACATCAGAAATTGATGCTGCGCTAGAAAATGAAGATGAGACCTTCTGGTATGTTCCTCAAGAGTCCCTGCCACAACGTTTGAACGAGGGCTTATCCGGATCAGCAACGGTTAATGAGGTTGTGGTTGCTTCTGGTGCTGCCTGTGATGGGCAGCAGGTGATGGATATTCAATGGCCTAAACACTTTGTCATCGCCAGCATAAAACGAGGAAATCAGGTGATTATTCCGAAAGGTAACACAATATTGCTAGCCAATGATTTATTGACCATGGTGGGGGAAAATTCTTCAATCGAGGAAGCCAGGCAGTTTTGTGAGAAGACTACCTGAAGCTTATAACTACGAACAAACATCAAATTCATGACACAAATTGACTAGACAAGCATTCTGTACGGGTATAAAATTCTTTTTTGTTTAATTTTCCGAGGTGCCTATGTCGATCTCTTCTTCGCAGCATGTTTACCGTTTTGAAGTACAGCCATCAATTTCAAACGACCCGCGTTCATTGGGTTACCTGAATGATGCCCACGCATCCAGTCACGATCAAATAAAATCTATCCATTGTTCGGATCTGTATTTCTTGCGTGGACATCTCAACCAAGATCAATTGGCAGAAATAGCCGAACAAATCCTGCATGACCCGGTTACCCAGCAAGTACATTGGCAGGAATACTCAATATCTACTGAGGAAGCGTCTCAGGTTTCCACCCAGGAAATGCTGGTGGAAGTCACGTACCACCCTGGTGTAACCGATCCAGTTGCGCAACAATTGTTAAGGGCAACCCGGATGATTAACAATTATGAAGTGGATGCAGCTTCCAGTGGTCAGCGTTTTGTTGTCCGTGGTGAAAACCTGACTGCAGACCTGATGCATCTGTTGGCAAAACAACTATTCGCCAATGCTGTCATACAGAACTATGCCCTCGGAAGGATCACACCCAGTTTTCCACAGGAAACAATCGCTTCCGGACGAGTGGATCGATTTCAACTGGGCGAGATGTCGACTGATCAATTATTACGTCTTTCCCAGAAGCGCCGGGCAGCTTTGAATCTGGAGGAAATGCAGGCTATCCAGTCCTATTGCCAGCGAGAAGGACGCGATCTCAGCGATGTGGAGTTCGAGATGATCGCTCAGACCTGGAGTGAGCATTGTGTACACAAAACATTCAAAGCAAATGTACAGGTGAACAATCCCAATCCTGAGGATATGCGTTTCCCTCAAGAATATGAACACCTCTTTAATCAGACGATTCGCGCCGCCACACACCAGCTGAATAAAGCCTGGGTGCTGTCTGCCTTCCGCGACAATGCCGGAATCATCAAATTTGGGGAGCATCATGAGCTCTCTTTTAAAGTAGAAACCCACAATCACCCCTCAGCCATTGAGCCGTTTGGAGGTGCCAACACCGGTATTGGCGGTGTGATTCGTGATGTGATCGGAGTTTCCGCCAAACCAATTGCCGCGACGAATATTCTCTGTTTTGGACCACAGGACCAGTCTGTGGATACTTTACCGGATGGTGTCCTGCATCCACGCCGGATCGCATCCGGGGTCGTCAGCGGAATCCAGGATTATGGCAATAAGATGGGTATCCCCACTGTGAATGGCGCAATCTATTATGACCCGGGTTACACCGCAAATCCGTTGGTGTTCTGTGGTTGTATCGGTCTGGCACCGCGCGATTTCCACCCACGTGATGTCCAGCCAGGAGACCATATCATCGTACTGGGAGGTAAAACCGGACGGGATGGATTACGGGGGGCAACCTTCTCCTCGATGACCATGGATGCTCAGACAGGAGAGGTCTCAGGGGCTTCGGTTCAGATCGGCGCTCCGATTGTGGAAAAAGGTCTGGTGGATGTCCTTATGGAAGCGCGTGACCTGCGGCTTTACCACGCCATCACCGATTGTGGCGCGGGTGGTTTATCTTCTGCGGTAGGAGAGATGGCCAGTGAATGCGGGGGTGAAGTACAGCTGGCGGATGTGCCGCTGAAATACCCCGGATTGGAACCCTGGGAAATCTGGCTTTCAGAAGCCCAGGAGCGCATGGTAATCGCAGTCCCGCAACAAAATCTGGATGCCCTTGAAGAACTCTGCGAGAAATATGATGTCGAAATCACCAATATTGGGGAGTTCAATGGCAGTGGTCGCATCCGGGTATATTACCAGGATCAGGAGGTGCTGGATCTGGATAACCAGTTTCTACACCACGGCATACCACAACGTAAACTAATGGCGACTATTCGCACACCCAATCATCCTCCTGGTTGGCTTGATCCGGACTTGAATTATCCCTCAGACAATCCTGAAGAACGCTTCTTACGTTTATTAGCCTACCCCAACATTACCTCAAAAGAAAGCGTGATCCGTGTGTACGATCATGAGGTCCAGGGTGGGACAGTCGTTAAACCCCTGTGTGGAATCATGGACGATGGACCAGCAGATGGCTGTGTAATCAAACCATTATCAGTCCCCGATGAACAGGCTTTGGTACTTGCTGCCGGGATGAACCCCGAATATGGCAAGCAGGATCCGTATCAGATGACCTTGCATGCTATCGATGAAGCCGTCCGCAATGCACTCTGCTGTGGGGCTGACCCAAACCAGATCGCGATCCTGGATAATTTCTGCTGGGGTGACCCGACCCGCCCGGAAACCATGGGGGACCTGGTACAAGCCGCTCAGGCGTGTTATGACGGTGCCTTGCGTTATGGAACGCCTTTCATCAGCGGCAAGGATTCCTTTAATAATGAATATCTCGGCTCGGATGGGTTGCGACATGCCATCCCACCGACGCTGTTAATCTCAGCCATGGGGGTGATCCCGGATTGGCGACTGTCATTGACCAGTGATTTGAAACAGTCCGGTAACTTGCTTTATCTGGTTGGCTATTTTTCGCCGCGCTTCGGCGGCAGCCACCATAATTTAATCAACGGTATGAGAATGATTGAGGAGGGCATGCCAGTCTGCCATCTAGAAACACCTGAGGTGTATCAAAAAGTATTTCAAGCCAACCAGGCAGGCTGGGTTCAGTCGGCTCATGATGTGAGCGAAGGTGGTCTGGGGGTCACTGCTGCCGAAATGGCGATGGGCGGTCGCTTGGGCTTGATTTTATGGTTGGACGAGTTTCATGCATACCGCGAGATGTTTGGTGAAACTGCTGGCTGTATCCTGGTGGAAGTTGCAAAACAGGACCAGGTAGCATTTGAATCACACTTTGGGAGCCAACCGATGCGACTCATTGGCAAGGTAATATCAGACCAATCCATCGAGATCATGAATGGTGAGAAACCATGGTTGAAAATGAGCATGGAAGATCTGCTGCAAGCCTGGAAAAACCAACAGATCCGGGAGGTGCTGGCATGAAACCCAAAGTTCTGATCTTGTTTGCGCCGGGCATCAATCGCGATGGTGATTTAAGTGTGGCCTTTCAGCAGGCAGGCGCTGAGACGGAGATCCATCCCTCTGAATGTATTGCGCCAATCCCGACTGGATTGGATGCAGTACCAGATTCTGGCGCTCCCGGGTGGTTTCTCCTATGCTGACGCACTCGGTGCGGGTAAGTTGTGGGCTCTGGATTTGCAGGTCTACTTTAAGCAAGAGATGCAGCGTTTTGTCTCTGCCGGGAGACCCGTCATTGGCATCTGCAATGGTTTTCAGGCGTTGGTTAAGTCCGGTGTATTGCCGGGAGCGAATGGTGATGGACAGGCACCTACAGCAACGCTAACCTTCAACCAGGGCGGACATTTTGAATGTCGCTGGGTGCACTTGCAACCGCAATCCCAGCTGTGTTTATGGACACGTGGAATCGAGACCATAATTGATTGCCCAATCGCGCACGGGGAGGGCAATTTCCAGCTTCGTAATGCTGACAGTCTGACTAACCTCCAAGACAATGCGCAGATCGCACTGCGTTACCTCAGACCGGATGGATCGTTCGCCAACGGGGTATATCCTTACAACCCGAATGGCTCCCTCAGCGATATCGCTGGCATCTGCAACCCACTGGGAAACGTGTTGGGTCTGATGCCCCATCCCGAAGATCATATATTTGAATTTCAAAACCCGAAGCGTGCCACCCGCAGCAACCATTCCGGTCTGGTGTTATTTAAGAATGGCGTGCAGTACGCCCAACAAAGTTAACAGGAGAGATAATGCTGAAAGCAGAAGATATCCAACAGGTTTTACCATTAGCATTCGATCACAGTAATCTACCCTTACCAGGGAAACAACATGGCAAAGTTCGCGATTGGTATAGCCTGCCAACGCAGCGTCGTTTAATCGTTACCAGCGACCGGCTCTCAGCTTTTGATCGCAACCTGGCAGTGGTGCCGTATAAAGGACAGGTGCTCAATCAACTGGCAGCCTGGTGGTTCGGGCAAACTAAAGATGTGATTCCCAATCACCTGCTGAAGATCCCCGACCCAAATTGCGCCGTGGTACAGGAAGTCGAACCTCTGCCGGTCGAGGTGATTGTGCGCGGTTATATTACCGGTGTCACCAGCACGGCTCTGTGGTACCGCTACAGCCTGGGAGAGCGTGAAATTTATGGCTATCAATTCCCTGAAGGACTGCGCAAGAATCAGCAATTACCAAAAGCCATCATCACTCCCACCACCAAGGGTGGTGTCACAGGACATGACGAACGCCTGACCTGTGCTGAGGTGGTGGAAAAAGGTTACCTTCCACAGTCAGATTGGGATGTGATCCAATCAGCCGCCCTGCAGATTTTTCAACGCGGTCAGGAGGTGGCAGCCAGAGCCGGTCTGATTCTGGTGGATACCAAGTACGAATTTGGTCGCACATCTGAGGGCGAGATCATCCTGATTGATGAAGTCCACACCCCGGATTCTTCCCGTTTCTGGAAAGCGGATAACTATACTGAACGTTTTGATCAGGGGCTGGAACCCGAAAATTTTGATAAAGAATTCATCCGTATAGCATTTGCTGATCTGGGCTATCGCGGAGATGGTGAACCACCTCAGGTTCCTGAGAATTTATGGGTGCAGGCCAGCCAGCGATATATCCAGATCTATGAAATGCTGACCGGGCTGGTCTTCGACCCGGCTGCTTACCCGGCAGAAACGCGCATCCAGGAAAATTTACTTAAGGCAGGTATCCTATGAAAAAAGCCTTTATTGTTATTCTGATGGGCTCTAAAGCCGATTTGGGGCATGCACACAAGATCCAGAAGGCTGCAGAAGTGTTTGGTATTCCAGTGGAACTCAGAGTTGGTTCAGCGCATAAAACAGCAGCCCATGTCACGCAACTCCTGGAAGCCTATGAAGCCGACCCGACACCCAAGGTATATATCACCATCGCCGGGCGTTCCAATGCCCTCTCCGGATTCACCGATGGCGCAGTCAAAAGCCCGGTGATTGCCTGCCCGCCACCTTCCGAGAGTTTTGGAGGTGCTGATATCTACTCCTCTTTGCGTATGCCATCCGGAATTGCACCGGCAGTCGTATTGGAACCTGCCAATGCTGCCTTGCTGGCAGCCAAGATGATTGGATTGTTGGATGAAGAGGTGCAGCGGAAGGTAATCGCTTTCCAACACAGGAACGCTGAAACCATCGTTCAGGATGATCAGGAGATCCATGGATAAGTTTGAAACCATCCTGCATGATGACCATCCCCGTGAAGAATGTGGGGTGTTAGGAATTTTTGCACCGAACGAGGATGTTGCCCGCATGGCCTTCTTCGGGATGTTTGCCCTGCAGCACCGTGGGCAGGAAGCTGCCGGTCTGGCTGTTTCAAATGGGCAGAGTTTGCGATTACACAAAGATGTCGGGCTGGTCTCCCAGGTTTTTACACCAAATGTACTGCAAAAAATGGAAGGCGATTATGCCATCGGGCACACCCGTTACTCTACCACTGGTTCACCCACGATGCGTAACTCGCAGCCATTTATGATCGATACCCAATATGGTCCATTGGCTTTAGCTCATAATGGCAACCTGGTGAATGCCGCGGAATTACGTGAACAATTGATGCAATCTGGCGTCGGTCTGACTTCCACCTCGGATACAGAAGTAATGACCATGATGCTGGCAGGTGCCAAAGGCGATACCTGGTTTGAACGCATCAAAGACGCCATGCAGCATTGGTGTGGGGCCTATTCACTGGTACTGCTGACCAAGGATCAGGTCTTTGCTGTCCGTGATCCCTGGGGTGTACGCCCTCTGAGTGTCGGTATGTTACCCAACGGCGGACATGTAGCCGCTTCTGAAAGCGGTGCTTTATTGACACTGGGCTGTGTATCCATTCGGGAAGTCAAACCAGGAGAAATCGTAGCGCTCAGTGACACAGCACTGCAGGTTAACCAGGCACTACCACCCGCCCAAAAGAGCGCATTTTGCACCTTCGAGCATGTTTATTTCTCACGCCCGGATGCCTACTGGGATGGGCGCAGTGTTCATTCTGTCCGTCATCGTCTGGGAGAAGAACTGGCAGGGCAGGAACCAACGGAAGCGGATGTGGTCATTCCCATCCCTGATTCATCCATTTCGGCTGCCATTGGATATGCCCAGGCATCCGGCATTCCATACAATATTGGATTCATCAAGAATCGCTATATCGGGCGTACCTTTATCGAACCGACTGACTTCCTGCGCAAACAGGGTGTGGCATTGAAATACAATGTCGTGGAGGAAACCATCCGCGATAAGCGTGTCGTCATGGTTGATGATTCGATCGTGCGTGGCAACACCACTGGTCCCCTGATCCAGCTGCTGCGGAATGCCGGAGCGAGCGAGGTTCACGTGCGTATCTCCAGCCCTCCCATCCGGCATCCCTGCTTCCTGGGAGTCGATATGGGTACCTACGAGGAATTGATCGCTGCTCACAAAACAGTCGAGGAAATCCGCCAGCATGTCGGGGCTGATTCGCTGGTTTACCTGACCCTGGAACGCATGATGAGGGCGATTGGCAGCCAGAATGGCTATTGCAATGCCTGTTTTACGGGAAAATATCCCATTTCTGCGCAAAATGGTTTCAGTAAAACCGGGTTTGAAAACAATATCGGCTGAAAGGGAGGGGAAAATGAAAGTACTGTTAATTGGATCAGGAGGACGTGAGCATACCATTGCCTGGAAACTGGCACAATCCGCCCACAAACCTGATTTGTTTTTTGCGCCCGGCAATGATGGCATGACCGACCTGGGCAGTTGCATTCCACTGGCAGTGGAAGATGCTGCTGGTATCACTCAATATGCAATTGAGAACAGTATCGATCTGGTGGTAATTGGGCCGGAAGCTGCCCTGGCAGCCGGTGTCAGTGATGCGCTTACCACAATGGGGATTGCCGTATTCGGTCCTTCCCAGGCAGCCGCCCAATTAGAGACCTCCAAAGCTTTCGCGAAACACTTCATGCAACAACAAAGCATCCCAACCGCACGATATGAAGTATTTGAAGACTATCAAGCAGCCCTCAAACATCTCGAGAAAATTGATTACCCGGTGGTCATCAAAGCTTCCGGATTGGCTGCCGGGAAGGGAGTGCTGATCCCGGAAACCCATAGCGAAGCACGTGATGCCATACATGAGATCCTGGTGCAAAAAGTGTTTGGCGCAGCGGGAAAACAGGTTGTCATCGAAGAACGGCTATCCGGTCCGGAGGTCTCCGTGCTGGCATTTTCGGATGGTCAACATCTGGTTTTAATGCCCTGCGCGCAGGATCACAAACGACTGCTGGATGGGGATCTGGGTCCCAACACCGGCGGGAATGGGTACCTTCGCTCCTTCACCATTATTGGATGACCAACAATTGGCAGATATCCAAACCACCATTCTGCAACCCGCCATTGATGGGCTGCGTGCGCTGGGGCATCCCTTACGTAGGGGTATTGTATGCCGGGTTAATGCTCACCAAAGACGGTCCGCGCGTGCTGGAGTTCAACGCCCGTTTTGGTGACCCTGAAACACAGGTGATACTGCCACTGCTGGAAAGTGATCTGCTGGAAATACTGCTTGCCTGTACACAACAACGTCTGGCGGAAATGGACATCCATTGGTCAACACAGGCTGCGGTGTGTGTGGTGTTGGCTTCGGCTGGTTACCCTGGAAAATCAATGACCGGCAACTGCATCAGTGGATTGGATCAGTCCATTTCAGATGGCTATATTTTTCACGCTGGCACACGCTGGCGTGAGGATTGCTATTACAACTTCGGTGGACGTGTTCTGGGGGTAACCTGTTGGGGGGAGAACTTACCCCTGGCAATGGAAAAAGCTTATCAGGCCGTCGCACAAATTCATTTTGACGGCATGCAATATCGGAAAGACATCGGTTTGAAAGGGCTGACCTATCCACACAGCTCCAATGCATATCAGAATGGTTGGCGTCAATATTGATGCTGGCAATAAAGCGGTGAAACTGATGAAAGAGGCTGTCCAATCCACCTTTACCCCGCAGGTGCTCTCACACGTGGGAAGTTTTGGTGGGCTTTTCAATATCTCTAACCTCAAGCAGGAGGCTGTTCTGGTTGCTTCCACCGATGGGGTCGGTACCAAGGTGGAACTGGCCGCCAGGTTGGGTCGCTACCACGGGATTGGCATGGATATCGTCAACCACTGCGTCAATGACATTCTGGTGCAGGGAGCTCGTCCACTCTTCTTTCTGGATTATTTTGCCACCGCGCAGTTGCAACCTGAAATGGTAGCGGAGATCGTCAGTGGCATGGCATCTGCTTGCCGTGAAAATGGCTGCGCCTTGCTGGGCGGTGAGACCGCTGAGATGCCCGGTGTTTACCTGCCGGGTGCGTTTGACGTGGCTGGTACCATCATCGGGGTAGTACAGCATTCTGCCATCCTCCCACGTAAAGTCAGCATCCAACCCGGGGATTTGTTGGTGGGGTTCACATCGCATAGCCCGCACACCAATGGATATTCCTTGATCCGCAAGTTGTGTGAAGGGGAGGATTTGCAAGTTGAACGAGCAGAACTGGGCGGCAGTCTGGCTGATCTCCTTCTGGCACCCCATCGCACATACCTTAAACTTTTACAACCCCACCTCAATCAAATCAAAGCCCTTGCGCACATCACCGGTGGTGGTTTCATTGAAAATATCCCCCGTGTACTGCCGGATCATTTGCAGGTGGTGATTGAACGCCAGGCCTGGCACGTACCGGCTCTGTACCGCTGGTTACAGCACAAAGGGCAGGTTTCCGATGCCGAAATGTACCGGGTTTTCAATATGGGCATCGGTATGGTGGCCATCATAGATCCGGTGGAGTGGGATACATTACAATCTCAGATTTCGGAACCCATTTATGTGATTGGATTTGTCAGTGAACGCCAAACCCTACGGGTGGTTTTGAAATGATGTCACGACAAAAAGCGCGTCTGGTAGTGTTAATTTCAGGCAATGGCTCTAATCTTCAAGCGATGATTGATGCCATTCATTCCGGAACACTGAAAGCAGAAATCTCTGCGGTAATCTCCAATAAACGCGATGCCTATGGTTTGGAACGAGCCCGGAAAGTGGGCATCCCAGTAGTGGTATTACCGAAAATGAAAGAGCAAACCCGCGAGGATTATGATGCACAACTGGCGCAAGCCGTAAAGCAATTCAACCCGGATTGGGTGATCCTCGCAGGCTGGATGCGTATCCTGAGTATGAATTTTCTGCGACATTTTTCCAACCGGGTCGTCAATCTGCATCCCGCCTTGCCTGGTACATTTCCAGGTACCCATGCGATTGAGCGCGCTTATGAAGCCTTCCAGCGCGGTGAAATCCAGGAAACCGGTGTAATGGTGCACCTCGTTCCGGATGAAGGGGTGGACGCCGGTCCGGTTCTGGCGCAAACACAGGTTAAAATTCTACCGGGCGATACGCATGAAGACCTGGAAACAAGAATCCATCAGAGCGAACATCGTCTGCTGGTCGATACCTTAGTACAAATCATCTCCAAGGAGGAATGATGCCTGAAGCGCTTTTATCTGTTCATGACAAAACCGGGCTGGTCGAATTTGCCCGGGGATTACATCACCTGGGTTGGAAGTTGATGGCCAGTGGTGGCACTGCCCGTTTATTGCGAGAGAACCAATTGCCTGTTACGGAGGTGGCGGACTACACCGGCTCGCCAGAGATATTGGGCGGTCGGGTCAAGACCTTACACCCGGCGATTCATGGGGGTATTCTGGCGCGCGATATCCCTGAGCATGTCGAAGAACTGACCAGTTTAGGTTGGCATCTGATCGACATGGTGGTAGTCAATCTGTACCCCTTTGAAGAAACCATTGCCCAGCCGGATGTAACCCTGGCAGAAGCGATCGAACAGATCGATATCGGCGGTGTGACCCTCATCCGGGCAGCCGCCAAGAATCACCAGCGTGTCACCCTGGTGTGTGACCCACAGGATTATGAGCAGGTGCTGGACGCTCTTCAAAGCGGTGGAGTGAATGAACAATTCCGCAAGGATCTGGCGGTCAAAGGATTTCGCATGACCACCCATTATGACGCCATGATCGCGGATTATCTGGGAGGAACTGAATCTCAGACCTTGCAGACTATACCCCTTACAATCTTTGCGCTACGGCGAGAACCCCCATCAATCCGCCCGGGTATACGGCTATCAGCCAGGTCAGGGTCCATTGGGTGGCCGGGTATTGCAAGGTAAAGAACTTTCGTATAACAACCTGCTGGATCTGGATGCAGCCTGGCGAGCGGTGGTCAGCTTCGAAAAATGCAGTGTGGCGATCGTCAAGCATCTTTCCCCGTGTGGCATCGCTTCTGCGGACTGGCAACTGGATGCCTACCAGCGTGCCCTGGCCAGTGACCCGGTCTCCGCTTTTGGTGGCATTGTCGCCTTCAACCGCGCATTGGATGAAGAAACCGCTGAAAGTGTCAGCCAGTTGTTTGTGGAATGCATCATCGCCCCGGGATTCAGCGCCGGCGCATTGCAAGTGCTGGCAAAGAAGAAGAACCTGCGCCTGCTGGAAATGCCCGATCTCAACGATAGAACCACTGGTCGAGTATCGATCCATCACCCGCGGAGTCCTGCAACAATCTGTTGATCTGGGTGATCCTGAAGGCACGCAATGGCGGGTGGTGACCGAAAAAGAACCTACTGCACAGCAATTGGCTGACCTGAAATTTGCCTGGAAAGCCTGCCAGCATGTCAAATCGAATGCGATCGTGTTTGCCAAAGACGAAGCTACCATCGGCATTGGCGGTGGTCAGCCCAACCGGGTCGATTGTGTGGTCATGGCAGCCCAACGCGCCAGTGAGAAAGCCCAGGGTGCCGTCATGGCATCCGATGCCTTCTTCCCCTTCTCAGAACTCGGTCGAAAAAGCTGCTGATGCCGGGATTGTGGCCATCGTGCAACCGGGTGGATCCGTTCGCGATCAGGAATCGATCGATGCCTGTAACCGACTTGGGAATTGTCAATGCTATTCACCGGTGTACGTCATTTCCGTCATTAATCTCGACCCAACCAGGTTATGTTTGAATTGCGGAGAAAATTGGAGATTGAATCTCTACTTGACGGGCAATTAAAATACCTTATAATGCAATTAAGGGGTAGAAAATTTCTACCCAATTGGAGGTAATGATGGCTGAAAAATCAACGGAAAGATCGCAAAACCCGAATATTAAAGAAGCGCGCGAACATATGCGCGCAGCAAAGGAAAATATGGAAAAAGTAGCAGAATCCTTCCTGCCGGAAGGCATGCGTGAATATCACCGTGCTGCCAAAAAAGAAATCCTGTTGGGTTTACGCAGTCTTCTGGATGCCGCGATAGATCATACAGAAAAAACGAAATAAAACCTTTAAGGATCTTAAATGAAAAAAGGCATGTTTGCTTTGTGAAAGCATGCCTTTTTTTCATAGAAAATTAACGTATCAGAGATTTGCCATTATATTGTAATTGTTTAGAATACTGAAATTTGAAGTTAAGGCTTTTAAGCCATTGAAATGCTATTTAAGTATTTAAATGAAATTATGGGTAACCAATTTGGGTGGTTTCTTTTGGTGTAAGTAAGTCTGTCTCTGGTGCAGGATAAGCCTGGTTGAGAGGAGCAATATTCTCTAGAGAACTGGACGAAGCAGTGTACCCAGAAGAGTAATTATTTAGGGTTAAAGGCATATAAGTAGGGATTAACCCATCAATTCTTTCAATACGTATATAACGCACTTCAATATAAGAAGGTGTTATAGCACTTAATGGCCAATCTCTTCGATCAGTAGTATGTGATGAAATATAATATTCCTTTTCGCCAAACCCCAAATATTGTATCCATGTAACTATAACCGAATGATCCCAATAATCTGGGGTTATAGATTTATCCAATTGTACGATATCACCTAGAAATAAATCACTTTCATTATAAATTTCACACCCTTCCGGACCATCTTCATAGTTGGCCATTGCTCCTGGAAGAGTAATAAAATCAAATAGGTCGTCCACCCACGTCCATGCCGAAGCATAATCTCCAACGTTCTTGTAATACCAACCCATTGATCCTGGTTGACCTTGATAAATTGGGTCAGGGTAAGCCATTTGAGAATTACCTCCATGCTTAATTGCCTGACTCACAAAATTTGTACAATCCGCGATGAATGGAAAATAATTTAGGTTGTAATCAAATGCGTGTTTCTGAGCGTATGCAGCTGCTCCTTCCCGGTCGTATGCGTGAGAAGTTGTATCATCTCATAAAGCAGGGCAGAGTCCCGATTTCACACTTGTTGAATCATTGGGTAGCTCAGTTAGTACAGATGATTGTATCGCTATATTTTTATCTATTATTGATTTGAATTCTGAGAAGGATGAATTTGAACTTTTTAAATTTTCCCACAACTCCTCAATATATAAATCTGATTCGATTTTCCAACCTGTATCTTTTTTAATAAAACGAAATTCGTGAAAAACTCTCATCTCAGAAACGATTGGATTTTCTTTATCGGCTGAAATGGATTTATTAAAAATAACCTTGCTTCTTTCTTCAACATTAATTGAAGCAATTTGATTTTCTTTATCAAGAATGAAATTTGAAAATGTCAAGTGGTAACTAAATGAATCATAATATAAGTTATTTGATTGATTAATATAAATCTCTAATCCTTGCTTTTTTATTTCATCTAAATTTTGACTGCTTGTCAAATCCAAAACCGATGATAAACCTTTTAACTCATTATTATTTTTAAATTCATAGATTGAGTCAAAATATTGGTAAAGAAGAGTTTTAATTTCTGATAGATCGGCTTCTTCATAATTTGATTTAACCCTGACTACCATTCCAATAATTAATAAAAATACTGTAATTATTACAATTAACATTCTAAATTTCTTATCCATTTTCCCTCCTTATTTATCAGAAAAGTGGTGAAGTATTTGTAGAATTTACTTTCCACTCCTCATTTTCCCAAATCATATCAACTTCAAATATTATTGATCGCTCAACCATTTCTCCCAGAGCTATTTCTTCCATTAGAACAAAAGATGTTAAATATATATGTCCTTCTGGTTCATTTCCCAGTCGTCGACCCTCCAAATAATATTGGTAATTAAGTGGGTATACTGATACAACTTCCACATTTCCAATTATTTTTTCACAATATGTGATTGTATCTTCAAGACTTGCTCTTTGGTTATGCATACTTTGTGCATCGTAATAAGCTACACAGTCTTTCGTATCCAGGTAATTAAAATATTTTACTAAAGCCAGAGTTGCATCAAAATATTCTGGTTTCAGTTCAAATTCGCCTGTGGAAATAGGATATTTAGTTGGGGTATCTTCTACAATTTCAGGTGCCAATACCGTCTCTTCTACGATTTTTGTAACAATGGATGTTTGTTCAACGATCCTGGTGACTTCCTGAATTTCTGGAGTTGGTGTAATTGTGGATTGGCAAGAAGTCAACAAAATAGCCACCACCACAAGAATAATTATTTTTGTTTTCATTTATTGGTTTCCTTATGGGAGAATTTTTCTTTTTAGCGAGGATTCCCCCTCCGAAATTATTATAGGTAAAATTTCACAATTTGTCTATAACGTAAAAAGGATACAGCCAGTCAAATATAAAGGCTTCATACCGAGAAAGTTCATGTGATAAAGTATAGAGAATTAGAAATCAGGCTATTAATTCACCTACGTTCGCATTAATAACAAAACCAGCAACATTAAGGCTGCAATACTGAAAAACACAATCCCGACCGTTATCTCCCCTGCCATGTAAAATTGCACCCCACTGATCAGGAAGGCAGCAAAGATAATCGCAATCGTCGTTTTTCGCTGCGCACGGCGTAATCGTTCCATTTCCCGTGATAAAGCCGGGACCCTGCACTTCCAGGCGCCCCTGTTCCATTTTGGTGATCAGATTATCAACCCGCGTAGGCAGGCGCAGCACCAATTGGAACAGGCGCGTGATCTCGCTCCAGATGACAGAAAAGCGACCTTGCCCCTCTGCATCCGCCAATTTGCCGGTATAGGGCACCAGGTTTTCAAACACATTGAAATTCGGATCCAATCCAGTACAAATTCCGGAAAGAATGCTCACACATCTGCCCAGTAATATAATGTTTTCAGGTGCCTGGAAGGGCATTTCATACAGCAAATCCTCGAAATCCTTCATGAATTCCTGGGCTTCACGGGCGTGCATACTCATCAATTCGGATGTAGATTTTCCCCAGAAGCGATCAAACACGCGCTGGCTGGCGCGTTCCAATAACTCCAAATCCGCATCTGGCAACAACACGTCCAGGATCTGATAAGCCTTGAGCAGCCGGCTGGCATCCTGCAGTCCAACCGCCAGAACAGCTTCTTTCAGCCCTTCGTAGGTCTTATCTTCCAGCTCATCCGCCATCCCAAAGTCGACAAAAGTAATCTTCCAGTTTTCCGGGTCATCTCCTTCTTCGGCTGGCTGTACAAACAGGTTGCCGGGGTGCGGATCGGCATGAAAAAAACGATCTTCAAAAATTTGTTTGAGGTAGGTGTTAAAAAGCACCTTCGCTACGGCGCTGCGATCAATCCCTGCTTTTTCAATCAGATCATAATCGGTGATCTTGATCGCCAGCACATTTTCCAGGGTTAACACCCGTTTTGTCGTGTGACTCCAGATCACTTTTGGAACCCGTACATAGGCTAAATCCTTGAAATTTTCTTTGAAGATCTCCGCATTTTTGCCTTCATGGATGTAATCTATTTCCTCGTATAAGGTCATGCTGAATTCATTCAACAGCTTGGGAACATCCGCGTGTTTCCGGATCGGTTTGTATTTCTGTAGCCACCCACCAACAATCTGGAGGGCAGAGAGATCAATTTTCACAATCTCTTCAATACGGGGGCGTTGGACTTTGATCACCACATCTGGAAATTCTGCGATCTGTGAATCATTCAGGTGTAACCGGGCGACATGCACCTGCCCGATCGAGGCGGAAGCAAATGGAATGGGATCGAATTCATCGAAAATCTGATCAAGCGGTTTGCCAAATTCTTCTTCGATCAAAGCTTTAATCGGCTCAAAAGGTTCAGGTTGTACTTCATCCTGCAAATCCATCAGCTCATCGGTGACTTCCCGCGGTAAAACGTCCAGGCGCGCTGATAAAAACTGCCCCACCTTGATCATCACACCGCCCATCTGCACGGCTAATGCCCGAAATCGTCGCGCTATACGGGTGATTCGATCTGAACGAGTTGCACGGGATAATCTTCTAAGCCCCAACCTGGGGAGGATCAATTCCCACCAGATGATTCCCAAAATTGTGTGACCAAAGAAAAGTAAAATCCGATAATATCGTCTGCGTAACATAAAAATGATTATACCCCCCGATCATTTTTATGCGATGAATTTCAGATCTTATATCCCGTACCAGAGGATGGAATATTTCAATCAGATTACCATCCGGGTCACGAAAATGAGCGGTACGGATACCCCAGTCTGGCCGATCTTCCGGAAGGGTGAGCAGCTGAACTCCCTGTTCTTGCAGCAGCAAACAGGTCGTGTCCACATTCTCCACTCCAAACACCAGGCAAATTTTATCCTGCGCCAGTGCAGAAGTGGGCAGATGGTCATTACTGATCGCTTTGCTCATTAAGAATTTATCGAAGAGAGCAATCTGGGTGGAACCTGTGTCAAAATCAGCATAAACATCATCCTCGGTTCCAAAGACAGGCTTGAAACCCATCACATCACGATAAAAAAGAAAGCATTCTTTAAAATTAGATACCAAAAGTCGGGTAAATTCATATGTATACATTATTTGTCTCCTGAAAATATCACGATCTAATGGATTCGAGTAATTCCCTTAATTGATCCATTTTGGCCGATTCTTCTTCCAACAGAAGTTTAAAGATTGGGTTGATATACGACCTGGATGGCAATTTGGGAGCCATGATCTCAAATGGAATAAATTCTTCGTCCTTTTGGTTATACCAGAAACGTAATACCTTTTCATCATACAACATGGATTTTTCTGGGATATGCGGATAACAAATATCATGCACAGAGGTGTTATAAGTGGATATGAAATAGGGTACAATCGGGGAAAAACAATCAATATGATTTTTTCGATAACTGATACAGACCAGCTTGTAACTTTCAACGACCAGACTTTGAAAATTTAATAATCTCGTCCAGACTTCTTTTATCCAATCAGGAACCATTTCCGAAGGTGGTAACTTTCCATTGGGGGAATCTTTAGACTTCTTGTTGATCCTGATTTCGTGAAGCTCATTTCTTTGTGGGTCAATTTGATTATTCACACCAAACCTCCATTATTTAGAATTATTGTTCTATTTTAGAACATGTTTTCAAAATCCACAAGGGTTCTTGCCATCTATTTTTCCCGAATCATCTATAATTAAATAGAGACCATCCCCCCTTCAATGCAGCATGTCTTTTTCGTAGTTTCCAACTATATTCACTTTTAAAGAGACAACGTTAATCATCCGCATTAATTGTTTCCGACTTATATTCCCGGGAGGTTTACATGAATTGGAAAAGCTTTTTTAGTTTTGAACGTATGGTCACACCGGTGATCATCAAAGTATTGTTCTGGATTGGCATGATCGCCAGCATTATTGGAGGTCTCGTCATTTTCTTTGGTGGGATCATCTCGGGTATCTCCAACAGTGAATTTGGAACCATCATTGGTGCATTTTTCGGTGGTCCGTTGGCTATGATTCTGGGTATCCTGGTAGCCAGAATTTACTGCGAGTTACTGATCCTCTTCTTCCGCATCAACGAGACTCTGACGGATATTAAGAAGATTCTGGTGGAAAAGAAAAGCGAATAGTTGACAGTTAACAGTTGACAGATTTTTTATACACGATAACCTGTGGGAAAAGACATATGAGCATTTAGTTTGCCAGATGGATAGATATTTTTTCCATCCTTATGAACTCATGAACTTTTCAACTTATCATCGATAAGCTCAGTCATAACTAGCATAGAAAATCTAATTCTTCATCTCAAAGACCAAAGATGGAAATTTCTGCTTGACCATGTTCATGTGGTAGGTTTCGTGGAAGAGCGCAACGTATTTTTTCTCTGAATCCAGGCAGACCAGATTATTGCTGCGCTCGTTGATGCGTTTGATATCTTCTTCCGGACCAGTCACCCAACGGGCAATGTCAATCCCCAGTCTTTCCAGTGTGGTGGGGACATTGTATTCATTATCCAGGCGTGCCTGCACCACATCAAATTGCAATTCACCCACCACCGCCAGGATCGGTTCCCGTTTGAAGGCATCCATATTGTAAAGCACCTGCACAGCCCCTTCCATCTCCATTTGCCGCAGACCTTTGATAAATTGTTTCTGCTTGCCCAGATCCATCAGGCGTAAAATGGCAAAATGCTCCGGATGGAAGCGCGGAATAGGCGCAAATTTGATCGGTTTGAGCTCACTCAACGTATCGCCGATCCCCAAATCACCGGTGTTGGGAATGCCCAGGACATCACCAGGATAAGCCTCTTCGATGATCTCACGTTCGTTGGCGAATAATTTATACGGGCGTTGCAACTTAAGCGTTTTGCCGGTCTGTGAGTGAATAACATCCATACCACGGGTGAATTTTCCAGAACAAATTCGCAGAAAGGCTACACTATCGCGATGTTTGGGGTTCATATTAGCCTGGATCTTGAAAACGAAGCCAGTAAAGCCTTCATCTCCAGGATGCACTATTCCCTGATCACTTTCATATGGTTGCGGAGGGGGAGCCAGTTGAATGAATGATTCCAGGAATAAGCGTACACCAAAGTTGGTCAATGCGCTGCCGAAATAAACCGGTGTCTGTTCTTCATTTAACATGCGTTGTAAGTTGAAATCAATCCCCAATCCATCCAGCAATTCAATATCGGATTGCACTTTATCAATGTGATTGCGATTCATCAGTTTGGCATCCAGCAAAGATTTGAACGTAAAGAATTTCTCAGGTGCCATGCGTTCATTACGCTCGGTGCGCTCAAACAGATAAATTCCAACTCGTTTACGGTCATAGACACCTTTAAAATCAATCCCATCACCCAATGGCCAGTTGATCGGTACCGGTTGCATCCCCAATACATTTTCAATCTCATCCATCAATGCCAAGGGAGATCTTGCCGGTCGATCCATTTTATTGATAAAAGTAAAGATCGGGATGCCTCTTTGTCGACAGACTTCAAAAAGTTTACGCGTCTGGGGTTCAATCCCTTTGGCTGCATCCAATACCATCACAGCACTATCGACTGCCGAAAGGGTGCGATAGGTATCCTCGGAAAAATCCTGGTGACCGGGAGTGTCCAGCAAATTGATCACATGACCCTGATAGGGAAATTGCAGCACCGTGGAGGTGATCGAAATACCGCGCTGACGTTCCATTTCCATCCAGTCCGAGGTGGTGTTGCGTTGGCTACGCCTGGCACGCACACTCCCCGCCAGATCGATGGCGTTACCATAAAGTAACAATTTCTCCGTCAGCGTGGTTTTGCCGGCATCCGGATGCGAAATAATCGCAAACGTGCGCCGGTTGGTGATCAATTTTTCTGGTGCTCTTTCAATGCTTTTTTCCATTCAACTCCACTGCTCTGATTTTCTCTGAGTTTATCGTAAACATCAGATTGCTTTACCACATACAATTCTTCCATTCAATAACGCAGGAATGATGGTACCCCCAACCATCGTGCAGTTCAACACCTGATTACGAATCGCTCATTCCATCATCACGAAGCCGAATTTTACCATTAATCATCAAATGGAATGGAAATTAGATCGTGTTTTCCATCAATAATTTACACTGGTACATTATATGCTGAAGGAAAACCGATGAGTGAGATTTGTTCCTTATGTGGTGCTGCAACGGATGTTGATTTAACCTGTCAGATTAGATTTGATGAATTTCTGGCTTTGGAATTCACCAACCCGGCTTATAGAAAAGTGCATTTGCTCACAGTCAGCTGCTTCATGATCCAACACCAGCGCTACAGCGACCCTGCGCTGCTCTGGATGCAGAAAGCCTTACGGGATGTGCTGGAGAATGGCGTGAACCCTTCTGAAATCCGTTTACAGATGACCTCCGATGTGGATCAAAGCAATCGTGATTGGAAAATCGAACGCCAACCTGGAGAACCAAAATTACCACATATCGCCTGGTCCATCACCATCGCAGATCAACCAGCATAAAAATGACCCGATCAGTTATTGTGCCTGGGTAGAAAAGTGGGCCAGGGCAACGTTGGAGGAAATGTAACATTTTTGGTAGGGTATGTTGGTAACGTACCTAGCAAGATGAGGAAATTATGGTCCATCAACGATGCCCCCTATTGGTCTATATTATATAAATTCAGGGTTTTCATTCAAGAACAAGTCAAAATCCATCTCTCCCGGTGAATGACCATATCCTGTCAGGATGGCTGCTGCTTCACTTCTATGTTGAATTCCATGGGTGACAACATGTAATATCGTCTGCCATATCTTAAATTTCTTTTCGTGGAAAATTGATTAGCTCTTGATTAATCATCTCATCACTCAATTTAGTCAACATAGTCAAACCAGGCAGAACGTTCTTTTTCCCAATGGATCTTTAATCCTTCCACATCAGAAAAATCATTTTCATTCAGGATATGGTCTTCAGCGAAGGCTTGCAAGGCAGATCGCCAGCCGTATTCGGTATCCAACGTATGCACCAGAATTCCACGTAGGCTACCCCAACCTGGATCAGGTGTTACCGGACGAGTAAACTCTTCTACTGAGATTAACTTGCATGCAGTAAGAATGCGGCTATTAGCCCAGAAATTAAAATTGATCAACGTAATGATGTCATTTTTATTCATGTTCTTCAAACTCCAAATTCCAGGGGTAAAACTTAGATTTAAGGATGTGTTGATTTGTTCATCAAATTATAATAGGTTGGCTTTTTCTATTACAAGGAGATTAATAGTAATATTTTATTCTCCGAGAAACCTTATTATCGAGTAAGATTTCGAATGGTATTATTTTTTTCTAAAATATCTGCATGGTTGTAAGATGCTTTGGTAACGCAACATTTATGATGTGAAATAATGGTGCGTCACCGATGCACTTCACTTATGGTAAAATTTCTTCTCAACAGTCCCATCTCCACAAAGAGGTCCCATGTCCTATGAAGCCGTAATCGGGTTGGAAGTACACGCCGAGCTGCAAACCAACAGCAAGATGTTTTGTGGTTGCCCGGTAGTGGATGCTACCATCGCCAAACCTAACACGGCGGTTTGCCCGGTTTGTGCCGGGATGCCTGGGGTCCTGCCAGTGGTCAACCAGAAGGCGGTGGAGTATGCATTGCGGGTGGCACTGGCTCTGAATTGCCAGGTCGCTCACACCAGCATCTTTGCCCGTAAGAACTATTTCTACCCGGATCTACCCAAAGGCTATCAGATCTCGCAATACGAACAACCTCTGGCTGAGAATGGCGAACTGATTATTGATACTCCACAGGGTGAAAAGACCATCCACATCCGTAGGGTGCACATGGAAGAGGACACGGGTAAACTCACGCATGTGATTCCAGAAGAGGGTGAAGCGTACTCACTGGTGGATCTCAATCGCTCGGGTGTCTCTTTATTGGAGATTGTCTCCGAACCGGATCTTTCCTCATCGGAAGAGGTAACTGCCTACGCCAGTGGACTGCGTGATATTGTGCGTACATTGGGTGTCAACTCAGGTGATATGGAAAAAGGCGTTATCCGCTTCGAAGCCAATGTCTCCATCCGACCGGTCGGATCGACTGAATTGGGTACCCGTGTAGAGATCAAGAACTTGAACACTTTCCGTGGCATGGAACGTGCCATTCGATATGAATTGCAGCGTCAGGCAGCTTTGCTGGATACTGGTCAACCGGTCATACAGGAAACCCTCGGCTGGGATGAAAGCCATGGGGTCACCTACTCACAGCGTGGCAAGGAAGAAGCCCACGATTACCGCTACTTCCCGGAACCGGATCTCCCTCCACTGGTCGTCGAACAAGCCTGGATCGACGAGATTCGCGCTCAATTACCCGAACTACCTCGTGCCCGTATGTTGAGAATTCAACAGCAATACAGTCTTAGCCTGGATGAAGCTCGTATGCTGGCGTCACGATGTAGACACCATGAAATTCTTCGAAGATTGTATTCAAATCGATCCCACCATCCCACCCAGAACAGATCGCGAACTGGATCATTGGGCAATTGTTTGCCTGGTTCAACAGCAGTGGTGAAATCGATCACCTCAATGAAAATTCAGGCACAGGACCTGATGGAGTTATTAAGCTTTACCCAATCAAATCGCATCAATCAGAATACAGCTAAATCTGTTCTGGAGATGATGTTGCAAACCGGTAGGAATGCAAACGCAATCATCTCAGACCAGGGTTTAGAACAGTTATCGGATCGTGAATTAATCAGCGATTTAATTTCTAACGTTATTCAGGAGAATCCTGATCAGATAAAAGCTTATTTGAATGGAAAAGAGACCCTGGAGAACTGGTTTTTTGGGCAAGCCATGCGTGCAACCAAAGGCAAAGCCAATCCTGATGTCATCAAAGCTGTTTTAAAAGAACGATTAGAAAATTTGAAATAATCTTCCAAAAAAAATTAATACTCTCCCTTGATCACAAAAAACGAACCACGAATTGTTCCTGCCAATTTGGATTTTTGTCTGGCAAACTTAAATTTCTCTGCTAACTCCGGAGGCACTTCCATCCCTTCAGAAAGCTTAAAACCAACAGCTCGTTTCTTGGGATCATCCACAGTGTACATAACATTGAGCCCAAGGCCATCTTCATAAAAAACGTAAGCAAATTTGATATTTTCCACCTGAAATCGTGATGTTTGCAGTGGTTTTGCAGCAAACTCGATACCTCGTTCTTGCTTCAAAATTCTGTTCACATAATCAAGGGTGTCCTGGCTTTCGGTGGCAGGTTCAACGGTGAATTCATGTTTATATTTGTTCATAAAGTAACGTGCTTCATTTGCACGCAAGCCAGCAAGAGCTTCCGCCACTGGGGAAGATTCTAAGCCAACTGTGGAAACATTTTTAAAATCAACGATATAGGACATTTTTATCTCTCCTTTAGGAAAACGAATTGATCCAATATCATTATAGGAGGACATATCTCGAGTTCAAGACATTTTATAATTATTGTCCACTAACCATCTTTCCGAAATATCTCACGTTTCAGGAAACAGAGTTGCTTTCAAAATAAGTTACAGATTATCTCAGTAATTAATTCAAGAGAATAAGTTACTCCAAGGAGGTATGATTCAGGTTCAGTCTTATATCCATTCCTGTGGTACAAACCATAAGAGATAACATCAATGATTAGATCTTGTTCTTTTTCATTACTTCTGATTTTATTTCTTTCATATGACAAATACACAGATTAGATCGGATTAATGCAGGCGTAAATGACGATTTTCATCATATTGACTTCAATCCTCCGTAGTGTTAATCTAATGGTAGAGGCAAGTGGAGGAGTTTGTGAAAATTCTTACTAAGTATTTTCTGCCAGATGAATGCGGACACATCCGACGTGTCCGCTTATTTTGTTACTCATCCAGTTACCCAATCAAAACTTATCAGGATTAGAGGAGTAGTGAATGGCTTCTACAACCAATGCATTTGAAATGGCGCAAGCCCAATTCGACCATGTTGCCGAATTACTGCAATTAGACCCGGAAGTGCGTGAAATTCTGCGCTGGCCTTTACGGGAATTTCATTTCCGTATCCCTGTACGTATGGATGATGGCAGCATGCGTGTTTTTCAAGGTTTCCGTGTGCAACACAATGACGCCCGTGGGCCTAACAAAGGTGGTATCCGCTTTCACCCGGCTGAGACCATCGATACCGTACGAGCATTAGCCACCTGGATGACCTGGAAATGCGCTGTCGTGGATATCCCCTTAGGCGGTGGTAAAGGTGGTGTAATTGTCGATTCTGCCACACTCTCCACCAGTGAAAAAGAACGTTTGGTACGTGGTTATGTGCAGCAGATGTGGAAAAACATTGGTCCACGCCAGGATGTACCGGCACCCGATGTTGGCACCAGTCCCCAGATGATGGGCTGGATGATGGATGAATACTCCAAGCTGTCCGGTCAATATACTCCAGGTGTGATCACCGGCAAACCTGTTGGTGGTGGCGGTTCGCTGGGACGAACCGAAGCAACCGGATTTGGTGTGATCTACACCGTGACGGGAAGCCCTCAAACATTTGAAAATGGATCCCAAGCAATTGCAAAGCTGCCATTCAAGGATTTGGGAACGTGGCGCAATACGCAGCCATTGGTTTTGTTGAATTCCTTGGTGGAACCGTTGTATGCGTCTCCTATTGGGATCGTGAAGATCGTGTTCCTTATACTGTCTCGAAAGAGGATGGTATTGACACGCATTTCCTGATGTCCATCACCGACCAATATGGTTCCATCGATAAAGTACGTGCCAGAGAAGCCGGTTATGTCATCGAAGATGCTGAAGCCTGGATCAGCAAAGAAGTGGATGTATTGATCCCATCCGCTCTCGAAGGACAGATCAATGCAGAAAGTGTTAAGAAAATTCACCCAAGAGTCAAAGTGATTGCAGAAGGCGCAAACGGCCCTACCACCCCCGAAGCGGATAAAGTACTGGAAGAAAAAGGCATCTTCATGATCCCGGATTTTCTGTGCAATGCGGGTGGCGTAACCGTTTCATATTTTGAAGGTGTACAAAATGATATGAACTTCTATTGGACTAAGGAAGAAGTCCTCGAGAAGGAAGACCAGAAAATGACTTCAGCCTTCCATGCTGTGTCTGGAAATGTCACTGAAAGAGAAAGTATACATGCGTGACGCAGCTTACATGGTGGCCATCGCCCGTGTGGTCAAAGCCATGGACTTGCGTGGCTGGATATAAATTCAAATTAGATTAATAAAAATTGGCGGAAAACTGTCCGCCAATTTTTTTTATTTTATGGCCTAACAAATGATTTCTTCAAACAGAATCTAAAGATAAAAAGATTATCCTTCATTACCAGCTTTGAACTTCAAGATCGATCAATATTTATAAATTATGTCACCAGTTGACGCTGGATGGCAATCGAAACCGCGGCTGCACGACTATCCACCCCTAACTTTGTGTAGATATTACCGATATGATATTTTACGGTAGAAGGACTGATGATCAATCGCTCGGCAATTTCATTATTTGACATGCCTTCAATTAATAATTTAAGCACATCTCGTTCGCGGTCTGTCAAATCTTCAGCTGGAAAAACCGGGAATTCGGATGATTCCGATAGCGCTTTACTTGCTTCCGGTGAAAGAGTCAAGCGTCCAACGGCAGCAGAACGAATCGCATTCGCCAAATCATCCGCCTGGACATTCTTCATCAGGTATCCGTTCGCCCCGGCTTGTAAGGCACCTTGCACCAGACCGTCATCGATATAACTGGTGAGTGCAATAATTTTTATTTTTGGTTCATCATGCCGTAAAGCACGGATGGCAGCTACGCCGCCCATACCTGGCATTTTCAAATCCATCAGGATCACATCTGGTTGCAATTCAGAAGCTTTTTTCAAAGCTTCTTCGCCGCTACCAGCTTCACCGACCAGTTCCAGATCATTAACAGCCATCAAAAAAGCCCCCAACCCACTTCTCACCACCGAGTGATCATCCACGATCATCACCCGAATTTTCTTTTCTGCTTTCATTCTTCCTCCTCGTCCTTGATTTCACACCAGGTGATTGTCACATTCGTTCCTTCCCCGGGCTTAGAAACAACTCTTAATTCCGCATCAATGGCAGCCGCACGTTCTTGCATAATTCGTAACCCCATCCGAAAAGGCTCCACTTCGTTCTGATCAAAACCAATTCCGTTGTCTCGGATGGCAATTTCGACAAAGTTTTGGGTCTGTATTAATTCTACACTCACTTGTTCTGCCTGTGCATATTTAATAATGTTATTAATTGCCTCCTGGGTAATACGATACAGAGCAATTTTTTGTGGTTCCGGAATATCTCTTTCACCTTCGTAGTGGAATTTTATCGGAACCAATGCACGACCATTCGCAGCATCACAAAGTTGTTTTAATAAATCGGGGAGACTCACACTGGTCAGGGCAGACGGTCGGAGTTCTAATAAAAGGGTACGCATTTCTGCCAGCGCCCCACGCGCCAAATCTCTCAGTTCACGCGTTCTTTTTTGGGCTTCATCCAGATTAATGCGATATAAATTAGGCAAAACATCCGCAATCAGGCTGACTGAAAAGAGCGTTTGGGTAACTGCATCATGCAAATCGCGCGCTAGCCGATTTCTTTCAGCAGTGGCAGCACTTTCCTCCGCGCTTTCATACAGGCTGGCATTTTCCATGGCAATACTGATCTGTTGCCCAATGGCAGTGAAGATTTTCATTTCATCCTGAGTGACAAACTCTTCACTGTGTCTGGATAACCCCAGATATCCCAGCATCTTACCCTTTGACATTAATGGCAATCGCACAGCCACTTTAATTCCTTCTTTTTCCAAATCTTCCTTCATGGTAGGAATGGGATAATCCTCGATATAGGCAACGATAATATCCTGATTACTATCCTTTAGATTAAATCCGGTCATACTGACTGGCAAAAAGCGATGATTCTGCATATATTTTTCAGAAAAACCCTGGTATGCCAGCATTTCAAACATTTGAGACCCTTCATTCAAACGATAAGCAACCCCGGCATCCATATTGGTTACCTCCAAAGTTTTTGCCAACGCACTGGATAAAATCATCTCCAAATCCAGCGACCGGTTGACAACATCCGATATGGCATTGATGGTCTCCAGCTCATGCGTTCTGTCAGAAACGCGTTTTTCCAGGGTTGCATAAGAATGCGCCAACTCAGAGGACATAATATTGAATTGAGTCGCAAGATCTTCCAGCTCATCATTACTATTTGCTTCTACTTTTCTTTCAAAATTTCCCCCAGCCACTTCTTTAGCTGCTCGAATCATCTCTTCAATCGGTTTGGTAATGTGTCGTGAACCATAGGTTACAACCAATACCGGAACGATTATTCCCGCAGCCAGTAAAATAATTAACAATTGGCGGTATGCCAGACTGGGCTCCATTAATTCATTCCAGGATTGCTCCTGAATAATCCACCAACCATTTAACGCTGACGTTTTCAAATACGCGGCACTGATCACAACCTGTCCATTCGTTGTGCGATAAGACTTAACCTGATCATTAATTTCATTGATAGGAGTGTCAAATAAGGGTGTTAATTTTTCCTGATCGGCTAGCTTTTGCCCAACGAGACTTAAGTCGGGATGGAATACGATTCGCTGTGTTCTATCCAGAATGATCACATTCTGATCGGAAAATAATGAATTTAAAGCTACAAAAAATTGAGAAGATTGATCAGTACTTAGATTGAGATACAGCACAGCAACGCCGGCAAATTCACCTTCAATACTTCGTAAATTAATTGCAAATGGCAGCAGAAAATCACCGCTTCTACGGTCTTCCATTAATTGTCCAATGATCACGTTCAATCCATCATTCTGTTTTGCATCTCTGAAGAAATCACGATGAGCCCAGGAGACTCCCACCCACTCAGGATGCGCCTCGGAAAATATTACCTTGCCGTCGCTATCCAGAAATATGATGTTGCCACTGAAAATGTCATCCTGCATTCCCGATTGGTGCAGCGTTTTGGCACGATCAAATATATTCAAATTTTTGCCAGCATCCAGGAAAAATATATAGTCATACATCAACGGATTAATGATCTCTGACAACACATTCTGTACCTGATTGCGTTTATAGCGCGCAACCTCGGCACTTTGACTCAATACCAGATCCCGGGTTACCTGCTGATAGGAATAGAATGTGACCAATGCAACTGTGGTGAGAATAATCACTGTTGGCACAAATGACCAGGTAATAATCTTGGTACGCAAGCTGCTACGAGTTTTCATATTAAGCCAATCAATCCAACTTTTTTCCAATCCTAATCAGAGTAGATTTTAGCACGTTGGCACTTACGAGCAAAGACCAGAAATACCAGAACGCCAAACACAAAACATTCAGTCATGACTTCCGCCAGATGCGCATACCTTAATCCAGCAGGCAGATCCAGCGCCATCAACAAATTACTTCCCATCCAGACAGCAAAAACAGATCCGGAAAGGAATACCACATGGTTATATTTTCCATATAATTGCATCAATAAAGGCAAGGCCAGAACCAACCATAATATTGCTCGCAATCCCTGGAACGGTAGAACCCAATCTGGCATTGACAGATTTGTATAGCTGACCAACGCCTGCGGATCAATTAATTTAGCAATATTCATAAAAACGACGCCACCAAAAAATACAAATAAAACCATCCAAATAATTGCCAGAAGCATAGGTTTCAGTATCCACTGATACCATTTCTGATGCCATTCTGGTTTTTCTTGTTCATCTAAAGAAATGGGATTTTCAGTAAATCCAACCGTTAATGCAACGGCTGTCAATGACCAAAGCAAGCTCGCTATTGCCCCATTAATCAACAATGGCAGAACAAGCGGTTGTAAGTCGGGTAAATAGGCAGCTTCAATAACTGTTAACAAGATTTTCATACCAAATACAGCCAGGAAAATTACAACTGCTAACCGAAGGCCATGTTTGCCTGATTTTGCCAGTACCCAACATAGAATCAGACTATCCAGTATGGACATCAAAGCACGCCCCAACAGTGCTGAATGTTGCATGTCATTTAATTGCAATTGAGAAAAATCTATTGAATTCAGTACAAACCAGAGTAATGATAGCAGTATCCACTTACCAAACCATTTCTGAATGTTCTTCATCTTGACCACCTTTTAGCTTACGGAGAATAGTTTCTAGAAATTGGTATCAAAATTCAACAGTCTGCAATTGCAACTGATGTGTGAATGAATTGTTGGGTTGTAAAGATCTTTCTGAAAGTTGGAAAACTGTCACTTTTGCATCAATGAATTGTTTTCCCATTGCTCTTGCTACAGAGATGCGATGATGACCATCCCGAACAAAATAGAATTGACCGATCTGGATCAGGTCCACTGCGGGGATCGTCTCTCCTTTGATAAACATGTCAGAAATTCTCAACCAACGTTGGTGATTACGTTCAGACATTGGGGTAAATTGATTGTCGAAATCATTGCAGCGATTTTCGGAACCTACCACCCGTTGAAGTGGTACAGTTCGTAATCCGACTTCCATGGCGTTGAGAGAGTCTCCATTTTTTATTATGTTTGACAACGAAAACAGATCGGATGATTTTCGAAACAGATTAGCAAAAAAGCGCCTTACACAGCCTTTGACCATTACCCGATTAAATAGTGCATAAGATTGTTTGCGAATCGCGATCGAACGGGAAGGTTCATTCCATTCACGCTCGTGTTGAGAAAATGAGTTGTCTCCAAAGTTGAAATTTAAGTTCATGGTATAACCTTTTAATCGTCTTTCAATGTAAAGGATACATTAATTCACCGAATACTCCCCCCATACGGATACCAGTCAAACACAGTCCAACCGAAGGGAATATTTCCTATGCTTTTGACCAGGAAAAACAACTAAGATTAGTGGATAAGTGATGGTTACTTTTTTTTAAAATATCATTACAATAGAAATGAACGGTATCTTTTAAATAATTAGTGTCTAGGGGGTTTTTGGTGTGCGGCTTCACGCCAAAAACCTCCGTTTGCCCCCGGTTTATAGAGATAATACAATGAACGCTATTTCAAGAAGGTGATTATGAAGCAAAAATTTCTCATAGCTGTTTTTTTTACGATTTGCTTATTATTTTTCAGTGGCTGTTCATTAAGTTCATTCAGTCAGCCTGGCCCTGGACCAGCTGAATTGACAGCCACATATGAAATCATGGTAATTGATGCGATGAAAACTGCCATTAGCGAAATTACCCAACAGGCACTCCTGAACCCCAGTGCGACCAACACATTTACTTCCTTACCGCCATCAAATACCCCAATTCCAAGTACTACTCCGATTACACCATCGCCCACCTTCACGGATATCCCGCCAACAGAGACCCCACTTCCACCAACTGCAACGACAACGCCAACCGTAACACCTACCCGATCAGATTTCAATTGCCAGTTGGTTTCCAGTTCTCCTGCTCTAAACCAGATATATCCACCAGGTGGTGATTTTGATGGACGCTGGACTTTCAAGAATACCGGTTCTGAAGTTTGGGACAAAGATAAAGTTGACTTTCTATTCATCAGTGGAACAAAATTTCAGGAAAATGTAGATAAGTTGGATCTGTCTACCAGTGTCAATAAAGGTGATTCAATCGAGTTTATTGTTGATATGCTGGCCCCCAAATCAGCAGGTACTTATTCTGCTACCTGGGGATTAAAGAAAGATGACATCGTTTTTTGCTCAGCTGTCATTCAAATCGTCGTTAAATAGAAATTTGAAAGGATTGATTTGTTTTTTTGCCATTACAAAACTGTAAATCAGCTTTGAGTAATCGCCTATTACCAAAATTGATTTTTCATATATACTTTAATCAATAATAGAAACTATACTGGCAGAGCTACCAGGTTATCTGGCTACAAGGAGTGATTTATGAAAAATACAGCCCTGAATGTGCTCACAATTCTGGCAATCATCATAACAATGGTATTTTGTTTTGTTTTTGCCATCATTTTTATCAACCCGAAATCATCCATTAATCCGTTACCTCCTCAGGAACTGCCAGAAGTATTGGTCCTGCCAACTGCTACTGCCACACTGCGACAACTACCAACGGTGGAATTGCCAACGGTTGATGTGATGGTTACCAGTACTCAGGCAGTTGACTTGCGGCCATCTTCTACACCATTACCTACATTTACCTCCTTTGTTTTGCCAACTTCCACCATCACCTTAACACCAACACGCACCCCAACCGAAACGCCCGAAGCATCACCCACCAGTGAGCTTTATCAATGCCAGGTTTTATTTTATTTCCCCAATGGAGCTTCCTTCCCCCCTGGTGGCGACTTTGATGGCAAGTGGACATTGCGCAACACGGGAAAGGAACAGTGGAGTAATGAGTTTGATTGGGTCTTTGTCGGTGGTGACCGTTTCCAGGTCAGTGCCGATTCAATCGATTTACCTCAATACATTAATCCAGGTAATGATGTCAATTTAATAGTGGATATGCTGGCTCCACGCCAACCCGGAACCTATTCAGCCAAGTGGGCATTGCGTACGACCAATAACCTGTATTTCTGTGAAACGGAAATTACGCTAACCGTTAAATAATGAACCAGCTAAAAGGGCTTATCTTTTCAGCCCTTTTTTTATTTAATCTTTGAATATCAGATTGCAGGTTACCAATCCCTGGTATACCAGGTAAGGTATTCATCTACATGCTCCTTCCAATAATCAAAGGTATGCCCACCTGGATTTACGGTGTATTCCAGCGTAACTTGATTCTGTTGTAAATACAAAACAAATGGCTCACTATATCGGCGATAATGGTCTGTCTCGCCAATATCAAACCAGAGCGCTGGCCTGTAAGCTGAAACAGATTGCAACCAATCCTGCGCCCTACCCATATCACCAGCAAAAGTCGTGAAGCTATGCGCCCCCACTTTACCGAAGGCATCTGGATTTAGAAATCCGATACGAACAGCCCAATTTCCACCTCGAGATAGTCCACCAATCGCGCGATATTCAAATTCCTGTCGTAGATTGTATTGATCCATCAATTGGGGTAATAGATCATCTACTAATGCTAAGTCAAATTTTGACACATACGAATTCTGAAGATAAAGACGTTCAAATGGCATTACGATCACCAAAGGTGAAATCTTTTTGGATGTTATCCATTCATCCGCCAGGGATGTCATTCCCAGATCAATCCACTGATCCTGAACCCCATTCTGACCATGCAACATCACCAGCAAAGGATATCCTTCTTTTCGTTCTGGATCATAACAGGGTGGTAAGTAGACGTTCGTCTTGATATCCTCCTCCAAGATTTCAGAATAGAAGACGACTTCGATTATATTGCCTGTTGTCTCCAAACAGGGAATCTCAGTTGGCGTGTAAGTTGGGGGGATTTCGGTCGAAGTAGGTGTGATGGTTGCTGTATGTATTAGAGTCGGAAGAACCACTTGTGTGGGTGGCGAGAATGGTGTACCGGAGCTGGTAGGAAGCACCGCTTCGGTCGAAAAAACAGGGATCGCCTGGCAGGCATCCAGTAGCATTCCAACGCCTGCAAAGAGGACAAAAATCAGTAGAAATTTCCAATACTTCCTTGACGATTTCATCTGAATGCGATTATACTCTGTTTGCTCGGGGTGTAGCGCAGTTGGTTAGCGTACCGCGTTTGGGACGCGGGGGTCGGCGGTTCGAGTCCGCCCACCCCGACACAAAAAACAGTCTTGCGACTGTTTTTTTAATCTTATAGATTCTACTGGTAAGATCATCTTTCCGTGATAAAATTTTTATTGGAACGTGTATCTTTATAGATAAGGTAGATGGGATATCATGGCGAAAAAGAAATTTGATGCAATATTGGAAGCAGTTCGATTAGACGAGGACGGTCAGGTACAACTGGCACGCATTTTCGAACGTCACGGAGTAATTTTTTCCGACCATTTTCTGATAGGTCGTGATGATTTGATTAAGCGAATCAATGGCGGTCAAAAATTCCTGACTGGAAAACGCCAGTACAAAATGGGTTCATCATTTGATACAGGTGATGATGTGCGGGTTGTATCCTCAAAAGGGAAAGAAGTTCTGGCTGTTGGAAGTGGGGAAGCAGAAAAGGATCATCTTCAATCAGTTCCCCGATTCTAATGTCCGACGTTTTCCTATCGATCATCATTCCTGCGCACAACGAAGAAGAGCGCCTACCTCCTTCCCTGGCCTTGTTGGATGAGTTTGTTTACCAACAACCCTATTCAATAGAGGTAATTGTCGTTGAAAATGGCAGTCACGATCACACCCTGGAAGTAGCTCAGGCGTTTTTGGAAAAAATGCCATACCTCAAAATTATCCAGGAAACCCAAAAAGGCAAAGGGTTAGCAGTTCGTACTGGCATGCTGGCTGCGCAAGGGAAGTATCGCATTTTCTGTGATGCAGATTTTTCCATGCCAGTCAGTGAAATCAGCAAATTTATTCCAGAAGATGATCAGTCCTACGATATAGCCATTGGATCACGAGAATTACCCACATCTGAACGGGTGGATGAACCTGAATTTCGACATCTAATTGGTCGCGTTTTCAATAGTTTAGTACGTTATGCATTATTACCCGGGTTACAGGATACGCAATGCGGGTTCAAAGCCTTCCGTGGCGAGGTTGCTGAATACCTTTTCCGCATGCAAACCCTGACCGGATGGTCATTCGATGCAGAACTGCTTTTTATCGCCCAGCGATTGGGATATCACATTAAAGAAGTTCCAATTATCTGGTATTACAAACCGGGCACCCGTTTAAATATCCTCAAAGATTCGATCAAAATGGCTTCCGATCTATTTACCATCCGGCGTAATGCCAATCGAGGGGTCTATGACCAGAAAGCCCAAACCAGTTCTTGAAATTCCACCATCACCCGATCTGACCTTTGAACGAGCATTATGGGGAGAAAATAAAAAATTCATTGCCGGGGTAGATGAAGCTGGTCGAGGTGCCTGGGCTGGGCCTGTTGTGGCTGCAGTCGTTATCTTTCCTCAGATCACCAACCTTGAGAAGATTTTATGGGGGGTACGAGATTCAAAACAAATGAATAGCGATCAACGCGAATATTGGAGTGTCATTATTCGAGATAATGCACATGCCTGGGGTGTGGGATCTGCAGAGCATTCTGAAATTGATCAGCTGGGCATTTTACCATCAACCCGCCTGGCCATGCAGCGAGCACTGGAACAATTATCGCATACTCCGGATCACCTGCTCATTGATGCCCTATTATTACCAAATCTGAATACACAGCAAACAGCCATAATTAAAGGTGATCAACGCAGCCTGAGCATCGCTGCTGCGTCAATAATCGCAAAAACGACCCGGGATGTTCTGATGCGCCAGGAAGACAATTACTACCCTGTGTACGGATTTAGCCGTCACAAAGGCTATGGCACCCGCTTTCATCAGCAAGCATTAGCTGAAAACGGTCCTTGCGCCATCCATCGCATGAGCTTTAGACCACTACGAGAACAGTAAGTCTGTAATTTTAAATTCCAACTTTTCTCTGAAATCAGCATACAGTCCTTCATCCTGTAAATCCTGACATCATGCCCTAAATATCAACAATCCTCACAAGAAAAATTACCCAGCAAATCTGACTCAAAAAAATCCTGTAAATCCCAGTTCCGACTTTTTTCAGCCGTCAGCTAACCACTTTTTTCCTGCTAACAAACATCTTAGCCAATTCCGCAGCGATGGATGGTATCAGCAACAAAGGTAAGATCAAACGCCACTCTGTCCAACCCAATGGTACAGTATCGAAAATCGTGTTAAAGAAAGGTATATAAAGAACAAGTAATAAGAGCGCTAGAGAGGATACTACTGCGATATTCATCCACTTATTGTTGAATACACCGATCTTTAAGATTGGATAACGTTCGGAACGGGCAGTATAAGCACGAACCAACTCAGAGCTAGCCAGTGTGATGAACGCCATTGTCTCAGCCATTAAGCGATCGTGTCTCAATCCCACACCAAAGGCAAACAAGGTGATAAAGGTGATCGCCACGGTCTGAATTAAGACCCCATTCATCATAAATCGGTTAATAATAGGTTCCTTCGGTGGGCGTGGTTTCTGTTGCATGATATCCGGGTCACCTTTTTCAGTTCCTAATGCCAGGGCTGGCGCTCCATCTGTTACCAGATTGAGCAACAATAACTGGATCGGCGCTAGTGGTGAGAGAACGTCTCCGGCTGCAAATGGATACAGATAACGCCCAAAAGCTGTCGCCAGGAAGATGATCATGATTTCTGCCAGGTTACAGGAGATCAGATAGTAAACAAATTTTCGAATATTGGAATAAATGATGCGTCCCTGCTCGACGGCTGCTACAATACTGGCATAATTGTCATCCGTCAGCACCATGTCGGCTGTGTCTTTGGCGACATCCGTGCCAGTAATGCCCATGGCAACACCAATATCCGCTAACTTGATGGCCGGTGCATCGTTAACCCCATCACCGGTCATGGCTACCACTTCGCCATTGAAACGCAGGGCTTCCACAATCCGCATTTTATGTTCCGGAGAGACCCGCGCAAACACATCGGTAATTTTTACTTTTTCCCGTAACTCTTCATTACTCATGTCGTCCAGTTCATAGCCGGTAAGCACCTCATGTCCGCCCTGCAGTAAATTAATATCTCTGGCAATCGCACGAGCGGTGTTTGGATAATCTCCGGTGATCATAATGGTACGAATGCCTGCGCCGCGTGCCAGTTCAAGAGCCGGCTGCACTTCCTTGCGTGCGGGATCGATCATACCAATCAACCCCACAAAAACCATGTCCTTCTCAAGTTCATCACTATCGATTTCCTCGGGTAAAACGCTGACAACCCGATAAGCCACACCCAACACCCGCAGGGCATCCTGGGTCATTTCATCATTGGCTGCCATGATTCTGGCTTTCATCTCCTCAGTCAAAGGTACTGGTTTATCATCCATGGTCTGATATGAATTACACAGCGTCAGGACAATATCCGGCGCTCCCTTAATGGCAATAGCATAGTGTTTGCGCTCAGAATCATCATCGAAAGGAGAAATATCATCCGGGCCAGGTTCATCAATCTCGTGGATGGTTAACATCCGTTTCCGGACCGAATCAAATGGTATTTCCTGTGTACGTGGATATTTTTGATTAAGTTGTTTCTGCGCTTCCCCAGCTTTCGCTGCGGCAACAATCAGCGCACCTTCCGTTGGATCACCAATAATGCGGTAGGCTTTCTGCTGCCCCTCCACATCCATCTCCTCCAGATAGGAGTCATTGTTCATCGCACCCACCCAGAGTGTGGACATAATACCCTGATATTTGTAAATATCAACCGGTTTTCCGTCAACTAGAAATTCGCCTTCAGGACGATATCCACGTCCAGTCACATCTACAAATTGATTATCCGACCAGATCCGGGTAACAGTCATTTCATTCTGAGTCAGAGTCCCTGTTTTATCAGAACAGATAATTGTGGCTGAACCGAGTGTTTCTACCGATGATAAGCGCCGAATCAGTGCATGCCGGTTAATCATCTCGCGCATACCCAACGCCAAACTGATGGTTACAATGGCGGGTAATCCTTCCGGGACTGCAGCAATCGCCAGGCTGACAGCCACCATGAACATTTCCAATAGATCACCACCCCGTAGCACACCAATCCCCAGTACCAGAGCACACACGATCAGGGCAGCCCAACCAAGTGTCTTGCCCAATTGGTCTAAACGTCGCTGCAAGGGTGTCTGTTCATCCTCCACCGATTTCAACATGGTCGCAATCATTCCCAGTTGGGTGTCCATACCGGTATCGACCACAACCCCACGTCCACGACCATAAGAGACTGTTGTTCCCATGAATGCGGTGTTTTTTCGATCCCCCAGCGATGCCGTTCTATCCAGCACCAGCGAAGCATTTTTTTGCACCGGCACAGATTCCCCGGTTAATGCTGCCTCTTCTACCCGTAAATTAATCGCTTCCAATAGACGCACATCGGCTGGGATAAAATACCCGGCTTCGAGAAAAACAATATCTCCTGGCACCAGTTGATGAGAAGGGATTGTCACCCGACGACCATCCCGCAGCACCTGCGCATCGGGAGCCGCCAGCTTTTTGAGTGTTGCCAGAGCTTGCTCAGCCCGGTTCTCCTGCACCACCCCCATGATCGTATTTAAAATCACGATGGCAATAATGGCACTCGCGTCCACCCATTCCCCTAAGAAAGCTGAAATGATAGAAGCTACAATTAATAAAATGACAACAAAATTATTCAGTTGGCGGAAAACCATCTGGAGAAAAGTTGTACGTTTTCCTTCCTCCAATTGATTAGGGCCATACGCTTGCAAACGTTTCTCAGCTTCTTGGTTGGTAAGACCTTCTTCCAACTTTGTATCCAATTTTTGAAGGGTCTCATCACTACTGAGAGTATGCCAGGAAATCATTACATCATTTAAAGTTTTAGAATTTCCGTCAACAATCTTTTCTGCCATGTATTCTCCTTTAATTGGATAGATAATGGATAATTTTTAGATATAAAAAAGGGCAGGAAAAAACCTGCCCTAGAATTTTACTACAAACTTTCGCCTGGAATTGGGCCAATGTAAGTACCGTTCGGGATAATCGTGTTCTTTGGAATAACCACAATCCCATCCCGTACAGAGAACAAATCCTCATCCATTTCAGTGCCCATTGGGAAAGGTCGAATCACAACCCCACGTCCGATGCGAACATTTTTATCCAGAATCGCTCCTTCAATATAAGATCCATTCCCAACCCCCAGCGGAATTTCATGTTCATTAACACCGATTGGATAATTTTCCTGGTTGCAGGCTGATACGCGATCGTAATAATCCGAACCCATCATAATCGTATCGATAATGCGTACACCAGAACGAATCTGAGATCGTAAACCTACGATGGAATGGCGAATTTCTGCATGGTTGATGCAGCAGCCATCGGTCAGTAAAACCCGTTCCAGCATGCTGTTTTCAATGGTTGAACCGGGTAAGTAACGCCCATGCGAATAGATGGGGCTACGTTGATCGAAGAAATTAAAAGGTAAATCCGGACCTGTTAATAATAAATTGGTGTCATAAAAAGAACGAATTGTTCCAATATCTTCCCAATATCCTTCAAAATCGTAACCAACCACTTTCTTTCGATCAATTGCGTGTGGAACCACATGCTTTCCAAAATCTTGCATGGTGGTATGTTCAAGCATTTCAAAGAGCACATCTGTATTGAATAAATAAATACCCATCGATCCTAAGTAAGGTCTTTGCTCATCATCTCGACTGACCATATCCGCCAGTACATCCAGATCCGTTGGTTTTTCGGCAAAGCGGGTGATTTCATTATCCGGTCCCCGTTTCAATATGCCAAAGCGATCGGCTTCATTTTTTCGAATAGGCTGCACCGCGATGGTGATATCGGCATTGTTGTCCCAATGAAACTGTGCCATCGCCTGATAGTCCATGCGGTAAAGGTGGTCACCAGCAAGGATCAAGACATACGGTGTTCGCGCAGATTTGATTTCAAATAATTGCTTGCGAACGGCATCCGCCGTTCCCTGATACCAATCAGCTGTGTTGACGGTTTGCTCGGCTGCCCAGATCTGAACCCAACCCGTGTGAAAGGTATCAAATTGATAGGTGCGGGTGATATGGCGATGCAGTGAGACAGAGTTAAATTGGGTCAGCACAGCCATTTTGTAAATGCCAGAATTAATGCAATTACTGATCGGAATATCAATCAAGCGATATTTTCCTGCGATGGGGACAGCAGGCTTGGAACGCATGGTGGTTAACGGCTGTAATCGAGTACCTCGACCACCCCCTAAAATCACTGATAAAACCTGATCCATCTTAGGCATGTCACCCTCCCGTGAATGATAATTAGAATTAAATAATTATAGATGAGCGTTTTAAAGTAGTCCAGTCCATTTTGCTTTGAAGTTCTTTTCATAACAATTTTACCTATCTTTTCAATAATTAGTGGCTAGGGTGTTTTTGGCGTGCAGCCACACGCCAAAAACACCCGCTCGCCCCAATTTATTGAGGTCATACAATTTTTCCAAATGATTAATTTACTGAATGATACAATAGATCTAACCTTTTCACTTTACTCGATAATTACTCATTAATTTACTTAATGCAAAACCATAAGCCAAACACGGTTCTCACACCTCTCGGCATCGGATTGGCACTTTCTCTACTTGGGGATGCCACCCTGTATGCCGTGCTGCCTTCACCAGAAATAGCCAAACAAGCTGGCTTGACTCTGGCCATGGTAGGGTTCCTCTTGGGAATCAACCGCCTGGTACGTTTACTTTTTAACGGCATGGCGGGTTGGATTTATGACCGACTACCTCGTCGTCCCTTAATGCTTATCTCATTGGGAATCGGCACTTTATCAACTGCTGTCTATGCGTTTGGATCGGGACCATTCATCCTAACAACAGGAAGAGTGCTCTGGGGATTAGCATGGTCGGGGATTTGGATTGGCGCGAACAGCATGACACTGGATATTTCCAATGATCTGAACCGCGGTCACGTCAACGGTCGTCTACAAATGTGGTTTTTCATTGGTGTGGCTGTTTCCTCCTTGTGTGGAGGGGTTTTCACCGATTTATTTACGTATCGCGGAGGATTATGGGTCAGTACATTTTTGTCCGGTATTGGTTTGTTGATATGGTTGCGATTTTTACCCGAAACACGTCCAGGAAAGCATAAAAATATCCCTATATTAAAGGAAGATAATACAACCACAGCTGGTTTTCCCTGGAAATTGACATTGTCCTGCAGCCTGCCTTTCTTTATTAATCGTTTCATCTTTACCGGTGTTTTGGGATCCACCACCATCCTGTGGCTATCACAATTCGTTGAAAACGGTAGACTGACATTCAATCACATCGCCATTCCGTTGGCAACCATGAGTGGCACTTTCATTGCGCTACGCATCCTGGTCAGTATTATCAGTGTTCCTCAGGTTGGGATATTATCCGATCGAATCAACCGGCGCTGGTTGGTATTGGCAATCGTGTTTCTCATCTTCGGAGCGGGTGGATTGGTACTGCTGGCTGCACCGAACATCTGGGTCTCCATTCTTGGAGTTATTCTGGCTGCCATTGCGGGTGGTAGCATTCCAGCATTGATTCCAGCTATCATCGGTGATCAGGTGCCGCACAGCCAGCATAGCCGTTCGCTGGGCACCATCTTCTCATTTGGTGATTTGGCTTCTGCCATTGGACCCCCGATCGCGCTCAGCCTGGTGGGGATTATCAGCTTGCATACCCTCTTTTTAGGCTGTGCCGTGTTACTAATGCTGACCGGTATTTTCACCACAGTGCTTGCTATTCAGGAGAAAGAACACTTCCAGTAAATCGAAAAGCCTGGTTGATCACACAACCAGCCGATTGCATTCATTGATTTAAGTAAAAACGGGAAATACCCCAACTGTTCGGAATAAGCAGGAGTTTTTGGTGTGTGTTCACTCCAAAAACTTTATGACCTCTCGTTATTGAAACAACACAAAAATAGCTACATCTCCAACAGCTGTTGGTTAAGCTGCTGATTTACTTTGACAGGAACAGATCCCATCAGTGCTTTTTCTGTAAAACACATTTCCCGTGAAATTCGCACTAAATCAGCGATCTTCTGCGGATCTTCATCCGAATCGATCAGAATTTCAATTTCAAAGCCATCGCAGAAACCCTCAGCATCTCCTCTAAGTACCGAACCCTGTTCATGGAAGTGAGCTGTGACATTGACGCGTTCATTGCGGATGGAAATTTTTCGTTTGGTCGCGACCTGCGACACATGCGAGATTAGTCAAAGTGCCATTCCAGCAACGAAATAGGAGAGTGGAGTGGGTGCTGTGCCTTCTCCGCCAGGCATATAGGAACCTTCATCGCTGATCAAAGGCATACATACGGCCGGTTTCGGGTTGACCAGTCAAAACCTGTTTACGCCACTTTTCAATCGATGAAGCTTCCGCACGCACTTCAATATCGCGGAAACCAGCCGGAGGTTTGTTGATTGTCATAATTTAGATGCTCCTTTCAGAGTTGTGAAATAAAATGCCAGATGAAAAGTTTATCATATTCACAATAATAACTCTTTTATCCTTAACTAATACCTTTTGTTTAAAATAGATTTGTTTTACATTTATTTTTTGTTACTATTTTGTTTGCTTTTTGTTAGGCATTGGTTTTTTGTTAGTTAGTTATGCTAAAATGTTAATAATTCTTCATTAACTCTTTGGAAAATAATTGTGTTAAATAAAATGAATTGCTGAAGGTTGTAGTCAAAAATTACTGAGTACTATTTGAAAAACAAACAAAAAGACCGAATTCCTAAATATATTTTCTTTTTTGCGACATTATTCATTTATGCGGTGATTTTTTTACTCTTCCACTCAACCTTTGGAAGTGGGATCTCTGCGCTCTCTATATTCCCAGTGGCGGTGGTCGGCTTATATTATGGTTTAAAATGGGGAATCTTTGCAAGTATCTTGGTATGGGTTTTAAATTTTCATCTAATGTTTTTTATTAGCGGTATGCCAGTAGATGATGTCATTATGAAGGCTGGTATACCAGGTTATTTATCGGTCATTTTTGCTGGAATTGGGGCTGGATTTATACATCGGGTTAATCAAAAAAATAAAAATGACCTTCCTGGACACAAAGAATATGAAATTGCACTACAAAAAAGTAATCATCGCTTTCGATCTCAATTTGAAAACATGTTCGATGGCATGGCGATAGATGAAATTCTGTATGCAGATGAAAAACCGGTAGATTGGGTCATAACAGATGTAAATCCCGCATACGAGAATATTATGAATTTATCACGTGATGACGTGATTGGGAAACGAGCAACAGAAATTTATGGTTCTTATGCGGATATTGAACCAATTTTAAATGATTATGATCATGTTTTAAAAACTGGAGCGCCAATAAGCAAACAACGCCATTATCAATTAATGAATCGAAACATCATCCTATCCGCTTTCGCTTTAGGGGAAAACCAATTAGCAGTAATTTTCAATGACATTACCGAACAGGAAAAAGCAATAAAGGCGGAAAATAAACAACGCGAGTTTGTTGACACCATGGGGAAAATCACTTATGCCTTGAATGAAACAATGAAATTGGACGAGGTACTAGATGTTATCCTAGAGAATTTAAGTAAATTTGTGTCATTTGATGCTGCTGATATCACGCTCATTCACGATGATCGTCTCAAGATGGCAAGGTATATTGGTTATTCTAAATTTAATTTAGATGAATTTGCAAAAAATTTCAACATTCGCCTGGATGAAATGTCCACAAGCAAATGGATGGTTGCAAATAAAGCTCCTTTGATTATCGAGGATACTTCTAATTCTCAAATTTGGACAGTGTTTCCAGAAGTGGAGTGGATACAATCTTACATGGGATTGCCTATCATCGCTCGCGGAAAACTGGTTGGATTCTTAAATTTTTTAAGCTCAGAAAAAGATTTTTATAAAAATTTTCCGTTTGAGCAACTACTCCTCTTTACTGAACAGGCAGCCATTGCAATTGAGAATTCCCGCACCTTTGAAGAGACCCAGAAACGCTCTCAACGCCTGGCAATCATCAATCAAGTAGCTTTTAAAATGACTGAATCCGCAGAACTGGGTGTTATTCAACAATTATCCGTAGATAGTATGATGGAAGCGTTAGGGGTTGATCAGGTGGGTCTGGCTTTGATGAATCCAGATCGTAAAAGTATGACCATTGTTGCTGATCACCCGGGACCTGGAAATACATCCACGTTAGGCATGCTTATCCCTTTAGAAAATAACCCTTCAATGATATTATATTTTAAAAAATAAAGGCTCGTTCTATTCGGAAAATGTTCAGGATGATCCGATGCTTCATGCAGTCAAACATTTAATGATCAGGCAAAAAATTCAGTCCATTTTGATCAGCCCGTTGATTGTAGGTGGAGAGGTAATTGGCACCATTGGATGTGACATAACAACTCAAAATCGAAAACTGTCTCCTGAAGAAATCAGCCTGGCTGAGGTTTTAGCGAATCTGGTTGCTGGAAGGATTGAACAGGCACGTCTTCTAGACATAGAAAAGAAGAGAGCGGAAGAATTAGCCATGCTGCACGAGACATCTCTGGCCATTACTCAACCCTACAATTTATCAATTCTTCATCGTCAAATTATTGAAAAAGCCGTATGGTTACTAGATTCCTCTGCTGGTATGTTGTACTTAAGAACAGATGATGATGATGTTTTTGAGTGTAAGGTGAGTTTTAACAACCAGTATGACCCGGTAGGTACCCAATTGCATCTGGGGCAAGGCGCAGCAGGTATTGTTGCAAAAACAAATCAACCCCTCATTATTTCCAATTATGGAACCTGGGAGAAAAAACCTGCCACATTCGCCAAAGTCACTGATGATTTCCCGCTATTATCTGTTCCTGTGCGCTGGCAATCCGAAGTAAAAGGTGTTATTCAAATTGCCCGTGAACCAGGAAAACCATCCTTTGAGCAAAGTGATGTGGAATTGCTTTCTTTGTTCTCCAGCCAGGTAGCGATTACTTTAGAAAATTCTCGCCTTTATCAAGAGGTGCAGTCATTGGCTGTCTTAGATCCTTTGACACAGGTTTATAACCGGCGTGGATTTGCGGATATTGCCAACCGTGAAATTGAGCGCGCGCAAAGATTTGGACACTCCCTGGCTTTATTATTCCTGGATATAGACCACTTTAAAGAAGTAAATGATACCCACGGGCATGCCGCAGGTGATCAAATATTGATTGAAATTGCTGAGCGATGCAAGAATACAATCAGGAATGTCGATGTGATCAGCCGTCATGGTGGAGAAGAGTTCATTGTCCTATTACTGGAAAGTGACAATAATGTTGCGCAATTAATAGCAAAGCGGCTTCAGTCAGTGATAAAAGAATACCCATTCCAGACTGATGCCGGACCGATTTCAATCACAGTATCGATCGGTATCTCAGAATTCAACGAGCAAGTGAATGGACTCGGCACATTGATCCATAATGCAGATATGGCATTGTACAAAGCCAAATCAAGCGGTCGCAACCGCGTGATCGTGTTCCAACCTGAAACGGATGCTTCTTCTTGATGAACCTGACAATATAAATAATTGAGTACGAATGGCATCCCCCAGCGGGGATAGTATCCTGTAAGGACGGGGTTCGAACTCATTCTCATCAACAAAAAAGACCCTCTTGCGAAGGTCTATTTACTCTGGCGGGAGCGACGGGGTTCGAACCCGCGGTCTCGGCCTTGACAGGGCCGCATGTTAGCCACTACACCACGCCCCCGAGTAAAAAAGATTCTACCATAAACCCACAAAAATGGAAGGGATAATTTTCAAAAATCTATAAACCTTATTACGGACTAACCATTTTTTGCCTTCATTTCCATTCTTCAACTGTCTTTCTGGATTGAATTTTTTCTACACTAATGACCAGGAAAACACTGTTCCCCAGTGTGAAGAAATTTTTTGTCAATTGGATATACTAAAATTAGAATTACTATTTAAGGAAAAGTATGTCCAATTTTCAGATTAAGAATCTCCATGCCGACGACATCCCAGCTTTGATGCAGGTTCAAAACGAGTATGCCCGTCATTACCCGGGTGTACAGGTCATGCCAGGTGGCATTTACCTCTCACCAGCATTTCATCAGGGTGCAGATGTATTTTGCGCTTACCACCCCAATGGACAAATGTTGGGGTTTGCAGTCGTATATGCACAGTTATCACAAAATCCTGATTTTCCAAATCACACTGTCTGGACCGAGGTCAAAATTATGCCGGCGATGAGTCGCATGATCGGTTTACGGGATACCTTAATGGACCACGTTCTTCACCGGATCCGTGAGTTAACCATCGGACAGAAGGATGCTCAAATTGAAATAAATTTTCAATACTTTCCCTATGAAGTGGAAAGTATCGCCTTTGTTACCAGTATAGGTTTTCCCTATAAAGGTAGTATCTATTTAATGCAGAGAAATCTCAATAATAATCTACCCTCCATCGAGGTTCCACCGGGCTTCATATTAAAACCCTGGCGATTGGAATCTCAACAAGAACGGGAACTTTATGTCCAGGCACGCAATTTGTGTTTCCCAAATGCACCGATTTCACTGGAAGAATGGGTTTACTTCATGAGTTCGCCATCCTGGTCATCCGCAACTAATTTTGCTATTTTTGATCAGGATCGATTGGCAGGTTGCCTGACCGCCTATTGGGACGAAGAACAGAATCGTAATTTAAGCAAAAAGATTGGCTATACAGAGTACATCTTCGTTTGCCCAGAATGGCGTCGCAAAGGATTAGCCAGCGCAATGATCTCGAAGTCATTGGAATTCTTACAATATAATGGATTGCACTACGCTCAATTGCAGGTTCGCACCAATAATCGTGACGCTCTTAATTTGTACGAAAAATTGGGTTTTGTTATCGTTCAGGAAAGTGGAATTTATACCCGAGTAATTGAAACCAATGTCAAATAATGGTTGCGGAAGATCCTAATTATTCGTGATAATTGTGCACACTGATGGGTAAATTTATCGATGTCGAAAACCGTGATTCAGAATGATGATCACACCTGTTAAAATTAACATTGCGATCAAATAAAAAATTTTTGTTGGCACTTCATCAAAAAATAAAAATCCAAAAAAAGCTGAGAAAATGATTTGACCTAGATTTGCCACACTGACCACTTGGCCTCGAAAATTCTTCATCGAGTAATTCAGCAAAGTATGCCCTCCAAATGTTGGGATGATTGCCAATCCCAGAAAAAGCAAGGTGTTTTGGAGCGTGTAGGATTTTACAGGATTAACAAATGGCAAAGCGCACAACAAACAAAAGATTCCTGCCGTTAAATATAGAGGCCACATATATAACCAGATCGGTAATTTCCCATTATTTTTCCGACCTAAAGCCATGTAAGCTGCCAATAATAACATCGAAATAAAGCAAAGGATGTGGCCACGCAAATCAAGTGAATTTAGCTGCAAGCGATCAATTCCAAGAATGACCAGACCCGCAAGAGCCAGAAAAGTGCCTAAAATTTCCACTCGATTTACTTTTTCTTGGAAGAAAATCCAAAGAAAGAAAGGCATCACCGCAGGTGTAGTATTGACAATTAAACTGGCATTGGCAACAGGTGTAAGCGCAACCCCCATATTCCAGGTGATGAAGTGCAATCCGAGTAAAAGACCTGGAAACAGAGATAACTTAATTTGTTTGAATCCATAGGGCTGTAGATAATATCGTTTTTCTCTTAAAAAGAGTGGCAGCATGAAAACAGTAGCGATTAGCAAACGATATGCCGCCAGTAGATAAGGGTTCTCGTCACTGGCTTTGATCATAATCACAGCTGTAGAACCACACAGAACCCCAATGGCAAGTAATGTAATGTGAATCCAGCGTCGATGCATGCAGGGATTATATCGTTGATGGTGTTAAATGAGAACTTCACACAAAATTTTGTGTGAAGTTCATTTGGAGATTCATTGAGGAGAAGTATTATTAATTATCTGCGACCACCCCGTCGACCCATTGTGGATGAACTCTGGGGACGACCATTGGCATTCGACTGTGAAACTATTTCATCAAATAAATTCTGAGTCATGTATTGTGGTTGGTAGGTTTCAGCGGTTTGACGATTGAAAGTGTTGACGAAAGCTTTCAAATGGTTGGACGAACCTCGTAAGAGACTTTCAAAAACACGGGTAACATCCGGATTTGATGTTTCTTTCAAACCATCCTGAAGATCGAGGATATCTATTTCTTCGATTGCTCCAGCGACTAAAAGTGCGTCAGAAACAGATTGGCTGCCTTTGATTACCAGGTCATCATATAAGGATTGCAGATCCTGATTGGTGAATTCACCAACATTTGCAAGCATGGGATCATCCAAACCGTAGCGATCAATCAAAGTCTTGACAGCATCCAAATGTCGTTGCTCGCTTCTGGCAATGTTATTGAAGAGAACCAAATCCCATTTTTCATAAAGGGTCAGGTAAACATCACGGGCTAATTTTTCTTCCTCGCGCATGTACAACAAAGCATCAATTTCATCCTGAGTGAGTTCAGAACTGGTTGTTTCTTGTTCCTCAAGTGTGATCACTGTTTGTTCATCGAAGGCATACACCGATTCCAAAGCATTAAAGCCCAAAATACCGAGCATGGCGATTAATATTGTTATAGAAAAAATTGTCTTTTTCATTATTTTATCCTTTTATTTTTATTTTGATTTTGTTTCATGTCACTATCTTATCCAGAACCTGTCAATATTTTATTCAGAATGTATTAAGAAATTGTTTGGATTCTTCGATGATCAACTCAATTCAAAAAACTTCGTGAATGAATTCACAAAAATTAAATTTCACTTGCAATTAATCTTTTTCGCTATAATAAAAACAGGTAATGATTTAGACTCTGATCATTAATATCTAACAATCGGTAACATCCTCGTTCACATCAATTCTTTTCAATATCTCATTAGATACCAGGAAAATAAGGAGATTGTATGAACACAGTTAAGGATATTCTGGCAGAAAAAGGCAAGCAAGTCTGGTCGGTTGAACCAAAATCATCTTTGATCTCAGCATTGAAGAAGATGCGTTCTCACAACGTGGGGGCTTTGTTAGTCGTAGAAGATGGGGAGGTCAAAGGGATCATTTCCGAACGTGATTTTTCATATCGGATCGCCGAAAAAAGTGCTTGCCCATTGGAAGAAGCAGTTTCTACCTGGATGACCGCAGAAGTAATAGCGGTCAATTCCAATACAACCATCAACGATTGTATGCAATTGATGTCACGTGAACATATCCGCCACTTGCCCGTAGTAGATGATGGCAGGCTAGTAGGTTTGATTTCGATAGGTGATGTGGTTCGGGCAGTTATCAGTGGACAGCAATCCACCATTTTAGGATTGGAAAATTACATTCTAAGCCAACGATTAACAAATTAGTTCTATTCATTACTTGAACAGTTAAAAGAAAGAGCAACGGTCACCTCTAAAAGGTTGATCCGTTGCTCCTTTTTTTGATTGTCCTTTAACCTATCGCAAATTGAGATAGTTTATGCATATTCTCCCGCAACACAGGATAGAGATCGCGATAAACAGCATACAATTGGTTATAGCGATCCACATGCGCAGTTTGGGGTTGGTGTCTATTTGTGGTTTTTACACAGGCTTCAGAAACCTGGGTAACACCGGCAGCATCCTGATCGGCAGCAATGGCTAATAAGGCAGCGCCATAAGCGGGTCCTTCCTCCACCGCCAGATTGACAACCTCTGAACCAAAGATATCCGCCTGTAATTGGCACCAGAAAGGTGATTTTCCACCGCCGCCAATTGCGCGCACCTGGTTGATTGGTAACTGTAAATCATGCATGATTTCAAAGCCATCACGTAATGAAAAGGTTACTCCTTCCATCACAGCCCGTACCAGGTGGGCTGCCGTGTGACGGGTGGTCAAGCCCACAAAAGCACCACTGGCGAGGGGATCCAGATGCGGTGTCCGTTCTCCAGTGAGATAAGGCAAAAAGATCAAACCTTCTGCGCCAATAGGTACTTGCGCTGCCTGGGCAGTCATCGAATCATAACTGAGCGACAGCTCTTCAGCGCCGCCCAGATTACTGGCAGAAGTACGGAACAAATCCCGCACCCAGCGCAGTGAATTTCCTGCTGAAAGAGTGACCGCCATCAAATGGTATTTTCCCGGCACTGCATGACAGAATGTATGCAAGCGACCTTTCGGATCCAGGCGAATCTCATCACTATGAGCAAAAACGACTCCACTGGTTCCAATACTGCTACTGACCAAACCTGAACGCACAATCCCAGTGCCGACCGCTGCAGCTGCATTATCTCCACCACCGGCTACCACTGGAATACCAGCTGGCAATCCCAGTGTTTTCGCTACAGTAGTCAACAATCGGCCCGTAATTTGGGAGCCTTCATACACGGTTGGAAACCATTCACGGGGCAAGTCCAGAATTTGCAATAATTCTTCACTCCAATCACGCTTTTTCAGATCCAAAAGCAGGGTTCCAGCCGCGTCTGAACAATCGCTGGCATACTCTCCGGTCAGCAAAAAGCGAATGTAGTCCTTAGGCAACAGGACTTTGGAAACACGATCATAATGCCGGGGTTCATGGTTACGCAGCCACAGAATTTTTGGTGCCTGGAAACCTGTTAACGCTGGATTACCAGCAATTTGAATCAAGCGTTCATATCCAACCGCTGCAGTGATCTGCTCGCACTCGGTTGCTGTGCGTTGATCATTCCAGAGTAACGCCCGGCGGATGACCTGATTATCCTTGTCCAGAAACACTGACCCATGCATCTGACCGGTCAAACCAATCCCGGCTACCTGCGATGGTGAAATCGCTGATTCTGCCAATAGTTGCTGAATCGCGTTGATGGAACCCTGCCACCAATCTTGCGGATCTTGTTCGCTCCATTGAGGTTGGGGCGTATAGAGTGGGTATTCCTGTTGCGCAATCACAACAATTTTCCCGTCCTGATCACAAAGCAATGCCTTTGCAGCGCTGGTGCCAATGTCCAATCCTATGAAATATGACATATAATCGTCCTTTCAATGATGAATAATGAAATGATATCAATATTATTTTAACCGTAAATGGCATTAATTATGATTTTTTCTCGCCTAACAAAAAAAAATTGAAACACCCCTACGCATTGTAAAAACGGAAATTTCGGCTGACAACACCCCCCAATTTGTCATCATCAGGTTCGGGTAATTCTTCCTCCCCCATCTCTTTCCGATACTCTACAGCCTTCTCTTTGATATCATATTCAGTTGCAGAATGCGCCAATGCGGCTGTGAATAATTCTTCCGCTACTTTGGTTGACCCCAATAATTGATAACATCGTCCTGCGGTTATCGCGAAACGTGCCAAAAAACGAGATGCTTCATTTTTCAAGGCGATCTGAATAGCTTCTTTAATATGTTCCAATGCTTTTTCGAATTGACCATATTTACAAAGTGCATCGGCCAGATTGTTAAGACAAATAGATATTGACCAATCTTCTCCAACCTCACGGGAAATTTTTAAAGCTTGTTCCGATAGCGAAATAGCGCCGGTATTGTCTCCTAGTGCCAAAGCCACTTCACCTAGATTGGTCAGAGCGATAGCTTCTCCTTCTAAATCTCCAATCTGACGGCAAATGGATAGGCTCTTGGAGTACATTTCACTAGCTTTGGGGTAATCCAGCTTAACATGATAAACACTGGCCAGGTTGTTAACCACTATCGCCAACTGATATAAATCCTCAATTTCAGATGCAATTTTCAGGCTTTCCTCAAAGAGTGCCACAGCCTCTGAATAATTACCTTCATTACAGGCAATATCACCCAGGTAATTTAGGGGAACAATTAATTGATGGCTATTTTCACTTTTACGTCCCAGGTCTACAGACTGATAAAGACAATGTCTGGCTTTTTCAATATTTCCTCGGCGAAGATTAACCAAACCAATGGTATTAAATGCGTTGATCTGACCAACCATATCCGGGACTTGTTGGTAAAAAATCAGGTTTGCTTGTGCATATTCTTCTGCTTTAGCGTAATCATTTGCTCGCAGATGAACCCCTGCCAACACTGTGCGACAGTTTGCCAACTCTTGGTCAAGTGCATACTTCTCGAAAATTTGTGAGGCTTTCTCTAATAAATCCCGTGCTGTTTCATTTTCCCGAATCCGATGAGCCAATGAACCTATCCGGACTTGCAATTTTCCTTTAATGATTTTGTATTGATCCAATTGTTCTACAAAAAGTAATTGATCGATTAAGTTTAGTGCTGGTTGGAGTAAGTCGATACCTTCCTGATAGCGACTGCGGATATTGAAAAATTGATACAATGGATCAAGAAATATTTCCATTTTATCTAACTGTCTGTTTTCCATGATCCAGAACCAGGCGTTTTTCAAATTAATCAACTCAACTTGAATGTCATTCAGAACTCGTTTTTGATGATTTGTTTTTATATCTAACTGACGATCCTGTAAATAGTTTACAAAGTAATCCACAAATGAAGCCTGTGCCTCAGAAAAACCACCAGACTTATGTAATTTTTCTCTAGCGAATTGGCGGATCACGCTGTGCATCTGATATCTCCCCTGTGAATCATGCTGCAAAATAGATTGATTAACCAGCCTGGTTAGATCGTGCATTGTTGCCTGGCTAATAGTTTCTGCTGCTTGATAGGAAAAACTTTCCTCAAAAATCCCGAGTCTCAAGAAGATCCTTTGCAAAATATCATCCAACAATGCCCAGGAGACTTCCAGATTCGCCCATAAGCTACGATAACGAGGTGAAACATCACTGGCCATCGTAATCAGCGAATTCCAATGAGTGTTGATCTTATTGGCAATCATCTGACAGGACTGACTCCATACATCAGCTGCAGCAAGTTCTATTCCTAAAGGCAAACCTTCAAACAACTGGCAAATCTGGACTACCGCAGCAATGGAAGCTTCATCCCACTGAAAATCCGGTTTTACCTGCCTGGCACGTTGCTGAAAAAGTATCAATGCTTCAAATTTTTCAATGGATCCTGGATCAAAATGGTTATTGAAATCCGGATAAGACAACCCTTTAAGCGGGTAAACCCTTTCATCCTTGAGATTTAATCGTTCTCTAGAAGTTACCAGCATTCTAACATTGCTGGCAGATTGAATGATGTCGCTCAATGCCTGAATATTTTTTGTGTCAATCAACAGCTGCTCAAAATTATCCAATACCAATAACAAACATTTATTGCGTAAAAAATCCTTAAGTCTTGATAGGAGATTACCAGAGTCCATCAGTGGAATGGCGATCGTATCAATCAACCCGACTATAAACTCTTCCATGGTGTGGAAACTTGACATAGAAATAAAAAACACACCATCCTCGTAAATGCCAATCTGTTGACGTGCGATTTCCATCGCCAGACTGGTTTTGCCAATCCCACCAGGGCCATGCAGGGTTACTAAACGGCAGGAAGGATCGACCAGTAAATTGGCTATTTCATCCAGCTCCCTCTCTCTTCCAACAAAAATGGTTTCTGTACCTGACATATTGGATAGATATGTTGATGCCTGTGAAAACAGCGTACTCTTGGAACGTCGTTTACGCACTTCTTCATAAAAGAGAATAGTATCTTCCGTTGGTTCAACACCTATATGTTCCTTGAGAAATTTCCGCAATGAATAGTATTGATTTTCAAAAGCACTCCATTGACCATCCATTGCTAATAGTCGCATCATCATCAAATGTGCAAATTCGTTCCAGGGAGAAATCTGCAGGATATTCTGAACAGTTTGCCTCGCAAGACTGTAATCATTCCGATTCTGGTAATACTGAGTAAGCATGACAAGCCCATCTGCTGCCAGGTGATCCAATTCTTCCCGGATTAAGCTTACCCATTCATCAAAAATTGGAGCAGCAGAGACTGAGAACTTTTCTAAAAATTCTCCGGTTCTTAGTTGCAGACTTTTTTTCAGGTATCGAAAATTAATTTGATGAAATTTCTCCTGACGTTGAAAGTGACGATAGGCTTGGTTCAGTAATTTCTTGAATTCCAGGATATCAACCCAAACTGATATAGTTGGATTCAATCGCAAAGCATCTCGCTCACTCTGAATAATTGGCTTTTCAGAGCTATTATCGCCTAGCACTTTTCGCAAAATGGAGAGCGTTTGTCGTAGACTCTGTAAAGCCCGTTTTTCAGAGAGATCAGACCAGAACAAACCAGCCAGGTAGGAGCGTGGCAGTGGTCTGTAACCCTCGATCGCTAAATAAACCAGCAATGCACGCGCTTTGTCGGTGTCAAATTGCGTGATTTCCTGTCCATCCTTTTCAATTTTCAGATAGCCGAAACAATGTATTTTCAATTGTTGCATGAGTGTAGAAACTTTAGTGTCTTGCTTTGTCCCTAATTTTGTGACGTTTCTATGACGTCTATTATGTAAATTATATATACAATTTTTTTTTGGAAGGTAATAACCCAACCTGATTTTTAAATTTGGTGGCTACATTTATGATTAAAACTACTCGTTATTTTTCCTATTTACTCAGGATCTGGCAACCAGAAAACGAGCTTAGTGATGAGTGGCATGCTTCCCTGGAAGATCCTAAAAGCCGCGAGATCCTTTATTTTAAAACGATGGATGAGATGTTTTCTTTTATACGTGAAATACAAACTCTGAATAAAAACAATCTCAATACCCAAATAGAATAGTAAATTAATCAAGCATTAAGGGAGAAATTAAATGAAGAAGAATATAGAAACACAAATTTTGATCTTTATATTGAATATGATTTTTGTTTGGAGCATGTTTCCTCCAAGTATCGTTCATGCCTCTTCTGTAGTTGATGGTTTCAATGCAGATGCCAATGATTATGTAAATACGATTGCCGTTCAATCAGATGGAAAAATTATTGTAGGTGGTCTATTTACTGAACTTGGAGGAGAAAACCGCAATCACATAGGACGAGTAAATTTCGATGGGTCCATCGATATGGGTTTCAATCCTGGCGCAGGTGGGGTAGTACATGCGATTGCAATTCAACCAGATGGAAAAATCCTGGTAGGAGGAGACTTCCTTACTTTAGGTGGTGCAACACGTTATAGTTTTGGGCGTTTAAACCCAACAGGTATCTTAGACTCTGCATTCAATCCTAAAATTAATGGAGCTGTTCACACGATTGCAACTCAATCAGATGGAAAAATCATCGTTGGTGGCGATTTTTCTGATGTTCTGATTGGCAGCACTCTATATACCAGAAACAATATTGCTCGTTTTAATGCGAATGGTTCATTGGATCTCAGCTTTAATCCAAATTCAGATGGGATCATTTACTCATTATGTATCCAACAAGACGGAAAAATTCTGATTGGTGGATCTTTTACATCAATTGCAGGCCAAATTCGAAATAACCTGGCAAAATTGAATAATGATGGTTCGCTTGATTCATCTTTCAATCCTGGCTCAGATGATACAGTCTATACCATTACACAACAAGCGGATAAAAAGATTCTTATTGGTGGTAATTTTGCAAGTTTAGGTGGCCAGACACGTAACAATATTGCTCGGTTGAACAAAAACGGGACAATTGACTTATCCTTCATTTCCGAAACAAATGGTCTGGTTAAACATCTACATACTCAACCAGATGGAAAAATTCTGGTGGGTGGAAAATTTAATACATTGAATGGGATGTCTCAAGAAAATTTGGGGAGATTGAACCCTGATGGTTCGCTTGACAATTCATTTGTTGGTTCAACGGTTGAACAGGTAAATACGATTACAACCCAGCCAGACGATGGAATTCTTGTAGGAGGACAATTTATTCGATTATCAGGGGTGAATCATAATTATTTAGGCAGACTCTATGAAGATGGTTCAATGGATGTACATATATATACGCCAGCCGATTACAAAGTATCCACAATAGCCATACAACCTGATGGAAAATTATTGCTGGGTGGTGATTTCACAACTATCAGCGGACAAGACCAGTATGGTCTTAGCCGATTGTTTCCCAGTGGTGAAATAGATACAAGCTTCAACGCAGGTGTCGATTATTTTGTTTATGCAATTGCTGTTCAACCTGATGGAAAGATCATCGTTGGTGGGGATTTTTCCACCCTAAACGGGCAACCTCGTGACAACCTCGGTCGTTTAAATGCTGATGGTACGCTTGATAACAGTTTTACGATTGGAACGGATGGCCCTGTGCATTCGATTGCAATTCAACCTGATGGAAAGATCCTGATCGGTGGAGATTTTGACAAGGTTGGCACAACAACTCGTTACAGTATTGCCCGTATCAATGACAATGGTACCCTTGATACAAATTTCACGACAAGTGTTAGTGGTACAGTCTATACAATTACCTATCAAAATGGCAGAATTTTATTAGGGGGTAAGTTTTTCTCGCTAGGCTTGATTACAAGAAACAATATCGCCCGATTAATGAGTGATGGCATTGTGGACACCTCTTATGATCCAAACGCAAATGGTACGGTTTATTCCATCATCATTCAAGGAGACGGTTATACACTGGTTGGAGGAAATTTCACTTCTATTGGTGGCGCAACAAGACAAAGAATTGCCAGCATGAACTCCAGTGGTACACTTGATTCCGGTTTTCATCCATCCATTAATGGCAGTGTAAGAACAATGATACAACAAACCGATGGGAAAATTATCATTGGTGGAGATTTTACAACCATTGATGGTGTCGAGAGAAATTATCTTGGTATGCTCAATAAGAATGGGTCTCTTGATCTGGAATATGATCCTGATCCAGATGGATCTGTATTGGCATTAGCCATACAAAAAGACGGGAAACATCTTGTAGGCGGAACTTTTAATGGGATATCCGGTTATTTAAAGAATTACATTTGCAGAATTACTCCAGATGTACCTGCCTTTCAGGAACTTTCCATTGATTCCGAAGGCAAAACGATTACCTGGTATCGTATGGGTTCTAGTCCAGAAATTTGGGATGTGATCTTCGAACAATCTTTGGATGGGATTAATTTCACTTCGTTTTGGGGAGGATCACGAATTACAGATGGTTGGCAACTGGATAATCAGGATTTACCAAAGAATCAGAATTTATTTATCAGGGCGCGCGGATTTAGCAAAACCGGTGGAAACAATGGTTCTGCAACCCTCGTTGAAACAGTGAAAAATATTTTCCTGGAAGAAGAAATGGAGGAATATCATTTGATCTTCCTTCCTCTCCTAAATAAATAATCATCATTGATATCTTAGACTCCAGGCGAGAAAGCTTATGCTCACATCTGGGGAATTTTTATTTGGAACTTTTATCCAATATGCTTCGTCTTTTGAAAGTAAATTGGATAAAAGGAGTCTGAAATGAAACGTTTATTGTTATTAAATTTATTATTATTTGTGTTGTTGAGTGGCTGTAATGGCATCACCGGCAGCCAGGCCTATGTGGACGGAAAACCGGTTGATGTTCTGCCCACCCCGGTAGAAGTATCCGATCCTGTGGTTACAGATATCCCAATCGAAGAACCGGTCGTAGAAGATCAACCAATTCCGATTGAGACAGGTGACTACCAAACCGGTGGTTTTTATCAAAACTGGATCGCTTTTGTGGATCCGAACAATGATATTTCAATAGTGAATCCGGTTACGGGTGAGATTAAGCAAATTACCCAGGATGGAAGCTCAATTATCCGAACGGGTGAGGCTGCAGAAACGATTCAATATAGCCAGCCTGCCTGGTCCAGTGATGGTGAATTTTTAGCCTTCAAACAGGAAGTAATGACACAGCAAACTGACAGGCTGGATACTGTCACGAATTTATGGGTGTATGAACCTGCCAGCGGAACATCCTGGTTGGTGCTGGAAAATGTCGATCTGAGTGGGTATGCATGGAAGCCAGGCGCACATGCCATCAGTTATACAGTTCGAACCGCTCCCGGTTACTTCGCCGCTCGTGGTGTGGTGGATGCCAGTTTAGCACATGGCATCATGCAAGTAGAAATTGACTCTGGCGAAATATCTGAACTGGTTGCGCCACAAGGTTTCTCGTTGGTTCAACCAAAATGGTCACCTGATGGCAGTTTGATCAGCTTCGACGAGGTCTATCTGATGGAAGGGCGTGGCAACTTTGCCTGGTATGATTTCACCAGCAACAACTACCATAGTTGGGGAAAGGCTGTGGGAGGGTACGATTGGTCTCCAGCTGGAATGCTGGCATATGACTATCTTACCTATATACCCAGTGGTGAGGAACGAATCATGCTCAATGATCGCTTGAACACTGAAGAAGAGTTATTCTCATCACAAATCCAAGAAGGTAGCTTTGCCTTTACTCCACGCTTCTCACCTTCCGGCTCTCAACTCGCCTATGTGGTAGGAAATGGCTCATTAGATCAGGTAAACAGTTACCAATTGATGTTACAGGCAATCGATAGTAGCAATGCTCAGATGCTCCTGGAAGGTGAGCAGATTGAAACATTCGCGTGGTCTGGGGATGGCAGTTTTATAGCAGCCTCATTGGGATTTTATGGATCCGCAGATATTGTGGTCATCGATGTGTTGAATGGAACTGTGAACGTAGTAGCTCAGGGTTGGGCTCCAGTCTGGCAGAAGTGAATTAGTTCTTAAGCTCAAAAGCTGTTAAGTTGTTAAGGAATCAATAGAGCCATTCCTAAAAGTCAAGTAATAAAAAAACATCCCCAATCCAGATCAATAGATCCTGATTGGGGATGTCTGATTAAACCATCAGAGCCAGAAATCGCTCAATATCATACATAATTGTCTGAGCGCCAGGAGCAATCCTGGGTGAAATTCCAAAATATTGATAAAAGGAATGCACGGTTTCTGGTATTTCAATCAATACTGAAGGTATACCAAATTTCTTTAATGTTTCATGTAATTTTCGTCCATGTGAAACATCAACAAAAAAGTCTTGTTGTGCATAAATGAGCAAGGTTGCCGGGCAATTGGAATTTACCTGGTAAACCGGCGAAGCCTGTCTGTAGATATCAGGTATCTCTTTCAAAGTACCTCCTAACAAATTGACCAACAACAATGACCCACCCGGCATATTCCCGTATCGATACGCAGGAAAAATCCTTGATTTTGTCATCCAGCGATCCAACCAGGTTTTATCATGGACTTTGGGCAAAAGTTCTTCTGTAATTTCTGAAGACCAAATGGGTTGTTTTTTTGTTGATTGACCATATTCCTCAAAATATTGGCCCATATCTGTCATCGCAAACGATGAAATAACTGCCCTGACTGAGAAATCAACATCTGATTTTGATTTCTGAAATGCAGGATGATCCTGTGCATAAGCCGTCAGTAAAGCTAAATGTGCCCCTCCAGAAACACCCATCAATACGATGCGATTCGGATGAATTTGATAGTCCTGTGCATGAGATTTCAACCAGATAATGGTTTGTTGTACTTCCGATAACATTTGGTTCAAATTAGCCTCTGGTGCCAAAGAATAAGCCAGATCCACAATGAGGTGACCTTGTTCGCACAAGTGATTAAACGGATAATCAACTAAAATCCCTTTATCAAATGCCTGCCAGGCACCGCCATGCAGATAGATGATCGCTAAACCTGATCTTTTAATTTCAGGATTCGGTTCGTGAATATCACATAAAAGTGGTTTATCAGTGGGCTCAGAGCTTCCAACCTCAACATCAATCTTTTTTTGGGTGCGAGATGAAGAAGGTTGTATCAATTGATATCTTTTTTTCCAAAACTTATCTCGTATGCTCAATGGGATTCTGTTTTCCCAATTGAAACCGAAATACTTTTCAAATTGTTTATGATCTCTCGTAACCACCACAATATGACGAACACCCAACAAGATAGTTATTAAACAAATAACCAATATGAGATACTTACCTGCCCAAGTAGCCACAATTGCTCCCAAAAAAGCTACTAAAACAAAAAATGGTGACCAGGCACTTGACCATAATTTAGGAAACCAGATCAATCCTCCTAACAAACCAGGTGGCGATTTGATAACTGTCAATATCACAAACAAAAAAGAAATCCAACACAAAATTTGCACTAGCAGGACAAAAATATCCATATTCACACAAGTACCAAAATTATTACAGATCAATTAATGGGATGCTTCAAGTATAGCATCGGAAAATAATAATTCATTGAGCTAATTGCTTTATTAATCCAAAAAATGTAACTCAAACAATATTTTCCTTGATAAATGTTGTTGAATTCATTTTCAATTTGTGTTAATGTTAATAGCGGTTATGAAGCTCATGTAGATCGAGCCATTGAGTCAAAATCAATTCATCCGACACCGAAATTTGAAGAGAGAAGGTAGCTATGGGAGATAAAAGTCCAAAAAACAAAGAAAAACGAAAAAAGAAACAGGACAACAAAAAGAAACCAATTATCCCAACTTCACCTGTCAAATCAATTGACCAGAAGAAGTAGAAATATAAACTTGGAAATGATGTTGACATCATGACCCTGGTCAGTTCCGTCAGGGATGAGGGAAAAATTCAACCGGATTGAGAACCGGTCTGATTGTATTTAAACAAACAAGGAGATTTTTTAGTTTTCTTAGCAATTCTATTAGACAAAATTACAGTAAATCCCGGATTTGCGAAACCGGGATTTTTCGTCTTTAAATTCAAATTTCTTGATCTACTAAAAATATTTTACCCAACATTCGGTGTTATAAACCTTTCGGAAGCCAATTGCCTGATAAAAGAGTTGGTCAGACCCTACAAATGCCTCTTTCGCGCCTAATTCTGCGCATCTTCGAATTCCCTCCAGCACAGCTGCTTTGCCCAATCCAAGGCGACGATAATCCGGATCGGTGGCTACAGGTTCTACATAGGCAAACTTGTTGTTATCTTCATAGAACATGCCACAAAAAGCTACAAAATCACCATTGGGTGCTTTAACGGCGATCTTTAGATCTCTTCGGGCTTTGGGGGTGTCAAACATCTTCTGCCTGCTGATCAATTCCTCCTCACCGCCAGGTGGTTCACCTGTATGGTTGAAACCTCGCCACATTACGCGGTGTACCTTTGACCAATCGCAATCTTCCGCCAGGCTGGTTAAGTGAAAACCCTCCGGTAATTTGATTTCGGGAAATGGATCAGAAATCTCATAACGGTAACACGGGCGTGTTTCCCCAGGATCTTTTTGATATCCACGATCGCGTATTAATTGGATCATTGGTTCATCATAATCATTGAAATAAGCCAACAGATATTTTCTGCCATCCTTTCGGGAAACTCCCGTTAAGAATTTTTCAGCATAATTCAGTAATTCTTCTCGTAAATGACGATATTCAGGATGAAATTGAAAAAAACCTTCTCCCATGCGCCACTCATAATGTGCAAAAGCAACGATTTCATTGTCAACTTCCCAAATCCGCCATTGATCGATGTGTTCTTCGTCTAATGCCGGGTGAAAGTTGGCATATTCCCAGGTAGGTTCCAACCAGTTACCGTCCGCATTGCCAGGCAAATAATGTTTTATCAAGAATTCACTTATCTTTTGATAATCTTTTCCATGGTCATACTGTCGGGATAATACTTTCATTTTTTCTCCTATGTGATTTAATTCTCATCAACCGGCTGTATACTTTCCATTGGAACCCAGCCAGATTCTTTGTGTTCATTTTCTACCCATCCCCAACCATTTAACCTACAATGCAAAACCAGCGGTTCTCCGATTTCGGTATTCAACTCATCAGCACAATAATCATGTGTACAAATAGCAGTTTGAGTTACTTCATTGATCTCTAAAAACTGAACCGGAGCCCAACCCTGGTTGCCATCAGCCGTAGTAACCCATATCCAACCAGGAAAATTTGTATCAGTTTTGCCCACTCGAACACGATCCCCTACTTGCAAGCTGACAGGGTTGGGGTAATTGGAATTATGGGGAGTTTTAACCAAATATTTCATAAATATATTGATATTTTGATGGATTGATCTATCTGAATTATTACTAAATTATAAACGTAAACAACTATGAACGGTTGATTATTTAAATTTTTCCTATATACTGAATACAAAATGGGCGACATTTTCAAGCAATCATTTTTTTCATCGTAGTTAATATTACTTAATTAATATGGATCTTATCCAGGACCCTAATATTATTTATATTCACTGGAGGGATAATGCAAATAGAAATCATTTTTTTAGCATTATTAATTGGCTACTTAATAGGCTCGATATCCATTTCACGTATCGTAACCCGTATTGCCGCACCATCCACGGATTTAACCAAAGTAAAAATGCATGATCAAGGTACCGATGAAGATTATTTTTTGACAAATGTTGGCGCTACAACAGCATCCATGGTTTTGGGACCGAAAATTGGTGGTTTGATTGGAATCCTTGATATTCTAAAAGCATTCATTCCAACATTGGTAATAAAATTGATTTTTCCTGACCAACCCTATTATTTATTCACTGCTGGCGGGGTCGTTGGGGGACATATCTGGACAATTTTCCATCGCTTTCGTGGGGGTGGTGGTATATCCCCAGCATTAGGTGCATTCCTGGCAATTGACCCACTGGGAGCGCTTGCAACAAATTTAATCGCTATGTTTCTTGGCTTCGTTGTTTTCAGGGAGTATTTAGTTGCCATGATGTTAGGCACCTGGTTAATGATTCCCTGGTTATGGGTTAGCAAAGGTCATTGGAAATTTGGATTATTTGCATTGCTTCTAAATATGATGTTGGTTCTGGCTACCATTCCTGACATTAAACGGTATGCTAGAGCCAGAGCTGCTGGCAAGGTTGATGTAGCTTCAGCAATGGAGACCATCCCTATGGGAAGAATGATGAATAAAATGATGGATCGCCTTGGTTTATCCAAAAAGCCAAAGGAATAGATTTTCTTCTGTGAGTTTCTGATGAAAAACTACTTATTACTTAACCTTGAGGATAAAAATCTACCAACAACCATTGGGAGAAAAGCAGCCAATTTACAGGTATTAATGAAGTATGGGATGAAGGTACCTGTAACCCATGTGATTCCTACAGAAGTTTTTGACTTATATCAATCCAATCAGGATTCAATATTTGATAATCTTCAAATAGAACTTAATCAAAAATTGGACCTTTCAAAAAAATATGCCATTCGATCTTCTGCCAATGTGGAAGATTCTCTTTACCATTCTTTTGCGGGTCAATTCAACACAAGTTTAAATGTATCTGGTATTGACGATATTTTGGATGGTATAAGGGTAACCTGGGATTCTTTAAATTCATCAGCTGTAAAGGATTATGCCAAAAAATTGTCTGGGCAGATCGATAGCCTGAAAATGGGAGTCATTGTTCAGGAAATGGTAACCCCTGTTTATTCTGGTGTGGTGTTCAGTAAAAATCCGATTACAGGAACTGACGAAATTGTCATAGAAGCCGTTGAAGGAATTGGAGAACAACTGGTTCAATCGGGTGTAACGCCTTATCGCTGGATTTATAAATGGGGAAAATGGATTGTAAAACCTGACAATCATATTCCGGAATCTGTCATTAACCTGGTCATTGAGGGAACTAAAAAAATTGTTAAATCACATAAGAGACCTGTCGATTTAGAGTGGGTTTTTGATGGAAGCACAATACATTGGGTTCAATTGCGGGATATCACAACATCCAATCAAATCAATATTTACTCAAATCGTATCTCAAAAGAAATGATGCCTGGTCAAATTACACCACTGATTTGGTCTATCAATTTGCCATTAATCATTCCTACATGGATCGGTTTATTAAATGAATTGGTTGGAGAGACGCATCTAAAAGTTCATGATCTGGCTAAACAATTCTATTATCGCTCTTATTTTAATATGGGAGCGATGGGCAGAGTATTCTCAAAGGCAGGTTTTCCTTCTGAAGGATTGGAAATGATGAATGGTGTTGTCCCCAAAGAAGCAGGAAGACCTGTTTTTAAATTTTCACCTGGAATGTTAAAAATTGCACCGAAGATTATCCGTTTCTTTTTTAATAAATGGAATTTTTCAAAAAAGTATAAAGAAGAAATGCCCTCTTTGATTGGCGAGATCAAGAAGTCCAAGATTTCAGAAATTCCTGCTCTATCTCTTAATGAATTAATCGCAGAAACAAAAGGGCTCTTCCTTTTAGTACAAAAAATTGTCTATTTCAATGTGCATGTGCCTTTATTACTCAGCATGTACAACAATCTTCTCATTTTTTACTTAAAAAAATTGGGGGTGAAACCAGAGAATTTTGATTTTGTTAGTGATATTGAAGGAGTAACGCAATTTAATCCAAATTTTTACTTAAGAGATTTAAGAAACCTTTACCAATCTCTTCCTCGAGAATCAAGAGAAAAACTCATTTCTAATCGATTTGATCCATACCAGAAAATGAAGAATGACTCAAAATTTGAAGAAGAATTTTTTGCTTTCATTCATAAATTCGGCCATCTGAGTGACAATACCAATAATTTTTCATCAATACCCTGGCGGGAAAAACCAGAAAAAATCTTTGAAATTCTTTCTGATTTTCCTGAAGAAGAAGAAAAAGAAAAGAAACCATTAAGATATTCAGAACTAAAGAAAAAATCACTCTTATTAACTTTATTTTATAAACGCACATGTCAATTCTTCCAATATCGTGAAGAAGTTGGATATTTTTATTCGTATGGATATGGATTGTTTCGACCGTATTTGTTATCAATTGCGAAACATTTGGTTGAAATGAAATTTTTAGACGAAGTAAATGACATTTTCTATTTAGATTGGGAAGAAATTCAGACAATCGCTAAATCGAAATCCCAAACAAATGGGCATAAAATCAAAATTAAGCAGATTAAAGAGGATATTGAAAAAACCCGGGATGTGGATTTGCCAACTGTGATTTTTGGCGATCAACCTCCACCAATTATTCCGCAACATTCGTCCACTTTAAAAGGCGTTCCAACCTCCCAGGGTTATTACACAGGACCGGTAAGAAAAGTTCAAGGAATTGATGATTTTTCAAAAGTTAAAAATGGTGATGTTCTGGTTATTCCATTTTCAGAAGTTGGATGGACACCATTATTTGCCAAAGCAGGAGCGGTTGTGTCTGAATCGGGGGGCATACTTTCACATAGTTCCATCATTGCCAGGGAATATCAAATCCCAGCAGTAGTGTCTGTTCACAACGCAATGAAATTAATTGACAATCAAATTATTTCTATCGATGGCTATAAAGGCGAAATCATCATTCACGAGGAATGATTTTTGGAGGAAAAGATGAGTGTTCTGGAAGCAAAACAGCTGCATAAACAATACATTCTGGGCGAGCTGACTGTAAACGCATTGGATGGGGTTGATTTTCAATTGGAAAAAGGAGAGTTCGTTGCCATCATGGGGCCGTCCGGTAGTGGAAAATCAACCTTGCTGCACTTAATGGGTGGATTAGATCAACCTACCAGTGGATCTGTTTATCTGGCTGAAAAACAGCTATCCGGCTCAGATGACAATCAGACTACGCTTGCTCGTAGACATAATATCGGTTTTATCTTCCAGTTTTTCAATCTGGTTCCCACGCTCAATGCAGAAGAAAATATTCTGCTACCTTTAATCATTGATGGGAAAGACCCGAAAGATTATCAGGCCAGATTGGATGGTCTTTTGGAATTGGTCGGGTTATCCAACCGCAGGCATCATCGACCGGATCAATTATCTGGCGGTGAACAACAACGCGTTGCGATCGCGCGTGCGTTAATCACCAAACCTTCCGTTGTTCTGGCGGATGAACCAACCGGAAACCTTGATACCAAATCAGGTAAAGTGATTATGGAATTATTAAGACGCTCCTGTGACAAATTAAACCAATCCATCATAGAAGTAACTCATGATCCTCGTGCTGCATCCTATGCGGATCGGGTCGTATTTCTCAGGGATGGAAAAATCTTAAAAGAAATCCTGCTTGAGAAAAACCTGCCTTTTCAAACGAGATTAAGAAAAATAAATAACATCCTGGAAATTCTGGAGCAATAAAGAAATAATATGCTACTTACACGCTATATTACCTTAAGATCTATGTTCTCACGACCTTTACGGGTAATTTTCAGTATGCTAGGTATTATTCTGGGCGTAGCAGGACTCCTGGCGATTTCAATCATCAATGACGCAGCCTTAGCCTCGATCACCAGAATATTTCAAAACACATCTGGCAAAGTGAATCTATCTGTCATTCCATCCAGTAATCAACAGGGTTTTTCTGAACAAACCGTACGCACAGTTGCTGGTATCCCCGGTGTTGAATCAGCATTACCCATTATGAAGGCAACCACCTTACTGGCTGATGAAATTCCTCAGGATCAATTAGGTATTACCTTCTTTGGAACTTCTGCAGGAGGAATCCTGCTGCATGGCATTGACCCGGATTTGGAATTACTGGCACGTGATTACAACGTCACGCAGGGGGGGTTCCTATCTTCTGATACCAGATTATTCGAAATCGTTTTGGTAGAAAGCTATGCAGATGAAAAAGATCTTGAAGTTGGAAATTGGGTAGATTTTCTGACACCCAATGGTATCGAGAAATTAAAATTAGTCGGAGTAATCTCCAGAGAAGGTCCAGGTTTAACAAATAATGGAAGTTTTGGGGTTATCTCTCTTGATACAGCTCAGCGAATTTTCAACCGAGCAGGAGAAATAGACCAGGTTGATATCATTGCCACCAATTCAGAGAAACAATTCTTAGAAAATCTACAGACCAAGATTCAGTCGCGCGTGGGCTCTTCATTCTCTGTCATTTTTCCAGCCAGTCAAGGTGAAAGACAAACCTCAATGTTAGCGAATTATCAAATTGGTTTGAATATGATGAGTGGGATTGCTCTTTTTGTCGGTGCTTTTCTTATTTACAATGCTTTCGCAATGACGGTTTTGGAACGAACGCGTGAATACGGGATGTTACGTACGGTGGGGATGACCCGCAAACAGATCATCTCTCAAATGTTAATCGAAGCTCTCTTTCTGGGCTTGATAGGATCAATCTTAGGCATTGGTTTTGGCATATTATTGTCCAGGGGACTGGCGCAATTTATGTCTAACTTGATCGGATTGGACGTAGCCAGTATTGCGATTCCACCTTCTGCAATACTATTCAGTTTTAGTTTAGGTTTATTCGTTACCTTAGCAGCAGCATCCATACCAGCTTTCCAGGCCGGACGAATATCTCCAATGGCTGCCCTACGAATTCGGGGAAAATCTCAAGAAGGGTGGATTATCCGAAAAGGATGGATTCCAGGGATTATTTTATTGATTGGTGCTTCTGCCTTATTAATTTGGAATCCATTTTCCTCAGATCCAAAATTCACGCTTGGAAGTATCACCGTATTTGTTTTGTTTTCGGGAGCGACGCTCATAATACCGGCAACCATCCGGTTTTGGGAACAATCCAGTCGATTCATTATGAAAACTTTATTTGGTTCGAGTGGTGTATTAGGCAGCCGAAACATTCAACGAGTCCGCCAACGCACCACTTTGACTGTCGCAGCTTTAATGGTTGGGGTTGCCATGGTCCTGGTGGTGGAAAGCATGACCAGTTCGTTTTCAGCAGATCTAATCAGTTGGATACAGGCAGTCATTGGTGGAGATTTATATGTAGGCTCATCAATTCCTTTACGAGGAGATATTGCCCGTAGAATTGAATCAGTGAACGGGGTGGAAGCTGTTGCGCCGATTCGCTACTTACCGGTTGATTTTCAACTTCCGGATGGAAAAACCGAATCCATCAATATTATGGCGATTGATCCTGTGTCCTATTCCAGGGTGACGGATTTTGTGTTCAGCGACTCCAAAATTGACCCCCAACAGGCGATTGAATCACTGGTTAATGGAAATTCAGTTTTTATATCCAGTGTTTTATCTGAAAAATATGGATTAATAGTAGGCGATACCTTTGAAATCCGAACACGGCAAGGATTTCGACCATTCACCATTTCAGCCGTTGTGGTTGATTTTTATAATCAGGGTTTGGTCGCGAATATATCCTGGAGCGATATGCGTAAATATTTTCGGGTGAATGATGCCAGTACATTTCTGGTCTCATATAACCCACAGGTTAATCCAGAGGAAGTACAAAACCGGATTGATGATCTATATGGGAAACGATATCGTTTAATCCTGGAATCGAATAGCAATATCCGGGACAGGATTTTTACACTAATCGACCAGGCTTTTCTTATGTTTGACTTGATGGCGATCATTGCCGTCGTGGTAGCATCCTTGGGGATTATAAATACCTTGACCATCAATGTATTGGAACGAACACGCGAAATTGGCATGTTACGAGCGATTGGCATGCTTAGGTCGCAAGTTGTTCGAATGATTTTAGCGGAAGCTACCCTCATGGGTCTGGTAGGGGGAGTTCTGGGAATCGTGTTTGGAATTCTGCTTGCCAGAATATTTTTATTCGGAATGACTTCGATGTCTGGTTATCGACTGGACTTTGTAGTGCCCCTACGGGGAATTCTTACAGGTATTTTTATATCTGTCATAATTGCTCAACTGGCAGCGTTTATTCCAGCCCGAAGAGCTGCTAGATTAAATACACTGGAAGCCATTCATTATGAATAGATTTTAGGGTTGGTTTGCCTTAAACTCTACAAACGCGGTCATTCCCCAACCCAAATTCAATGGAACTTCTTCCAATTGGATAATGACAGAAAAATTGACAGCTGCCCCTGGTGTGGCTTTGTTTGCAATTTTCTCTACTCGACCCAAAAATGTTTGATCCGGGATCGCATCAAATGAGATGATTGCCGAATCGCCAGGTTTTATATTTACCACATCAACTTCACTCAGGTCTGTGGTTTCAACCTTCATCTTGGATAAATCCGCAACCAGTAAAATTGGTTGAGCAGGTGGAGCATATTCCTGGTCATGCAAGTATATTTCAATCACATATCCATCGAATGGCATTTTTAATTCGGCATTTTCTCTCGCCAGTAATGCTTGTTTCAATGCAAGATTTGCCAAATCCAATTCCAATTGAGCATTCTTTAATTGGATATCAGTTGCCCCTGCTTCGATGGATTCTAAACTTAATTTTGCGCTATCAATTTGATCTTGCGCTGCATCTAAATCGATGTCATTCGCACCAGCCCGATCCAACCTGTCATAATTTGCTTCTGCATTGGATAAAACCACCCTGGCGGCAGCGACAGACTCCTTGGTGGGCAATTCCTTCAATTGATCCAAAGCCAATTGCGCCCGTTTTTGATTAAATTCTGCCTGGTCAATTGCAAATTCAAAGTCATCTTGATTAATCTTCGCTAAAATTTGATCTTTTTCCACGAAGTCACCAGTTTCATAATATAGTTCCAGATCTTCTCCGCCTGTCACAAAACTTAAGGTCGCCTGTTTACCTGGAACCAGCTTTGCTGAAGCACTGATCACTGGGTCTACACTCACAAATTCAGGTATTTCAGTTGGGGTTGCATTTTGCAAAATGGTTCCACAACCACTCATGATTGAACTCATTATAAAAGTTATTAATAAAACGAATATTTTCAAAATAAAGACTTTTTTCATAATCGACCTCATTAATTTTAAATAAATTTCTGAAGGGTTGTTTTATTATTGCACAAGCACACCAATCAGGCAAGAAAAAATATTTTTGGAATCGCATTAAAATTCATTTTCATTCCTGGAAAATGGAGAGTAAGAGGTTCCATTTTTTGATTAATCCATTGAATACACAATATCAAACGAATGATATTATTATGATCTGGTTTCATCTATTCCCCGGAGTCTCATGCGGGGTTAAAGGACAGAAAATGAAAAAAATCATCGAAATCATACTGCCAAAGACGCTTGATAACAGCATGCAAGGGAGCAAGATTCCTTTTTTTGTATTCGCCATGTATGCGATTCTCAGTACCGTGCGTAGTTGCATCCACATATTTTCTGCTGATGGTGGTGCTGGCAGCATAGCCGGTATGGATTTGACCGTTTCGGGAGTGGATGGAATCATTTTCGCTTTCGCGCTATGGGGGAGTTCACAATTATTATTTGCAATCATTCAATTAATTGTTGTCCTCCGCTATCGTGCGCTGATACCACTCATGTATTTGATGCTGATTTTAGAAATATTATTGCGACAATTGGTGGGGATAATGAAACCTGTCACTTTTACACATACTCCACCCGGCGTAATCGGCAATCAGCTCGTTCTGCCACTGGCAATCATAATGCTGATTTTATCCGTTTGGAGCGCGTTCAAACCAACTGACAAAACCATAGCATCAAAGTCGTAAAAAAACAACATTCTTTGTACAAACATTGTACACGTGTTGGTTGTTTTCGTTCTTCCGTCTATAATGAATAAAAAACGAGGATACAATGGTTGATCAATTAACGGATATTTTTAAGAAACATCAATATATCAATGTGGAAACTTTCCGGAAAAATGGAGTTGGAGTCAAAACGCCTGTCTGGTTTGCCCAGGATGGAGACACACTGGTTGTGCGCACGGAATCGACATCTGGCAAGATGAAACGAATCCGCAAAAATGCGCATGTACGCATTGCTCCCTGTGATGCCAGAGGGGGACTTTTAGGAGAATGGGTCGAAGCCCGGGCAGAAATCATCTCTGAGCAATCTGAAAACGAAAAGGTGAACCGATTGGTTACCAAAAAATATGGATTGACCAAGCGTTTGTTTGATTTAATGGGAAAAATGCGAAAAAGCAGTTATGGGTCATTCCGGATAAATTTAAAGAATTAATTGATACCCTTGTTTCCCTTAAGATCGCAATAACTTTTAATCTGATAGTATTGTTTTTAATTCCTTTGCCCAACTTTGGATTGCATCCCAATCACGATGATCTCCCGTCTTCCAAACACCTAGCATTGTACTCAAACGGAACTTCATACGATCAACGGTAGATGGAATCTTATCAATGTCTAACCCGCCAGCAAAGACATTTTCACTCACGGTAGGCACCAGTGCTCTTACTGGCTGCATCCATTCCTTTACGTGACTGCGAAATTTATCTCCATTCTTCATAGCCAGTGTCATGCAAACCAAAAAAGCAGCGAATTGTTTTTTAGACAATTCCTGTCTATTCTTTTTAATAAAACCCAATGCTTCCGGTAACCAGGCACCAGCTTGAATGCCACTACCTGCAATGACAGCTTGATAAGCGGATATATTTTGAACATTCTTCATTGGAATTAGATCAACATCCAAAATATTCCCTGATAGCGTTTTGGCAATCATTTCAGCAACGCCTTGGGTAAATCCTGTCCGGCTCGAATAGGTAATTAAAACCTTTTTCGCCATTTTTTCTCCTTAATTTTTTCCTCAATAAATAACACCTCATTAAATATAGTAATCTTTTTAATGAAAACTATTTTTCATTGGAAAATCGGTTTTTATTCACATTCTTTATAGCTGTTTTCCAATAAAAATCCTGACTTCGTATAATGCTTTTAAAATATGTTAACATGTTTTTAAATATAATTGGTGGATACCTGCTATAATTTTCATCAATAATCTCTTCTTAAGGTGATCCCCATGACCATAATAATTGAAGAAGTAACCACCCATAAGCAATTAAACACTTTTATTAAATTCCCATTCAGTATTTATAAAGGCAATCCTTATTGGACGCCTCCCCTATTGATGGATGAGAAAAACACCCTGGATTGGAAAAAGAATCCCGCCTTTGAAGTTGCCCAGGCCCGTTATTGGCTGGCATATAAAGACGGTAAAGTTGTGGGACGTATTGCCGGGATTTATAATCCAAAATCCAATGAGAAATGGGGACAAAAAAATGTGCGCTTCGGTTGGGTGGACTTTATCGATGATCGCGAGGTATCCAAAGCACTTTTTGAAACGGTGGAGAACTGGGCTCGCGACTTGGGAATGTCAGCTGTACATGGTCCTCTGGGTTTTACCGACCTGGACCCGGAAGGTATGCTGATTGAAGGATTCGATGAGTTAAGCACATTGGCATTAATTTATAACCATCCCTATTACCCAGAACATCTGGCCGACATGGGTTTTGTTAAGGATACCGATTGGTTGGAGTATGAAATTCAGGTACCCAATCCTCCGCAAGAAAAAATTGCCAAAGCTGCTGAGTTGATCTTGAAACGCTTCAACTTGCACAAGCTTGAAATAAAGAAAAAGAAAGATCTGCTCAACTACACCAGGGAATTGTTCGATCTGATCGATTCTGAATACAGTCACTTATACGGAACAGTACCTTTAAGTGACAAGCAAAAGCAAGCCTATATTGATCAATACTTCGGCTTTGTTTCACCGGATTTGGTGCCGATCATTTTGGATGAGAATAACAAAATGGTGGCTTTTGCCATTGTGATGCCTTCCCTATCCAAAGCTTTACAAAAATCAAAAGGGCAAATCTTCCCGTTCGGTTGGATTCATTTCTTGACAGCACTCAAAACCAATAAACTCGGCGACCTGTACCTGATTGCTGTCAGATCAGATTATCGTGGCAAAGGCATCAATGCAGCCATCATGCACAGTGTTAACGTGGCTTTGAATAAACATGGAATTACCCGGGTAGAAACCAATGCTAATCTCGAAGATAATATCAATGTGCAGGCGCAATGGAAATACTTTGAACATCGCCAACACAAACGCCGGCGCTGTTTTATCAAGCAACTTTCATGATCTATTATAACTAATTACATAAATTGGGTTTATCCTTTGAGAATTGTTACAATAGTTAAAAATAGATATTCTCAGGAGGATATGATGGCTGTACGAAAATCAGAAGCAGTTTGGCAGGGCACATTAAAAGAAGGCAATGGCACCATGCGTCTGGGCAGTGGTGCTTATCAGGGGGCTTATAGTTTTTCATCCCGCTTTGAAGAAGGTGTCGGCACCAACCCGGAGGAGTTGATCGCAGCGGCTCACGCTGGATGTTTTTCAATGGCTTTCAGCGGCAATCTCACCAAAGCTGGATTTACCCCGGAACAAATCTTCACGGTAGCATCTGTCACACTGGGAACGGTAGATGGCAAAGCTCGTATCACCGGCATTCACCTAGAATGCGAAGCCAAAGTGGAAGGTGTCAGCGCAGAAGCTTTCCAGGAGATGGCAGAAGCAGCCAAATCTGGCTGCCCGATTTCAGTGGCACTCTCAAATGTACCCATGACATTGAATGCGAAATTGGTTTAAGAAAATATGGTTGGTTTTTGAGTGTTGAGTTTTGAAAGAACAGGTGCTTTGCACACAATAATTGTCCAGATCTTACCAAATCAAACGAGGACTCCTATCATCAATCCACCAGAAGTGCAAAGCACCAATACTCAACACCTCAACAACTTAACACCTCAATCACTCCTATAGTACAATCATCTTAATCCCAAAATACAAAGCTTCTTCTCAATCATAATCTCCCTATTCTGAAAGGGGCTGTGATCCATGAGTTATTTTCCTACCTACAACATTTTTGATATGGCACTCAAACAATTCGACCGGTGTGCCAATCTATTGGAATTGGATCAACCGACGCGTGAATTCTTGCGGGTTCCCATGCGTGAATATCATTTTTCCTTGCCAATATTCATGGATAATGGCGATCCTATCATCCTGAAAAGTTTTATGGTGCAGTATAACGACAGCCGTGGTCCAACCAAAGGCGGCGTGCGCTTTCATCCCTCTGAAACCATCGACACCATCCGGGCATTAGCCATGTGGATGACCTGGAAATGCGCCATCAATAATTTGCCATTAGGCGGAAGCAGCAGTGGAGTGGTATGTGACCCCCAGATGTTCACCTCTTCTGAACAGGAAAGGATTTGTCGTGGTTTTGTGCGCAGAATTGCACATCTTTCGGGTCCGGAGTGGGATGTACTTGGACCGGATATGATGACTGGCCCGCAACATATGCTCTGGATGCTGGATGAATATGAAACCATTCACAACAGGAAAAGCCCTGGTTTTATCACCGGTAAACCGATCCATCAAGCCGGATCCAAGGGACGCAAAGAAGCTCCAGGATATGGTGCTATGGTCATCCTGCGTGAGGTACTGAAAGACCTGGGACTCGATATTACTAAAACCCGTGCCAGTTTTCAGGGGTTTGGGATGGTTGGGCAACACGCTGCACAACTCTACCATCAAATGGGCGGTACAATCGCCAGTGTCGCTTGCTGGAACCATGCTGAGCGCAGTACCTATACCTTTGTTAAGCAAGATGGAATCGATTTTGACCAATTACTCTCGATCACCAATCATTTCGGTGAGATAGATAAAGACGAGGCCATTTCCCTGGGTTATGAATGCTTACCCGGAGATGACTGGCTGGCTCAGAATGTCGACATATTGGTTCCGGCAGCTCTTGAAAATCAAATTCGCAAAGACAATGTTGACAGGATTAACCAGAGAGTGAAGATCATCATTGAGGCAGCCAACGGACCAACTGATCCTGAGGTGGATCCTGCTTTAACTGAACGTGGAATAACCGTCATTCCTGACATCCTTGCCAATTCTGGTGGCGTGATCTGCAGTTATTTTGAACAGGTACAGGGGAACATGAATTATTTCTGGAGTAAGGAGGAAGTCCTCAGCAAAATTGACACACAAATCACGTCTGCCTATCTGGATGTCAGTAATTTTGCCCAAAGGTATAATGTCTCTCTACGCGATGCCAGTTATATGTTGGCAATTGACCGGGTTGCGCGAGCCTGCCATGAACGTCGCTGGATTTAAATATAAAAGCAGTCGGGATGCCTGAGGAATTAAATCCATTTCAACTTATCTCCATGATCAGGAAACAGGGTCTATCTGATATATCCCTGGATAATCGCAATGAAATCGGGGGTAAAGCACTTGGTTTAATGAATGCCAGGGAGATGCTGTCTGATATTAATCCAGATGGAATACCTGGCATTGATATTGATATCCCGGACATGGCGGTCATCGGAACCAGCGTATTTGATGCATTTATGGAGCGTAACTCATTAACAGAGGTAGCCTTTTCGACGGTTCAAGACAATCGTATTGCGCATGCTTTCCAACAGGCAACCATACCTTTCGAAGTCCTGGGTGCTTTAAGAAAAATGCTCGAAAAACGGAACATGCCTTTAGCGATCCGCTCTTCCGGTTTATTAGAAGACACCATGCAGCAACCCTTCGCTGGTGTCTATTTAACTAAGATGATCCCAAACAATGCTCCCAATCTGGAAACTCGTTTCCAAAAACTAGTCGAAGCCATCAAGTTTGTATGGGCATCCACCTATTTCAGGGTGGCAAAAGATTATTGCAAAGCGACCAACCTGGACATTCACACTGAAAAAATGGCGGTTATCATCCAGAAAATGGTCGGGAAACGGTACCAAAACCGTTATTATCCCGAACTCTCCGGGGTTGCGCGGTCTTACAATTTTTACCCCGTTAAACCGGCCAGACCTGAAGATGGGATTGTCAGCCTGGCATTGGGATTGGGAAAAACAGTGGTGGATGGTGGCAAAACCTGGACATATTCACCCAGGTACCCAACCATCCCACCGCCTTTCAAAACCATTCAGGACATACTTCAGGAAACTCAAAACGAATTCTGGGCTGTCAATATGAGCGAGGAATTTGAATACAATCCCATCAAAGAAACCGAATACATGCTGCAGGAAAATATTCGTACCGCAGAGAGGGACCAGGTTCTGGAACACCTGGTTTCTACGTATGATCTCGAAACTGACCGTCTTTTGATGGGTTTAGGCGATAAAGGCCCGCGAGTCATGACCTTTGCTCCGTTGCTCCATCTAAAAACAATTCCTTTCAACCACCTGATTAATCAAATCCTGGATACGTTTGAATCAAAATTGACTTATCCGGTTGAAATCGAATTTGCAATGACTTTTACCCCCCATCGCTTCAGCCTGTTGCAGGTACGCCCCATGAAAATACCAAAGGATAACCTGGTGATCACGGAGGAAGAATTAACCCGCACAAATACTTTGATCGCATCCAAACACGTGCTGGGGAATGGGATTCTGGAGGGTGTCAAGGATATCGTTTATGTGAAACCAGATTGTTTTGATCTCAAGTTGACCAAACCGATAGCCAGGGAATTAGAGAACCACAACAAGCATTTATTGGAAGCAAACCGACCTTATATATTGATCGTATTTGGTAGATTAGGCACATTGGATCCCTGGCTGGGAATTCCTGTCACCTGGGGTCAAATCTGTGGTGCCCGAGTCATTGTGGAAGCCACACAGGAAAACGTGAAAGTTGAGCTCAGTCAGGGTTCCCATTATTTTCACAATATCGTCAACCTCGACGTTAAATATTTTAGTATGCCCTATTCGCAGCCATTTCGAATTGATTGGGAATGGCTGCAAAACCAACCGCGAGTCGAAGAAGGCGTTTATACCTGTCATCTTCTACTCGACAATCCATTAACCGTTAAAGTAGATGGAAAAAATGGCTGGGGTATCATATACAGGAACGAAATGAAAACTCATGCTTGATTTTGATTCAATTTTCCTGGATAATAATCACTATCATATCTAATTATTTTGATCTATTTTCTCAACTTTCCTTATTGTTATTAAACAGACTGTTTATCCCATTTTCTAAAGGAGAATATGATGTCCGTGATTCAAGATGTAATAGCCAATTTAGTTGAAAAAGAAATCGGACAGCCAGAATTTATTCAGGCTGCTATCGAGGTGTTGCATTCTCTTGAACCCATGGTGCCAAAACACCCGGATTTCATCAAAGCTAAGATCTATGATCGCATCGTCATTCCGGACCGGGTGATTATGTTCCGTGTGCCCTGGGTGGATGACAATGGAGAAGTGCAGATCAACCGAGGATATCGGGTACAGTTCAATAATGCGATTGGTCCATACAAGGGTGGATTGCGTTTCCACCCATCTGTCAACCTGGGGATCATTAAATTTCTGGGTTTTGAGCAAATTTTCAAAAATTCACTGACTACCCTCCCTATGGGCGGAGCTAAAGGTGGCTCCGATTTTGACCCCAAAGGAAAATCAGATAACGAAGTCATGCACTTCTGTCAGGCATTCATGCGTGAGTTATACCGGCACATTGGCGCAGATACAGACGTGCCCGCCGGTGATATTGGCGTCGGTGCCAGAGAAATCGGCTTCCTGTATGGTTACTATCTCAAGATCGTGAATGCCAATACCAGCGTGTTGACCGGTAAAGGATTGGAGTATGGCGGAAGCCTTATTAGGCCAGAAGCAACCGGGTATGGCGCGGTTTATTTTGCTCAGGATATGCTCGCCACACGGAATATCGACATTAGTGGAAAATCCTGTGCGGTCAGCGGATCGGGTAATGTAGCCCAATATACGATTGAAAAATTGATCCAGTTAAGAGCCAAAGCCATCACCATTTCCGATTCAAATGGGACCATTGTGGATGAAGCCGGAATCGACCAGGAAAAACTGCAATTTATTCTGGAACTGAAAAATTATCGCAGGGGACGCATAAGCGAATATGCTCAGAAATATAAGGTTCCTTATTATGAAAATAGAGGTGTCTGGGATGTGCTACGTGAGCAGCATATCAAAGTAGAGGTTGCCTTTCCTTCAGCACATGAGAATGAAATTGACCAGAACAATGCACAAGCGCTGGTGAACAATGGATGTTATTGTGTTTCAGAAGGTGCCAATATGCCCTCCACTCTGGATGCGGTGAATGTGTTTCTGAATCACAACGTATTATTTGGTCCGGGAAAAGCAGCCAATGCCGGTGGCGTGGCCGTCTCAGGGCTCGAAATGGCACAAAACAGTATGCGTATGACCTGGAGCCGGGAAGAAGTAGACCAGAAACTGCAGGTGATCATGAAGAATATTCACAGAAATGCGCTCGAAGCATCTGAAACCTATGGACATAAAGGAAATTATGTCATAGGCGCGAATATTGCCGGGTTCATGAAAGTTGCTAAAGCCATGCAGGCATTTGGAATTGTGTGAAGCCAAATTTATCTTACGGTTAATAAATTCTTGACAACAAACTCCTGCCAATTCAGGCAGGAGTTTGTTTACATTTTTCATATTTGGTTTATCACGAACCCTTTCAGCTATGCTACTCGTCCAATTCCCTCTTTTGGGCCAGCAATGCCGCCTCCACCCGGTTTCTCACCTGTAATTTTTGAAGAATAATCGTGATGTAATGTTTCACGGTTTTTTCAGATAAGAATAAATTTTGCCCGATTTCTTTATTGCTCAATCCTTTTGCAAGCCCTTCCAGAATATCTTTTTCCCGACTGGTCAGGCTATCAATCGGGTTTTGGATATCTTTCCTAGGACGCGTTTTTGACATATTCATTTCCAGCAACATGCTGGCTGCTAAAGCCGGAGGAACATAATTCTCCCCATCGATTACCATCCTGAGTATACGCAACAACTCTCTTGCAGCTACCCCTTTCAGGATATATGCATGCGCACCAATTTTGAGTGCATTGAGCAGGTTATTATCTTCTTCAGAGGCAGTAAGAACAACTATTTTTGTTTTAGAATTCTCATTTGAGATCACGCTGGCTGCATTCAAACCGCCACCCGGCATGTCCAAATCGAGAAGAATAATGTCCGGTGTCAGGTTTTTTGATAATTGAATGGCTTCCTCAGCACTACCCCCCTGCCCAACTACCTCCAGATCATCCTCTGCATCCAGGATGGTTGCCAAACCATCCCGAAACAAGGCGTGGTCATCGACGATTACAATCCTGGTAATGTCTTCTAATTTATCATTTTCGCCCATTTGTTCGATCTCCATTCACACTTTTTGGTAAGCGAGCACGAATGGTTGTTCCCTCACCTATTCTACTTTCAATTTCAAACCGGCCACCAATACTTTCTACTCTTTCGCGCATACCGCTGATTCCTAACCGGTCTGTATTTTCCAAAACCATCGGAACATCAAAACCAGGACCCGTATCCGCAATCTCTAACAAAATATGATCGTTGTTGTTTTTTACATATACGCTTTGGCCAGCACCTTTGGCATGATAATATGCATTGTGTAAGGCTTCTTGAATTAATCGATACAGGGTTATCCGAATAGGTAAAGCTGTTCCATTTGTTTCACCTTCAATCTCCAGGTTAACCCTGGTGTTGGTTTGTTGCTCATGTTTATGTACAACATGCGAAACAGTGTCAAACAGATCCAAATCTGCCAATTGTGGAAGCACTAAACCGGTGGCAATCCCGCGCATTTCTTTCAATGCATTTTGCATAGATTTTTCAATCTCTGTGAGATCCGGAACAATTATTGGATCGACTGGTTTTGACAAATTCTTTTCAATTTTTCCAATCGTGGAATCAAGCTTAAGAATAGATAATCCCAAATCCTGGGCCGGTCCATCATGTAATTCTGAACCAATTCGTTTGAGATAGCCTTCATTTAATAATGCTACACTGGCTGATGCTTTTCGGGCTCGTTCGTTTAATTTTTGATTTTCTTCCAGCAACTCGGTTAATTGCTTTACTTTTAGATTTAGATCTCCTTGTTGATGGGATATCGTATTGCTCGCATTTCGAACAAATCCTGAAAGCAATAAATACATGAGTAAAATGATAAGACCCACCACCATCCAGCTACGTCGTTTCAATACACCAATTTCTCTGCCAAGTTCATCCGTCAGGTGGTAGAACTCAGCAACAGCAATCACCTGATTGGTACCACTTAACCAAACCGGGCTATATGTTTCCAATAATTGGCCATACTGGTCTTTCAATGATAGATTCTCTTCTTCATCCAATTCACTGATTTCAGAAACAATTTCTCCTAATCGTGCCCGTAACAAGCCTTCATTCATCGGGTAGGTTTTACCAATGAGATTTGCATCATTTGAATACAATAATTTTCCACGGGTGTTCCAAACCTTAAAAGCCACAATTTGTTGCCCCAAAGGTGTATCCTGTAATAAGTTTTCTAATGCCAGGGCATGTTCTGGTAATATCTCTTCTGATGAGCCTAATTCCTGTAAGTTAGGGGCAACGAAACTTTCTACATAGAGTGCCGTAGTTGCACCAGCACGGTGGATTACCCCGTTGATGATTTGATTTTCGACCCAGAACCCAATTCCTAATGCGCCAACAAATAATGTCAATAAACCTGCCAGCATAAAACGTTGGCTAAGATTTAAATTCTTAAATCTATTTTTTAGCTTTGAAATCAACCCAACACTCCCACTCCGTTCATCATCATTGATTGTTAACATTATACATAATCCTGATTATGCACAACTACTACTAAGGTCGTTAATCCCTTCAGACTAAAGTCTTAAATTCTTAGACCTTTGGTCGCGTAAAGGTTTCGACCTTCAGCAGTGGGTAGAAAGATGAAGAGTGTTTATTATTGTGTCATATCACCAATTCAACGAATTAATAATAAGGAGAATAAAATGAACCCACAGAATAAATCAAATCGAATGAAAGCCCTGATCTTTGTTTCACTGATCGCAGTATTACTATTAGGAAGTATTGGCGCAACCAGTGTTGCAGCAAGATCTGCCATTCCTGGCGATGCACTGTATACATTAAAGACCACATTGGAACAGACACAATTGGAACTCTCAAAAGATGCTGCTAATCGTGCTCAGTTAAAAATTAGTTTTGCAGAAGAACGACTTGATGAAATCAGCAAACTGGTAGAAGATGCTCGTTATCTTGAAATTCAAGAAACAGTACTGGCCTTCGAATCAGCGATCAATGGTGCTTTATTTGAATTGGAAACAGTTACAAAAACAGATCCAACCCAGGCTGCCCAACTGGCTACAGAAATTACCGCCGCTTTATCCAAATATGCTGTGGTTCTGACAAGCCTCGCATCTTCGGTACCAGAAGTCATTCAGGCTGAAGTCAATCGCGCCCTGGATTCCGCTTTGCTGGCAGGCAGTCTGGATATGTCATCAGATGACAATGATAACGACGATATGAACAGTAACGACAACGACGATGACAGCAACAGCAACGATGACTATGATCATGATATGAATAGCAACGATGACTACGACGATGATATGAATAGCAACGATGATACGACGATGATATGAATAGCAACGATGATGACGACGATAACATGAATAGCTACGATGACGACGATGGCAGCAACAGCAACGATGATGACAGTAGCGATGATGATAGCAGTGACGATGATAGTAACAGTAACGATGATGACAGCAGTGATGATGATAGCAACGAAAACGATGATGACGAGGATGACAACAGCTAATCGATAATAAGTAACATCAAAAAATGCAGGTTATGAAATACTAACCTGCATTTTTTTCCAAATTAATAGGAAGAAAAATGCAATCAATTCTGAGAAAACCCTCCCTCCAAAAATGGACAACCACATTCGAAAAAAGAATTGCTCTTAACTGGACAGGTATTCGAACTGGCTTTTTATTGTGGGTAATTTTTTTAATTTTTCTGTCGTTAGTCCAATTTTCCACACCTGATTTGCCAGATAACGATGGTTATTATCACATTAAATTGGCTTACCTGATGCGCACCGAAGGGCTTACACCGGAATTTAACTGGTTGCCATTATCCATCTTAAATGCTCGCGAGTATTATGATCACCATTTTCTCTTTCATGTAGCCTTGATCCCATTTACTTTTGGCAATTTAATCACCGGCGCAAAAGTGGCAGCCGTACTTTTTGCCAGCCTGGCTTTTATGAGTGTCTGGAACTTGTTTAGAAATCAAAAAATCCCTCTGGCACCTTTATGGGCTTTCGGATTGATGGCAGTTTCTGAGGCATTTATTTACAGAATGAGCATCACACGGGCGCAATCACTTTCCTTAGTTGTTCTGATGGTAGGGCTGGATTGGCTGTTACGAAAAAAGTATAAACGGCTGGCATTCCTGGGTTTCTTTTACGTCTGGTTATATAATGCCTTTCCTTTATTGCTGGTCCTGGCTGGTGGATATGTGGCTGTCAATTGGTTATACACGCGTAAATTGGATTTGCAACCACTGCTCTATGCCGGCCTTGGAATTGCCCTGGGAATCATCATCAACCCATTTTTCCCCTACAATATCATTTTCACAACCTCGCATATCCTGCCCAAATTGTTTGAGACCACATCTATCAGTGTGGGCAGTGAGTGGTATCCCTATGATACCGCCCAAATTCTGAAGAATTCTCTCATCGCATTGGTTGCTTTTATCAGTGGCACATTTGCAATGGGTTTTCATGGTAAACGAATGGACATGCGCACTGCGGTTAGTTTTGTTCTGGCGGTGCTCTTTGGTCTGATGTTATTCCAATCCCGCCGCTTTATTGAGTATTTTCCTGCCTTTGCACTCGTCTTTGCAGCCTTTGCCTGGACTCCCCTCATTGAATCCGCAAGAGATCAAACTGCCAATCATCTGAATAAATGGCTGCCATCAATGGCTTTGATCGCAATCCTCATCCCAGGAATCTGGTTGACCCAACAATCCGCTCAAGCCAGCATTCAAAAATCCAAACCATTTCAGACTTATGCAGAGTCATCTGCCTGGCTGGCAGCCAATACACCGGCTGGATCGCGTGTTTTTCAAACCGATTGGGATGATTTTCCACGCTTGTTTTTCTACAATACCCAAAATACGTACCTCATCGGACTTGACCCAACCTATATGTTGTATTACAACCAGGATTTGTATACCACCTGGGTTGACATTACCAAAGGAAGAATTGAGAATCCATCTGCTATGATCGCAGGGAATTTTGGATCCGACTACGTGCTTTCGGATATGAAGCACAACAATTTTCTGAAAGTGGCTGCAAAAGATCCCGGATTGGTTGAAGTCTTTCGGAGTGAAGATTTAGTGGTATTCCAGGTGATTTTACAGGATTGAAAAAATGGATGTGAACCCTGATACTGTTCACATCCAATTTATGATCTAATTATGCATTTATGCTGGTGTAGCTGAGATATTCACCATCCATTGAATTCCAAATTGATCGACAAACATGCCAAAAGTATCACCCCACATTTCCTTTTTTAAGGACTGAAGTACGGTGCCTTTGTAACTGAGTTTATTAAAATAATCCGTCAGCTCCTCCAGGTTATCCCCTCCCAGCATCAAACTGATATTGTCACCAACATGCAGATCCATACGGTCGGGAGCATCTGCTGCCATAATCACAATTCCATTCTCAGTTACCAACATCGAATGCATGATCAAATCCTCTTCACTGGGATCTTCTGCTGCGTGATAATCTTTAAATGTCGATATGGACAATTTTCCGCCTAAAACGGATTGGTAAAATGTCATCGCTTCGCGGGTAGTACCTCTGAAGTTTATATAAGGGTTTAGTATGGTTGTCATGGATCATCCTCCTGTGGTTGGTGTAATGACTCCATTATAAATATATACAAATTTTGTCAATATTTTGTATATAGGTAAAACAATTGGTCCCTTCCCAGTGCAAAGGGAAATGTTATCCAATTATTGGAGTTTTTCTGTCAGTTTTCTCGCCCAGGCTTGAATAACTTCTGTATCCCGGATATCACTGGCTGGGACACTTCCAGCCATCATCTTAAGCGGAAACTTCAGCAAATCCGGATCATACTTGCCACCAAACATTTCTATCTCCACCGGCTTTAACCAGGAGTAATTTTCTAATTCTTTATTGAGTTGTGACCAGGAATCACGCCATTCCTGCTCATCGTAAGGATCATGCGTGGGTCCCAACGCAAAAATGGCTACCTGTAAATCCAGAAGGATACGTTGATGTTTGGATAAAAACCGCAGAACATCTTTATGCCAGTGGAACATGAATAAAGGTGCGCCAAGAATGACTGCGTTGTAATCCTTCAGGGATTTGATATCCCGCACCTGACAAACATCCACTTCAAAACCAGATTCACTCACAGTACGGCCAATCGTTTCAGCCACCTCTTTGGTGGACCCATAGCGGGTTGCATACCCAACCAGAATTTTCTTTTTCATGATTCTCCAGATAGCATGATTTTGTTTTATTTTATCTCAATAGAAGCCATCATTTCATCTAAAAGCAATAAATCAGGGTAAAGTGGTACCACTCTGGCGTTTAATAAGGTTTCGATACGCTCATTGAAAATCTTATAGGATACTTCTGCCTCTTCATATTGCCCATCTTTCCAAGCCAACAAAGGGCCAAAATCAGCATCCCATAATTGATCGTCGACGATATATGGATGTTCTATATCCTGGAACATAGCAACTATATAATAACGGCCATCATCGGAAAGTCCTTGAAAGATATAGTCCAGCTTATTGATGGTTAAATAGTTCGCACTGGCAATTAAGAAACGTAAACCTTTTCCACCTTGAAATTGGATCGCCTTAACATCAGCAACAAAATGTAAAGGAATACCGCCACCAATTCCACAAAATGCATTGATAAAAGACTTAATCGGTGGATCGTTTATTAGATTTTCTTTTAATTTTTGGGTGCAATCATCGAAGCGTTGATTATTTAAATAATAGCGATTGAGAGGATCCTGTAAATTATAGATTGCCATACCTGCAAATTCAAAGAATCCTTCAAACCGGTAGCGACTATGTTCTGAATAAGCAGCGGTTGTATAAATATTATAACGAGGATCATCTGGCCAGGGTGTCTCCATTGTTGCAGGAGTGGGCATCGGTGTCGCTTGTGGCAGAAATTCACTGGATATTATTGGAACCAGGGCGGAATTGGTTGAAAAATTAATCTCTCTTAAAGAATTTCTCTTTAAGGTATAAGCTCCAATTGCCTCAGGTAGAGGATACCAGTTCGAGATTGGTTCGATGAGCCAGTAAGAATTGGTATCTCCTTCAATCGTCCAACCTTCTACACCAGCCAGTGAGCGCACTTTCCACCAGGTATAGCCATTGGCGCATTGAGGTCCATCAATCACCAGCAAATTCTCACCAGGTTGGGCATTACCAACCACATCCCCTGAGCTTCCTGGCATGCTGCGGATCCGACTCGGGATGGGCGGATCAACACTGACCCGTGCCCAATCTCCCAATTGAAAAATTATAGGTGGTGCACCAGAACATGTACCGCTTTGCACTGGATTTACAACCTGGATTGTTTCACGAAGCTGAGTGAATTTAATCATAGCATTCAATGTTTCAATGGATGGGGAGAAATCATTCATGGTAGCCTGAGCAAATTCTCCAAAGGTTAATCGCACCGGCAATTTTATATAGTATAGGTATTGCATGTCCGCGTTGAATCCAAAGAATATATAATTGGGGGTCTGTTTCTCATTATCATCAGCAATCGCGTGTAACCCATAGCCACTACCAAAACGCCCTGCTTGAAATAAGCTTATCTTATCTTTAATAAATACGTCTCTGAATTCAGGTAACGAGGTGACCCCAGTCTCATCGCGGAGCCTTTTATTAATCGCAGTTCTAATTCCTTCCAATTGTGAACGAAGATCTGGCCGGTAATACAGGTAATCTGTCACGGAATAAATAAAAACAGAGGGATTGAAATCATAAAACGGATAATCCATCAGACGTAGACGGGTTACAGGTGGGGTCTTCTTTTCAGGGTCAAAGGGTAATTGTTGGATTTCAACACGTTTACTGATCTCTTCGGGAATGGTGATTGTTATTCCAGGCAGTTCAATTTGCGGTCCAGTAATAATTTGCGCATCTGTATTAATGGACATAACCCAATATTCTTCCGCACTGCCTTCTTTCATCCAGCCTTCCAGATTCTCATACTTGACCTTGAACCAGGCTCCATCCTCTACACAGCTTGGACCATCCAGAACATCAAAATAAGCACCTGCAGGGATCTCGCCCAATAAAGCACCGTTATTGCCTGGCTCTGCTCTTACCCTATTAGGATCTGGTGTCTGGTTGCTGACTCTGCCCTGCTTGCCAGGCATCAACAAACTAGGTTGTGTGTTGGGGCAAATGTTTGTGACACTTACTTCTGGCAAAGGTGGTAAACCTGGTAATGGGGTTGGTGGAATGGCTGATGGTAGAAGCATTGGAATCGGTGTGGTGACTTCATTATTAAATACTTCTTGTGTTTGTATGGGTGTATTCATACCTTGTGTGGCTGTATGATTGATAACTGTAGTAGGTTCAGCAGGAACGGAAGTACAGCCAGAGATTAGCAAGAAAACCAAAAAAAAGATAACTAAGCGGAACCATTTTCTCATTTTTTCCTCCAATAAAAATCTATGAATTAACCATTAAATCATCAGGAAGAAACTATCTAAGTGTTTATAAAGCTATCACTGGTAGCAGATGAATGAAGGATTGACTGATTATTATAAAGTGAAGGTTCTGAAAAGATAACATAGTGAAAAAAATAACAATCGATAACAGAATTATAAAGATTTAATAATCTGAATACAACAAATTGATTCTTAATCGTTTCACTTGTAATGAAAACTAATGTGTAAAAGATTTCATTGTCAATGAAATCTTTCTGAAATTCATGTGAATTCCATCTCAGAATGGTTACTTGATCAACAAAGTTAAGTTTTAATTATCGGCAGAATAAGCAAAATACCTACGAACAAAAGGCCAGACTCCCTCTTTGTAATAGCGATGACCACCCTCGACCACATATAATTCTACATTCACAGGCTCGCCAGCTACGGCATAAATTTTCTTGAGGTGTTCAAATGCTTTATGTACTTCATCAATCGGGTAAATCGGGTCTTCCTTCCCATTGATCGCCATCAACGGACGGGGAGCAATCAGCCCAGCAACATCTGCCATTTCTCCCAGGGTCAACAATCCTGGAATGTAATTGCATTCGCAATGCTGGATGGAACCAATGCTGCCTGCGAAAGTGCAGAAGTAACTACCCGGCGCAGACAGTGCAATCCTTTCGTCCAATGCCGCTGCAAACAGGGAGATCGTTCCACCAGTCGAATTGCCGGTAATAGCCACACGACCTTTATCCACTGGCAAGATCTCAAATGCCCAATCAATCAATCGCGAGATATCCCAAACCCGATCTCCTGTAGGGGTACGTCCCACCAAAAGATCATGCACCAGTAGATCCCGGCAGGAATTTTGATTGATCCTCAGCTTTTCCCTGTTCAGTTCGTGTTTCTCCGAAACCTCGGGTTGTAGGAGCAATCACCAGATAACCTTCACGAACAGCCTGCACGGCGATATCGCGATCCCCTTCCAGCATAAATTGTTCTTCTTCCGGGCTTGTCACAATCCCGGCGTACATCTCCGTGTTCTTTGAATGCCCATGCGGAGTCAATACCAATGGCAGTGGACCAGAGATTAGCCTGGGTTTCAACAGAATAAATGGCAAGGGAACAGTTGGTTCAACATGCAATACCCAGCGTTGACGGATAAACTCACCGGTATCTTCTTCATCCACCTGGTGGGCAATGGGATGGAATTCTTGGAAATTCTCCTGCATACGATCAAGGCCAAGCACTTCGCGCAGGCGTGAACGAAAACGATCCTGCCAGATGGCGAATTCTTCAGTCGTTTTTGCATTAAAACCGAAATCCGGATTTATGTTTTTATAGAGAGATTGAAAGTGATTTATGTCTGAATACTTCATTATTTGGATTATACTCGTGATAACAATCTGCTCGTAAAATATCATCAATCAACATGCAATTCCAAACCAAGCCATAAGATTCTTAAATACCGAATTTGGGAACAACCATTTATGAAAATTACTCAATTCGCACCAACATTTATCGCACAGTGTTCCGAAACGCATCAAATTCTGCGCTCTGGCCAGCTTGTCTTGCATCCTGCTGTTACCCAGGTCACCCTGCACGGTTCACGAGGATTGGCTGGCAAATTTCGTCCTAGACTCAGATATCGACCTCAGTTTGTTAATTTCTAGCACTGAACCTCCTGAGATCAATCATGGTTTCGAAAAATCTATGCATTGAAGTTCTTCAGGTAACCTTATCTCAATGGAAAAGTGAAATTGAACTGGATCTGGCGGTCATTTTTCCCTTGCATACCTGTAATTTTGCCTGCTTTCAGGTGAACAATTATGCTCCTGCTTTGTGTTCATTGGGGGGTGTCGATTGCTTTGGTATTTACAAAATTCAAAAAGGCTTTTCCGGTTTTGTGTTGAATGCTAGCATTCAGGTTGAAAAGATGTACCCTCTGATAACCATATGGAAGAAAGAATTCCATTCTGATCCATTTCAAAAATAGCTAAAACTAAATCCAAATTTGGAATCTCACTTGTCGCGTAACATTCCTGCACGTATTACTGCTAGGTTCACTGATGCGCCGAAATGAAATCAGTGTCAGATTGAGATTACGTATCTGGCTTATCAATCCAAATATGGCTGTCTGATCTGGCAGACAGCCATATAACATTGTACCTGTTCTGTTTCCTTCATCGACCAATGGAAGGATTCTCACACCTTCAAACCAACCAGACCAGTGCTCATCTAGATTTTCACCAACCCGGATTTCAAACCAGATCTCACTCATAGCCAGTGGAAAAAATAACCAACCGTTCCAATTACAAATTTGATGGCAATCAATATTCCAACCGCAGCGATAGCTTGAATATCACCTGTTATGATTGGCAACTTGAAACCAGCCAGCGCAGCAATGATGATAACCAATATCAGCACACCGAGAAGAATACCGGCAATCGTTAATGGTGAAGTCCATTTTCCACTGACACCCACCTGCCCAATTCCACCGGTACACATAGCCATACCTACCACCAACAAAGCGATCAGGCTGGCTTTTGGACTGTTAATCAATGGCAGTGATTTACCACTGAGCCCTGCAAAAACGATCACAGCCACCACACCACCCAATATTACTGGCATCCAAATACTTGTAAACGAATTCATTTTATTTCCTTTCATGATTAGCTCCTGTAATAAATTCTTATAAATGGATATGGTACCATTCCGGTGAAGCCCGGAGGACAATCCAATTATTAAATACATAATAGCCTTCAAATCGACTAATTGCAGTGTCCGGAAGGCGTATTCAGGGGCGTATTTCTTTAACGATGATCCAGTAATCCTAAGGATCTTGCACGTGTGGTAGCCTGTGTTACGATTCTTAACCCCCAGTTTTCCAAGAATGTTTTCGATATGTTTTTTTACTGTTCGAATTGAAATTACCAGGTGGTTCGCGATTTGTTGATTAGTCAATCCTTCAGCAACCAGTTGTAGCACTTCGAGTTCACGTTGGCTCAAAGGCTCAGGGCAGGCTATTCTCTTTTTCAATTTCTGAACGAATGTTTGTATTTTCTTCAAAGGCAAGAATGATCTTGTAGGCGTAGGATTTCAAGGATTCATCACCATTTTCTTGATGGTGACTGAGCCAGGACTGAAGAATTGTCCAAAGTGGATTTCCCATATCAAGAAATGTTCTGATATACCCTTCAGGTTCCGCCAGTCGTAGCGCATCCTCCAGATATTGTTCTGCCAGAGAAGGTTGCTCTTTGCATGCAACAGCCAATAAGGTCAGGATGATGATGCGACTGCCTAATCGCTCTCCAGTGGTTGCTGATAATCGAGTGAGTACCTTCTCAGCTTCCTGATTGTTCCCCAATGCCAGCCACGCCCTGGAAAGACCAATCAGGGCCGCTTCGTGCCGAAAAGTTATGTCGGTGGAAATTAGGTCAATTTTTTTACGAGCAAAAACTTCTAATTCCTGGTGATTCTCTTCTTTCAACCACAGATTTAATTGAGTTTGCTCCAAAAAATTGCAGAATTCAGGATGAAACTGGTTGTTTAGTTGCAATTCTTCGACGGTCGAGAACATTCTTCTGGCTTCAGTCATGTTATTCAAAGTTAATAGCAGCCTTATTTGGAGACAATACCCCACCATTAAAATCGAAGGGCTTGGCCAATCTTTGATCAATCGTAATCCTTCCCTGATCTGGTCTTCAGCCTTCTCCAACTGATTCCACTCCAGCAAAATCTCACCCATCAACAGGTTAAGAATTCCAGCAATATAAAATCGTCGATTTCCCCTTTTTCGAACATAGATTTCGTATTTGCTGATCCGATTCATTGCCTCACGCAGGCGACCCTGTTTGAAATACACCCAGGAAATTCGTTAAATCGATATTGGAATTGCATTATTTCCGTTATTCTTCTTATCCCGCTTGAGTGCGTCTTCGAAATAAGACATAGCAGTGGAAAAATCGTTCTCCATATAGTAAATTGTGCCGAGAATGATCGCGATGCTATTGCGCATACCAACAAATTGTTCCGGGATTTTGGTATAAGTTTCAGCCAGAGAATTGTCGCAAACCACCGGTTGATTTTGGAAATCTCGCATATAAGTTCGTAATATCTTCGCAAAAGCGCGCAAGGCTTCATCATCTGGACGCTTCTTTCTTTCTGGTTTTTCCAATTGTCTTTCAGCATTATCCACAAGGGGAAGAACCAAATTCATCTTCCCTGTGATGACATTCACCCAGGCGTTATGCAAACACAATGATGGTCTCTTGTAAATATCTTCTTCAGGCAAGTGTTTTATCAGAAACATAAAGTCTAAATCAGAAGTACGCCAATAATCTGAAACGTGGCGTTCAATCAAATCCGCTGCCAGCAATGAATTTTGTGCTTTCAAAGCATACTCAACAGCTAATTGAGGATCGCCGTTCTTTTCATACCAGTTGGATGCAATAGTAGAGAAGTGTTTGACTTGTTCTTTGTTGATACTTTGCAAACGAGCAGTCAATAAATCCTTAAACAAGTGATGAAAACGATACCAGTGTCGCTTTTCATCCAACGGATAAACAAATAAATTCGCTCTCACTAATTGTTCCAGGATTGATTGTGCCTTGGAAATGTCCTTACCGGTTATGGTTGCACATAAATCTGCACACAGTCGGTCCAGAATGGATGTTTCAAGTAAAAATTCCTGAATTTCAATCGGCTGGTTTAAGAACACTTCATCGAGCAGATAATCCAGGATAAAGCGATTGGTACCGCTAAAATTCTGGATAAATTGATCAATGTTCTTTGAGTGTTGGAGCGATAAGGCGGCCAGCTGAAGGCCTGCTATCCATCCCTCGGTATGGGATTCTAATATTTCAACTTGTTCGCTGGTAAGCTGTAAATCCATACATTGATTGAGAAAATCAACAGCCTCCGCAATATCAAAACGGAGATCTTCCTGCCGTAATTCAACCAGTTGCCTTCTCACACGCCAACGAGCAACCGATAGAGTTGGATCTTCTCGGGTAAGCAGCAACACCTTCAGGTAATCGGCTTGTGCATCCAGAAAGAAATCCATTGTCTTTATTATTACTGGATTCGTAATACAATGAAAATCATCCAGTGTTAACACAATGTGATTGGAAATTCTGGTTAGGTCGTTACAGATTAAAGTAACGAATTCTTCCAATTCAGTCCGGGTAATTGCAACAAATCCAGCGCTTCATTACCCAGTTCAGGCAGGATGGATTGTAAACCGATAATCAGATAGTGAAAAAAGCGTGTTGGCTCATTGTCACGATCATCCAATGATACCCAGGCATATTGCAAATTTTCCTGCCTTGATAGCCATTGGTTCACCATAGTCGTTTTTCCTGACCCGGCAGGCGCGGAAATGATGCCAACTTAACAATCTGGCAAAAGAATATCGTCCAAGCGCTCCATCAATCGCGGTCTATCGACCAAGCGATAACGATTGACTGGGGGGAATAGCTTTGTCTTCTGCAGTATCATCGACATAATTCGATTTTATCATTTTTCGTCTGATCAATGATGCAGACAAAAAAGGTGTCAACGGAAAGTCGCCTTTCAATCCAATCAATCGTTCGCAAGCCCTAAGATACATTCGTAAATCTTATATGCTGAAATGATTTTTTTTTGGAAGACCAACGCTCAGTTTCCTTAACTGAAATGCCTGTCCAAAATCTCCTTTTCTATTATCGTGAGAATATGAGTGGATCTGGCAATCTTTGACGGTATAGTTTATAGAGCTGACGTCCAAGATCAATTACACGACCTGCAATAATTAAACCTAACAATACACGTATCCCGGTTTGCATCCCTTCATTAATACGCTGCAACGCACCTGGTTCAAGGTTCCAACCAGCCTGATTAATTGCATCAGGACTGATGGCGATGATCGCCGGACCACTCAATATCCATGCCAGTATGAAGATTGAAAGCACAGTCAGACTGATCTTCGTCCAGTGAAGAGTCTTGGTCCATTTTGCTGCCCCAATCAGCCAGACATTAAAAACGATATCCAACACCCACAGTACAGTCAACCAGGGCAAATAGCGGAAGAAAGCATCGGAAAGAATCCCCACGTAATAAACTCCCTGGTCATTGATGCCATAAATCCCAATCCATTGTGGGTAGAGATTGAAGATCACAAGCGCAAGGGTGGTGAAAACGATCTCTGTAATCGAACTGCCTACAGATACCCGTTCCGGATCAACAATTTTTAACAAAGCACGTGGATCCCATTTCATTTCTTTTACGGTAAATTTCAGGTTTGGCACTGTAATCTGGATAATTGCGAAAATTAAAACAACCGAACCCGCTGCACTGACCAAAGAATTCAATAGTCCTGAAACAAGACGGGTAATAATCTCAATGATGTTATTCGATGTTTCCGGATTTGCTCCTAGGGAAGCGCCAATCCCAATGGTAGATACAATAGCCACCACTACTAAAACAATCCGCAGTGTTGTCAAAAAATGCGGGTACAATTCCGGACCAATCAGGTAACGCGGTGGCAGATAGGAAGCAGCTACTTTTTCAGGTGGTCCAAGACGTTGAAGAATCTCTACCTGCATTTCTTCATCAACCGGACGACCGGTTTTCTGGCTTTCATCTTCCAGACTGTCTTCTATCAAAGAGCGAATTTCTTTTTCAATATCCGCTTTCATCTTTTCGGGTAAGTTATACCCAACCTCACGAGCGTAAAGATCAATTAAATTCATTTCATTCTCCTTACCATTTTCTAAAACTTATAGATCAAGATCTAACAATTGTTATTTTTTCATTAATGTATCGATCGTATCGACAATTCTGGACCACTCCTCCCACAATTGAGGCAATAGTTCCTGACCTTCAGAACTAAGGCAATAATAGCGCCGGGGTCGGGATTCTTCCAGTTCCCAACGTGATTCCAGCAAACCCTGGTTTTCCAATCGACGCAATAACGGGTATAGCGTACCCTGGTCGATTTCAAGTCCATGATCTGCCAACAGCTTTATGACCTCATAGCCATAACGCTCTTCCTTTAATTGGGATAATACCGCCATTACAAGAATGCCTCTACGTAGCTCCTGTGTAAGATTATCAATTGGTTTTATCTGTGTCATATACTTTATCCTTTCACACATTATACTGTATTATATACAGTATTGCAATAGGCAATTTTTCTATTTCTCAATTAATATGAATGGTTTTATTAATTGAATAAAGGCTGGATCAATTCACGTGGATGTATCCGGCCAGATTCTTTAATAATATATTTCCCCGGAGGAAAATATTAATTTCTTGACCAATTGATATTGGAGGATATTCTAGATCAAGATAACAGATCATCTTCCAGATTTCGATAGAAATCAGTACTCTGCACCGCTGGGCTGGATTCCACCAGAAACTGACTGACCGATCCCAGATTTGGACGAAGTACCAGCACTTCCGGGTCATGGATTTGATCCTGGATGGCATCTGAATAGCGTCCTGCAAAGAGCACCTGATGCGGACGGGTATTGTTCAGGTCATCTAGCTCCAACTCACGCTGCTCAGCATTGTAAACATGCCAGCCTGAATATGTGCGTGTGATTGGCTCTACCACAGCTGTGATTTGCAAGCGATTGTGCTTCTCGGCAACATACAGGTAAGCCTTTACCAGCCACGGTTCACAGTCCGGATAAGTGGTAGCCTTGAGGATCTGATTCACGATCTCTTTCAACTCCGGATAACACTGCAATGTCTTGAAAGCGGTACCATACCATTTTGCATAGGGGGCATAGCTTTTTTCCATCAAAAAACATAAGCGCATGATTTGATCCACCGCCCTGGTTTTCAACAAGTGGAAACCGAGCTCATCTCCGAGCTGCCAGGTACGCCCAACAAAGGCTTCAATCTCCGCCAGTTGCGCCCATTGGCTGGCTAACAGGTATAGCCAGACGTCCTGTGGGTACCAGGAAAACTTTTGACGTACATCCCCCAATCCCAAATCATCATGAAAGACTTTTCCTGCTGTCCATTCCAGCAATTGTTGTTGTGGAATGGTCAACCATTCGGTCACAGTTAGCTCGTGAAAAGGATCAATCTTTCCCGTCCTTTGCCAATAACCTGATATGGTTTCAATCTCGATCAGATGCTCCACCGGGCCTGACTCGATCTCTTCCGCCAGACGAGTGCCATTATCCAAAGGGTTAGGTCTACTAAAATGAGTCGAATAACCCCTAAATTTCGTCTGGCAGCTCGTTACGCAAGACTTCATTCACTTTTGATCGATTAGTATCAAAGTTTTCATCAGGAAGAAAAAGCTGTAATCTTGGCCCCCACATATGGTCGCGTGAGACAGGTGTGTCATAACCCAACACTTCCGAGCTGTAACCGATCAGGGCAGCCGAGTAAATCAAGTCAGGAAAATGTCGTTTGAGGATCGGTGAAACTGTTTCCTTATAAAAGTATTTGCTCAGTTGGAGTCCGGGAATGAAATCAGGTAACATCATGATTATTTTTCCATCGCCAATTTTTTTAATTCAACTGGCATTTTTTCGATAGCATACCTTAATGCCGTCCTCGGCATGTTCGATTTATTCTTCATTACATATTCAAACACTTCTTGTTGATGCGCTTCACTGGCTGCTTTCAACATCCAGCCATAGCCTTTCTGCACCAGATCATCTTTGTCTTCCAATAATGCATCAGCAATTCTAAACACATATTCCAGGAACTTCCCATGCCGGGCGGGAATAATCAGGGTTACAGCTGCCCCCCGTCTCAGCCAGCGATTCTCGGATTGTGTCCACTTAACAAGATTTGCCAATTGTTCCGGATACATCTCGACCAATGTTCCAACGGTGTGATTGCAGAATGTATCGCAGGGATGCCCAGTTATTGACATACAAACTTAACCATTTTTCAAAAACAAAAAAATCTTCAGGAGAAAATTGTTTGTGAAGAGCATAAGACCAGTTACAGGCAACAAAGGATTCCTCCAGATAACCAGATTTCCATAAATCCTCACATAACAAGAAAACATCATTTTTGTTTCCATCTTTTAAATAATTAAAATATTCTTTGCTGATCTTCGTTACAATCGCTGTTTTTACCCCATACAGCTTGACCTGTTCCTTAAAGAACTTCGGACCGGATTCTTTCGTTTTTGGGTCAGCGTTCTCTTCCAGTTGTTGTCGTAAAGCAATTAATATGGAATCGCGATCTAAAAAATTGGTTTGTTTTGACATATCGCTTCCTTAATAAATCTTCAATCATTTTCTTGTCAATTTAATTGGTTATTCAAGAATTGCCAGCTTATAATGCTATTTTCCTGTTATCAATTAGCCATGATCTGACCGGTTCCTGAATTTCAATTCCATCCAGTAAAGTGTCTTCTTCATATACCATGCATACCAATTGATTGAGGGATTTTACACGCTTTGTGCTGGGCAGTCTCTCCTGCAGATGCAAGGGATAACTATATTCCGCTGGTAACATCAATAAGCGCTTCTGCTGAATCGATTTCATCACCAGAGCACTCAACACCACCTGATGCAGGAATATTTGATGCTGCGCACCTTGAGAGTATTCGTCCTGAAATTCCTTATCCATCAGTAATGAAACAAAAATGGCCCGCCAGGCTTGCAGAATACCTTTAGCCGGGTTGATCGCAAAGCAATGGGTGTTGAAATACGGTCGCAGGGTTTGTCCATCAACATAGGACTCAATCGTATAAGGCACCTGATTTACCCTCACCACCTCGTAGACCCTTTGCCAATATCCATCGATTGGTTCATTGGCAAGGGAGCCGACATTACGAATATGGACAGGTCTGAAAGCCGCATCATATTGATCTCGCAGAATAAACAATTCTGGTGGATTGAAAATCAGACAATCCGGGTTTAGCCAGATGAGTGTTTGAACACCTTCTAAAACTGCCATTTCCTCAGCCAATGCACACGCGAAAACTTTCTCCGCGAGTGGAAAATTACTTAAGGGTAAGTCCATTTTCAAATGGAATCGCTTTAACACATCCGATTCTGAAAACCCCTCTGAGAATTTCATATCCGTGCAGAACAGCCACACAGGATACGCTCCTAATCTACCACCAAACCTGCGCAAACTTTCGATTAACAGCTTCACCTGCTGTGCTTCCATCTGCGAAGATATCACAGTTATGTAATGAATGTGATTGTCATTTTGAAAATTCATTTCCATCTCACCAATCCTTTTTTCATATAAAGTATTATCGCTTAAAATGAGCCTTTTTTACAATCACAAGACGGTAAATGAAGAAATAAGCGTTGATAACACCCAATCGGAATGAAGGAATTGAATACCCACACCCATCGATGAAATCCTGGTGGTAAGTGAAATCCTTGAAAATGCCTGGGTATTCAGCCAATACAGGTTAGAAATTTGTCAAAACGCTCATAAATTTTGGGATGAGAAAATTAGATCCTGTACGCTATAATTTTAAAAGGATGCAAGCACTGATAATTAAATCAAAGTATCTGCGTATCTTCGATAAAATTAGATTTTTGAAAAGGAATCTGGATGATAACAAACGATAAAAACATACAACCAAAGAAACCTGGCGTTCTACAAACGGTCTTCCGAATTTTATTAGGCTTATTTTTAATATTTGCCGGGGTGAATCACCTTACCTTTGCACGGGTGGAATTTCTGGCACAGGTCCCACCATGGGTGCCACTGGATGGTGACCTGGTAGTTGTACTATCCGGCATTGCCGAAATCGCGCTCGGGGTTGGTCTGGTATTTCTGGTCAGGCAGCGCGTGCTGGTAGGGCTGGTTACAGCCCTGTTTTTTGTACTCATCTTCCCCGGCAATATCTCCCAGTACGTCAACCGGATTGATGCTTTTGGTTTGAATACTGACCAGGCGCGTTTCATCCGTCTTTTTTTCCAACCACTGCTGGTGATCTGGGCTCTCTGGGCAACAGGCGCATGGAGTGCATTAGTCACTGCTAAATTTAACCTACGAACGATTATTTCTGATGCTATTGGAGGTACTCATGAAAAAAAATGATCGCAATGCTTTATTAGTTTTTCCGATCCTCATCATTATCGGCATATTAGTCGCTCTTGCAGGCAGCCAGGGAGGCAGCAAAGTTGGAAATATACCCGTATTTGCTCTATCAGTAGGGCTGGCATTTCTAATTCAGTGGCTGGCATTTATCCCTGCCTTCTGGTTGCAAACCGAAAAATTTTTCGATCTGACCGGTAGTATTACCTACATTTTCGTGATCAGCATCGCTGGGTTTTTAAGCACAGGACTGGACTCAAGGTCGATCTTGCTCTGGGCTCTGGTCGTAATCTGGGCAACCCGTCTGGGCACATTCCTATTCCGGCGTATCCGCAAAGCAGGGAAAGATGATCGCTTTGACGAACTCAAACCTTCCTTTATTCGCTTCTTAAACGTCTGGACCATCCAGGGTTTGTGGGTCACTTTCACCATGGCTGCAGCACTGATAGCCATAACGACAACCAACCACAAACCGTTGGATATTTTTGCGATCATCGGCTTTCTGGTATGGATGGTTGGAATTTCGATCGAAGTTGCAGCTGACGCTCAAAAAAGTCGCTTCAATGCAAACCCGGAAAACAAAGGGAAATTTATTAATACGGGTTTATGGTCTCGCTCCCGTCACCCCAATTATTTCGGTGAAATCGTTCTCTGGGTCGGTGTAACAATCATCGCTTTACCGGTTCTACAAGGCTGGCAGTGGATCGCTTTAATCTCCCCGATTTTTGTCACCTTGCTACTCACCCGTGTCAGTGGCATTCCACTGCTTGAGAAAAAGGCTGATCAAAAATGGGGTGGGCAGGAAGATTACGAGAATTATAAGAAAAACACACCTGTATTGATACCCCGACTTTAGGTGTGTCATCTTTTTTCTGGCGGGGAGGGCGGGATTCGAACCCGCGGTCGAGCTTGACACCCGACAACCACTTAGCAGGCGGCCCCATTCAACCACTCTGGCACCTCCCCGAGTGCACCGGTACAGCGGAGGGAGAGGGATTCGAACCCACGGTGGGTTGCCCCACACCTGTTTTCAAGACAGGCACCTTAAGCCACTCGGTCATCCCTCCGGGTGTGCAGAGATTCTAACATAAGAACCACGATTAGAAAAGAGAATAGCTTGCTTCCGCTCTTCAATTTCATAAGATCATAACTACACCATTCGTTTACATTGTGCCCTTTGGGTATTCGTTTCCTATTCGTTGACGGCTACTTCTTTTTATCCATCTCACCCACCAATGACTGCAGGGTGGTGGTCAGGCGCTGCACATCCACTGTGGATGCCTGCAATTTTGTCATATCCGCTGTGGTCAGACCTTCCTCCACGCCCGGCAGCACTTTTTCAGCCAGTTCGCAGGCTGCCAGGAACTTGGTGGTTGTGGCTTCAATCTTGACGAAAAGAGCCAGCAACTTCTTGGGCACCAGCGGAATGTTTCGCATGATCGGGATGACCTGCTCCAGCACTCCGTCCACCAGTCGGATATAACGCACCGCAGCACTCTCCAGCACTTGCACCGAGCGCGTCAACTCGACGGCCATATCCTGGATCGAATCCAACGTGGAACGATTGTCTACTATTACCTTGTTGATGTTCTGGAGCGCATCGGTCATCTTGTCCGAAAAATGCACATAGTTCTTTTTTGGCCTTCTTGCAGTAGTTCTAGCGATCGTCATGGCTACCTCCCAAATGAAAAAAACATGATTTTCTTCATTTTACAGGAAAATCATATGGTTAATTTGTTTGTGTTTTTTCTAAACTGCAAATTCCAACCACATAAGCGAAATTATTCATAAATTGTCGTATAATTTCTACATATACAAGTTGGGGTAATTATGAATTTTTTTCAATCAATTTTTTCATTACTCGCAATACTGGTATTACCAGTAAATCATTTCTTTTCGTATTCTTCTTTAGAAAATAATAATCTATATCTAATTCCTGTCTCAGAATTTCAATCACATGAAATTACAAATACATTTGATTGTTCTACAGTGATCGATGTTCCACCTTCAGAATGTGAAGGTCTGGTCGCATTTTACGTGAGCACCAATGGAGATAATTGGACTCATAATGAAAACTGGTTATCTTCAACCACGGTCTCAGATTGGTATGGTATCAATGTTCTGGATGGTCATGTAACAGAGATTTATCTAGATAACAATGAAGTAATTGGTCCGATTCCACCTGAAATCAATAAACTGACATATCTTACAAGCTTTATACTTGGATTTTGTGGATCAAAAGGTCTGAATTCAAATAGAATCACAAACCCACTTCCTGTTGAATTCTATTTTTTATCAAATCTGGAATATATTGATTTTTCATTTACACAACTTCCCGGAACATTACATCCAGAAATCGATAATCTTGAAAATTTGCGCATTTTATTTTTATTTGCTAATGAGTTGTCTGGAAAAATTCCAAACGAAATCGGTAATCTAACTCATTTGCAAAAACTTTTATTATCTGGAAATCGATTTTCTGGTTCAATTCCTAAAGAAATCGGGAATCTTCGCGAATTAACCTTATTGTCTCTATATCGAAATAATTTAGCTGGTTCCATACCCGTTGAACTTGGAAACTTAACGAACTTAACCGGCTTGTTTCTTGATAGTAATAATTTGGAGGGTACCCTTCCCTCAGAGTTAGGAAACCTAACGAATCTCCGACAATTATATTTATATTCTAATTACTTATATGGCAGCATTCCATTATCATTTACCCAATTAAATTCATTGTGGGATTTTAGATTTTTCAATACATACTTATGTGAGCCTAATTCTGAAGACTATATCACCTGGACACAATCATTGATCTTCTATTCTCCATCAACTACCTGCTACGTGGGTGATAATTTTATTTATTTGCCGATAACATATAAATAAAAAAAATATTTACTAACAATATATTTTATCCATAAATTAATTCTTGAATAAATCCCCCTTCCCTGAACTTCATCTCCAACAATCCTTTAACTACTATAACATCTGTCAAATAATCGCTTTTATTCCATAGGGAATCTCTATATCCATAATCCTTTTTCCATGTATTGTAAGGAAAATGTTTTTAAAGCACCTCACAACGAAAACTTTTTTAATAATCAACGATTGAATAAGTACATTCCTATCAACCAAAATAGAAAAATGGAGTATCAAAAATATTGTATAATGAAAGTATAGACAAATCGATAGGTAAGTTCAACCAAATTCCTCACCATTCTGAGGTGATAATGATGGCTGAATGTGTCAGTGATAGAATTTCGGGGTTTATGAAAGTAGCCAATGTGAACAGGGGATTTGAAGAAAATATTGTGTCGAAATTACAAGGAGATTTTGATCAAGTGTGATGAAACCACTTGAAGAAAATTGATATTATAAAGTTCCATGAAAGGAGGAAAGAATGAAAATCGTATTCGGAATTTTCATGATATTACATGGATTGGTGCATATGTGGTATGTTGTTTTAAGTCAGGGATGGGTTAAATTCCAGACTGAAATGGGATGGACAGGGGTATCCTGGCTCTTGACTGGTTTTCTTGGTAATAAAATGACTCATATCCTGGCAACCATTTTTTACAGTGTGTCGGCCATTGCATTTGTTCTTTCGGGCGTTGGTTTTTTTGCCGAACAAAATTGGACGCGCACTGCGCTCATTATCGCATCCATTATTTCTACCTTGACCATTTTAATATTCTGGGATGGAAAACTTACGCAACCCGTTGAAAGAGGTCTTCTTGGTTTATTGATCAGCATTGGCGTTTTGATTGCAGCGTTCGTTTTCAAATGGCCTACATTTTAGGCTGATTTTTGAATTCAATCCAAGAAATTTTCCAGAAATTATATGGAAAAGGAAAAATAATAAATGAATACCCAGTTTCAAATAGAAAGCATTGGAGAGGTAAAAGTCGAAAATAACACCTTTTCAATCAAGATAGATAAAAAATACATACCAGGTTTAGAAAATCTCGCAGGATTCAGCCACCTTCAGATCGTCTGGTGGGCTCACCTGACAGATAATCAACAGGACAGAAATCGTCTGGTTTTACCCAAACTCTTCAAACATGGACCTGATTCGATCGGAGTATTTGCTACTCGTTCACCGTTTCGGCCCAACCCAATTCTGATCAGTACCATAAAGGTTCAGGAGATTGATTTTGAAAAAGGTGAGATCATCACACCTTTTATTGATGCTGAAGATAAAACACCTGTGTTGGATATAAAACCTTATTTTGCTATGGAAAGAGTCAGGGATTGTACAGAACCAGCATGGTGTCAGCACTGGCCAAAGTGGTTCGAGGACACGAGTAAGTTTGACTGGTCCAAAGAAATAGTGCATCGCTAATGTACCGTTTGTTCAAAAAATTGGTGCGTTTTGACCACATCCTCAATACTCATCCCAATGACTCATCATCGGATACAGATTCGGGAACAGCACACATACCAGCTCCTGCGCGTTGCCGGAACATTGCATCCCTTCCTGCTGAATAATTTCATCTGGCTCATCGGATCCGATCAGTAAGCGCGACAAAGCTGCCCCAGCTTGTAATATATTTTCTGAGCTGGTCTTCAGTTCCCAAAGTGATTTTCCCTTTGTCAAATCGCATAAGTGCGGATTGCTCACCAGCATCCAGCGATAACGATCCAGTCCAACCAGTAAATTGAGACTTCGTCAAGCGCTTCTCCAGTAAAGGAATCAGCTTCTGCAAAGTGCTCTGCAGATTGATAATTTTTACCCGCCAACCAGAGACTTCAAAATAACGGTTCTCCACAATACAGTTTCCCAGGCGCAGGTGTTGCAAGAGCGGATGCTGATGAGGTAAGGTGAAGCAGGTTATTTTTTCATATTCACCTTTTTGGAACAAATCTGCCAGAACAGCCAAAGCCTGTTGTGGACTCCCCACCGCTTCCAGGCAGACCAGGGTCTTTGCTTCCTCCTCCGATGGAGCAGCCCGAACGTATCCTACTAAAGATCCATTCGCATCCCGCCAGCCATAGGTGCTGATATCTTCCGGATGTTTGTTGTAAAACGTCGGGCGGATGGCAGTCCCTGTGTAAGCCGACATATGCCTGATTATAGAGTGCATCCATCTCCGGGACCTCCGACAATGACAGAGATTGATATGCAGGCACAGGTTCATCAACCGGAAAATCCTCCAGCTTGAAGCGATAAGTCACATAATTCCAGGCACGCGCATACCCCATTTTGACATAATGCCGACCACGCAGAATGCTCAAATCATAGCCCTGCTCTTTCATGGCAGCAAAAGATGCATCCGCCGCCTGGTGCATCAGATTCTGCTTGCGGTAATCCGGGTGAGTGACCACCGCGCCAATCCCGCCTACCTTGAGTTGAACTTCTTCCAGGCGCATCTGGTAGCCCCACACCCCCCAGTGATGCACCAGTTGATCCCCAGCGTACATCAGGCGGGATACCTGCCAGTCGTAATGGCTGTTGCCGATGTAATTATCACAAAACGCATCCACATATTGTCCCTGGGCAAATTGGTCAGCGGTCAGTTGCCCCATCTGGCGAAGATGCAGGGTCTCGTTCGGAACAACAAGTTTTATGGTTGACATAGTTTATCTCCTGCTCATTTATGGTTTTCTTTCAACAAAACGATCAATCGCTTTTCAATCCGTTCCACAAATTCCTTCGCCTGTATCCGCCAGGCAGGGTTGGGATCGTTCAAAAGGAAATTCGCCAATCCAATACCTCAAAATGTAGGGTGCGTTGGTAACGCACTCTATTTCGCTGGAAATCGCTCCGGCCAGGGAGTGATCTGAATGTATCCCTCCTGAAAAGCCTGTCGTAATGCTGCTTACGAATCACCAAGCAGGTAATACAGGCTTGTCGCGATATCCTGCACTGGCCACCCCATCATCAGGTCTTCCAAAATCGATGGGTGAAAAATGCAAAGCGTTTTAGGGATTGATGTATCAAAAGATAAATTAGACATTATCCTGCGGTCAGGAGAAAAGAAGCAGCATCAAGTAATAAGCAATGATCTTAAGGGTTACCAATATCTGGAACGGTGGTTATTGAATAATTCCGTTGGCCAAGTTCATGTTTGTCTCGAAGCCACTGGACAATACGGTGAACGTATTGCAGAGTATATGTATGCCCGTGGATATCTTGTAAGCGTAGTGAACCCAGCACGTATCAAACGTTATGGTGAAAGTAAGCTACACCGCAATAAGACGGACAAAGCAGATGCAGATTTGATCGCAGAATTTTGTCAGAAAGAAAAACCAACCTGTTGGAAGCCATTAAGTCCCGAATTGAAGCATCTAAGGGCTTTGGTACGCCGATTAAATGACCTAAAAACAAATCGTCGACAGGAAATCAATCGTTTGAAGAGTGGTGAGAGAGATCCCTGGGTGATCGAAGAACTAACTATTCATATCGAATTTCTAGATGCTACTGACGCAATCGCAGCGCCTGACCGCGTTCGGTGAGAGAACTGAATGGTTTCATATATTAAGAATACCTGATTTCCTAATTTGAGCAGGATAATCAGGTATTCAATTCAAAAATATTTCCAATGTTCAAAAGATTTTTATTTTGAATTTGGCACCAATCTCAATTCTATTTTAGCGTTTAAAGCAGTAGCCACTTTATTCAAGAAAGATAAGCTTGGAATGCTGGTGCCGTTTTCCAATCTTGCTATAGATGGTTGACGAGTTCCTGCCATCTCTGCAAGTTGAGCCTGGGTTAATCCCCGTAAGATGCGTAATCTGGCAACCTGGTATCCCGGTTCCATTTCTTCAGCTGCAGCTAAGATTTCTGCTTCCTTTAGCTTGTCAGCTTCCCAATCTTTAAATGCAGGTAAATTTCTTGCCATATTACACCTCATCCAACAGTTTATACATTCTTCGCATTGCGGTTTCTATTTCTCGGTCAGGAGCTTTTTGACTTTGTTTGCGATATCCATGTAGAATGACAAATAGAATATTTTTTTAGAAGATGAAATTGCACAAGTTATTCTTAATTATAACAATATTGTTATATAATTTTAGTTGATTTAATATAATTTCCCATTGAAGGATAATACAGATATTCTTATCATCTTTTTTCAAGCTTCAAACACCAGGATATTATCCTAAATCACAAATTTTTTTGAAAGCAAAAATCCTCGTGAATCGGAATGGATCAAAGAAAAATTCTTCACATAAGTATTACGATTCCAAGTTGTTGGTATTGTTGGCAATGTAATAATTAAATCCGCAAAGATGAACCGGTTAAGATAAGGATCGTAAAATCTTGACTGGTAAAAATACATGCCCGTTTCAGCTTCATACTGCCCGGTGTAGCATTTGCCGGTGGGGGTGGATCCTGAGGAGGATCGTGTCAAGCCCCATGCGTCATAGCGCAGCCAGGCGGTGATGTCGCCAGTTGTGTCAAGTGTGGTTGAGGTTGAGTTGAGGTGGTCGGTCAGCAGGCAGGTCAGGGTGTTGTTGCTGCTGGTCTACACGCGTAACCCACCGCCTGGGTAGTACACCCGCCAGGTGACAATGATGATTTTGGATGAAACAAAGACCTTTACTTCTGGAATCCCTATTGTTGGTATCAACATATACGTTCCACCAGAGCCTCCTCCATCATAACTCATTCAATTCACTACTTCAAGAATCTATAAAATTATTAAGGTTCCAACCGGAGGAATATGTTTCCCCAGGTTTTGTCACAATTTGCCTGTAATAGACTGGATAGGGTAAAAGTGGAGATTAGCCTGAGCGCTCATGAACACCGTAGCCAAAGCACGGGTTTTCACATTTGCTCTTTCCCTTTTTCCTTGGAAATTGAAAAATAGAGGTAAATTCATTCGTTAACTCATTAATCTATCTCAATTTAATCCAGGAATAATATGTCACCGCAAATACGATCAGAAGGTAAGAAATTGCGACGAAGCTGCTGATAATTCTTGTATTTAAATCTGGGTTCGGCTTGATGATAACGACAAAGGTAAAAGCCATGGATATTGTCGCCATTGTGATAATTGTTACCCTTTTTATTGGTAAGGACCATAATGTCTTAGGAACCCACGAGATCCATGCTGGCATCAAAAAAATACCCACTAAACCTATAACTACAAGAAAGGAAATCAAATATCGCATAAAGTCACTCCCACTCTGCATACTTAATCCCTGCAAATGCTCCGACCCCAGTAGCTATGAGTGCCTGTGAATACATATTCCTAGCATTTTGTGTTGTTAACAATGTGGATACTGTGCGACCGGGAATGAAATGATTGGCTTGCCTGAATGTGCTCATTGTATTATTCGCCACTGGAAATCTGTTTCCTACGATGGGAGATAATACCCCTGCCACGCCAACATTAAATAGAGCACCTCCTATTGTGGGTTGAAAAGTTGGTGAATTACCCATCACCAAGTCAACTGCATTTTGAGTGCATCCCCCGGTAAGATAAGATGCAGCTCCACCGACGGCGTTCACTACCGCCGTACCGGTTACCAAAGCTGTACCAGATGCAGCCATACCAGCTGCGTGTAACACCGTTCCAGCTAAAGGTGTGGCTATTACACTCACAGCCCCAGCAACAGCTCCACCTGCAAAGGCTCCTGCAGCACTTGCAAAGGTGATCTCTTGGCCAGCCATCTGGGTCGTCACAATATACATTGCAGTTGAGATAACTCCACCAATCAATGCCCCCGCCAATAATGGAACCAGGAAGGCAAAGTGACCATCGGGATCCGTGTAGCGGAGAGGATTATTGTAAGCGTAGGAAAAACGATCGAATGCAAGTGGATTTGTAGGAACAATGGGTGAATTTGTCAGGGAATCTTCTAGATGCTTTCGATTCTCCTTGTTCACCTGTTCCAGAAGCTTCGTCTCATGATAATCTACCACTAGTGGTGAATAAACCTCATTTTCCCCTGGTATAATTGTGTCAGGCAATAGGAACCGGTTAAGATAAGGGTCATAGAATCTTGCCTGGTAAAAGTATAACCCAATCTCCCCCTCTGCGCGTTGCCCGGTGTAGAGATAATCCGTGCTGGTGGTGGCTGCTCCTCTTGTCTCGCCAAAGGCAGTGTATCTGGTCTGGCTGCCCAGGTTACCGCTGCTGTTGATTGTCCCCACTGTGCTGCCCAGGTGGTCTGCCAGTAGGAAGGTTAGTTCGTTGTTTTCCCGAACGACAACCCTGCTTGAGCCAGCAAAGTAGTATTTTCTGATCGTTGCACCCAGCATTTCATAATAGGAGTTCGGATAGAGGGTGATCGTACTTCCTCACTTGTGACACAACCAGATTGCCATCACCGTCGTAAGTGTAAGTCACCTGATTTGCTGGGTCAGGTGTCGCTGTTGCGGTTGGGGTATTGGTTGGGGTGTCAGTCGGTAGCACGGTGCCGGTTGGCGTCATTGTTGGTGTAGATGTTGCCGTGAATGTCATCGTTGGCGTGTGAGTTAATGTTGGTGTTATCGTATTGGTGGTTGTTGCAGTTTGTGTAGCTGTTGGGGTAGCGGTTGGGAGTGGCACTGGTTTGATAGCAATGGACGCCATCGTTGTATAATTCGTGGAGAAGGTGTAGCAGGAATTGGTACTCGTTCCACTGGCAAATTTGTATCCTGTCGCAGTTAAATTCCTAAGTGAGATGAACCCGGCGCTTTGGTCGCAATTGTAATTCAAGCTGCTGAAGGAGAACCGCCCCTCGATTACATCAATCACCAGATCGTTTGCTTCACTTACACGGGTGATGCTCTGGGCATTCACATTGTTGCTGTTAAAAAAGGAACTGGAGCGTATCGGGTTCGTCGTGTCGGTTCCGGAGAGGTAATAACAACTCCATTGGGTTTGATCATGTAACTTAATTATTCTTCTAAGTTCCATTTACCTTCATTCCATCTTTGAATTGCATGTATTGCCTGAAAACCAAGAATTCCAGGTTCATTTGCAATTTTCTTAAGAATAGAAATACATTTCTCAGGATCATATTTAAGGGAATAAAGCGCAGCCATCGATGCAATTGCTAAATCATCATTTTCAGTTAAAACTAATAATTTTTTTCGAGCAGGTTCGTTGATTTTACATATTTCTTTAAAAACATGCCTAAGTTTAGAAATTTCTTTATTTGCGGTTTTCCAATCACCGTTAATAGTGGCTAAATAATGTGTTTTTGCTGAATTAGAAAATGAATCAATAAGTGATTTAATCATTAATTCTTCCATTTGTTCTCCTAATTATTTTATTAAAAATTTTTCACCACCAAAACTATTAATAATTTGAATGCCAAATTTCATTTGTTGATCAAATGATTGGGATTGTAACCATTGCCGTACAGTGAGTTGATCAGAACCTGTAATCCACGGTTGTATTGAAGAATAGTATCCAGAGATTACTGCATGAAGGGAACCTTTTCCACTTGGTAGCTTTATTATATTACTAGAGTTATGAATAGCATTTGCTCCAAAACTTCTAATGTTTGCCGAGTTTTGTTCGACAATATGATGCCAAGCCATACCTGGTCCTGCAGGCCCATAAAATTTCTTAAATTCATAAAATGAATTAAATCCAATACCTTTATTATCAGAAGAATATTTATTGCCTATTTGAATTAAATCAACTATATTTTTTCCTTCATTAGAACAATCACCATCAGCACAAGCAACTCCAGTGATTGCTCCAATTGTGGGTCCGAACGAGGAAATTGCTGTTACTACTGCAGCACTAGCTATCGCGACACTTCCAGCGATTATCGCTCCTTTCCAAATAGGTTCCAATTGAATATTGGTTGAAAAAGCTGAAAATCCAGTTAGTCCATTTTGAAAGTTGTTATAAACTTGAGTGCCATAACCGATTAATGCACCCACCCCCATGATTCCACCCATTACCAGACATTCAGGACAATGGCCACTAGGATCATTAAACCGAATAGAATTATTCTTCACATACGCATACCGATCCCAGGTCAACGCATCCCCTGGCTGCGGAACAATCGTATCCGCCTGGATGAAGCGTGATAAAGCCGGGTCATACCAGCGTGCATTATAAAAATACAGCCCAATCTCCCCCTCCTGCCGCTGCCCGGTATACAGATAATCCGTGCTGGTGGTGGCTGCGCCCCTTGTCTCGCCAAAGGCTGTGTATCTGGTCTGGCTGCCCAGGTTTCCGCTGCTGTTGACTGTCCCCACCGTGCTGCCCAGATGATCCGCCAGCAGGAAGGTTAGCTCGTTATTCTCACGTACAGCTATCCGCTGCGAGCTAGCAAAGTAGTAATTCAGAATTGTCTCAGATACACATTCGAACCGTTTTATATAAACCACAGATTAAAACCCATGGTTACCCAGGTCAAACCGATTCAAATCGGTTAAGGCTGCCAACCCGCTCAACTATTCTCAGATAGTTTGAAATATTGATTTCCATTGGTCTTGCCTTCATTTACGGGTGTTGAACTCACAGAGTCGAGTGAAAACCATCCGGCATTGAGGAAATTATGTTGATTTGATTTTATTAAATTATTAAGGTGCTAAATTTCTTGTCTTATTTCACTATCAGAAAACTCTAGTATACATTCAACCAACCAAATCTTTATTCTTCTAATCCATTCGGAAACCAATACTTTCCTTCCAACTCACCATAACCACTCCACGGTACAAATAATGATCCATATTGTTCTTCCTTTGGATAAATTCCACTATTTTCAACAAAAAGTTGGAAATTTTCTGGTTTAATAATATCAATACCCATAATTTTTGAATTTTCTTCAATATTATGGAAATTATATAATTTGCCAATTGTAAAAATTATGCCATCTTCTGGGTAAAAAATATAAGCCCTCTGATAACGTACGTATATTGGATCAACGTAAACAAATTCAGGTTCACCGAAATTTTCAATAACTTGATTTACTTTTAGACCAACATTTCCCCCAAATGATAAGTAAACAGTTTCATTTTCCTTAAAATAAACATCTCCATCAATCGTCGGCAAATAATTTATTAAGGGGTATAGTCTGAAATAAACTGAGTCTATTGTACCAAAATACTTGTCGGAATAATTGTTGGAAATTTTATAGTAAACTTTTGAAAAACCTGATATCACTTGAATTGCTTCATCCTTCTGGGTTTCTCCAACAGTTATTCCATGCCAGCACGGTAGGTCACATTTTGAATTTAACATTGCTGTCTGGTGTAATTGAACTGCTATAACAATACCAACAATGATTAAAATTGAGAGAGCAAAATATAGAAACACGGAACAGCACGTTTTTATTGTTTTTTTCACTAAAAACACTCCTAGTCATTAGGATTTACTTGTAAACTAATTACTGCCTTAACCCACAAATAAGCTTTAACTGGAACATCAGAAGATGCATAGATTCCTCGTGAAAAAGCTTCCGCAAAATAATCCACAGATGCTCCATTTCCATATTTGTAATTGCTTGGAAATAGATCGTCTTGATTTAAAAACGAGATTAATGCCGATTTATCTATCCCGAAAAACTGACTATTTATAAAACGAATAAATTTTGGTAAATGGCTAGCCCCACTGACAAATTTATAAAGCTCATCGGATATTCCACCACCAATATAAGTCCCTAGCCCAGAAGAACTACTATTGTTATCCCAGACATGGGCTAATTCATGCGTCAAATGCATCAGTGCAGTATTTTCATCCAAATTTTGAAAATTCTTTGTCATATAAATAAAATTACTTGGCTTTACATAACTGGTACTTTTATATCCACCGTAATTAACAAAAGTTGCACCTCTCAGATTATTTCGAATCCAACTTAAACCTCCTCCATTTAAGTTGTTCACGTATGTTTGGATATTGTAACCCACTTGATAAATAGTCTTCAAATCGGATAATTTGAAGTTCCCTTTCAGTTGCCATTGGTATACTTCTGTTATCGCTGAACGGTATGTATATTTTAAATAACCAGTACTTCCTCCTGTTCCACAATACCCGTCATCCATACAAATTGCATGACCGGTTGGATCGGTAAAACAAATCGGGTTGTTATACACATAAGCATATCGATCATAAGATTTTAGATCCCCCGGCTGCGGAACAATCGTATCCGCCTGGATGAAGCGTGATAAAGCCGGGTCATACCAGCGTGCATTATAAAAATACAGCCCAATCTCCCCCTCCTGCCGCTGCCCGGTATACAGATAATCCGTACTGGTGGTGGCTGCGCCCCTTGTCTCGCCAAAGGCTGTGTATCTGGTCTGGCTGCCCAGGTTTCCGCTGCTGTTGACTGTCCCCACCGTGCTACCCAAATGATCCGCCAGCAGGAAGGTTAGTTCGTTATTCTCCCGAACAGCAACCCTGCTTGAGCCAGCAAAGTAGTATTTGCGTACTGTTGCACCTTGCACTTCATTATATGCATTAGGAAATAAGGTGATCGTGTTCCCCACCTCTGACATGACCAGGTTACCGTCCCCATCATACGTATAAGTTACCTGGTTTGCAGGAGCTGGCGTCCCGGTTGGTGTTGGTGTGGTAGTTTCAGTTGCTTGTGAGGTCGGAACGGAGGTGCTGGTCGCAGTCGCTGTTGCGGTGGGGGTACTGGTTTGGGTAGCTGTGGCTGTGGCTGTTGGTATGGGGGTCGGAGATGATGCCGGTTTTATGGCAATAGACGCCAGTGTTGTGTAATTGGTTGAGAAGGTGTAGCTGCAATTTATTCAATTCTTAAGGTGCTGATTAACTGCTCTTGAATCAATAGCCTGATTCACATGATAGAGGATGTAAACAACTTTTGATTTGTTTTAAATGTAATTGTTTTTTGAATTCCCCCAATCCTGTGAAAACCGATAATGATGGTTTGGGATGGCTTGTTGATAGTATGGCATGAAATGAATATTGGGGCAAGTAAATATGAGGGGGAAATATGTAAAAAAAGATCGGTGCACCAACCCTTATGTCTTTGGGTTGATGCACCCAAATAACTCCTCAATCCCATTTCAATCGCCAGGAAGCAATCCCGAAGAACACGGCTGCCATCAAGAGCAGGATACCCATATTGGGCAGAATCTCTACAATCCCGGCGTTCTGGTTGATCAGACGGTAATAACCCCACAACGCCTGCCCCTGCGGTACGAAGCGTGAGAGGGTGGCAATGAAGTTGTCCTGCAGGAAGAGCGGTGTGAGTCCAAACTGGATGCAGCCACCCAATCCCGCCAGCAGGAAGGCCAGCAGCATGCTGATTGAATCGGCTTGCTTGCCACTCTTGGAAAGCGCTGCCACCATCAACCCCATCGAGGTCACCACCAGACTCAGGCATATGGTCAGCAGGATCAAGCCCAGCGGACTTTTCCCCAGATCCATGGAGAAAAACCCGGCCGCCACCCCGAATAAAATAAATACTTGCAGCACCACCATCACCCCAAAGGCAAGCATTTTACCGGCCACAATCTCTCCGCGCCGCATCGGCCCCGCCATCAAACGCCGGTAGGTGCCGTCATCCTTTTCCTTAAAAATGGATTCACCGATCACACCTACCAGGAAGAAGGAAAACATGACGGTGAAACCCGGAATGAGCAGGTTGAAGAAGTTGATCGGTGCATTCGGATCACGGGCTGTGGTGACCAGGTTAACCGGAATGAGCGAGGTGGACAGCATCGAGCCTAGGCGGGTCATAACTACACCCAGGGTCTGCGCTTCGGAAGCGGCTGCCATCTCAGGCGTGAGTTTCTCGGTGATCCCGCCGCTCTCCATCACGGATCGGATCCCGTAGCGAATCTCGCCCTCGACCACCACCGGTGCCAGGGCTGCATCCATAATGTTCTTGAGGATATCGCCAAAATCCGATTTCTGCGGATCAACCAGCAGGCTGACCTCAACCCCCGAGTAGTCCGCTATCCCACTGCTGAAATTCTTCGGGATGATCACTGCCGCGGTGTGTTCTCCCTCCAGAAGCATTTTGTTCACCGCTTCCAGCGACTCTGTTTTGGGCAGGTTGGTGATTTTCAGGACGTCGATCTGATCCAAGATGTCCAGCACCGTCTGGCTATACTTCCCGTCATCCTGGTTCAATATGGCAATTGGTATTTCAATCGAGCTGGCACTTTGCTGGTTGCCGCTATAGGCGGAACTCATGATCAGGCCGAACAACATCGGCATACCAATGATGACAGCCAGCATACCACGGTCACGGATGATGATTTGAAAGTCTTTCCAGGCTAAATTTAATATTTGTTTGATTGTTTTCATCATTCCCTCCACCGGCTAATTGAAATCGAAACGCCATAAGCCGATCAGGAAGAAGATCAGGCTGAAACCCAGCAGAATACCCAACGCTGGTAGCACCGCGTTCAGGTCTGCCCCCTGGATCAACACATCCTTATAGGCGTTGACCGCGTAACTGTGCGGGATGAAGCGTGCAATACCGTTCAGCATCGGGCTGTTGAGGATATCCAGCGGTACCATCGTCCCACCCAGAAAGCCCATCAACCACAGGAACAGAGCACTCACCCCGCCAATCTGTGCTTCGGTACGGGCGATGGCCGCGATCAGGATGCCCAGGCTGGTGGAGCACAACGCCACACACAAGGAGACCGCCAGTAAAGCACCGGGATGCTCGCCCAGTGAAAGCCTGCCCACGCCAGTCAATGGCAACAGAATGATACTGGTCAGGAAAATCACCAGAATCTGAAAGAGCACAATGAATAGATTAGGCAATAGCTTGCCGCTTAATAATGCAAACTTGCTCAGCGGAGCAGCCAACAAACGCCGGAAACTGCCGGTCTTTTTCTCATCATAGATCGACCGGGCACTGGCCTGCGCCACCAGAAAGGCGAACAGCACCGTGAAACCCGGCACACTGAACTGCACCATGCTGAAATCGTCTTCCGGAGCTACTGTGGCAGCCTGGGGATATTCCAGTTTAACCGCCACCAACGGTCGTTGTTCGGAGGCTATAAATTGCGATTGGGCCTGCCGAGTGAGCACATCCAGATCGTAGATCTGGAACTCCGCAGGTGCCGAAGACTGCATCTCCCCGAACATCGTCAGACTATCCAGAATATTGCTTTCCAGCTGCATGCCATTGGCAACCCCTTCAATGATCATCTTCATGGATTGAATCGTGAGGGACATGGAATCCAGGGCTTTGAAGGTCACCTCGGCGGGTTGCCCGGCTGTGACCTTCTCTGCTGAAATTCTCCGGGATCAACAGGTAACGCGTGATACGGGTGTCTTTATAATCTGCTTCGGCTTCTTCCAGGGTGGTTGGTAATATCTCCAGGGTGCCGGTTTCTTCCAGCTTGCGCACGAATTCCTGCGCCAGAGCGCCATCCGGATCCTGATTGACCACCACCAGTCGGATTTTCTGTGAGGTTGAGGTTGTGCTCGGACCCACTGAAGCCGAAAACAGGGTGGTGAAAAGTTGGATAAAGACCAGCGGAAGCACCACCAGGTATATCATATAACCGGGTTCCTTAAAAAATATGCGGATGTCTTTCCAGACAATACTGAGTATTTTCATGGCTCACTCCCGCAGTTGTTTACCGGTCAGGTGCAGGAAGACGCTTTCCAGGTTGTTCTCCAGGATATCCAGCGAGAGCAGGGTGATATTCTGCTCCTCAAGATAATTGATCACCTGAATGAGTGCTTGCTGGCTGTTCTTCGTCTCCACTTTAACCGTCACCGGTTGCGCCACCTGGATGGTGGCTTCCTTCTGTTCGGGTGGTGTCAGCGTCACCGTCTGCAGGACACTGGCATTTTTGACTGCCGGAAGATCCGACAGGGCATCCAGCAAGACTGGGTCTGCCTGTTTTAAGCCAATCCGCAGCACACCGCCACCCAGCATGCCCACCAGGTTCTTGATGGTATCCAGCGCGATCAGTTTGCCCTGGTCGACGATGGCCACGCGGTTACACAACAATTCCACCTCTTCCATATAATGGCTGGTGTAGATGATGGTCATACCACGCTCGCGGTTCAGAGCGCTGCACACTCTCAAAGATATAATTACGGCTTTGTGGGTCCACCCCCACGGTCGGCTCGTCCAGGAAGAGCAACTTGGGTTGGTGCACCAATCCAGCGGCAATATTGACGCGCCGTTTCATCCCACCTGAATACTTCTCAATCGCCTGGTCAGCTCGATCGGTCAGCGAAACCACCCGCAGGATGTCCTCGACATTTTCTTTCAACTTCTTGCCGGATAATCCATACACCCGCCCAAAGAACTCCAGGTTGGCGCGCGCACTCAGGGTGGGATAGAGTGCCAGGTCCTGCGGCACCAATCCACACATCTGTTTAGCCTGTAATGGATCCTTTTGAATATTGATACCCGTTGATCATCGGCTGTCCCGCTGGTGGGTGGAAACAAACCGGTTAACATCGAGATGGTGGTGGTTTTGCCAGCTCCATTCGGACCCAGCAGACCAAACACCTCTCCCTCCTCCACAGCGAAACTGATGCCCTTGACCGCCTCAAAATCGCCAAATTTCTTCACCAAATTTTGCGCCTCTACAATTGCCATTATTCAACTCTCCTTGCGTGGAATAAAAATACCTGTTAAAACATAGCATAAATTGGAAGGTGAATCAATAAGCATTTGGGGAGATTTAGGCTGGGCTTAAGGGGAGGGAGATAATAATTATTATCCTAAATCCGTCGAATTCGAAGGGTTTAGAATAATAATTCAAGTTATCTATATACGAATAAATCTAAATCTTATTGGGACACACCCCACTATTTGCTTTTGATCCACAACTTAAGCAGTTCAGATTCCCTCTCGGCAGAGATTCCATTCACAGGTTTATAATCCATTGGTCTGGTATTATCCCAGGCGAGTATATCCTTTACAGTCTCTTCCAACGGTCGAAACGTAAGCCCAGCATCCAACGCCTTATCAATACTAACCTGCATCATGGCGGTGGCAGGATCTGGCAACCACAACGGCAGATCGGTGAAAGGGGTCACACCTTGTGCCAGCAAGAATTCATCATCCACCCAGGCAAATTCAGCTGGGGTACCCGCCACTTGACGGCAGGTTTCCAACACCTGCTGCATGCTGAATGGAACTTCTGGTCCGGTTGCATTGTAGATACCGGTTTCCGGTTTCTCAACCATCCGAATAGTCCATTCAGCCAAATTACGCACATCAATGATCTGTACCGGAGCTTCGGGCTTACCCGGTGCCAGGACAGTGCCACCGCGTTGCAGTCGGGCAGGCCAATAGGTGAAACGATCGGAAGGATCATAGGGTCCGACGATCAGACCAGGGCGAATGTTAAGAGTACGGCCGGGTAATTCCCTCTCAACAACCTGCTCGCACAGTGCTTTGCGGTTGCCGTAGGATTCTTTTTCATAACGTTGCAGGTCTTCATTTTCCAATCGGGCTACCGCTGAGTTTTCATCAATGTCACGCGTGGTCGGTGGCTCACCGTAAACCGAGATGCTCGAGATAAAGACATATCGCTCCACCGCACCAGCCAAAGCTTGCGCAGAAAGCTGTACAATGTGCGGGTAGTATCCACAGGTATCGATGGTTGCATCCCAATGACGATCACACAGGGATTGCAGATCTTCGATATTTGGTTCGATCCCCACGGAGTTTTTCCACCTCTGGATAAAGATCCGAGTTGGTTTTACCGCGATTGAATAGGGTCACTTTGTGACCACGCGCCAATGCTGCATCCACCAGATGCCGCCCCAGAAATATCGTTCCACCAAGAATAAGTATGTTCATGGTTATAATTTTACCGCAAACCTAAAAGCGATTGATTTCGTGGCGTGCGGCTAACACATCTCAAAGGTGTTGTTGAACCATTATTTATTTCAAAGGAAGATTATCCCAAACCAAAAGAACAGAACATTTTGTCAGTTGTGCTCCCTGAAGTGTTGAGCTGAATTTACTGTTATCACAATCATTAACCTCAATTTCAACGCGATAAGTTTCCTTATTCGACAAGATAATTTTCAGGGTTCCAACAACCCTGATGTCAAAATCAACATCATGATAAACCAGGTAATCTATGACAGACCCACTAGCTGCAAACTGATTGGGTTCATGCACACTACCTTCAAAATCCATTCTAATTGGAATTGATACGGTTATTATCTCTCCCTCTTGTTGGCTTGTGTACATTGGATCTAGAAGAGCTCCAATAATGATTGCTTTACCATCAATGACATATAAAGGGTCTTCCTCATGGTAAATGGCATCTCCTGAAAAGTTACCTGTAACGCTCTCCTCATTCGTATTAAGTCGAAGAAATATATCCCAATTCTCCACATGCTTTGGTTGAAAGTCCCAAAGAGCTTCGTGCCCCCCATTTGGGTACGTTTGTCCGGTTTTATTACTTGTGACAGCCATGGGTGGGATAGGTCCCCACAAGGAAATTTTCACCACATCAGGAGGAGTGTTAAAGATAAAATCCTTGGAATCAGTATCTGGTGGCAATTGTTGGGGTTGTTCGAATTCTTCAAATATCATTGTGTAACAAGTTTTGGGATCATCCAGAACGTATGATACGAAACTGTTATTATAAGGTGGATCATTGAAAACACGGACTGTGTATCCATCGGTATCAAGATAGACACACTCCACAAGATTCTGTTCATTTAATCTACAGAAGACGTTTGGTTTCTCTTTTACAACGATTTGATAGGTAAACTTATCATTTCTATTAGCCTCTATTTGGATTTGGCTACGATCCCATTCATCTTCAGTGGTAAAACGCATAATCGAATTATCTGTCCATCGATCACCAAATTCATAGCCAGGTTTACAATCGGTTGAATTGTTCGCACCTGGTAATGGATTAACGTGATAGGTCTGAGAACCTTCAAAATTGCGATCAATTTCAGTATTGATCTGCAGGATTTCTTGGTTTTCCTCTTCAGTAGAGGGCTCAATTAAAGGATTATCAACGAGTTCAGCAATTGGCATATTGCAGGCGAGAATAAACACCAATAAAAAAAGCAGAAGACGTATTTTAAAACGGATGGATAATGCCTTCATTTAATCCTCCCAAACTTAAAGTCCTGATTGAAAAGTATAAAAAATTATAGCATTTTCCATGAATCGAGATAAAAAAATTCGGATGAATATCCGAATTTTTTTATATTCTTACTTCACCACAAAGTTAATCGTCTTGGCTGGGATAAAGATCACCTTCCGGATTTCACCCTCATTCAGATGCTTCGTCACACTTTCCATTTCACGTGCTGCTGCTTCCACAGTCGCCTGATCAGCATCTCGTGCTACAGTGACAGTTCCACGCAGCTTGCCATTCACCTGTACGGGGATTTCGACGGTGTCTTCCTTAATAAGAGCAGGATCTACTTCTGGCCAGTCGCTGGCGTGTACGCTACCCTTACCGCCCAGCTTTGTCCAGGCTGCTTCGGCAAAGAAAGGTGCCAGCGGAGCGATCGCCTGCACCAGCATGCGTAAATCGCGTGGATTCACCGCGCCACCATGCTCATAGATGCCGTTCAGGGTCTCCATCAACTTGGCCACCGCGGTGTTGAATTTAAAATTCGCGAAGTCGTGCTGGCATTTTTCCACTGCTTTGTGGATCAGGGCTTTGATGGCTTGCGGGGTCTCTGCTTTGGTGTTGGCTTGCATGTCCACCAGACGCTCGAAGCGATCCAGGAAGCGTTTGGTGCCCTGTAAGGCGCGCTCATTCCACGCCATGGTGGCATCGAACGGCCCAATGAACATCATATAACAACGCGCAGCATCCACACCGTACTGCTGGATGATATCCTCCGGCACGATCACATTCCCGCGACTCTTGCTCATGCGCTGGTTGTCCGGTCCCAGAATAACGCCGTGCGACATGCGCCGGTAATAGGGCTCCGGGATCTCCGCCGGTACTGCGCCAATATCGTGCAGGAACTGATAGATAAATCGTGAATATAGCAGGTGCAAAGTATTATGCTCATCGCCACCGATGTACAGATCCACTGGCATCCAGTAGCGCAATTTGTCCATATCAGCCAGTGCCTGATCATTGTGTGGGTCTACAAAGCGCAGGAAGTACCAGTCCGATCCAGCCCAGTTGGGCATGGTGTCGGTTTCACGTTTGGCGGGTTTGCCACACTGCGGGCAGGTAGTCTGCACCCATTCGGTGATATTCGCCAATGGCGATTCACCCGTATCGGTGGGTTCGTATTTCTCCACCTCTGGGAGTACCACCGGTAAATCTTCGAAATTAACCGGTACCCAACCACAATCTTCGCAATTGATCATTGGGATTGGTTCACCCCAGTAGTGCTGGCGGCTGAAGATCCAATCGCGCAGGTGGTAAGAGACGGTGGCTTCGCCCAGATTACGTTCCTTCAGCCATTCCAATGCAGCCGGGATGGCATCCTCTACGGTCAGTCCGTTGATCGGACCGGAGTTGATCATGACAGCGTCTTTTTCAGCATAAGCTCCCTGGCTAAAGTCCCATCCGTTCACAGGTTGCACAATCGGTCGAATTTCCAACCCGAATTTGCTGGCGAAATCCCAGTCACGCTGGTCTCCGGAAGGCACTGACATGATCGCCCCGGTACCATAGCTGAGCAGCACAAAGTCGGATATCCACACCGGTACTTCTTGCCCGGTAGCCGGATTGATAGCCATCAGTCCGCTGAACACGCCGGTCTTCTCACGGCTGACTTCCTGGCGTTCCAGATCGGATTTGGCGCGACTGGTTTCTACATATTCCTTAACACCTGGTTGATTCAGGCAATATTTTTCCACATAGGGGTGTTCCGGTGCCAGCACCATGAAGGTACAACCCCAGAGCGTGTCTGGGCGAGTGGTGAAGACTTCCAATTGCTCATCCACGCCCACCAGCTGGAATTGTACACGAGCCCCTTCCGAACGCCCAATCCAGTTGACTTGCGATGCTTTGACCTTATCAATGAAATTGGTTTTTTCCAGACCATCGATCAGTTTATCAGCATATTCGGTGATACGAACCACCCATTGGCTGATGCGGCGGCGTGTGGTAGGAGATCCGCAACGTTCACAATTGCCATTGACCACTTCTTCGTTCGCCAGACCAACCTTGCAACTCGGGCACCAGTTGATCGGCATCTCCTGCTTGTAAGCCAATCCCTTTTCGAAGAGCTGGATGAAAATCCACTGCGTCCATTTGTAATAGCTGGGATCGGTAGTATCGACAATGCGTTCGTAATCAAAAGACAACCCCAACTCTTCCATCTGTTTGCGGAAAGTGGCGGTGTTCTCGTCGGTCACGTCCTGCGGTTTGCGTCCGGTTTTGATGGCATAGTTCTCGGTGGGCAGTCCAAAGGCGTCCCATCCGATCGGAAAAAGCACGTTTTTACCCAGCATCCGTTCGAAACGGGCGAACACATCCGCCCCGGTAAAGGTGAAGGCATGGCCGATGTGCAATCCCGACCCGGATGGATAGGGAAACTCGACCAGTACATATTTTTTCTCGCGGTTGTCAAAGTCAATAGCGTGCCTGTGTGTCATTGCAAACTCCTCTTGCTGGATATCCTACCAATTTTACTATCAAAGCGTAAAGTTTGTGAGGTTCGGAACTTGTGGTCTTGTAGTATTCTTATTGTAAATATGGATAAAGCATAATCCCTGCCAGTACCAGCATGATCACAATCAAGAGGATATCCGGATAATTCACAATATCATATTCTGAGACATGCTCTTTCGGCTGATTCGGGTTATAGCGCACTTCGATGGACGTGCCTAGATTGTCCACTTTTTCTTGCGCTTTTTGCCGGGAGAAATATTTAGCCAACCGGATGGTTTTCTCAAATTGCTGCCCCATAACAGTATATCGATAAGTAATTTCAGGATAATAAGAAGCACCCGACCGTGTTGAAATTCTCTTCGTCACCTGTTTGGAAAGCACTGCGGCGGATGAAACCTGCCAGGATTCACCTTTATTTTTTTTGAGAATCTGCTGAATCAGCGTCACTGATTTGAATACAGCAAACAATATCAATCCAATGGCTACCAGAATTGTGACTATTTGCGATTCCATTGTATCCTCCTACATTTCAGTTCAATTAATCGATATTTGGAACAGATTAAGTTATTATAGCGGTTTGTTGACCCCATTAGAGAATTTTGCCCCCCTTATATTAATCCTCATTCTCAATTTTATTATATAATTTGTAGATTATTTACAGGGTTTATCTAAATTATGAACTATGTTTATCTCTCTCCCCATTTTCCCACCAACTACTATCCCTTCGTGATCAAACTTCGCGAAGCGGGTGTCAATGTATTGGGGATTGGCGATGCTGCCTTCGATCAGCTTTCTGATCCACTCAGACGCTATCTGACAGAATATTATCGTGTTTCTGATATGCACAATTATGACGAACTGATACGGGCAATGGGATATTTCACCCACCACTATGGCAAGATCGACTGTTTCGAATCGCATAATGAGTATTGGTTGGAGACCGGAGCCAAAATTCGTACGGATTTTAATATCGAAGGTCCCAAAACTGCAGAAATCGCCTGGGTTAAACAAAAATCTTTGATGAAAGAGATCTATCAGCAGGCCGGGATTCCCGTCGCGCGTGGCAGGATCATCCGTGAATACGCTGAAGCTCAGAAATTCATTGCTGAGGTCGGGACACCGGTGGTCGCCAAACCGGATAAAGGTGTGGGGGCAGCTGCGACCTATAAGATTCACAACGAGAACGAATTGCACAACTTTTTTGCCAACAAGCCACCCGTAGATTACCTTTTTGAGGAGTTCATTCAGGGACAGGTGGTTTCTTATGATGGGTTGGCTGATCAGGATGGCAAGGTTGTCTTTTCTACTGTGGATGTCTTCCGTCAGGGTGTGATGGAAACAGTCAACCACGACCTGGACTTTTTCTACTACAGCTTGCGTGAAATCCCAGATGACCTGGAGGAGATTGGCTTGCGCACAGTCAAAGCTTTCAATATTCGTTCTCGCTTCTTCCACCTGGAATACTTCCGCACCAAAGATGACCGCATCATCGCCCTGGAAGTTAACATGCGACCTCCCGGCGGTTTGACCACTGATATGTACAATTACGCCAACAATTTCGACATCTATGCCGAATACGCAAACATGATCGTGCATAACCGTTTTGATGCTCTGGTGACCCGCCCCTATTACTGTGCATATCTGGGCCGCAAACGCCACATTCGTTACGCATTACCGCACCAGGAGGTGCTCTCCGAGTTCAGTGATATGCTGGTGCACCATCAGCCTATGGCCGCCGTCCTGCGGAATGCGCTGGGGGATTATGGCTACATATTGCGTTCACCACACCTTAAAGACATCCTGGCAGCGGAGCAGGTCATTCTGGCAGCACAGGAGGATGATCTGGGATGAAGATCGAATATCATCAGTGGTGGAGTCCCAGCCTCAACCAGAATATGGAACTGAAGGTCTATGGACACACCGGTATCGCACTATTGGTTTTTCCATCCCAGAGCGGACGTTTTTTTGATTTTGAAGACAATGGCATGATTCACGCCATCTATCCATTTATCGAGAATGGACGCATCAAGGTTTTCACCGTCGACTCGATTGACAGTCAATCCTGGGCAAATTGGGATGCACCTCTTGAAGCGCGTGCCCTACGCCATGAAGCCTATGATCGCTACATCATTCAAGAGGTAGCCGCCTTTATTCACAACCATGGGGATGGGTTTGATGGGAAATTCCTGGTGACCGGCGCCAGTATGGGCGCTTACCACGCCTGTAATTTCTTCTTCCGACACCCGGATATCTTCAGCGGTATGATCGCTTTGAGTGGACTTTATCAGCTCTCCATGTTCATTGGTGATTACATGGACCAGACTGTTTACTTCAATGTGCCTTTAGCTTATCTACCCAACCTGAATGAAGAACGGTACCTCTCCCAGTTCCGGCAGAGCAAGATTATTATCTCCGTTGGGCAGGGTGCCTGGGAGGATGAAATGCTGCGAGACACGCGTGCCCTCGAACAAATCCTGCGAGATAAGTGCATCCCTGCCTGGGTGGATTACTGGGGACAGGATGTCAATCACGACTGGCCCTGGTGGCAAAAGCAATTGCCTTATTTTTTGGAAAACATCCTCAAGTGGGAGTAAGTGAGGGGCTCGATTTGATTTGCATTCCTTCCCTAAACCCTTTGAAAAGGATAATTTCACCCAACCGATTTCAATCGGTTTGAACTTAGGTATCCATGGATTTATAATCCATGGGACATGAGGGGGCTCAACAGCTCATCCTCGTTATTCCGCCTTTAACTTCGAACTACACCCCGGCGATATCGCGTCCCATCTGATTGATAAAAGCTTCCTGAGCTGTAATACGTTGAGCTGCGCGTTTGCGTGAGACCGGGAAGTAGAATAAGTCCACCAGTTCTTTGCGTCGCTCAAGCTCGTCTTTAGCCATACGCACAATCTCACCGTAACTCATAATATGTTCTGGATAAGCTGGCATTACAGCGATCATATTGGTATAGGACAGTGGACCCAATTTGGTGAGCTTATCAGCATCCCACAACACCCGGGCATCATGATCCTCTTCCGGTAATGATTGGGGTTCGCAAGAGTGCATTGCAACCACGTAGGCCACCAGATTGATTTTTTCCTGCGGGAAGCCGGTTTCCGCCAGATTCTCTCGAATCCAGTTGGCTGCCAGCAAGGCATGCCGGTCTGGTTTTGCCAGTTGCGGTTGGAAGCGGTCATGCAACCAGACTGAGGCAATTACGACTTCTTCGTCACCACCGACCTGCTGCAAGAGCCAACGCGCATCACGTTCCACCTGGCGCACATGCTCCAGTCGGTAATTAAAGTATGGTTTACCTTTTGGTGTCGGCCAAATCTCACAAGCAATCTGACCGGTAATTTTTTCTAAATCTTTGCGAATACGAAACAACCACTCAGGGGTATCCATACAATCCTCCTTGCAACGTCACGCCCGATGGCTAATTGTACCAAGAATTGTCATAAATTGTGTCAAGAATTAATTTAACTGATCCCACGTTGATACAGAAGCAGCATCCCTGAGATATATAAAATGAAAAGTAAAAGTGAATCCACTTCGATAAACCAGAAGCGTCTCTCCAATTTTGCAAGGTTACCCACCAGCCCTATAGCGGTCATCAGTAATCCGAACAGTCCCACCAGCATGAAAGCCGGGTCAATCGCACCTAGGAATCGACCCTGGGTGTAAAACAGGTCGGTCAATCCCAACGCAAACATATTGAACATATTACTACCGAACAGGTTCCCAATGGCCATATCGCTGGCACCAATCCGGATGGCAGCAATGGTTGTTACCATTTCGGGTAATGAAGTCACGAGCGCAACCAGTGTTGTACCCACAAAGGTGGTACCTAAGCCTGTGAGTTCAGCAATTCCTACAGCAGCGCTAACCATAACTGGTGTGACCAGAATTAACGCTCCAGCAGCGAGAGCAAAACCAAGCAAACCCACCCAGAGCTTGGGAACATCATCGGGTATTTCCTCGTTACTCATTTTCTCCCCCCTCGGCTCTCCAGAGATCAAGCGCAAGGCAAAAATATATGCCGCGATGATGATAATCGAATCCAACCCCAAAAAACCAATCTTCACCTGGATATCTGCTGCCATGAAATACAACACCAGACCAATCATCATGATCGCCAGGCTACCCGTAAGAGCATGACGCATGGCTGCTTTCCGCAGGATGCGCTGGCTACGATGTAATAAATCCAGAACTGCTAATAACACCATATTGAAGGCGTTACTACCCATCAAGTTACCCGCAGCGATATTGGGAGAACCTTGTCTAACACCTTCCATAGATGTCAATAATTCAGGCAAAGATGTTGCCCCAGCCATTAGCAATATTCCAATGAACATTCCCCCCAATCCGGTTCGGATGGCAATCACATCACCATATTTTGCCAGGAAATAAGCAGCCACCACAATGGCGAGCGCAGTCAACACAAATTGAACCCAGACCATATTCAATCTTCCTTTGCCAGATCGTGAGAGGATAAACCTTTGACCATGCTGAGTGGCCAGGCGGCATAAATTCCAGTGTTGGGTTCGGATAAATCGCCAATCACTGACTCTGTTAACTGTAAGCACTTTTCAGCCATTGCCTGGTCGTCGACGATGGCTATCAGGGTTACATTTTCTTTTTCGCTGGCTTCACGGCTGGTATATAAATAGCGCATGGGGATCAGCTTTCGAGTCAAGCGATATAATCCTGTGGATTCTATAACCGTAGCGCCTCGAATCCCCCCTTTTGTCCAGGCATGTAATACATCCTCTAATAAAGATGGATCATCTAAAATAAAAAGTGCCATGTAGTTCATTTTTTACCTCCTAACAATATAGTTCCTTACCTGAACCATGTTTCAATATTGTAACAGATAGCTTGGATCTAAATTCAATCTTATCAAGAAGTCACAATTTTAAATTTTGCAAAATTAATATATTTAATTATTCAGTTCACGTCAGGCAAAATTAATAAAGGAACATGCTGCTCAATTATTTACCAGGAATATCAAAACTTTTTTATTGACAAATTGCATTTTGTATGCAATAATAACGATAATTCGATAGTATCTTTTATATAATGCAATGAAAAAAGAAATCCTCCTACAACTTGAACGCATGCATACTTTCACAGTCGAAAGTTATATGCAAATTACTGGGTTATCTGAAAGCGAAAAACCCATCGGATTGAATCAATTGGCAAGAGCTGAGAAAAATGGGCAGATTTTTCGGATAAAACGAGGAATGTATATTACAGGGGAATTCTATCGCAAGTATTATCAGGACGAACGCTTTTTACCGGCTATCAGTCAAATGATATATCCTGAATCTTATGTTTCAACACTTTTTGTACTTCAAAAAAATAACATCATTCCAGAAGCGACTTATGTCACCACAGGCATCACCTGGAAAAACACCATGGAATATAATAATAGAATTGGCCGATTTAAATTCCAACATATTAATTCACAGCTTTATCTCGGTTTTGAGATGATGGAATTTGTGATTTTTTCATATTATCAAGCCACTCCAGCCAAAGCATTGTTTGATTTTCTTTACTTAAAATCCATTGGCCGAAAACAACGAAAGCTCTCATCCTTCCTGGGACAAGAATTACGCCTCAATCTTGATGAATTTACACCTGATCAAAAAAATGAATTTAAGTTTTACGTAGAAATGAGTCAGTCTGAAAAAATGGATATGATATATTCAAATCTGGAGCACCACAAATGGCAACATTAATTCAAATCCTGGAACAACAATTAGCCATGAAGGGTAGTGGATTGAGTAACCCTACCCAGCGTATATTATTAAAAGAAGTCTTACAATCTCACGTCCTGCAATTTCTATACAATCATACAAATTATCGGAGCCTGAATTTTTATGGTGGAAGCTGTTTACGGGTTGTTTACCAACTGAATAGAATGTCCGAAGATATCGACCTGGACAATGGCAATCAGATTTCTTTGGATCATCTGGTCGAAGACATTCAAAACTTCTTTTCTTCAAATCTCGCCACAGACGCGATCACGTCGACCTTTCAGCGAAGTGAAAATCAAATCCTCAGGATAACTCTCAAATTCCCGGTGTTGTTTGCCATAAAACTTTCCCAACATCAAAATGAAAACTTACATTTAAAAATTGAAATCAGTCAGCATGTCCAAAAAGCGATCATAGAAAAAACGCCCTTGGTTTATTATGGAAAATCATTTGTCCCAAATCATTTTTCAATCGAAACAATGATGGCAGGAAAAATTCTTGCCTGTCTTCAACGCAGCTTTGTTGTTGGAAATACTAAAACAGATTTTAAAGCAAGGGATTTTTATGATTTATTGTGGTTAATGCAGAAAAATATTCAGCCTTTTAAAGAAAAATTAATTAAAGATGGTAATTTGACGGAATCTCTTTCAGAGGTATTTGAATTGCTAGAAGAAAGAATAAATCTTATTGATCCTAATGATCTTTATAGAGATTTAAGCCCTTTATTTGAGGATCAATATTTTATTGAGAGCTGGTGCGAAAACTTCAAGACCAACTTTCTTCGTTTCAGCCAACCATATCGATTATGATTTAATTTTTTAATCTCTAAATCATGTGAATCTCAAACTCTTGAACTTTTCAACCTATGAACTTATGAGCTCATCGCATGCAGCTTATAGCGCATTTCAAACTCAGACCAGAAACGTTCATATGCCAGCTGATCCTGCACATCAAAGAATTGCTTGGTCTCACTCTTGAAAAAATCTCGCACTTTATCCGCAAAAGCCAGTACCTGTTGCTGGAATTCTTTAAATGGAAGGACCGCTTCTAAACCCGGGAAATCCTGTGGATGTTGCTCATCAGGCGAGTCCCAGCGTTTGAAATGGCTGAGTTGCACCTGATCCTCCCGATGAATGACCGTCCAATTCACCCCAATCGGGCAACCCATCATTAACACCGTTCCACAACCATGAAAAATCAGCTTCTCTGCCAAAGGTTGTTGCGGTGTGTGATCGTGATCCAGGGTACGCAATAAAGCCAGTGCACTCTCGCTGATGCCATAGATCTCGCGCCCATCCAGAATGATCTGACCATCTACTTCCAGCCATAGCCGGCCATGCGAACATAGGTCAAACTGGGGTGGTTCATTGCCCAACCAGGTTTGCTCAACAATTTCGATACGGAATTTTTCAGAGGATGTTGGAAACATGCTATTATTTAATCATAGAAACGCAAAAAAAACGATCGAAAACGCAGCCCAATCAGGTGGAGAGACTTGTTATTTGCGTGGAAGCAGCAGGAAAACTGCCACCGCCATCACGAACAACCCGGCTACTCGCTGCCAGGTAATGGGGATGGGTGCCTGACCGGATAAACCAGTGGCATCAACAATGGTGGAGATCAATAATTGACCCAGGATAATCGCAGCTGTTCCCGCCGTCACCCCCGTGTAACGGAGAGAAAATGAAACACCAATCACGATCAGAACGCCCAATCCACCCGAAAAAAGCAGCATCCAAACGGTCGGTTGTGGTAGATTGCGCCATTCCAGGGTATGCCAGATGATGGTGACCAGGATAAAGACCAGGGCAAATAAACCACTCCCCAGATTGGTGAGGATACCGGTGCGGATGGGACCAATGATATTTCCACCGCGATTGCTGAGTGTTGCCTGGGTGGCAATTAACACACCGGTAATCAGTGCTGTCAGTGTTCCGATTAGAATTGCGTTTTTCATGCTGTCTCCCATGCTTTGCGATGTATTGGTGGCTGAATTGTAGGGTTGCATAGCTGGGACGTCAAGGGAATCGAGCTTCGTAATAATTAATATTCAAATTTTTTCACCATAAGGATTAAAAAGTATAGAATTAAAGAAACTGGACCTGGAGGTAGTTTATGCGTGTTGAAACCATCCGTTGGGAAAATCATCCATCTCAATATATTGATCCCCGCCATATCGACATCTGGCTACCACCCAGCTATCATTCCCAACCTGAAACACACTTTCCGGTCTTGTACATGCATGACGGTCAGAATCTGTTCAACAAAAAAGAAGCCTTTGCCAAAGTGGATTGGGGGATCGTGCCAGCTATGAGACGCTTGCTGAAAAAGGGACAGGCTAGAGAAACCATCATCGTTGGTATCTGGAATACTGAAAAACGCTTTCAGGAATTACTGCCATGGAAACCGTTTTCTGAGACGAATCGTGGGAAGGTCATTTACCGCAAACATCAATTTGAGATTGGGGAAATTGTTTCCGACAATTACTTGAAACATCTAATAGAGGAAGTGAAACCCGAAGTTGATCGACAGTTCCGCACCCTTCCCGGACAATCAGATACCTTTGTTATGGGATCAAGCATGGGCGGTTTGATCTCCCTGTATGCCATCTGCGAATACCCACAGGTGTTTGGTGGTGCAGGTTGTGTATCCACCCACTGGCCAATCCTGAAACAGTTGATGATCAATTACCTCAAAAACCACCTGCCTGATCCTGCAAGCCATAAAATCTATTTCGATTTTGGTACAGAGGGATTAGATACCGAATATGAACCATACCAGATCAAAGCTGATAAAGTCATGCTTAAGGGTGGCTATCAGGAGGGCGTCAATTGGATGACGCGCAAATTCGAAGGCGACTCTCATCACGAATCCTATTGGCGCAAGCGTGTCCATATCCCATTGCGGTTCCTTTTAGGCAACTAACCAGATTTATCCCGGTCCAATTATCTTTTCAAGCATCAGAACCCTATCTTGGAACCTTTTCCGGATAGGGTTCGTCCTATTTATATATTGATTTACTGTTTGAAAAATGGAGGAAATTAATGAAAACAACTTTTCGAAACTTATTGGTAATAATGTTGATCGCCACTTTCACTCTGGCTGCCTGCCAGCCGAAGGCTTCTGCCTCACTTGAAGGCACCAGCTGGATTCTGGTGGAATTGAATGGAAAACCAGTTCTTTCTGATACCACGACCACATTGAACTTCAACGGAGATACAATCACTGGAAACGATGGCTGCAATCACTATGGCGGATCTTACACCAGCAAAGGTGATGCCTTCTCTATCGGCGAAGACCTGATGGGCACCCTGATGGCTTGTGAGGAAACCATCATGACACAGGCTGGTGATTACACCAGCGCTTTACGCAAAGCCAGTAAATATAACATCAGCGAAAATCGCCTGCAACTGTTGGATGAAAATGGAAACACTCTGGCTATCTTTGAGACTCAGAGTCAGGTACTGGCAGGCACCAGCTGGCTGGCAACTTTCGTAAACACCGAATCATCGGATGGCGCAGTCACTTCATCCTCGATTCAAGCTGCTCAACAGACGCTTTCCTTTGCTAAGGATGGCAAAATCAGCGGAAACGCCGGCTGTAATGATTACTTTGCGAATTACGAAGTCGATGGCAATAAGCTCTCCTTCAGTGCTATTGGTTCCACAAAAATGTTCTGTGGCGATGGCTTAATGGCGGAAGAAAGCGCTTTTCTATCAGCTCTGGAAAAAGCAGCCAGCTACCGCATAACCGGAGATTCGCTTCAAATCTACGCAGCTGATGACACAACCCTGATTTCTTTCTCACGAACTGAATAATTTCTTTATCAAGCTACCATTAAAAAGGCGTCCGTAGATACACGGATGCCTTTTATTGTGTTGTAGTTTTTATTAGCCAAAAACCCTACATTATATTACGCATTATTGATCTTTATTGTCATATTTGCTATACTCATTTTCGTTCCATAATTTTTTTATCCATTCAAAATCAAGGAGTAAAAAATGTCACGTAGCTCCAAATTTCCAATTCTCGCCCTCATTCTTCCTTTACTTGTATCGCTTTCATGCAATTTTTCCCCAGGCGGATCTAATTCCGATAAGGAATCAGAAGTCATTAGCGCTCCCACCACAGAAACCTCTGGTAGCGTGCGCACCATCCCCACTTCAGAACCTGGGGCAGAACCCACCTCCCTACCAGCAATCGCTTCTTCCTCATCGTCTTCGGATAGCATGACTGAAGACTCAGTGTTAGTCATGAAAGAACCAATCTATATTCAGGATGAACGCAACCTGATTACTGTCTTTCTCTTTGAAAATATTGATACATCGGGGATTGAAGACATCGAATACACCGTCATAGCCAGCGATGCCTCCGGCGCTACCCTCAAGACCGAAAATGGGTATATCGATTTTATCCCGGCTGGTGGTCGTACGGGTGTAGCCAGCCAGATGTTCCTGGATGAAGGCGTGGTAGCTGAAAACGTTGACATCGAGTGGACATACTACATGGATGCCTCCGGTTCCAGTGATGTCCCATTTTCCTTTGAGAATTCCCGTTATTATTTCGACCCTTACTGGGATCGATTTACAACGGTGATGATGAATAATTCTGGTAGCGCCTTCACCAATATACGTGTGGACATGCTTGCTTTTGACGCGGCAGGACAGGTGGTTGGTGGTGGATTTACCACGTTAAATTTTATCCCGGGTAATTCAAAAGTAGGGCTTAGCATTAATGGTTTTGTTTCCGATGACCCGGTGACCTATGAGTTCTTCCCCAAGCTCAATATCCTCTCAAATGAAACCAATGACGCCAATCTATTTACGGATCTCTCCATCCTTAAAACCGGATTCTATTACGATGAAACGACGCTGGGGGGTGGCTTCCTGGTACAAAACAATACCAACGAGATTATAAGAGGGGCAGAATATAACCTGACCATTTATGAAGATGATGGAACGGTTGCCCAGGTTGCCAATGGTATTATCAGCCTGATCTGGCCAGGTCAGACAATTGGGGTATCTCCAGGATCGGTCACACTGTCTGAAGGTGCTGTCCCAACTGATTTTGAAGTGAATGTCATGGCTGGAGAGCCAGCAGATCAGGAGTTTTCCACGAATCCCCTCTCAATCCAAAATTCGACCTTTGTCGATGATGATCTATATCCGTTTGTGACCGTCACGATTGCAAATACACACAATCAGGATATAAACAATCCTTACATGACAGTCATACTTTACGACGCTGCTGATGAAATCATTGGTGGCGGTTATACCTATCCAGACCCAATACCTGCCAATGGCACATTAACCTATGATGTCTATGTTACGAATGCCACATCTGGGATACCTGACAGGATCGAAGCATTTGTCAGCCTGACCAGTTATTAATCTCATATCAAGAATTTACAAAAAAGGCATCCGGATGGATGCCTTCTACTTTTTGTGTTGTCTGTTATCACCAGACAACTACACAATTGCCACTTTCTTGTTTAGCGCGATACATGGCTTCATCTGCCTGACGAATGATCTCATCCACATCCATTTTTCCGGATTGGGCGCTGGCAATCCCAATGCTGACCGTGCGCGAGATCAAACCACGACCACTCTCAATCTGCATCACTTCTACAGCATAACGCAAGCGTTCTGCCAGACCTTTGGCTTGTTCAACATTGGTTTTGGGTAACAGGATAAGAAACTCCTCCCCTCCCCAACGCCCGACATAATCCACCAGACGCACTTCCTCCCGAAGTACCTTTGCAAGCTCGACCAGATAATGATCTCCCGCATGGTGACCATAGCTGTCGTTAACCGACTTGAAATAATCAATGTCCATCATCATCAAACTCAGCGGTTCCTCATATCGTTTGGAAAAAGCAATCTCACGAGATAATATTTCATCCATCTTGCGACGATTGTACAGCCCGGTCAGCTCATCACGATTGGCTGTTTCTTCCAATTTCGAGATATACAGGTTAACAACAATCCCCACCAGTCCAATCACCAATATCGTCACCAATACACCAATACCAATGTTACCCAACAGACCTAACCTTGCTGCTTTTAACGTCTGCGTTTGATCCTGTTCAACAATCAAATACCAATCCAGATCCGGCAAATAACGTGCCGAGAGTGTTACTTTTCCATTTTTTGTTCGAAATTCATAATAATGGGTGATATCATCATTTTTGAGAATATCATCCCCGATATCCTGCAAGCCTTCCAACTCACGGATATTGATTTTCTCAATCAGATCCTGGTTGGGATGGATCTGAATCAAACCATCCGAATCCACCAGATAAATCAAATGGCCAAAACGCTGGCGATAGGATTCAAGCGTCTCCCCTACCTCGCTCATCTGTAATCCCACCCCGGTTACTCCCAAAAATTTCCCTGTACTATCCTCCAAGCGATGATTGATAAAAATGGTCAGGGTACCAGAAGTGGCTTCATCATTATCCACATCCAGATCGTAATCCAGACCCGACCTGACAAAGTTGTAATACCAGATATCATGCTCATCTTCAGGTTTGATCTGCTTGAGGATGCCATCGTAATAATAATAATGATTGGTGATAGCCGAAACATAGAACGCACTGAAATAGCCAAAGCGCTCTTTGATACGTTGCAGATAACCTACTATTTCTTGCTCGTTCTGCTCTCCTGCATGCACCCAGTTGACCAGGAACTCATCATTTGCCATGATCGAGGAATTATAAATTGGCTGCAGCAATTCCTTTTGAATTTCCGAGTAGATGTTATCGCTTATTAATGGCAATATCTTGGTCTTTGCATCACTATCAATTGACGTGCGTGTAACGGTATAACTGATCAGACTGGTGAAAGTGAAAGAGAAAACCAGCACCACAGTCAGAATACTGATCAGGCGGTATTTATTGAATAGGAAGCTCTTGAGTTTTGTGCGCATTTTGTTTTTATGGGTATGGGTTAGTTGATTGTATCATAAGTTTCTGCAATGAAATGCTGCATTGTGAATAAGTTCGCCAATCACCAAATACCGGGAATCAAGCGATATTTCACTTTTTTTGCGTATTCCTGATAGCCTTCCAGATTCTCCTGCAAAAAACGATCTTCCAAGAAAGTGCGTAATACATACAAACCAACAGTAAGTAGAATGGGAATTAATAACCAGATAGAATTCAACAACAAAGGTGTTGAAAGATAGGCGAGTAATCCACCAGCATAGCCTGGGTGTCGCATCCAGCGATAAGGTCCATGCGAAATGACATGCTGACCGCGATCTGTTTGCAGACGCACCATCCCGGAGAAAAAGCGATTGATGATCAGGGCATAGGACGCGAGGGTATATCCCACGACCAGGAGAAGCAATCCTAAGACCCTCACCCACGGGTCGTAGATTTGTGTCCAGTTGAACAAGCGATCCAAACCGGCTATCACAACGCTCACAATACCCACCAACCCCAGGACCGGGATAATTTTCTTATCCCACGATTGTGCATCCTCATGCTGCATAAATTTCGCACGTTCTGCGATCAAATCGGGATTTTGTTTCGCTGCCAGTACACGACTGATCACAAAACTTACAAAACCCAATATGCCATACGCCCAACCTTCCCACCAATTCCATTGACCGGAAATCAATAGTGGCAAAAAAGGCATCACCAACACAAAAAAGAGTGCCTGAATTGATCACACGCACTGTGGCAACTTTTTTGGTGGGTTTCCATATCTAACCTCCGGTGAAGGGTATTTATTCTTTATTTTACACTTTTTGTTAATTGCTGATTGATGCACTATTCAACATTCATTTCAGGTATTTTTGACCCGTCCTGAAATAGCTTTACAGTTTTTAATAGGAAATCCGGATGAAATTTTATCAATGTTATTCTTGCCAGGGCCACATCCTGGCTTCCTGGCTATTCGGATACTGATCAATGATTTCAGTCATGGTTCCGCGAAAAGCACTTTTTTCCTTTCCCAACAAATATTCCGCCATACCGCGGGTCAATAACATAATGGGTGCTTTGGGGTTGTCAGGGAAGTTCTTCAAACCATCATCCATCAGGTCGATCACCTCAAAATACTTTCCACGGGGTAGATCAATGGCAGCTTTTCCTAGACGCAGTAAGACCCGAAAATCTTCCGGATTGAGATAACCATTCTGATAATATTGTACATTCCCGCGGGTATCCAGAAAATAAAAAGAAGGTGTCCAGTAAGCGGAATATCTGGAACGAATTGCACGATCTTTAAGAATATCCAGGCGAACCAGGACAAACCAATCAAATAATTCCTTATGAACCCATGGATCTGGGTATGTTAATTCATACAATTTCTTGCAACCAGCACAGACATCTCGATGAAACTGTAACAGAATTCCTTTACCTTTTAAACGGGCTTTTTTTATGGCAGATTCCATGTCATCATACCAGGTCTGATCAGGATTCATTCAGTACCTCCAAAATTTTTTCTTCAAATAAAGGTAGATTCAACGGTTCTATGTCCGATACCCCTTCATCCTGTTTTAAAATGATCTTCCCATCAGCATTCAGAAGAATTAATGTAGGTGCACGCACAATTTCAAACTGTTTCTTCATATCTGAGCGTCTGTCCAGATTAAGGATCATCACTTCAATTCCTCGTCGATCTTCCAAATCCCAATTTTGAATCTGGCGTTCAGCGGCTTCATACACCACCAATTCACATTCACAACCTTTATAGCGGTTGAAAAACAACAAAACAGGTTTGCCACCTAAAACAAGCGGCTCCCGGGCAGAAAACCAGCCTTCATGCATCCCTTTCAAGAAAAAGATGATCAAAACCCGGTGAAAAATGAAAGAAAACCGTAGTGAGATTGTCATTAATGCTTCGCCTGAAAAAGTTTGGCAAGTTATGACAGACCTGGAGCATTATTCGGAATGGAATCCTTTACTGTACCGTGGCTCCGGATCAGTGAAATTAGGCGAAACAGCTGCAGTCCGATGATAAACACAGCCACCAGATTGGTAGTGTATGACATGCCCTGTGAACATTCCATTCGGATCGGATATACTTTACTCTACCAGAGCTCCGGATCATTTTCATTAGGGGATACACCTGGTCGACGCTAAAACAGCCATCAAAGACATGAATTTTATATGCAAAGTGACCAAAGTAGAGCTGTTTAAGGAGTTTGTCTGGAAATTTCATGTGATTCATCCGATTCTTTTCCGTGGTGTGCATGAATTCAGAATTGAACCGATCGATCATGCGAGCGTCAAATTCATTGGATACAGACGTGTTTCGTGCCCAATACCCGCAGGTAAGCCAACGCTGTTAATTCACCACAGATATCACAGGGTCGAAAACCCATCACTTCCGGTAACCAGAAGCCGGGATATTCAAAAACCTCACCTACCTTAAGTACATCTTCAGCAGGTGCGTCCCAAACCAGATTGACCAGTTCCATCTGATCATCGAGAGGAATTTCATCTGGCATTATTCCGGCTGATCTTTGTTGCATAAAGGCAGAATTAGCAATCTGGGATTGCAACTTGCTGGTGAAAACAACCCGTACGGCTCTATTGCCGTCCTTTTCGATCAGTGTAAATCCGAGTTTGCCATATGGCTGTTTGCGAATATTCCCCTTGCCAAAAGTACAACCGGTGGTGTATTGAACCCCATCGCCGAAGCACATACCTCCGTGCTCTTCACCGATTTCTACAATCCCAAATAATTGTGTGCCACCGGAACGTTTTACCCCTAATTTCTCCAGAGCGGTTAAACCAACCCGGACACCAGCCACACCTGCCCAGCAACGGTGCCCTGGAACTCCAATGCTTTCTCCAGTATTTGTTTCTGATCCATAACTTTATCCTTTCAATTCTTATCCACTAATAATCGAATTCTATAAAGCTTTTCTTTTTTTAGGAGTCTGTCAAACTGACAGATCAAATTATTGTGTTCAAGCCGTGCAGGCCATTTGCCATGATTGATCCAATGTTGGATACTCTAATTTATAGCCTTAATCAGCCGTGTAGATTTGTTTATCCATTTCAAAAGCAACTGTGGAACAGGAGCATTGCTGTTTCCAGAGCACATCAAAAATTCGGATGCTATCAGCTGGACAACTGATCCGTTTTTTCTACTTCTGTTTGTTTCACCCTATACATCTTCATATTCCTTTTCAATTTCTGACTGAAGCTTCTCTTTCAGATCCAACGGAATATCCACCATTTCACCGGTATCCTCTGCGGTTGCCAGGTCAGCCAGAATTACATGGCCGGTAACCGGTGCCTTTTCCGTCATAGGTGTACGCTTTTCATTTTCAAAATCAGCACAGTTACGAATATAAACCGTTTCAGTATACAATTCTGTTTCATTCACTGTTGGGTTCGGTGCGATTTTAAAACCAGGAACACCATTACAACCTGTCATGAACAATAGAAGAAAAATAATTGTCGTAAAAAACCACAATCGATACAATTTTTTATTCATTTACTCTGCTCCTGTGGAAACAAATAGAACTATATTCATTTTATTGAATATGATTCTAGATCACAAAATTCAGGATGTCAATAGATATTCATCCTAGATTTTTTACAATAATTCATAGGTGGATAGGATTTTTAGGGTTTGGGATCAATTAACCCTTACCCGAAATTCCCAATCAAGCGTAGTGGCGGGTCCGGGACCTGCCCCTACAACCTCATTAAAATGTTAGTGACTTTAACTCCCCATTGTCAACTCTCCCCTACATCAAATTCTTGATGCGAAATCCATCCAGACACTTCAGCACATACGAATAATCCAGGCGTAACTGGTCGTAAATATCCGACACCTCCTGCCAATTTCGTTTATCGCGTGCCAAAGAACCTTCGACCACCCAGTTATAAAGGTCCAGGCTGTTGGTACCAAATGTCTTGACCGCTCCCTCCAATTCCCTATCTTCCAGCATGATGGCATTTGGAATCAGATTGGTGTTTTTGAGATACCCGGAGGTTAATTCATTCAGTTTCTCCTCGGAAACACCCTCTTTGGCATACAATGGATATTGTAAATAGATCGTATTCGCCCATTCGATGATGTTTGCAGCCTCCTGCTCAATCTGTTCCAACCGCCGGCTGATGACTGCCACACGATTCAGATCATGCTTGTCCGCCACCTCCCACGTGCGCTTCTTGTTACTCTGAAAATTCTGAAAGAAGAAGGTAGCTACCGTCACCAGAAAGGATGCCAGGAAGCCGATGCCACCTCCAATGAGTAAATTCAAAGTTTCTTTGTCCATGTCCTCCTCCAGAATTATTAATCGTATCTATTCAGTGATTATAACAAGTAAGGATCTTTTCTGAATCGAGTATTAATGGAAAATTATTATGTTTACATCTCTAGAATTTTTCTTTTTTTCTATTTACAATTCCTAACACAAGAAAAATAATTCCTATTCCTGTAATCGCTATTCCAATGACTGGACCACTATTCGATTCCAGGGCAGCACCCAGTGCAACACCTGCACCAATATAACATATACCAATGGCAATAAAGGCAGTCGGATTCACCTTTTGTTTCTTACCAGACATCAATTCTCCTTTCATCGAACTAGGAATAAATAATTACAATTATATTTAATAATAAATTTGAAACGGTTGGTTATGAATTAGCGCGGAGAATAGTAGCTAACAAAGTTATCTTACAGACGATATGGTTTGTAATGAGGAAATTTGAAAATAACCATGCCAGGAAAAAGAGTGCTGTGAAGCTCCAGGGTTTCCGACTGAGCGAAAAGATGGATTTCATAATGGTTCCTTTAAAAGCTTAGAACCAATTCGAAGCTTCTAAAAGTATTATACAGACTTTTTGTTACTTTTTATATAGGGCGTTTGAAATATTTCTCAGGAATTATTATTTTTCTCGTTTGCCCTCTTCTAAAAGAGATATCATTTCCTGGATCCGCTTCATGCGTGTTTCTTCCCGTTTAGCGCTCTCAATCCAGCGGATGTAATTCTTACGATAATATGTTGGCAAGCCGTCAAAGAAGTTTTTTGCGGTTTCATTTGCCATCAAAGCACCTTTAATATCCTCTGCCAGATTTTCTTCTTGCGGACCTTCCAGCCCTAGCATTACATTCACCAGGTCACCAGGATTAATTCCGTTGTCTCTGAGCCAGGCTGCACCCAGCCGCAGAAAATAATCCTGACCCAAAGCGCCCAGTGTGCCGCGAACTGCTTTTTCGTTTATCGTTCCACTGACAGAATAACGCGATTTTGCTCCCCAAATTTCACGAGGAGAGAATGGAATGGCCACAAAAGTAAATTTTCCTTCTCTTTCCACCACTGCATCAAAAGAAATTTGTTTTGGTTCGCTCATTTTTCCTAACCTTCTCTGCCTGGTTATCTGTCCAACCGCTCAACATGCCGTTTAAAATTATCCAGAATGCTCTGCCAGCCTGCCTGTTGATACTCAATGGGAAATTCATTCTCGGGGTCAAATGTTACCCGCACTTCAACCCCCTCAGGTTTTTCCTTGAATGTGATCTCTGCCATCCGATCACCGAACTGGTATTCGATCAATTCCAGCGGAATAATCTTTGTATACACACCCTCAAAATCAAATCCGTGCTGCCATCCTTGGCTTCCATGCGCGAACTAAAGACACCACCCACCTGAAGATCCACTGTTGAGTTGGGGCAATACCAATCATCAGAAGCGGCATTCCAATGCATGATATCCTCCGGAGTGGTATAAGCGCGCCAGACCTCAGCGATCGGAGCGGCGATAGTTGTTTCAACTGTAATTTTCATAATTCTTTCTCCTGAAGGAATTATAGCCATCGATTTTTTCTGTAGAATAATTTGTACATGCTTTAATGTGATTCTGCACCATCACCTTACATATTTTCCTAAAGTTTTCTCTGGATGGGTCTGTAGAAAACATTCGTTTATTCGTTAAAAATTCGTTGACGGCACTACCCTTTTCTACCTCTCACAATGCAGCCCGAACCGCGATGGCAAACTCTTCCTGTGTGTAGCGATATTCCTTCACTTTGGGAGGAAATCTGCGATCATATTCCTCTGCTTCCGCTTCGTTGATGTTATAGACTTCGCTCTCGTAATACTTCCAGGAATGATGCTGAAACACATCCTTCTGCAATTCCAACACCAACATACTGTATGGATAGCGACCATCCGCAGTGCTGATTTGATAATCCTTCGCATTCTTAAAACCATGTTTACAATAATTGCTCGGTGATCCATAAATGATGATGGCAGGATAATTTTTCTGCTTTGCGATTTCCACAGTATGCTGGATCAACGCTGACCCGACCCCCTTACGCTGAAATTCAGGCAAAACGCTGACCGGACCAAAGGTTAAGGTGTCCAGTCTCTCATTATTTTCATTGATTACATGCGAACGAGCATAAAAAATATTGCCAATGATTTTTTGATCATACTCAGCCACAAAGCTGAATTCAGGCAAGTAATCCGCGTGCTTTCGCAGGACATGCACCAGGTAATGTTCATTACAACCAGGCACATATAAATTCCAGAATGCTTCCCGGGTAACATGCTCGTTTTCAAAATAATCGTTTTCGTTTTCAAGTCTGATTTGGATGTCCATGTTCTTCCTTTTAGGTATATCTGTATGGATTTAGATAGTTTTCTTATTAACTATACTTTAATTTTCATCACCAGATAACGCCAGGAAAAAATTCCACCGAACCCCAATACTGCAATTAAAAGCACCCACAGCAATGGATTTTTCATCAGATAAACCGGTACCAACACCATACTCAGGAAGACATCAAACAAAAAGTGTGCCAGAATCGCCCACTCCAAGCCAAACCGCCAGTACAACCAACCAAAATACACCCCCAAACCGGTATTTAATACCATCACTGTCATTAATCCCCACAAGGTACCTCAGGATTTCCTAATCTGGCATCCACATGAGCCCAACCAAAGAGAAAACCTGTTAATAGAATTGCCACCCTATACACCCATTTGGTCGGATGACCATCCGCATCACGAAAGAAAAACTTGCCCAACCAGACCAAAAGAGTCATCAGGAAAAACCGGTTAACAAGCTCCTCTACCGTCCCAGCTTTGAAAGATGCCAATAGCAATTCCCAACCCCATGGATAAGACGAAGCATCAACCTCCAGATTGACAATCAAACTGAACGGCATAGCGACCACTAACATCAATATCGTCAATGCCATTCCTTTGCGTAGCCAACCTGAATATTCCCCTTTGGAAAGGTAGCCTTCTACTATCGGTGCACCTAATCCAGACCGAGTCGCCATCCACAGACTGAAGGAAATAAACACCGCGGAGATCAGTGTCGCCACACCCCAAAACCAGAATGGTTCAATTGGTACGCCAGTTCTGATCAAAAGAGGAATGCCAGCTAAATTGCCAAGAAAGTACAACCCGACCAGAATCGCTACAGTTCGCCAACGATAAGGACGATTCATTGGAAAGATAAATGTCGAAATTTTCTTTAGTTTAGTCAGCCGTTCTCCATTTCACGAATTGATCGAATCCAAATTAATTATATAAAAATCTTCTAAACCTTCATGCCTGGATCGATTAGAATTTTTTTTCATTTGCTAACCCATGTATAATAATTTAAGAGAAATGCACAATGTTTTGATGTAATAAACCAGGTGTCGTGGCGATAATACACAAAATTTGAATCTCCATTCAGATTTCAATGCAACAATATTCCTTTCAATCATATAGGCTGCGGCATGACACCGTGAATTATAAGGAAAGAGAGAATTTAAATGAAAATCATCCATACAGGTAATCTTTATCTGGTTGTGATTGGCTTCATATTATTTGGTCTGGCAGGATGTGCTGAAAGTCCGGATGCTTGTCCTCCACACGTGCAGGTTGATCTGTCTGAGACGAAGAACTACTATAACAATCCAAATGTCCCTTTCCAATTTCCATTAGATGATCCCCGCTTCTTTCAAATGAAATCATCATTCACCACAGAATTTGCTGGCCAAGGTAGAACAACAAGCGGATTTACTTATCATGCTGCGGAAGATGGTTTCCAGCCAGCCGGTAGCCCAGTGTTTGCCATGGCGGATGGAAAAGTCAGCTTTTCCGGACCAATGGGAGGATATGGTTGGCTGATCATTATCGACCATCCGCAAGCGAACATCTATTCTCTTTATGGACATCTCAGTCCCAGTCGCTGGAGCATAAAGACAGGCCCGGTTCAGAAAGGAGAGTTAATCGGATACTTAGGCGATTCAGACGAGAACGGCGGAAGCAAAGAATACCCCCTGATTACCCACCTGCATTTTGGGGTGCGTGTGGGTCAACGGGCGGATTATCCGGGCAATAGGGAGTGGCGCTGGATGGCGGGTTGGATCAGACAATGTCCCCAGGACCTGGGTTGGTTGCAGCCGTCTTTGGTAATTGAAAGCCAGGATCTGACAATCGGCGACTCATTTGATCGCAACTTAAGCTTCCTCTCAATCTGGTGGTTTGATATTTTATTTTTAACGATTTACCTATTTGGGGGCAGTTGCATGTTTATTTTTGCCATCAAAAAAAAGAAACCAATCATTCTATTTATATCAGGTATTGCCTTATTTGGCGCAGGTTGGATTTTCCGTGGTAAAGGAATGAATTGGTACTATATACTTTTTCTAATGTCAGTCGTATTTATCCTGATCAGTGTTTACCAACTCATCCGAAATCGGAAAAAGAGCTGGCAGCCTGAATCGAATTAAAATTTCTGCGTCTTTTCAGCTTTTTGCCTTCAGCCTTGAGCCTTTTTATGTTCATTCCAAAAGTTAAACAACTTCGAAAACACCAACACATCCACAGCTGCTGCAGCCAATGCTCCGATTGCATACGCCAGGTAATCCAGCGGATCAAAAGTAACCCCTAACGCATAGATGCCGAAATACTGTGTGGTTTCAGCGATTGCAGGCAAAAGAAACACAATGGTTGCTTTCACCGCCCAATGTCGCAAGAAAGGTAACTGGATCTCGCTCACACAAATCAAAAAATAGAAGGTGAAAGGAAGAATGATATCGGAGAAGTAACTGTAGAACAAATTGAACCACTCACCCTGTAAATAACTCCCCACCCTGAAGATATGAACAGCTACCGTCATTACCCAAATGCCAAAAATAATTCCAAGTCGTTTTCCTGAACCAAAAAGAAAATAGGAAGGATTTCTCTGATGGTTTGCCACAGGCTTCCTACTTCCCTTTGATCAAATTGGATATTGGCAGCAGTGTCCAACCTACCAACCCTACTGTTGCCAACCAGCGTAAAATCATTGGCCAGGATGATTCCCAGATCCATAACCCCACCATGATGGGCAAGAAAAGAACCCAGACAATGATCTCCTGCCATAAGGGCAAAGCACGCACCGAATTCCACAGTTGATCCAACAAAGCTGGATTAACAATCATGGTGTATGCCAGTCCAATCCAAAGGATCGCAAAGACCACCAGGGAATAAAATGTCATTATACGTGGCACGGTAACATTCCAGAAGGTTGCGCTTTTCATCGTTCCCTCCCAATCCAACAAGATAAGCAGATAATTACCATCATACCATTTTCCAAACTGACCGGTCAATGGAAGAAAATTCAGGAATTAACTTCTACTAGCTGATCTTTCGATCGCTAAACGGAGTCAATAGAATTTGCTTCGAAAGGTCATAGGCTTCTGGCAGGTCGTGTCGTCACTGTCCACCAGTACACGTCCAATCACCATCACTCCATATATAGGTGAGGCGATTCGCTGCATACCATCCGGCGTTTGTCCCTTCCAGCCGGGTCCTGTGATTAGGATAGTCACCAGCCTGTGTACCGGTGGTTCGTTTGCCAACGTAGGCAAAAACGGTGTTTTTGGTCGGATCGGTGAACTGCACACTGTAGTAGCGATCGTTCATTTCGGGTACATGCAAAACCAGTGAACCTCTTCTCAGGTCCACCCAACCAGCCGTCAGGAGTGTGTCATGGTTCACACCCGAGGTCAATTACCTTTGGAGCGTAAGCAGGCGCATTGAGGGGGTCTGCAAAAAGCGCTTGGGGTTGCGTACAGAGTGTGTTGATCGGGACAGGACCCTCGCCGAGCCCATATCGAAGGAACCCCCTTTTGAAGACCGACAGAAGCATTCTCGGCCAAAAATATATGACAAGACACCAGACGAGTACCACCACAACAGCAAAGACTAATAAATTCGGATTATTCATTTTTATCGACTCACTTTGAGGACTGGCGGAACCGTATACTGGTCCTTGAGGATATCCTCACCGGGCATGTAAACGCGCAACCAGAGGATAAAATTGCCCGAAGGCGCAGGTAACCAGTTGGACTCTTCCCCTGCTGGAGCTTCTTTCTGGATGTGGATATCCACCGACCCGTCGAGGTTGGGAACAAGACCAGTGCGATCGCTGACACTGTAGCGGTTGAGCGGATTCGCTACGTATTGGTTTTTAGCATCTCCCATCGTAATCGACCAGAAGGCTTCATTGGGCGGCAAGCCTCCGGACGGGAAGTGCATGACGTACTCGTTCGCCCCAGTGAGGGCATGGCCAGCGCCATCCGCATGCGTCCACCAATACATGGCTTCCTCTGCTGTGTTGACCGGGCCTGGAAAGAGTTGGGCATGGGCGGCACGCAGGAACATACCATTGCCCGGATTGCCCAGGCCGTACACTGTGATCCAGCCATGGACCTTCCTGGCGATGATCCTGGCGTAAATCTGGGCCGAAACGAACGCCAGCCCGAACCCGATCAGTGTGCCCTGAATGATGGCGTTCCGCAAGAGCATGTTCTGTGGAAACAGGGCGGTGTGGACGAGGAAATAGACGCATACAGCACCAATGAAGATCGCATAGTAAGAGTAATATTTGTTCATATGAGTAGTTTACAACTTTTATGAGTATTATTATTCACCCCAATAATTCCGGAGTAAACGTGAATGAAGATCCCTATCTTCGGTTCGAGTTTGATAATACCATCTGTATTAATTCCAGAGAATCACATAAAAGAGTAGTTAAGCTGTAATTTTCTGTAAACATTATTTAGGACGGGACACTTTGACCTTTCAATTATCCCCTTACGAAGCACTCCGAAACGTTTTCTTTCGGAGATCAGCTAGTATGTTAAAAGCAGCATTGTTACAAGGAAAATAATCTTAGATAATATGGTAAGGGGATCCGGCAGTCCGACTTCAGCTAGGTACAAGATTCCGTCTCGTAGCACGGTCGCCGGATCCAGAAACATTCACGCCCGAACAGTTGCTTGGACCTTGAGTCCGAATCTCGCTAGTGTGGGCAGTTCGATTGTAGCACAAGGAGAGTTGAAAATGAATAAGGATTCGGAAATAATTGTCGGAATTGATATCTCTAAAAATAAGCTAGACATTCAAATTCAAGAGGATGGTCAATATTTCACCTGCGGAAATGATATTATTGATATCGGTAAACTGGTAGAAAAGCTGTGCAATATTCATCCTGCGCTGATTGTGCTGGAGGCAACCGGTGGTTATGAAAAAGGTGTGGTTTCTGCGCTCATTGAGGCAAAATTGCCAGTGGTCATGGTTACTCCTGTGTGGGTGCGATATTTTGTCCGGTCAAGTGGTACTCTGGCAAAGACCGACAAAATTGATGCTAAGATGTTGGTGCGATACGGCCGAGCCAACCACCCACCAGTTGTGATTGTTCGCACAGAACTACAAGAACGCCTTTCGGTTCTCATGACGAGGCGCAGTCAGGTTTCCTTAGCGTTGGTCAGTGAAAAGAACCATTTATCCACCACTATTTTTCCGGATGTAAAAGCGCTAATCGAAGCTAGCATTGAAAATCTAGAGCTACAAATCATGCAACTGGAAGAGATGATTGCTGAGATAATCGACCAAAGCCCAGAACTCAAGAAAAATGAAAAAATTATTTGTAGTGTTCCTGGTGCAGGAAAGATTACCGCAGCTATTCTGTTGGCTGATTTGCCTGAGTTAGGCACCCTTGACCACAAGAAAATCGCTGCCCTGGTGGGTGTTGCTCCTTTCAATCGTGATAGTGGTCATTATGATAATCTAGTTGATAAGTAATCTTTCATTTCAATTATAGTAAACATTGGTTTAGTTCGATGAATACTTAGTTTTTAGAGGTATCCTCAATATATCTCTTTAGTTCGTCAAGCGATTCTACGATTACACCGAGTTGAGACCTGATCTCTTCCTCATAATCCTTCCTATCCTGTTTAATTCCTCTGCGGATTAACCGAACAATTATGATCGCAATAAGTATAGGAACAGTTACTACCAACGCAATCATGATGGCATTTATAATCAAAAGCCATACAGGTGCTAAAGACTCCATCGTTATATCCTCCTTACCTACAATTGGCTTATTTTATTCTAAGACGACCGCGAAAGCATCGAATTCTTCTGATGTAAGAGGTTGAATAGATAAAAAACCTTTAATGGATTTAAAATCCATTTTATGAACAAAATTATTAACTGAGTCTGATGGATCTATGTTTTCAAAATTTAGACTTTCTAAAATGGGTCTAGTTATAGCAATTGATAAAATAGGTTTTTCCTCTTTGTAACCTGTTTGAGTATTAAGAATTGAACCAATTGCATTTATTATTAAGAATTCTATTGGTAATAATGAAAATATCTCTCTAGCTATTCTTAATACAACACTACATACGTGATCTTGATACAACTCATTTTGTCTAGATAATGAGATTTTTTTTATCGATAATTTTCCGCTTTTTAAGACACTTTTTGATTCACTTGGAATAACCTTCTCATCATGTAACAATACATCCGCTTGTAAGATTTCTGAATTAATAGAAAATTCTAATTTTTTGCCAAAATTATAAATGTCAGAAAATGGATCAAAAAAAGTTATTGCTTCTAAATATGATTCTTGATCTTTTTTTAATATTTTTTCTGCTAAATCTACAGATATTTTCCAATCTTCAAGATCTGTTTCATATTGAATTAAAGCATCTTGATAATTTTGTTCGTCAATTATCTTAGCTTTTTCAATTTCATGTATCAAAGCTTCTTTTTTGGATTCAGTCTTTTTAAGTAGTTTGTCTATAACTCCTGGTTTGTAGTTCTTAAATTCAGTTTCCGCAATTTTTTCTTTCTCTTTTGAATTTGTAGGTTCATTTGGAACGGGTGAAGATAATACAAAATTCCAATCCACATTTAAAGTCAATTCCTTATGTATGGATAACAATGATTCCATTTCACTTTCAAATAATTCAACTTCATAAATTGCATTCTCAAGTTCCTGCAATTTTTCTAAGCGAGCTTGTTCTCGATTAAACTCATTTAGTCTTTTTCTTTTTGCTCTCTCTGCTCTGTTATATGAAGCTGATGCTATTCTGAGATACCCCTTATAACTCATTATCCCCTCCAAAAAAATTTATATTGATAGAATTATTTTACAATAAAAAACCTCTAGCATATGGAGCTAAAGGCATTAATTTAAATAAAAGAGCTCCTCGAGTAGGACTCGAACCTACAACCTAGCGGAATTGAATTTTGTCCAAATTATCTACATTTTGTAAAGACCTACATTTTTTTAGATTTCAATCATTTTTTTATTACTTCATCTTTAAAACCAAGAATACAGACAGTTAATTAGGTATCTAGTTGATATCTGGTTTTGTAGATCCATTTTCAAACTCATTGCGCTTATGTTTTACATTTTCTTGTTCACTTTGCTGCAAAATTATCCATATCACCCTTTTTCAAGAATAATATGGGCAAATAACATTTGCAGGATATTTCTCCCGCAGTTTGCTGCGTAATTGTCCGAAAAATCTGTATCTTCGAATGAAATCCCGTATTATTCGTAGTTGCTTATTGTAAAAATTTGGATTTCAAGGATTTTAGTTTATTAGCCGATTATTCATTGCAATTGAACTCAGCTTCAATAAAATCAATTTTATCTTTGACATGTTCTTTATTTAGTACAGTCCAATATTCACATAAAACAGGAGAAAAATTTGAATTCAAATTCTTGATTTGTTGAGAAACTTCCAATGCTTTTTCAAAATTTCCAGAATTGATGAACCCATCTAAAAACACAATACTTAACATGGGATCACGTCGGATAATATTCGATTGAAAATTAATTTCTTCTGAAATATTTACAACTTCATCCCACTTCTCCATTTGTGCCAATAATTGACTCTTTTGGTATTTATAACACTCATTGTTAAATGGTTCTTGGCCATAATTTGAATTTTTCAGATCAAAAACTGTTCCTACGGGATTAATTAATTGAGTATTAGAAATTGATGCAGCTTTTTGACTTTCTATTTTTATTAATGGGTTAATAGGGTCTAACCTGGGATCAAGAACTCTTAAGCATGAACCAAATCGATAATTGATAACAATTACTTTGTCTGTTGTCCCATAAAAATCTGCGCTTATTAAACTTTTAGAAAAAATCATCCCTTGTTTTTCAAAAGGCAAGTTGATTCTTTTAAATTCGGATAAATAACCAAATAAATATTCTGGGTAATGAATTTCTTCTCCTTTTGATGCTATCCAATTTATTTCAGCAGATAATGTATTATCACTAAAGTACTTTAGTGGAATATCATTACTTAGGATTGTTGTTCCTACATCTAAATCAGCTAATCTCCAACTTAATTGCCACAAAAAATTATTGTGGTTATTCCAATCAATCCGAAAATCATTAGCAATAAGAAATTGATGGCTGATTGCTAATCCAAGGAATAATGAAAAAAATGACTTTTGCATCCATGATTTTGGTATAAATGACAATAAACCACAGAGCAAAAGTGACATTCCAAGCATGAAAGGCATTGTAAACCTTGAATTCCAATAGAAGGGTTCGACATTTAATCCAGTTGCCCAGAAAGGCCATCCAGCGAAAAATAGTCCAAACAAACCTGTAAAAACCAAAAATATACTTGATTGTTTATTGATTTTTATTTCAAAATTAATAATTTTTAACCAAATAAAGATCAAAATTGGCAAAAAGAATGAGAAAAATAAATAAATCAAGTCAAATCTAGAATTAATATCAACAGAAAATAAATTATTGAATATTTGACCCCATGCTTGAATTGTAGTTGACCAAAAAATATTTTTTAAAATAACAGGAATTAATCCAAGAATTGCATCAATTGGAGAATTTTTTATTTGCTCAACAATTGAAATTTGGTACCTGATGGTTTGTAATTCGAAGAAAAATAATCTCCAAATTGCGATACCTGTTAGAAGAGATAAGTATGGAAACCAATATTTAATAGTGGTTTTTAACTGATTAATTATTTTGGTTTGTTCTTTCCTGATAACAAACCAAATTATGAAAGGACGGATAAATTCCAACATTATGAAATATTCAAATGAAAGTAGATTTATAGTACTTGTAATAATAGCTAGCACCGAAAGAATCAGATAATGTTTTTTTTGAGTTATCGATTTGATTGAAAATAATAAAGATAATAAGAAAACTGAAAAAATTATATACATATGTCCAACGGTCAAAGAAATAAATTGTAACTGCATTCCAGGATAAACAATAAACAGGGAAGAGGGAATAAGTGCAATTTTCTTTTGATCAGGAAATATTTCAGAAACTATCTTATAAATTATTAAACCACAGATAAACAACCAAAAGATCCCAAACACATGCCAAACTTCAGGTTTATGTCCTAATAAAGGAACAAAAAATGAGTAAAATAATCCCCAAACCGGTCTGTTTCCACCTATCGTAAAATAGCGAAGAATTCCATTTTCTTTTAATGTTTCAAACGTCCAAATAAAAGTATGGTCATCAACATATAACCCTAACCAAGGAATTAATATCCCATATGCAAAGAAACATATAATGGGCAAAATCAAATACGGGGATTCAAATAGATTCTTAAAACGTGACAAAAAAAATTTAAAATTTGACATTTATTATATCTCCAGCTAAAAAGATCCTTTGTCGCTCAAAGGTAATAGATCATTACTTCACTAAAATAAAGATGTCATTAATTTAGTTACCGCTGTTTTAACCTTCAATCTTGTTCTTTATGAAATGGATGAGTCTTGATTACCATTTTTCAATCTAACTCATAAATTATAAATTTATTATTCTCAAAAATAATGTCTTGGACTTGAGGACAATTGGTTAATGTTTCTTCTAATATATTTTCTTTTAGAATTATCAGATAGTCACCAATTGATAACGTTTCACAGGATAAAGCTGCCACAGAGTGTCTTACTGTCATCATTCTCATAATTCTCGGTTTATGAAAAACAATTATGCTATCTTCTGAAGTTTCCTCCTTAATGAATTTATAAGTTTCCACACTAAATTTATCAAACGGACCCTCAATACTTCGGTCAGCATTTAAATTGGCAATAAGAAAAGAACTGGATTTCCCTATAAATACCATTAGAATAATTATCCAAAATAAGTAATTAAACCTTACACCAACTTTAATTTTTATAGTATTTATGTTGGAAATTGTTTGTTTCATTCCTTGAAAAGAAAAGTAAATAAAAAAAGGAATTATTGGAAAAATAAAACGTAACCCCTGTTGTGCTGGCCAAATAGTTAAAAAACCAATATAGATGACATAAAAGAAAACAAATAAATAATCTTCTGGAAATCTATAAATAATTCCTAACACGAAAAACGCTAATAAGAATCCATAAAAAGTAGATCTAACTGGGATACCAGAGAAAAAATCACTAAATAAATTAAAATAATAATTGAAGTTACCATCTTATCACATCAAGTAAATTGATAAGAGAGCTATTATATGATAATCTATATGAAGATTCCCCCGAAGGAAATATTATTGATGATATTATCCAGAAAAATGCAAAAATCAGATATGGTATTAAGAAAGGTATCAATTCTTTTTTAATATTTCTTGTCCACTTCTTATTTCTTACCACCATATAAAATTGACAAACAAAATAAGAAAATAACAAAACAATTCCAATCGTTCTTATAAAAGCGCCAAAAAAAATTAAGGATCCCAGAAAAATAGAATTCAACCACGGTGATGAAAACAAATAATTCTTTCGTAATGTTCTGTCAATAAAATAAATGGATAAAGATGAAAAAAACAAAAAAGGGAAATCTGACAAAATATTATCGTGAAATAATAGAAAGTGAGGATTAAAGGCGATAATTGCTAATAATAATAATTTTTCTATTGATAAGAGCTTTTTGTTCAGTACCAAATAAAATGTTAGAAGAAACAAGGCAAAAAAAATAATATTTGGTGCTTTTAATGCCAGAAGGTTAATATTAAAAAAATATATACAAAATGAAAGAATTATTGGATATCCCCACGGATATACAACAGGACCTAAAACAGTATCAGAGTTATAAATTGTAAAAGAATTATCCTCAAAAAATTTCTGAGGAGAGCCAGAAATCAAACTTTTAGCTTGCATAATATAAGAAGCAAAATCATCTCCCCAATTATGGCCATAAGTTAGAATATTAGCTGCAAAAAAGACATATAGAACCAATAATAAAATAAAAATGATACTTGTTTTATGTTCAATTATTTTATTAATCATCTTGTCTGGAAAAAAGAAATTCATTATATTAAAAAAAGAGCTCCTCGAGTAGGACTCGAACCTACAACCTAGCAGTTAACAGCCGCCCGCTCTGCCAATTGAGCTATCGAGGAAAGCTTGATTATTATAATCAATCTTGCTTGGCTGTCAACCCTGATCTGAGGATTTAAAATTATTTTCCATTTTTTGTTTGATTTTTTTGCGCTTGTCTGTACAATATCTATTATCATTTTCACCGAAATCATTTGATCACATTACAATAATGTTAGCCCTTATTGTCTGATCTGAATTTTATGTAAAAATAATTACAGAAATCCTATGCCCACTCAAATCAATATCTGGACTTAAGGAGACGAATTGCTACAATCAGAAACAGTTGGAAACCATTATCGATGAAAGGATGTGCAACCTGATGATTTTTTCCTGCATGGGTTTCCAGAGGGCACCAACGGCATGATGGTTATCTTCACCATCCAGCCTTGCAGCGTTACGCGAGTCAATCGATCGGTCATTCGTTTCAGAAAGGCAATCAGTTTATGCCAGATCATAAAAAAAACTTTGATCGATTGATCACCACTTTATCCTTAAACTTCATCGATCTGGAACCGGATTTTTTAGATCTTGAAATAAATAGATCCTTACAGATGATTGGTGAGTTTGCAGCAGTGGATCGAAGTTATGTGTTTCTTTACAGCGATGATGGCAAATTCATGACCAATACCCATGAATGGTGTGCTCCAGGCATCGAACCACAAATTTCTCAAATACAAAACTTCCCGGTGAAGGGAATTCCTTGGTTGCAAGAAATTATCAGCCATTTTGGTTTGATTCATGTTCCGAACGTGAATGATTTACCCCCCGAAGCAAATGCCGAAAAAGAAATCTTTCTGACGCAATCCATTCGCTCTCTGGTTGTCGTACCCATCGAATATTCAAAAAAGTTAATCGGTTTTGTGGGTTTCGATTCCGTACGCTGCGAAAAAGATTGGGGGGAAGAAGATATCACCCTGTTGCAAATTTATGGTTCCATCATTGGACGTGCCATCATTCAGGTGAAAAACAAAAAAGAACTCTTGATGCGGGAAAGGTTTTTTCAGAAATTAAATGAGATCAGTTTTTCATTTCTAAATGCCAGAGATATCGAGGAAATGCTGGATGTTGTAGTCAATCAATTGCGCTATATCATCATGTCAGATGGATGCTTCATATCCCTTTGGGATGATCATCACAAGAAGGTCATACCATTCGCTGCCTCCGAACCATTTTCAAAGTCTTATAAAAACCTGCAAGTTTTGCCCGAAGAAAAAACGGTCACGGAGTCTGTGATTGAAAACGGAGATTATCTGATCGTCGACAATGTACTGCAATCCTCCTTTCTCAGTCCGCGTATCGCGAATTCGTTTGCTTCTCAATGTCTATTAGGCATCCCTTTGATCGCCGAAAACAAAAATTTAGGTGCCATACTTTTTGGCTTTAATACTATTCACCATTTTTCGCAAGAAGAAATTTCTCTGGCACAACAGGCTGCTTATCTGGTATCTATGGCTTTATCCAAACAACTGGCTTTGCAGGAAGCAAAACAACATGCCCAGGAAGTGGAAATACTGCGCAACTCCGGGTTGATCGTTGCATCTACCTTGGAACCAGAATTGGCCATAGATCGCATATTGGATCAATTGGAAAAAGTTGTCCCCTTTGATTATGCCTCGGTGCAAATGTTAGCAGAAAATTGTCTGGAGATTAAAGCCACGAAGGGATTACTGGACCCTGAAAATTTGATCGGAAAACGAATTTGCATCCCGGGAGATAATCCCAATACCCAGGTCATTCAACAAAGAAAACCCTTCTTCTTTGAGAATGTTCAATCCTTATTCATCCCCTATCAAGATTCACGTTTCGCTCACATCCATTCCTGGTTGGGTGTACCGTTAATCGTCCACGACCAGATTTTGGGCATGATCGCCCTCGAGAAAACCGAGATCAATTTTTATAACAATAACCATGTCAAATTAGCCTCAGCTTTTGCCGATCAGGTCTCCATTTCGCTTTACAATGCACAATTATTTCAGGAGCAGCAACAACGAGCACTGGAACTGGATGCCTTGCGGGACACATTATTTGATGTGACCAATGAATTGGATTTACCACTGTTACTACCTGCTATTGTAAAAAGGGCTGTATCTTTGCTAAATGCTGAGGGAGGCGAATTAGCTCTCTATGATGGCGGTAAGCAGGAACTCAAAGTAGTGGTCAGTCAAAGTGTGGGCAAGGATATTACCGGAGCTGTTCTATCCGCGGGGGAAGGGTTATTTGGCAAAGTGGTACAAACACGACAACCCATCATCATCCCGGATTATATGCAATGGGAAGATCACCTGCCGTTTTATAACGGTGGCGCGGTGCGTTCTGTCATTGCGTCTCCATTAATCATCGGGAAAAAACTATTGGGCGTGATCGGTGTTGCAAGAACGGTATCCTTGGAACCTTTTACCGAAAAAGATCAGAATTTATTGCTCCTTTTTGGTCAGCAAGCAGCCATTGCCATTAAAAATGCTGAATTATTTAATCAAGTGCAAACATTAACAAAAATGGATGCATTAACCGGTGCTTTTAATCGTCGTGGTTTCAATGAATTATGCCAGCGTGAATTATCCCATGCGAAACGTTCAAATCAGCCCCAATCGATGCTGATGATCGATATCGATTTCTTCAAAAAAATAAATGATCAGTACGGGCACCCGGTTGGTGATCAGATCCTGATTTTGTTATCCAGGGAATTACAAAGAAATCTGCGCCAAACGGATGTATTATGTCGCTACGGTGGAGAAGAATTCGCTATTTTATTGCCAGAGACAGGTTTACAAACTGCAAAATCCATTGCTGAACGCTTGCGGGTTAATGTGTCCAATTATTCATTTGAAGTGGACAAGCTGACCCTACGCCTTACGATCAGCATCGGAATTTCATGGATGACTGGGAAGCAGGCTGAATTGGATATTTTATTGGATCGCGCGGATGAAGCCATGTACCAGGCAAAAAGAGGCGGTCGCAATAAGGTCTGTGTTTTTAACGAAGCCTGAAGATATACCTACATGACTGATATATCGCTCCCGCCCTCTTTCTCTCATGACCTGCGCCTACCCGCCTGGGGACCTTACAGCAAGAAGTACAACGGTATCTCACATATTCCCGATATCAAGCGTGGCATCCGCTTTGACCTGAGCGTCTTCCCGGGCTATTATCGCCACCGTGTCACTGTTCCACACACCCAGTGGGAGTCCGGCTATCACCCCTGGGAAGCAGCACCGGGATTGGACTATTTCTCCTTTCGCTACGAACTCGAGTGGAAGGATCAGGTCTATTGTGATGTGGCTTTCTACCCCTGGCAGGGGGATGATGAGCACGCCCGGGTTGTGCGTTGCGAGTTTGTGAATAACACATCCCGGTCGCAGCACACCGTGCTGCATTACATAGCCTATCTGGACTTTCCACCCTTGAAAGCTTATTCCGAAGAAGCACTTATCCCTGCTGATGTGCATTTGCCACCCGGGGCGCACTGGATAGACGCACTCGATTACCGCGATCTGCAATTCGCCACCCCGCGACCGGATGACACCCTGGTGTACGATGGCTGGACCCGGGGAGAGGTCAGAGAGCATGGTTTTGTGAATGGCAGTGGGATTGGCCAGGGTTATGGAGCGGATACAGGCGACCGGGTAGTTTACACGCTCAACCTACCAAACCCGCTTGCAGATGGATTGCTGCTGGTACGCTACCGGGCAGCCGAAGGACAGGTGACCTTCAGCATCCAAGGATTGCCCGTCCACCAGATTACCTTTCCGCAATCAGAAGATTTCGCTTTATTGCCCATCTCGTTAGGCGCTGTTCCAGCCGGGGATTTAACCTTCGAGCTGGTCTCACAGGGTGGCGCTGTCCTGGAACTGGATGGCTTCGTCCTTCTGGAAGCAGCCCAACAAACCGAGGTGAATTTCTCTCTGCATCATTGGAACCCCGTGCCGGCATTACAACCCGGACCCAACGTCAGAACTCCCTGCTGATGCAGTACGACGACGCACCCACCACTTACGGACTGGCTTGGGGAGGACAGACATCCGAGCTACGCCAGTTCTTCTCCTCTGAACTCGATCGCAGCCTGCCATACTACGTGACTGACCACGTAAAGAAGGAAATCACCACGGACAATGCCGGGCACTTCACCAACATTTTCATCCGGCCAGTCATTCTGCCACCTCATTCCATCGGTGGTGCTCTACGGGCTGGTCTGCCAGGGCACAGAAGCCAATGTGCGTGACCTGCTCCAGCGCTTTGACCCCACCGCGCCCGAACTGGAAAGCGCTTATCAAAACGCACGCAAACAGGTGGTGTCCTTCTGCAGCAACCCCGCCGGGCAGTCCTACCACTTCAGCCTGGAGCGCATCGCTGCCAACTTACTCACCAACGTCATCTACCCGGTCTACACCCGCCGTAGCTTCATCCGTCACTTCACCCCGGGCAAGCGCTGGGACTGCCTGTACACCTGGGATTCCGGCTTCATCAGTCTGGGCTTGCAAAGTATCGATCTGACACGCGCCATTGACTGTTTGCACGCCTACACCACCCCAACCGGTGACCCGCAGGCAGCCTTCATTCACCATGGCAGCCCGGTCCCGGTGCAGATCTATGCCTTTCAGGAACTATGGAATAAAACCCAATCCCGCGAATTGCTGCAACACTTCTACCCGCGTCTGCGCCAGATGTACCTTTTCCTGGCCGGGCGATTGGGCAGCTCCACCACCCGCAGCCTGAAATCCAACCTGCTCAAAACCTGGGACTATTTCTACAACTCGGCTGGCTGGGATGATTACCCTCCGCAGGTGCATGTCCACCAGCAACAGCTCGAAAGTCGCGCCACACCGGTGGTCACCAGCGCGCACGCCATTCGCACCGCCAAAATCTTGCAGCAGATGTCGCTCATGTCCTGCAATTGCCGGAGGATGTCAGCGATTATCAAGCGGATATCAATGCCTTCACGCAGGCGCTGCAGCAGCACGCCTGGGACCCATCCGCCGAGGTCTTCAGTTATGTCCTCCATGATGAGAACGGACAGACCAGTCAGATCCTGCGGCATGCCAGCGGGGAAAACTTCAACCTGGGTCTGGACGGCATCAGCCCGTTGTTCGCTGGCATCTGCACTCCGCAGCAGGAGCAGCGCATCCTGGAGCGCATGTTCTCCCCACAGCAGATGTGGAGCCCGATCGGTCTGGTGTCGGTCGATCAGAGCGCGCCTTATTACAAATCTGATGGCTACTGGAACGGGGCCGTCTGGTTCCCGTATCAATGGTTCCTGTGGAAAGCCCTGCTCGACCTGGACCATGCAGACCTGGCTTTTCGCATCGCGCACACCGCACTGGAACTGTGGAAAAACGAGGTGGAAGAGAGCTACCTCTGCTTCGAGCACTTCATCGTCGCTTCCGGGCGTGGCGCCGGATGGCATCACTTTGGCGGACTTTCCACCCCGGTGCTGGCCTGGTTTCAGGCCTACCATCAGCCCGGCACGCTCACCTGCGGCTTCGACACCTGGATCGAATCCCTGACCGTTGCTGCAGACCACACCACACTGCAGGCAACCCTGCAGCACCCACCAGCAGATCGCCCCTGGCTGGCCATCGCCGTGATGAATCCGGATCACACATACCGTGTCCTCTGGAACGGCAACCCCATCGAAGCACACCTGCGCTCCCCCGGCGTCCTGGAGGTCCCTCTGAATGGATCAGGTATACTGCATATTCAACCGTTTGCATAAACCGTTATAATTAATCTCATAAAATTTTAAGATAAATAATCGACACGCAATTGACAAAACACAGGACAACACAATTATGGAGAATTATCAGGAATTCTATTCAAAAATATTAGACAATATCTCCTCCGGTGTGTATTTCGTGGACAAGGAGCGAACGATCACCTATTGGAATAAAGGTGCTGAAAGATTAAGTGGGTTTAAAGCAGATGATGTGGTTGGAACCAAATGTTCTTCTTTCCTGAATCACGTAGACGAAAATGGAAATCAATTATGTGGTGACCGTTGTCCCTTATTGGGCACCATCCTTGATGGCAATCCCCGTCAAGCAGAGGTTTTCATGCTGCATAAACTGGGGCAAAGAGTCCCGGTACTGGTTCAAGCCATGCCAATGCAAGAAGGTGGTGAAACGTTAGGGGCTGTTGAGATTTTCCATGACATCTCTAATTTAAAATTAGCGCAAACCCGCATTCGGGAATTGTCCGATGTCGCTTATCGGGATAAATTGACCCAGATTTATAACCGCTCAGGGTTAGAAAAATTTATTGAAACATGGTTTAGAGATTTTAAGGTATATAACTATCCTTTTGGGTTCATCTTCATTGATGTGGATAATTTTAAACGAGTTAATGATCAATATGGTCATCTTATTGGCGACCAAGTTTTGGTCGGTATCGGTTCCCGTTTAAAGGGCCAGCTGAGACAGGCAGATATTGTTGGACGCTGGGGAGGCGATGAATTTTTAGTACTCTTGAATGAAGTGACTCAAGAATCAATCGAAAGAGTGCTTACAAAAGTAAGAGAAGTCCTCAACCATCAGCCCTACAGCACCGATCAAGGTGAGCTCTCCGTGCAATGTTCTTTAGGTGGCGTGGTGCCAACAACAACTGACACACTGGATAGTTTGATCACGAAAGCTGACGAATTAATGTATGCTGATAAAAGAAAGAAGAAGGTATAGGACTCATTAACTGTGAAAAGCAACTGCGAATCTCTTCCAAACAGGTTTCCACGGATTAATACAATTTTTCGGAATCATCACAATAATCCGCGGTCAGTTTTTTTCTTACCTTTTTTTTCGATACTTTAATTTAATAGCTAGTTTCGTCTGAGGTTATGATCTCCAAAAACAATTCTACAATTTTTGGATCAAAATGAATGCCACTTTGTTCCTTTATATAATCAATCGTTTGTTCCCGCGACCATGCTTTTCGATATGGCCGATCTGACATTAATGCGTCCCAAACATCCACAATGGCAAAAATGCGCGCTTCCAAAGGAATTGCATTACCTGCTAACCCGACAGGATATCCGCTCCCATCCCACTTTTCGTGGTGGTAATGAGGAATGTTGAGGGCTGGCTGCAAGTATTCGATTTTGGATAGCCACTCAAAGGCATACACGGGGTGCTGTTTCATAATTGCCCATTCTTGATCATTTAGTTTTCCTGGCTTCAATAAAATTGCATCCGGCACTTTCATTTTCCCAATATCGTGTAGCAATGTCCCTCGCCGAATATGCTGCAACAATTCACCATGGAATCCTAACTTCTCTGCAATTTTTAAAGTTAAATTTACTACTCTGCGACTGTGTCCTTCCGTTTCAACGTCTTTCATTTCCAGCGCATATGCCCACCCTTCAATGGTGGAATCATAGGCTTCGCGCAAATTTACATTTGAAGTTTGAATATTTTCAAAGAGAGTGATATTCTCAATCGCAATGGCTGCTTGCCCGGCAAGTGTATGCAGGTATTCTAATAATTCATTCTCAAGTTTAAGCTCAGACCGATGGAAAACCTCCAGCACCCCAAGCATTTCTCCTTTTGCGATGAGTGGAATCCCATAATAAGAAATGAACCCTTCCTGATCGAAAAGTGGTGATTCTGAAAATCCGCTAGGTTGAAGGGTTAAATCAGGGATAAAAATATCCTTACGATTCATAGCGACTTTTCCAGCACTTCCCTCCCCTAGTTTGAGGCTTGTAAATTGCAAAGCCTGGGTATGAAATCCCTGCGCTTGAAAATAATTAAGTCTTTGGATTTGTTTATCGTAAATTAGTACTACGGCAGCATCGATATTCAAGTGCGAACGCAGGTGAGTCAGTATATATTCGATTGTAAATTTTAGATCGTAACTACTTGCAATTCTCTGGTCAATTCGATGTAGCTCAGCTAAACGTTCCAGTCGCAGTTGAGCAGCATGATACTGTTTCGCATTTTCGATTGCCTGTGCGGCTTGCAAAGCAAAAGGTGTCACCAGGTCGCATTGTTCAATCGTAAATGCATCAGGTTGAAAACTATCGATGGTAATAAAACCGATGACTGTTTCACGAGCGATCAGCGGTACACACATGCAGCTATCAATTTTCTTTTTTATGTCCCAAACACCAAAACTGGAATCATCTTTTTAAATGATTTAATATCACTGGTTTATGTGTTTTTTTCATTTTTTCAAAGGAAATATCATCATTCGTGAAAAACCTGCCTTGATTTGACGGTGTGATACCCCGATCCGCTACCGCTCGCAGCCCATTTTCTTCATACAGGAATATCGTACTGCTATCAAGCGCTACAATTTTTCCAATCTGATCAAGAATTAATCCCAGCAATCCATTCAGATCCAGCGTTGAAGACAAAGCCACAATGACCTTATTCAAAGTTTCCAATTGATCAGCATAGTGGGCCAGTTTTTCATTTGCTTGCACACGCTCAGTGATATCGCTGTTATTGCCGCGCCGTACCCATAAAATTACCTTGATCATCAAACACGGATGTGCAATGATGAGACAACCATCGCTTTTCTCCTGTTTTAGAGATAATGGGGAAGTCCATACTAAAAACCTGTGATGCCTGCCTGATTTCTCTTTTATAATGTAATCGAACCTGATCAACATAATTAGAAGCGGTTATATCAAGCAATAAATCGGGTTTGGCCATAAATTCTTCAACACTGTAACCACTGATACGTTCACAGGCATTTGAAATATACTCATATTCTCCTTCCGGATTGATCCAATACTCCCAATCATAGGTATGATCTGCTAACAGCCGGAATTTAGTTTCACTCGTTTTTAAAGCTTGCTCATCCTGTATCCGCTTACTTATATCCAGAACTGTGAAAATCACCCCCTTCTCTATGTCATGCCGATCTATTACTGCAGAACTAGAGAATCACATCCACAACATGACCATCTTTATGGAGCATTTGAGTTTCCACGGTCCCTTTGCCGTGATCTAGAATTTGATCATATTTCTCCACACCAACCCGATCATAGGTTTCTTGATTCGGATACACGATCAGCGCATTTTGACCAATCAATTCTTCACAGCGATAACCCAATAGGTCGCAAAAGTGATCATTCACTTCCTGAAAAACACGATCAACTACCAAACCAATACCCACCGGCGCCACCTGAAAGATGCTTTCCAGCTTGTTTTTGCTGTCACGCAGTATTGCTTCTGTTTGTTTTAATTCCCTGAATAGCAGGTTGTAAGGCTTTGTCAAACTCACAGCAATAAAAGCTTTGTAAATCAGGTAAAACGATAGTATTTTAAAGATATGCCCAACAAAATTCGTTAAACCAAAGGCAGTCAGATAGTTTGTGAAAAAGAGTTCTGAGATGATGCCGACACCAATTCCAGTTACCAGTAAATTGAAAACGTTTTTATCAAATGCAGCCCGATTCTGATAATGCATGAATATTGCCGCACATAATAATAAAATGATAATGATCTCGCTGGTGACTTTGAAAGGCGTTAACCCGACCCCATCGATAAAGGTAACCGGAAAAATCCGCCAATAAAAGATACTTGCCAGTGCGAGCACCAATAGGATGCTGTAAACGGCAAAAATACGCCAGGCTATCAGCTTGCGCTTGATCAGTAATGGGGCAATTAAAAAGGAAACAGCTTCCAGGTAGCGAGCAAATATCCAGAATTGGGCGGCTAGATTCGTATCCCCCCTGGCAAACACACCCATACCCGGATAAGCCAAAGTGTGCAGCAGGTCTATGCCACCAATAAATATAAATGTAATACCGATGAATAAGTAATAGTTGTTATCCAAAAAGCGGCGTGCGTTCCAAAAGAAAATAAAAATAGCAAATGCCACCAAGATACTGAATAACTCAGCCAGGTTGTGAAATAACAGGTAATTTACCTGGCTGGTCAGGAATAATCCAATCAGAATCAAGATACTGCTCCCTATCAAAAACCGCGATTTAGATAGCAATCCCAGCAATTCTTCTTTATTCATAATGTTATTCTTTCCCCACTTTTTTATTTACTCTAAAATTCCAGACAATCCATTTACTTTTATTTCCAAATTCCTGTCTGAATTTTTTATAAAAAAATGAGTTGCATATTGGCAACAAGGCCAATACGTCAATTTGACTATACTACTTTTCCTATTAAATAGATAGTCACGATAAAAACCATGACTACACCTCGGGAACCGAGAGGTAAATTATCTAAAGTCGTATTGAGAAAATAACGTCTTATCAAGACTATTTATTTTTACCATCAACCACAAGGAATCCGCCGAGTCCTTGAAATTCCCCTGACCAGATCGGGCGAATTGGATTTTCGATCTTAGTACGGGCAAAGCATTTGATATCGAAATCCCGGGTAAAAAACGATGTCCATTATCAAATGCTTTGCCCCTACCCATTCCACACATACCCCCATCAACGCAATCCGTGTGATCATTATTCGTGCATATCATGCCCTTGTGGTATTCGTTTTCCATATCACCCTGTGGGTATCACCCTGTGGGTATCACCCTGTGGGTATCACCCTGTGGGTATCACCCTGTGGGTATTAACCTGTGGGTTTGCTTGAAATTCGTGGATGGCTATCCATTTCCCGGGATCAAAAGCTTCGCTGCCCTCAAGATCATTCTTTTCGTTGTTCACCTCCCTTCAAACCTCAAACCTTTTCCCAAGCTTTCAATCGATTAACAAAAACACTACTTTCGTCATCTTTTTCGTACAATAGAATAGATTGGTCGCATTGCATTCAGGAGGTTCTCATGCGGAAATATCTCAGCGTTTCGGTCTTAATGCTCATATTTGTCTTGGTCTCGTCTTTCTTCCCCTCCCTGCAACCCAGCGCCAATGGAGAAGGTGAAGACCAGATGATTTATTTACCATTGGTCGCTAACAATAATGGCAGCACCAATCCCCTGATCGTCAACCACCTCAACACGGACGTGCATGAAATCCCCGATTACTGGATCAACGAAGCGCGCAAATTTGTCATTCACTATGCACATACCTCGCATGGCTCTCAAATTCTGACCGGTCTGCAGTGGCTGGAAGCGCAGGATCCCAAATACAATGTCTCCATCATCGCCAGTGGTGTGGTGGCACAACCTCCTGATACCGCGGCGATGGGTTTTTATGATGGCAATAATTACAGTGGAACCACCTATATCACGCCTGAAATGTACTGGGAAACGACTGACGGAATCCAGCATACCCAATCCGTGGTTTCTACGGGCTGGTTTGATATTTCATTATGGACCTGGTGCGGACAGATGTCGGATTACAGTGTCGCCCAGGTAGAAACCTACATGGCGGTGCTTAACCAACTGGAGCAGGATTACACCCCACTGCGTACGGTGTACTATACCGGTCACACCGATGGGAGCGCACCCGGTAGCACCCTCTGGCGTAATAACGATCTGGTACGCAACTATGCCCAGGATCATGGCAAAGCATTATTTGATTTCGCTGACATCGAATCTTATGACCCGGCCGGTAATTTTTACCCGACAGCCAATGATAGTTGTTCGTGGTGCGCGACCTGGTGCAGCAATCATCCAACCGCTTTTGAATGCCAGAATCACACAGAAATGAGCGATTGCGCCCACACTCATAAATTGCAGTGTGCGTTGAAAGCCCAGGCTTTCTGGCAATTGATGGCGCGCATGGCAGGTTGGGACGGATAGTAAGGGGTATCCCCGGTCATTTTTTTTACCATCAGCAATGAGCTATCAGCCGACAGCTTATTCCCTATAAATCAACCTCCCCATCTTCAGAGCATCCTCTTCCACCCGGGCAATCAATTCTTCTTGATCCCCCTCGCCATCCATACTCAATAACCGCGTGGCATGCTCCCAGACGTCTGCTCGCCAATTACGGATTAAATGTGAAATCAGACGTTCGTCCAATCCCCCAAAGACATCATCGATAAATTCCATGATTGGCATGGCTGGTTCGAGGATATCGTCCTGCACCGCATCGATCGAGGCTGCGATTATCGTATTAACGCGGTCGTGATCGCTATGCCGCTTTTCACGTTGCATATCATCCAGGCTATTCCATTCGGGCGAGAGCACATCCACCAGCGTCAGGACCAGATCGTAATTGATATGCGCATTCACCCCCAATAACAGGGATTGGATCGCCATGGCTTTGGGATTGCGGGTGGCATTATGCGCCAGCTGCCAGACCATGGGCGCAGCCTGCGGATCGGCTTCATACGCATCCAGGGCGACGAAATAATAATCGGCAAAGCGCTTGAGCAGCTGGTGCACCCAATCGGAATCGTAAAATTCCTCCCGTTCAATAGCTTGCAGCGTATTCCGGGTCATCAATTGATAACAACTCAGAAAAATGCAGCGCGAATCCTGGCTGTCGGTCCAATGCTGGATCAAGGCCTGCATTTGTTGTATCACCCGGTCATTTGTATATTCCATAAAATTCCACCACCAAAAAGAATTGTCATCGCATTGTATAGATTTTGAAGGTACAAGTCAATCAAACGTGGAACCGTAGGGGCGGGTTCGTACGGGCGGGTTCGGAACCCGCCCCTACGCCTGATCTGTCGATTCCTCCATATCATATTACCATTCGTCCATGGAGGGACGTTCGGCCGAACAGCCCTACGATGAATCCACCATTGCCACATTCACAAAAATAAATTTCGTCAGGTTTTTTTATTCGTGAATATCACCCTGTGGGTATCATGCCCTATGCCATCGTGGACTAATTCGTGGATGGTCGGTAGTCGATGCCCACATTCCCGGATTATTCCACAGACGTTGGAATTACAGCTTCCTTCAAATCTTCATCAACTTCATACCCCCCGTAACGATCTTCATAACCAGAATACTTCCATGCATAAGCATTCACACATTCTAATTCCTATAGGCTTTTGATATAACCTGATCCAATCTGAGACAATTCTGGAACTTCCCCCCATACGATCCTTCTCATAAAAATTGTGTATTCTTCCGATCCTGGTTTTAAGCGCCAATCCATTTGTTTCTATATATCTTTGGATAATCTCTTTTGCGATGACTTCTTCCCTGGTCGGAAGGTTTTTTATTACGAAAATAATAACCGTTAGTCCTACAAGAATGATCAAAAATGAAACAAGAGCTTTTCTATTATTCATCATGAAAATTTATCCCCAAAAAATTTTGTTTATTGGTTGAATTACATTTTCATTTTACAATGAAATTTCTAAGTTTTCGCATGCTTTGCTTATCGCTAACAATCCAAATACATCCCTGATACACTGCCCTGTATTCCGATCCTAAATATAGACAAGACAAATTTTTTATTCTACAATGAACACAGAGGGGGAAACCCCCAACCATGAAAGCATATCTCCCCTCGAAGGAATCCAAATTATGAAAGTAAAAATGCTATTGTTTGTGCTAGCGGTTCTCCTGGCATCCTGCCAACCGGTTATCAACCCAATTCCGGATATCCAAGAGGTCACCCGGATTGTAGAACAAACCGTAAAGGTCATCCAAATCGTTGAACAAACATTGGAAGTCCCAAAAATTGTAAAAGAAACCGTTATTCAAACCGAATTGGTAGAAATAACTCCAACGAAACAGCCAATATCCTCAAGCGAATTTGAACTGAAACCAGAATATTTTGATGCAATGAAAGCTTTATTTAATCACTTTAATTATCTCGACATGAAGGATTGTGAAGCACATTATTATGCTCGTAGCAAACATAATCAACGAAACAGCCTTGAAGGTACAATCGTTTATTGTGAAAAAACGGTTGGAAATGTGGAAGTTGTGTATATTTATCCATTTAATTATCAATATTATTTTGAAGGTAAACGTATAGTAAAGGAACCTGAAGGGCACATCTATTTAATATCTTTTGTTCTCTGGGAAGAAATGTCTCTTGGAGAAATGGTCGAGAGACCAATATTTTTTTATGTGGACATGCTCTGGGAAGATAATGAATGGAAAGTAAATTCGACTAATTCATCCCCATTTTAATAATAAGGAAACCAGATCATGAAATACAAAATGATTTTTCTTGTGCTAACATTACTCCTTACATCCTGCCAACCGGCTATGTCTTCCCCAACTCCGAATATCCAGGAAGTCACCAGGATCGTAGAGGAAACCGTAGAAAAACCAATAATTGTCAAAGAGACCATTATCGTTACACAACTGGTAAATGAACCGACTAAAACACCAACCAAATTCTGGGACACGGAATACAATCTACCTGCACATTATTTTGAAGCAATGATGGTGGTCGTTCAATTTTATTCATTTTTAGAAACCAAACAATGTGAAGCGAATTATGACCTGTATAGTGATTGGGCAAGACCACTCGAATAGTAAAGAGGATCAAATTAAGTATTGTCTTGATCCAGAACTGAAAATCGAACTTCTCTCTGTGATACCTTACAATTACAATTTGGTCGCTGAAGGGAGAAATCCTTTATTGGAACCTGAAGACCTGGTATTTTTTGAGGTAATGACTAAAGAAATTTATAAAGGATATGCAAAAAATTATCATGTTTGGATGTCTGCAGTTTTAGAGAATGGCGAATGGAAAATTGGTAAAGGTGGAACCAGTCCTCCAATGTATGGAAGTGAATATTGGAATCGTTAAGCAAAATGTAGGGGGTAAAGGATTAGATAATAGCGGCTTTACTGCACCAAAATCTCCAATATCCAATCCGCCTATGCCCCTTCGGGGTATCACCACATAAAGATCTAATCCAAGCACACCTATCTATCGCATTTTGCTTCCCAAGAATCAAATCCAATCACGTACGGGCGGGTTCGGAACCCGCCCCTACGCCATTGATCCACAACCTCCGGGGCAAGGACCAGCCATTGCCCCTACAAATTTTCTTTCGCCTTTAGCCTTTAGGCTACGTTGGCCTTATACAACGGCCTATAATCCGCCACGAACACGCTCAGGAAATGCCGTACTTTCAAATTGATGGTGTCGTTGTGTAGCATGTCGAAGCCCGTTTCCTGATCTGCCACGAAGATCTCCGGCATCAAGCCAAAGCGCTCGGCAATGATGATGCCCGGCACCAGGTTTGGGTCAGCCATGGCTGCCCAATCGTTGGCATCCGTCCAGTCCGGCACGGTGATCACATCACCCAGTTCGCCGCGCAGCATATTCTCCGAGAAGATATTGCTCTCACGTTCGAAGGTTGGGTACAGGATCTGACGGGCGGTCAGGCGTAAAGCCCGTGGCACCAGCAGATAACGCGCATCCACCGCCAGCATCGGTTTGGTGGTATCGTTTGAGATCATGCTCTGCTGGTATATGGCCTGGCTGGCAGCTTCAAAACTGGAACCACTCAACGCAGTGGTGCCCAGGTTGTTATGTACGATGGCATCAAAGACATGCGCGCCATCCGACATGATCGGTCCGGTGCCACTGCTGCTGCTGAACAAACCAGCTACCAGGCTGGAAATATTACGAATGGAGCTGGATGCCAGCTTTTGTGGTAATTGGCGCAGTTTATGCGTCTCATCTTTGTCGATCATCTCCAGGGTGATCGGCAACAGTCCGCCATACTTGCGGAAGGAGTTGCTTTCGCCACTGTCACTGATCTCCAGCTCTCCATACGCAGCGCCTTCCGAGATCACGCCCAGGGCACTGACCTCACCCAGCAGAATCCCGCTGACGGTCTGTAACGAGCCCATATGCTCCACCTTGACCACCTTCTCCCACCAGCGGTAGCCGGCTTTACCCAGCTGTTCCCACTGCTGCAGCATGATCTTGTTGAAGCTGTTCTTGAGCACATTCGAGAGACTGTCGCTATCTGCCAGCTGGGTACGTTCTGCGGACATGCGGCCATGGAAGTCCACATCCCCGGTCATGCGCAGATACAATTCGCGAATACCGGAAAGGCGTGCCACCCGGGCAGCTCTGCATACTGGCCTCACGTGGAGCACCCAGCAAATCATCGGCTGCAGCCTGCAACTGATCGCGCTCCGAGCGCATTTCCTCGATTCTGCCAGCGCCACGAATGCCGTTGCGTCCCTGCAGAGCCGCCACCAGTTCGCGCTGGGATTGAATCGCCTGATCCAGATCTTCCAGAGCGAATGGTTGGCTCTCGAATTGTTTACGCACCTGGCTCTGCGCCGGTTCGGGCAGGTTGCTTTCCTTTAACTTTAAGTTCCAGAAGATTACTCTTGATTTGTTGCACCTCCAGCGAGAGTTGGCTTTCCACTGTGCTGCTTTCGGTTGCTTCACTTAATTGAGCTGTTTCGTTTTGCATTTCTTCCTCCATTGGTTGAATTTGTTGTTGTAAGACCCGGTTGAACGCCCCACCTCTGGCCGGGCGATAGACCAGATCCAGACTGATGACTTTGATAATTTGCTTAACCACCTTGCCAGCCGCGCTGAAAACGATATCCGCGCTGAACCCCACCCGGGGACGTGGCGATGCGCTTCCCAGCCATTCCGCCCCGACCCGCTCCAGTAAATCCGCGCTGGGACCGGACGGCTTGAGCTTCAATACCACCCCCTGGCAGCTTTCGTCAAAACGCGCAGCATATGCCACCCCGGCCAGATCACGCAGGCTGCGGTGTGTTTGCGGCTGCTGGTGGTCAATGAAGACTTCCACCCCTTCCCACAATGCCAGCGAGGCGCGCAAGGCTTCCTGTGTAAAGTGCCAGCCATTGCCAACCCCGGCCGTGATGGCGGTCACCTCAAAAACGGCTGTTTGCGTGTTGTGTTCTTCTGCTTCTGCCGTTGCCGGGTTCCAGTCCTGCAGCTGTACCTGCGTTCGAAATTGTTCTACTTCTTCTTTCATACCTTCTCCTTTCCTTTTAATAGGGTCTTATCGGTTGATGTGCTGAAACCTCCTTTCCTGCTCACAAACTGGCCACCCCACGTGGTTCTGCCTGTTCAGGGTCAATCACCTTGCTGGAATGTTGTTGTCCTCCCCCGCTCTTGCTGATTTCCTGGCGTGCCGGGTCATCCAGATCGATATCCTGAGATTCCTGTGACTGCACTTCCCCGGCAAAGCGGTAGACCATGCGCAGCAGTTCTTCACGGTTGATCAAGCCGCGATCGAAGAGATCGAAAAAGGTGCGGCTGGCAGCCTGTGTGGCGATGGCCAGGGCGGCGTTATCACGGGCACTCAAATCGGCTGCCTGCACCTGAACGCTGGCATTCGGGTCCACCCGCCTGTCCAGGATGGCGCGCCGTCGTACCGCAATCACAGCCAGTTGACGCAGAATCTCACTGAAGATCAGCTGCCTTTGCTCAAAATGCCGGAAGGTTGGCCCACCCGCAGCTTCAGCGGTGCTGCGTGTGGAGGATTCCGGCTCTGCCAGGAAGTGCAGCGGTACCCCGGCACCGGCGGCAATCATCTTCTTGATGCTCAAACCGTCTGTGCTGGCTTCGTGACTCTCCAGGCGTGGATGGATCACATCCCACTGCTCGGATTCATCCGTCACCAGGATCGAGCCCGGCGTGGGTGGTACGGCATTCAAAACAGCCTGCCGGGCAGCCCGTTCGGCTTCACTCAAAAAGCGTGACTTGACCACGAAATAAAAGGCGTTGCGATAGCGGTTCAGACGTGCTCTATCCTCCAGCCAGACGGCGTAGCGGTTCAACCACACCAGTAATGGTGCCAGGTCACTCTCCCCACGCACCGCGCCGGGTGGGCGGTTGATGGCGAAATGCAGCATCACCGCCTGGTCCGGGGAATCGCTGCGGCTGTCATATGCTTGCCAGATGTGTTCCTCACCCAGCCCGTCCAGTTGCTGGTGGTAAGCCAGTTCCTGTTGCAAATCATTCTCCGCCGTCTCAATCGCTGTGATCTGAGCAGCCGGCACCGCGCGCACGTAGGTCATCCCGGCAGCATCCGTGGAGAGTAAAAAGAACAGCTCACCGGATCGGGTCAGCTCATCGCACCATTCATAGATGCGTAAAGCACACTGGTTGAGTTCGTGTTCCCACCAGTTCTTCAGAAATTGTTCACTGCCCGGGTGATTACAGGTAATACGTACCCCACCCCCGACCACGTATTGACTGGTCAGGCCCACGATTCGGCGCGCCAGTGGGTTGCTGCGCCAGGCTTCCAATGCCTCCTGCAGAATGGTCTGCTGGTCGTAGGGCAAGCGGTCGCGCAATTCATAGGGTGGCAGGTTGAAGGGCAAAGCCGGGATGGTCTCCAGCCGTTGGCGTTGGTACCTGGTAAATAATTGTCGAAATCGATCAATCCAACTCATGTTTTCTCCTTTTTAAACTTGCTGAACATGTCATTTACATTCGCTTTCTGGTACGTGTACTGCTGCGCTGGATGTCCATCTCCTGGAGAGGATCCGCGGCTGAAATGATGGTGGTGTGTTGTCCCGGTTGTATCGTTTGCAATTCCAGCACAACACACAGGGCTGCAGAGATCAACCAATCGTCGTGCACTTCCCGCCCCTGCTCATCGCGGGTACCGGGTGGCACCTGCCAGCGCAGCAAGCGTTCCGGCCCGATCGAAATGCTGGATTTGCAGGCACGGGCTTGCGCCAGAAACTCGCGTTGTTCCTCCGATGCATCGCGGTGATCCTGAATACGACCACTGTCGATCAGGCCCAGAAAATTCCAACCCAGGCGGCTTTTGCTGGCAGCGCTGAACTGAAATGGGATCACCCGCCCGGGTAGTGCGCGCTCAAGGAAGGACGCGATCCCGGCGCCCACCCCACTGGCATCCACCACGAATTGTCTTGGGTTCCAGCGTTTCACTTTCGCCAATAATTGCTCAAACAAACTGCTTTGCGAAATGCCCTGCCAGGCCTGACGGTAAACGATCCGGTAATGGTTCTGGTGCAGGCCCCAGGCGGTTGGCCAGCTGTGAATAGAGACAATTGTCAGAGCGCTGAAATCGCGCTGTGGGTTGCTCATCACCCCGGAGCTATTCAAACCCTGGTCTTCACCTGCTACATCCAGGCAAAAGGCATAGATCTGCCCCGCTTGTGGCGTGGTTTGCAGGGCGTGTTCACCTTGCAACATGGCCAGGCGGCCATCATGGAAGAGCCTGCCACCATTCTCCAGCAGCTCCGAGAAGAACTGGGTGCGCACCATCGGATGATCCCTTCCCAGCATGGCGATCTGTTTTTGCACAAACTTGCCATAGGCGGGTACCTCACGGGCAACCTCATCAGCCGTTAACACAAATGCCCTGCGAATACCATCACCAGTTTCGATTTTCTGCGCCAATCTCAGCTCCCTGGCCAGCAGGGTGTCCTCCGTCCAGGCCGTTCCCCAGAAGACCCGTGTGGCATTGGTGCTGGCAGCCATGGGGGCAATCTCCTTGTCGAACTTCTCCAGCGAGATGTCCTGGGCTTCGTCCACCTGCAACAACGTCGAGGCAGTCGCCCCCACAATATTGGCTTCGGGTGATCCGGAAAGGAAGGTGATACTCGCCTTTCCGACACTGAAGCGATAACCCAAATCCTTGTGCCACTCCGCCTGCAACAGGGGATGACGGCTGAGCACGCGTTGCAGACGACGCATGGCGTTCTGGCTCTGTGGTTTCCAGGTCGGTGAGATTTTGACCAGTTCCCCGCCGGTGTGGATGAAACGCATCAGAAAAAAGGCTTCTAACTGGGCCTGCAGTTCGTTCTTACCACTCTGGCGGGGAAACATGACCACAAAGGAATGACCACAATCATTCATCACAGATGCGCTGATGGCATAGGCCACCGCCTGCTGGTATGCCCGCAAAGCAATCCCCCCCAGGGCAGCAAAGCGACAGGGATCGGTCAGCGTGGCTAGCATTAGTTTCTTGTCAAGCGCTGTCAGCATCGTTCCTCCCTGACCGGCATGGATTGATCAAGATCGTGAATCAACCTCAATACTGCCTTACGGAATTTATCCTTGCCATCTTCTGCTCCGCTCCATTTTTTACGGATCTCAATCAAACGCCCCAAACGTGCGCCGGCTTTTCCGATAATCTCGAGCGAATGACCATACTGATCCAATTTACATTCTTCTTTTTCAACCAATTCGTGATATTTCCAGATGGCCTGGCGTAAAAGGGCGATGATTTCGTCCAGATCCGATTCGGTCGTGGGAAGCTCTTCATCCACGAGCATCGGTTTGGCATCCATCTCCGTGATGGTTTCATAAGGGCATGGTTTTTCAGTTGATTTCTTCGCCATACATATCCTTTCTGATATTAGAAATATTGTTCTAATATTGATCAAAGTATGACGGATAAAATTCGTTCTGACAACCTGCCTAAATGTGCATGTTTTTATGCAAAATTGGCATATTTTGGCAGGTTTTTGGCATATTGGACGGATATTGTCCGAATAATTGCATGATTTTTCAAATCATTTCACCCTAAAAATCCTGTGACAAAATTCCTATCTTCCCAAAAAATCCGATATAATTATTGTCCTTGTCAGACAATTAACAATTGAATAGGATCTACGTAACCCAAGAGGTTTAAATACGGGTGTTTGTAGGATTTGGGTGGCACAGCCACCCAAATCCTACAAACACCCTCTCCCTCGTTCTGGAATTGTGTAGAAACCAAAGAAAAAAATGGAGGAAATTCTTAATATGGAGGGAACAATGACTGCCCTTACAGTACTATCGGAAACAGGTGCTGATCGAGCAGCCTTGCCACTTTTATGGTGGTTGGGACCTATCACCGCTATTGTGGCACTTTTATTTGCCGTTCTGTTTTACAAACAGATGATGCAAAAGTCGGAAGGCACGGACAAAATGAAGTTCATTGCCCAGGCTGTACGCGAAGGTGCCATGGCATACCTCTCGCGCCAATACCGCGTGGTCGGGATTGTGTTTGCCATTCTATTCGTCATCTTCCTGGTGCTATCCTTTTTCAAGCTGCAGAATCCCATTGTGCCATTTGCTTTCCTCACCGGCGGGTTGTTCTCCGGTCTATGTGGCTTCTTTGGTATGAAAACTGCCACCAATGCCTCTGCCCGGGCTGCGCATGCTGCCAGTAAGAGCCTGAATTCAGGTCTGCAGGTTGCTTTACGCGCCGGCGCTGTCATGGGTCTGGTTGTGGTCGGTTTTGCCTTGCTGGATATCACCCTCTGGTTCCTCTTGCTCTATTTTGGATTCCCGGTGTTCTTTCCTGAAAATTTCATCAGTGTCACGGCCAATCCGTTGCCACAAATCACCGCCATCATGCTCAGCTTCGGGATGGGTGCCTCCACACAGGCGCTCTTTGCCCGTGTAGGTGGTGGTATCTACACCAAAGCAGCCGATGTGGGCGCTGATCTGGTGGGAAAAGTGGAAGCCAACATCCCCGAAGATGATCCGCGCAACCCAGCCACCATCGCAGATAATGTCGGTGACAATGTCGGTGATGTGGCGGGTATGGGTGCTGACCTGTACGAATCTTACGCGGGTTCCATCCTGGCAACCTCTGCCTTGGGAGTAGCTGCGGTCACACTGGCGGGTAGTGGTTTGGTACCTGGTAAATCTCCCCTGGAGACCGGACTGATGTACATCACCGCGCCGATTGTGTTGGCAGCGCTGGGCATCATCCTTTCCATTATTGCCATCTACCTGGTACGCACCAATGATGATGCTGACCAGAGTCAATTGATTGCCTCGCTCAGTCGTGGATTAAATATCAGCTCCATCGGGATTGCTGTGCTCTCTTTTCCATTGCTCTATGTATTGGGAATACCCAATTTTCTCGCGGTCTGGATCTGCGTCCTGGCTGGTCTGGCAGTCGGCCTGGTCATTGGAAAATCCACCGAATATTACACCTCACACGCCTTCAAACCCACCCGCGATATTGCCGAACAGGCTGATACCAGCTCCGCCACTGCCCTCATCGAAGGTATGGCTGTCGGTATGGAATCGGGTGGCATCCCGGTCGCAGCCGTTGTCATCGGTATCATGGTCAGCTACTACGTGGCTGGCGGGGTCGATAACCTGCTGATGGGACTTTTTGGGGTCGGTATTGCTGCCGTAGGCATGCTCTCCACCCTGGGTTTCACCCTGGCGACCGACGCGTACGGTCCCATCGCAGACAATGCTGGTGGGAACGCCGAGATGTCCGGGCTGGATCGCAGTGTGCGTCTGCGCACCGATGAGCTCGATGCAGTCGGCAACACCACCGCTGCCATCGGCAAAGGCTTCGCGATCGGTTCCGCTGCCCTTACATCCATGGCCCTCCTGGCTGCCTATCTCGAAGAAATCCGGTTAGTGCTTTCTGAACTACGCCATGTGGATTCATTGCTGGTGCGTGGTGAGATGATCCCGGTCATGAAAATGACCATGGATAACTTCATGGACTTTTACAATGTCTCCCTGTTGAATCCGGCTGTGTTGGCCGGGCTCTTCACAGGCGCTGCCACTGCTTTCTTCTTCTCCGCCATGACCATGCGCGCGGTTGGTCGGGCTGCTACCGGTATGGTGGAAGAAGTGCGCCGCCAGTTCCGGGAGATCGAAGGCATCCTGGAAGGCACTGGCCGCCCGGATTATGCCCGTTGTGTTGCCATCAGCACCGCTGCCGCCCAGCGTGAGATGATCGCCCCCGCTATGGTAGCCATCATCATCCCGGTTGCCGTGGGCGTGGTATTCGGAATTGCTGGCGTACTCGGCTTGCTGGCTGGCACCCTTATCACCGGACTCTCGCTGGCCATCACCATGTCGAATGCCGGTGGTGCCTGGGATAATGCCAAGAAATACATCGAGGTTGGCAAGTTCGGCGGCAAAGGCTCGCCTGCCCACAAAGCCGCCGTGATTGGCGATACCGTCGGTGATCCCTTCAAAGACACCGCTGGCCCGGCATTGAACATCCTGATCAAATTGATGACCATGGTCTCGGTCGTCTTCGCCGGTCTGGTGGTCGCTTTTGGAAATGGGCAAGGTTTGATCTTTATGCTCCTGCATTAGTCCATAAGAACACCAGATTTTACAATAAATACCCTTTGATCCTTTCTTCTCTTCAGTACTATCGGGAGCATAAAAGGATCATTTTTTTAAAAAACAAGTGAAAATGAAAGTTCTGAGTATGTTCGCATAATCCCTGGTGGACAAAACGAACCAACTTAGAAAATTAACCCGCATACTCATTACCTGGATTTTGCAGGTGAAATGTGATGTGCGTATATAATTGAGAAATCCCAATCGTTACGAATCGAGATGAACATGCAGGAATATACCTATAAACAAAATCAATTAAAAGCGCTGCTTGAGCAATACAAAATCAATGGATTGCAACTGCATCGGGTTTCCAGTTTTTCCTGGGCAACCTGTGGCGTTGATAGTGCGGTCAACACAGCAACCACCAATGGAACTGCCAGATTATTCATCACGAAAGATAAGAATTACCTGATCACCAAAAATATCGAAGCCCCTCGTCTGGAACAGGAAGGTCAGCTAAAAAAGCAAGGTTGGGAATTTGTTGTCACCCCCTGGCATGAACCGGATTTTGATCCCAGAGAAATTATCGGTGATGGTCCTCTTGGCGCAGATAGTTACCTTCCCGGTGCCATTGACCTATCCGCTGACATTTCATCATTGCGTTCAAATTTATTACCGGCGGAACAAGCACGGTTTAAAGAACTTGGTGGTCTGTGCGCAGCAGCCATGTCAAATACGATGCATGCCATTGAACCCGGCATGACGGAATTTGAGATCGCCTCCCTCTTATCCTTTGAAAATGAAAAGCAAGGAATAAAAGCCATCGTCAATCTGGTTGCCACCGATGAAAGGATCTTTAAGTATCGTCATCCTCTGCCTACTGAAAAACAACTGGAGAAATACGCCATGGTGGTACTTTGCGGCAGAAAATGGGGCCTGGTTTGTTCCCTCACCAGATTGGTGCATTTTGGAAAAATTCCCCTGGAAATCCAAAATAAATTAGCGTCCGTGGCGAAAATAGATACAGAATTGATCAGTAACACCAGACCGGGAAATTCAGTTGGCGAAGTCTTCTCAATGGCAAAAGAAGCATATCAAAAAGAAGGCTACCCGGACGAGTGGCAGCTTCATCATCAGGGTGGCATCACTGGCTACGAGCCGCGTGAAGCCATCGCTGGTCCTCATTCAAAACAAATGATTCGACCAGGGCAATTCTACGCCTGGAACCCATCCATCACAGGTGTAAAGTCGGAAGACACCATTTTTGTTGGTGAAACGGAAAATGAAGTCATCACAGAAATGGAGGATTGGCCAACAATCGATCTTTCCTCAGATGGTATCGAGATTCAACGTCCAGCCATTCTACAGAAATAGGCTGAGAAAAACATTATTCCAGGAATACTCTCCGAACATACTGATAAAACGGATGTCTATTAAATTTCAATCTATAATTATCTTAATTGCAAAATAAACATCCGATTATTCATAAACATTCTCCAAAATAATTAATTTATCAACCGAAATTTATAGATTTACAAATGGCCGTGGAAATCATCATTGGTTCATTTATTGGGAGGAAAAATGGAAAAGAAAATCCGTAACGGGCACATTATTTTTCTATTATGTGTATTATTGATCATGGCAATTTCCTGCAATTTACCAATAAATGATTTAGCACAGAATGAATTGAACGAAGGGCTAAGAATGGTCACCGAAGAATCATGGCAGGAGGAATTGTCTCAAATCAATCAGGAGATTGACGAAAATTTTACAGGAAAAAACAATTATTCGGTAACAGCACCTGAAGGAGTTAAAAATGATGCCAGGTGTGATCAAGGTCACCCGACGAACAAAAAAGTCACAACCTATAATACAATCGATCGATTATTAGGTGAGGAATCCTGGGTGGATGACAAAGTGATCATAAAAGAAGAAGGCAAAACCTACATATATAACCTGGCATCGAACTTAAAACCCAACATTTTCTGTCGACAAACAGATAACTTCCTGGTGGAATGTGTCTATCTATCCGATATAGGTTATAACATACGAGTATTCGACGAACCCTATCAAGGGTCATATAATCCTTATGTTTTTGATAATCTGGCTTCTTGCCATGAATTAAATTACAAATGGGAAGGGCAAAGTGATCAATCTTTAAACCTTGCGCTGGAACTCAGATTGACAGAAGTGCCAGGCAAATGGGATATTGACCAATGTAATGCAATAACCGATATTCAAATCAATCAGATTGATTTCTCAGAAGGGCAAAAATACGATGAGGATGGGGGTTATCTGGAATATACCTTTTGTGAATTCACCACCGTATTTCAAAATTCAGGTGGTCTCCCGGTTTCAATTTTTTACTATCATTATAGTTATGATGAAACTATCGATTACTCTGAATGGGTGAGTGTTTCAGCACGCCAACCAGGCGAAAAATTTTCCTCATACGATTTTGTTGATAAATATGAATCAAATGATTATATAACCGCTTCGATGGTTAACCGCTATGCAGCCATCTATGATGTCCCTAATTGCAGCTGGATCAAAGAAGGTGGTATCCATTATGACATTGTGTCAATCATTGAAGAGAACACCACTCAATGTACCGTTATATCACCATATGAAGGTAGAGATTTTCTATCTTTTCCTGATTACACAGAAAGCCTGATCAAAGACTAGTTATTTTTTTGGTTTCTTTCTTTGTTACAAATGCTCTAAACAAAAAAAGGAAACGCAGCATGATCGGAGCATACAAAAGTCGGGTCCATAGTCTCTTCCAACCTTGTGGATAATCATACTCAATTCGATCTTGCACTTCAGTGATCTCATCTGTGATGGCTGTGAAAGAATGGGTGTGCTGCCAGTGCAGCATCGGTCCTTTATCCTGGATGTCGGTAAACCCGCGTTTCGGATCCACATTCACATGCCGAGCTTTCCAATGCACCGGAAAGGGTCCAAACCACATCGTGAATTCAGCAATCGATCCTTCTCCCAAAGGTTCCAGATGATGAATCTTAACAATCACCGGAAAGGGTGTCAGACGCTTGAGGGCAGTCGTACTGCTGTGAAAATCCGCCACCGCCTGGATAGGTGCTTTCACACGAAATGTATTCGTAAAAATCTTCATGAACTATTTCCTTCTTTCAATATCATTTTCCCAAATCAGCTTATTTATATCAAAAGTTTGTACAATCTTTGTATATTCTTTTTTGACTTTCAGCTTTGAGTCTTGCAGTTTTAGCTTTCCTGTAAAATTAAATTATGAACAACGATCAATTTTGGAATTTTTACTGGGAAACCCGCCTGCAATATCTGCAAGGGCAGGGCAAGGGTGAAGTGATTGAAAAAGCATCACAATTGATCCGTACGGCCAATCAGCCTTTCCGCATCCTTGAAGCTGGCTGTGGAGAAGCCCAGATTATCGGTTCCCTGGTGGAAGCGCATAGTAGCCCGGGTGGCGAACATGCCAGCGTCGGGATCGATCGCGATCTCAGCGCTCTGGCAGTCGCCCAAAAAAACTACCCATCCATCCGTTTTGTGGCTGGAGATTTCAGCGACATAACCTTGCTCCAGTCTTTGGGGCAATTCGATCTATTATTGCTGGTCAATGCCCTGCACCACGTCTTCTCGGATGCCTATGATCCCATACTGGAGGAGATTGATGTGCCAAAAGGGAAAGCGAATTTACTCACCAGCTTTGTTAATCTTTCGCAGACAGTTAAGCCAGGTGGATACGTGATCCTCTTCGATGGTCTCGAAGCGAACATCCCTCCAGATGAACCCATCCAAATTCAATTTCAAATGCCGGAAGCGATGAAAAAATTCCAGACCTTTGCGCGAGAGTACCAGCCTTTCCGCATCCAATATCAACCCATTACAGCAAACAGCATTTCACTCTCCGTAAGGGATTTCACCCGCTACGTCACCAAAATCATCTTCCTCGGTAAACCACTCTGGGAGCGCGAACGCCAGGAAAGTTATCAGTACTTCAACGAAAATGAAATGCACGGGATGCTCACCCAGAATGGGTTTGATATTCAGGAAATCCGGCTTTTAAGCGTGGATTATGATAAATGGTTACAGGAAGTGTCCATTCTCACCAAGGGTGTGGATTTCCCACCTGAACACGTCCTGATCACTGCCCGGAAGACAGGATGAGACACTCAAAAAATTGTTTATAATCAGATCTAATCCTTACCATCTCACCCCTTTATCCGGAGACCTCAGTATGCCCTACAACCGCTTGAGCACCAGCAAAATCGCCAAAATCGTTGGTTGTCATCCCAATACCGTACGCATGTATGAAGTCTGGGGATTGCTGCCACCGGTTCCACGTGCACCGAATGGCTACCGGCTCTATACTCTGGACCACCTCGATCAGATGCGCCTGGCACGTACCGCCCTGAACACCGCCTGGCCGGGCAAGACCATTCGAAAGGCTGCTTTCGAATTAATTCATCAGTCAGCCCGTGGCGACTTGGGAGGTGCACTGGAGAGTGCCTATCGCTATCTGGTGCTGGTGCAAACCGAGCGTATCCCAGGCAGAAATGGCCGCCGAGTTGGTCTCACGCTGGGCACAGGGCTTTCCCGGCCGATACCACCGGACATGGCTTATATATTCGCGATGCTGCCATACACTTGAGTGTCACCAGTGACCAGCTACGCAATTGGGAGCGCAACGGTTTACTGAATGTCGCCAAGGATCCGCACAATAACTACCGGCTGTACGGTGCTCCTGAGCTGGCGCGTGCTCGTGTCATCCGGGTGCTGCGTAACGCCGGCTATAGCCTGATGGCCATCTACCGCATGCTTAACCAGCTGGACATCGACAGCTCCACCGACATCAAACACGCCCTTGACACTCCTCGTCCGGATGAAGACGTCTTCCACGCCACCGACCGCTGGCTATCAACGTTGGAAGGGATTGAAAACACTGCCCGGGAATTGATCCGAATTCTGGAGGAATGGATCAGGCGTAAATAATTTAAGATTCTACACAGTGAGGGGAAAATTCATCTGCTGGATGAAGGCAATCAGCCAGTAGGTGGGGATAGAGATTGTCTACTATTTCTGCATATTGGTCACAATCCAACTTGATCGCCGCTCTGTTGGTTTTACTGAATTGAATCAAATCTCACCTGATTTTTCTATCAATTCCTTGTTTTTCAATACTCTCCACTTGGGTAGTGTAATTGGTGTTGATCGAACTGTATAATTTGATGGGGAAAAATTACGTTGAGTGAACCTTTCTATGCTACCCCCATTCAACTGAGGAAAAAAATAATGGCAATACATACCAGTGATTCAAATTTACAAACCAGTAAGATCGTATCTTCGTTTCGGCAACATACCATTCCACAATCAATCCTTCTTCATCTTTTTCCCGGGGCGCTGATCACCGCATTTTTCTTTCTGACAGCTCCAAGCCTGATAATAAGAGGTTTTCCTCCAATTCTGTCGCTGTACCTGGCGATTCTGCTGATCTTGATTCCTTTTGAGCTTGGCTTTTTATTTTACCAGGGGAAAAAAAGGAATGGCCGCTATTCTCTGAATGGCATTGTATTATTCAGAGAGCGCATGCCAATCGGGAAAATGGTCTTGATGATTATTTCTCTGTTTGCATGGAGTGGGCTCGTATTTACCCTGCTTCCAGAATTAGATGCCTTTATTAGCGAAACTCTATTTGCCTGGTTTCCAGATTGGTCATCCCCTAACAATCTTCTTGGCAATATATCTCAGTATTCGCAACCTGCGATTACAATCACGATCATCGCCGGATTCCTTCTAAATGGATTCGCCGGTCCGATCGTTGAGGAGTTTTACTTCCGCGGTTACTTGTTACCCCGTATACCTGCTACTAAGTGGTGGTCGCCTTTGATCAATGTTTTGCTCTTCTCCTTATATCATTTCTTCACACCCTGGCAGAATATTTCCCGCATCCTGGCATTTCTCCCACTCAGTTATGCAGTTGCTTGGAAAAGAAACATTTATCTCAGTATGTGGGCTCATTGTCTTTTGAATACAATTGGGATGGTTATTTCATTCATGCTTTAAGGACGAGGAACAAAGGAAAATCAAGCATTTGCATCACAAAAGCGAGGATTAGATTGAATACGCTAGCTGTAGTCGTCTTCCCTCTCAGAGGCGATTGGATTACACCCAACACACCCGGAACAAAAATTCCAAGCCATGGGACAGATTTGTTTGGAGAGAGATACGCTTATGATTTCGTTGGGATAGCTTCAGGAAGTCAAAGTATGCGTTTCTATCGACCTAACCCGCTCCATTACCTTTTTCTCGGCGTTCGTTTACAGGATTGTTATGGTTGGGGTCAGCCCATCTTTTCTGTAGCCGCCGGGGTCGTTGTTCAAGCAGAGGATGGCTGTCCTGAGCGGAATCCCGTCCACCTGGCAAGAGATTTCTCTATAAATCTCAAAAATACCCGGTCTTTAAATTCGAAGCAGATGATTGATTTCCGATCACTCTCTGGAAATTTCATCATCATCGAAACCAACAACGGGTATGCTGTCTATGCACATGCTCAAACTGGCTCAATCAAAGTCTCCCCAGGCGACAAAGTGATTCCAGGCCAACAGCTTGCTAATGTTGGACATTCTGGTAATTCGACAGCTCCTCATTTACACTTCCAAATGATGGATCATCCAGATCCATGGAAAGCGCAAGGCATTCCATGCTGTTTTCGAGACTATGAAGTACTTCATAATGGAAATTGGCAACTTGTACAGAATGGTATCCCTAAGGCAACAGACAGGATTCGCAAACTATGAGGATAGTAATTAAGAATATGCCTCTTCTCCTGCTCTTTGGCATTAAGTTAAGCATACATGAGTTGTAAGAACAGCTTTGCTTTCACTGTATGCACTTCCCAATCATTAATCCTATTTACATTCTATGTGGGTGTTTTTGCACAACCTGTATTAGGGACACAGAGGAATGATCTTATTGGATTCCCTGAGAGCTTGAATATAAACAAATTCGTCATTGTCACTGAAGTAATAATAAACAATACCATTCGGAAACAATGCTACCAGGTTTCCACTGACACCCAGCATCTGTGGCACCCAGAATTCACAGTCAAAACCATTGGATTCGGTAAAATAAGTCGCCCAAAAAGCATTGTTATACATCCGTTGATTATCAATTTTTACCCCTCGGACATCAGGGTCTTGCTGCAAAGAAGCAGCTAATAATTCAGGTTTCAAAACCTGTACTCCATTAACTTGACCTTTCTCCTTGAGAAGAAAATCCCCAATTCTGGCGATATCATCCGGGGTCCACCACTGCCCATAACCACCCTCCGCATGCCCTTGCCAGTTATTGTCAGCCGTCCTCATCGTTGTAAAAAAACCAGGTCCTATCCCAAGTGGTTGGTAAATCTCATCAACAACAAATTGATAAATGTCTGCCGAATTCCCCTCCATCCTTTGCAGAAAATTTTTCAACGCCTGGGTAAGGATAAATGTATCACTGGTACGATATACCCACTTTACGCCTGGATCCGACTTGTGGGGTGCGCTGAAAGCTTCTTTGATGCGGTTTTCATAAGGTTGGGCGCCAAAGAACTCACCCATTTTTTGGCTTTCATCATCCACCATAAAACCAGCTGAGAAATAATTTCCCGTGGACATATCGATCGCGTGGTTGAAGGTAACATTCTCCCAATCCCCGGCACTGGATGTATATTCAGGCACATAATCCTTGATCAGCATTTCATTCCAATCCACATCATATTTTTGTGCCAGGCGCATCATCGCGATGCTAACAAAGGCTGACTTGGCAGTTGAGTAAGATGCTGCACGCATCGATTCACAGAAGGGATAAGACCCAAATCGCGTTTGACAACCACCAACGTAATTGACACCATTTACAACCACACCATACCAGGTCATATGTTCCGGGGTTACCCCGGCACCAAAGGCAATCACATCAATACCGGGATAATCTTTGCTGAGATATTCAATCGGTTTTACAGGCATGCGTTCATTGATTTCAGCTTCAAAGTCCGTTCGAATTTGGTCTGCTTCCGGGATCATTTCTGGGTGATAGATAGCATCCAGTAACCCCCACAAATTCGCTTGAACATGTGTGGTGGTTTCCTGGGTGACCTGATACCATACTTTCGAGATGCTTTCATCATTAAAAAGGAAAGTCATCGTGCCATTAAATGTTGCATTGCTTCCTTTGGGAACCAGAGTAAATGGGATGGCAACTCGTGAATAATCCCCATCACCAGATTCCTGCCAGACACGCCCCGGTTCAAGAATAATATTCCATATGGGGTGATCTGAGATGATGATGCCACGTTGAACAGGTATTATGTACCCTCCGCTTTGTACAAAGGTAAAATCGAAATTCGGCAGATAGGAAAACTCAGAGCCCAGATCTCCCCGCAAGACCTGCATGTGGCCACCCACCTCTTCGTTCAATAATTCCAAACGACCTTCAAAAACATAAGCAGGTGATGTTGTTACAGCAGGAGGTGTGAGCGCTTCTTCATTGAGTGGACCATTGAACTCAAATCCATTCAACAAATGACTGGATGGCAAAAGGAAGGAGGAAAATTTTTCAGCGTACTCCTCCTGTGTGGAATCTGGTTGAGAAACATCCTGATTAACATTCTCTTTTTGAACATCTTTGTCAGGAATGAATTCCGTTTGATCGAATTCCTTATCTGAACATGAATTTAATGAGAAGGTAAGCAGAAAAAAGACAACCATTAATTTCTTAATCGCATGTTTCATCGATCTTTCCTTCCGAATTTTATAAAAACCTCTCCAACTTATTTATCCAATAAACGAGTCGCTTAAACAACCGTCTAAGTGGCTAGTTTTATTTTTCTGAAAGAATAGGATGGGTAATAGAGGTTAAAATGAAAATTTAAGCTTCACTACTATGCTAAAATATATTATCTGCACATTATTTCACAACAAAATCTGATTTTTTCTCCTGAAACGCCATCGGTAAACCAATCCAACTACCTATATTCTCATGGGGAAGGAGTACTTATGATTTCCAAAACTCACTTAATTCGGTTTTCTATTTTATCTGTTTTGATATTCTTTTCTTTAGGTTGTTTTTCTATGTCTTATTTCGTCGATATGGATAACGATGCGTCTGGAAATGGGATGATTTATCATTCATTTACTTTTCCTGACATTGGAGAAAAAGGTGCATCCCCCTTTGATTCTTACATTGAAAGACTTAATAAGGAAGGCTGGGAAAATATCGAAATCAGTTCAGCTGGAAATGATCTACTTCAATTAACGGCTGAATATAGAATTGATCCGGCATCTGGTCGTGGTTTTCCAGAATCTATGAAGGACTTTTCACTGAAGGTGGATGAGGCTGAAAATGGTTACAAGTATTTCACCATGGATGGCACCTATGATTACACCCAATTAAGTGAAATGTGGACCAAAATACTAAATGCTGATTCGGGATTTAGTATTGATTTAGGGCAATATTTTGGGGGAGAGCAAAGTGCAATGACAAAAGATGAAATTGATGCTTTTATTCAACGCTTTGGAGAACCAAAGGTTGAATTTAAAATTAAATTACCTGGCAATACACCAGTTGAAGCGAAAGGAACCTGGCGTAATCTAGAGGATTACTTAAATGGGAAAACCGATGTAATTGAATTTATTTGGACCCCAGATAAAAGGCCAACCGGAACTTTACACGTTTCCCGTCGTTGGGAACCTAAAGTTGAGGCTTCAGAAGAGCAAATTCAGAGTAATTTACTATCCTTATTCGACAATTATCAACAGGAAATTCCAACCGGTTGGAATATCAACATTTTAGAAATGCCTACAGGGGGATGGTTTAACAATCTTATATTTGCACATTTCAATAATGAAATCTATACGTGCGGCAGCTATCAAAATTATGTAATGGATTTTCTTGATGGCATTCGAACCAGTCCTGATTCAGAAGTCCGAAGCATGTTAAATGGATTGGATTATGGTCCCATTCAAACCAATGGTGGCGGACATGTTGCAGTAGTTGTTTTTCCAACCGGAACAGATTGGCATGAAACCGGAACGGTCTTTGACCCCTGGCCAACTCAAAAACCACAAATCTATGATATTGATACCTGGTTTGTCTCCTTGGGTTTATATGCATATGGTGGTTATTATCCAGAGGTCAGCTATGGAATGGAAAATGCCTATCCTCACCTTTCCGGAAAACCACCATCCTACCCCGCTCAGACAGATCTTGAACGAAATAGAGCCGAACCGGTAAAAAACATCCTGGTGATTAATTCACCGGTGACTGTCATGCTTAGGATGGAAGATGGTAGGCTGGTTGGCGTAAATCCGGATGGTACAGCCTTGAACCAGATGCCTGTGGATATATCTTTTTACACTTTACCGAAAAGTAATGGTGATCACTCCTGGTTTTTCATGCTCCCTGATCAGGTAGCAGAGGTATTTGTGTTTGGGCAAGATCAGGGTTTAGTGCATATGGCTCTGGTTTCTGAAGATAACATTTTGGCATTCGATCCCCAAGAGATTCAAGCAGGAGAAACATTCACCTTTTCAATTCAACAAAATGCCACATTATCACCATTGCAGCTTGAAAATGGACAAACAGTTGCACCATCTTCAATTAATCAAGAGGCATTTTTAGAATACATTGGTGGTAAAGAAATGGGTGACAGTTTGCTCCTACCATTACCTGCAGATAGCCCATTCGATCCAGACACCTCATACGAAGAGGATAACTCCAATACCAGATTATTAGGAGCAATGTGCATTGGCCTCTGCTGTTGTTTTGTGATCATCGTTGTTGTTATCGTTACCGTTCTGGTTGTTCGAAAACAGAGAAAATAGAATATCGATTTTTTATAAAGAAAACAAATCAATTTTTGTAATTTTTCTGTGATTAAATAAGTTTCAGAGTTCTTGCACGCTTGACTGCTTCAGTCCGTCCATGCACATTCAACTTACCATAAATATTTTTAATATGCGTTCGAACGGTATTTGCGGAAATGAACAATTGCGCCGCGATCTCAGGAGTGGAGTGTGGACCGTTTAATAAAGAGAGTATTTCCAGTTCTCGATCGCTAAATGGTTCCATCAGTTCTTCATCTTTTGGTATCTTGATTTTATGAGGTGATGAAGAGTATAAAGAAAGTAACTTTTGTGTAAACGCTGGGTATATCCTTTTCTGTAAAGCAAGAAGCAATAATTCTTCCATACCAGCAATTCGAATCATAAATAATTGAATAAAATTTTTCTCCTGGGCAATTTCCAAGGATTTTTTGATCTGACCCAATGCTTTTTCGGTATTATTCCTCTTTACCCAGATCAATGCTAAGAGCTGGTGCTTACGACAATTTTCTATAGCGGATGAATTCTCCACATCAGACACTTCTTTATCCAATAGATCAAATGCATCATCTACATTATTTTGAGCCAATAAGACACGAGTATGTAATGTGGCAGGTATTGCACCTGCTGCATTTTTGAGTATCAATGCGGCATTCTTCGGTTCACCCTTTTCAAGCCAATAGAATATTTCGAATTGGTCAACATTCGCAACAAACCAGGGGGAAATTTTGGAAGCAATTTTTCTTGCTCTTTGTAAAAGCGAATAAGCTTCTTTCATTTCGTTTATACTTATAAGTGCATTGATTTCATTTATCAAACAAACGACAATCGAGTCAGATTGTGCCCACCGATTTGCCAGCATGATGCCTTTACGGGCATATTGAATTGCTGCCTGACTTTCTCCCCATTCATGATGAATTCTTGATAATTCAGCAAAAACAACAGCGTTTGAATATAATGGTTGTCCTGTCATTTGCCTGAATTGTTCAGACACAACCATGGCTTCCTCACAGGCTTCCTTTGCTTCATCCAATTGCCCTAAAATAATTAAGGCATAGGCTAACCCGGAAGAAGCCAACATGAATACGTGTGGCTTCCTGGTTTCCCTGGCTAAATGAAGAGCACGTCGAAGAATCTCAACAGATCTCAAGCTGGGATTGAATTGACTCAATGCATTACCCATGACTACCAGATTCAAGGCTCGCACGGATATTTCATTCTGCGGTAATATTTCATCAGCGGTTTGACTCAATTCCAATGCTTCAGATTGACAACCTGCCACCCATGCCAAATATCCACGAACTACTTTTATGTGGCCATGAATGCGCCTCAATTCATCAGAAGAGAAGCTGAAGATATTCTTTTCTACATCACACAAGGTACTCTCAGAACGTTCAATCTGACCTGAATACGCCAATACCCAGGCAAAGGCTACATTTAACCATGCGGATGATTTTCTTTTCTCTACTGGGATCATATCCATACGATGCAGAATAGGCGATAACTCTGAATATTCGACTAATGCCAGCACATTTTCTGACACCAGACGGATCGTGAGTTCCATATCCCCAGCAGCCAAAGCATGATCAATTGCATCTGTAATCATACCCTGATTCTCAAACCAGACACTTGCTTTACGATGTAATTCACCAGCCAAACCAGGAAACGTTTGGTCCAGCAAGCGTTTCAATAAGTCAGCAAATAAATGGTGGTATCGATACCAACCTCGTTCATCATCCAATGGAATCAGAAAAAGGTTATCTCTTTCCAGGATATCTAATATCTGCTGTGATGCATTCGATTCCGTTACACTGTCACATAATTTATGTGAAAACCTATCAAGAATTGAGGTTTTTAACAAAAAGGTTTTCACCTCTTGAGGTTGTTCTTTTAACACCTGTTCCAGTAGATAATCAAATATAAAACGATGACTCCCAGCAAAAGAGGTCACAAAGGAACTGGCATCCTCGCGATTCCGTAAGGAAATAGCTGCCAGTTGCAACCCCGCAATCCATCCCTCTGTACGAGAATTCAAAATTTCTAAATCTTTTTCAGCTAATCGAAATTTCAGCATGTTATGAATGAATTTCGCAGCATCTGCATCCGAAAATCGTAAATTTTCCATTCGAATTTCAGATAACTGTCCTGCCATACGCATCCTTGCTAATTCAAACGGTGGATCAGAACGAGTTAATATTACCAGATGAAAAAATTGAGAGGGATATAGCAATAAGTTTGAAATAATTGAATGAATGTCTTGATTTTGGATTTGATGGTAATCATCCAGAATGAGAATAATTTCCTTTTGTACATTTATAATACTATGAATTATTCCGGTAATGTTCTTCGCAAAAAAGGTCTGATCATTCTCTAAGGTTTGTTCTTGAAGTATTTCAATGGAAACACCACTCTCTTCAAGACAACCTGTTAGATAATCCAGGAAAGAATCAACAGAATTATCGGCTGAATCCAATGAAAGCCAGGCAATACTGATTTCTTTTCGTTTGTGAATCGATCTAACCCAGTCGCTGACAAGCGTGGTCTTTCCTGAGCCAGCTGGAGCAGAAACCAATGTCAATGCATGGGTTAATACCCCATCCAGTTTTTCAATCAAATTTGGGCGCACCACAAACCCGCCTGGAATGGGTGGCGGAAAAAATTTAGTTTGATAAAGCAGCGTCACATAATCATTATACTGCTCTTCGTCCTTTGAAATCCATCTCCAATTGTGAGAATTTTGGCATTTACTGAGATTAACCGAAGACCCATGTCCCGTATTTTGAGCAGTACGCCAAACAATTCGGATTGGTCATGAATCCTACCAGCCAGAATTGTTCTGTTTTCTAAAACAGTTAATTCAAAAGGGGAAAAATATGATGCCCAATTTTCTTGTAAGATATCCTGAACGCAAATTTCATACATGGTTGAATTCGGCATATAATTTTTCCCTCAAAAAATTATTATTTGATAAAAGAAATAACCGTGCAAATTATCTGGTAGTGAAACTCTAGATCTCTCCACATTTGATCAGCAATAAAGTACTACCAATGGAAACCATCCCAAAACCCAGGAAATTGATAAGTAGACTCCCAGGAATTATTTCCATCGCCATCAGAAATGGAATGGCAATACCTAACAATATCAAACTGTTTGAAATCACCATACATTTTCTGGGGTGCCTGAACTTTTTGAAATCATAAAGCTTTTTGGGATATGCATCAGGGACTGATAAAAATTTTTGACTTTGAGTGATTGTAGCCATAACAACCTCCGAATCTAAATGGTTACATATTTATATTAACAAATCACGTATTCGCAATCATCACCCAGATTGGGTGATTTTACAGATTTATTGAAATGAACGCATCATAGTAAGCTAAATCCGAGAATAAATTAAAGTGAGGTGAATTCCTCTCGATCTAATTCCTTTTCTGAGCATGAATTTAATTAGAAAGCAGGCAGAAAGGACTATTTATTCTTAATCTTGCATATCATTGATTCTTTCCTCCGAAAGTTAATAAAGCTCCAAATTATTCATCCAATTAACGAGTTGCCAAAAGAACCGTATAAATGGCTAATTTTCAATTTAAATTAATATTTCTGGAGCATCGAAGGTATTAAAGGGTGGGTATCTCGATAGAAATCACCAATGAGTAGAATTTTATTTTCTACTTGTTCTTTTTATTAACGCTTAAACTTCTCCACATTTAATGAGGGTTAATATACTACCGATTGAAACCAATCCAAATCCCAAGAAATTAATCAATAGATTTCCGGGAATCATTTGAAGTACCATTAAGATCGGCAAACTGATTCCAACCAGAATTAATCCAACAGAAATCAGCATACATAACCTTGGATATATAAATCTTCTAAAATCATACCGGTTTTGGGTATAGGTGTTTTGAATAGTGATTATATTTTGTCGTTTTATTATTGCAGCCATACCAATCTCCTTACTAAACTGGTTGTATATACATCTTACCGAATTTCTCTCCCGGAGTCACTAGCCAACTGGGGAGGATTAATATGAAAATAGTTTTATTCTTACTCAATCTCTATTTAAAACAAATTTTCCCTATTGACTAATTTTTCCTTATATCGTAAAATAACGATATAAGGAATCACTAAAATGGAAAACAACCCCCTCTCTCCCGAAGACGTGCGCCTGGCAGCTATGCTCAAAGCACTTGGCAATCCGGTTCGCTTTCGCATTATGCATATTCTGGCTGAGAATAAGCAGTGCATAACCGGTGATATTGTCGAATTAACCGATCTGGCACAATCCACCGTCAGCCAACATCTTAAAGTGTTACGCGAAGCTGGTCTGATCAGTGGAGAAATCGAAGGTCCTGCAACCTGTTATTGCCTGAATGATGCTGGCATTCGCTGGATGAAATCAAAAATTGATTCCTGGTTGCCGGAGTGTTGCCCAACCCCGGAGAACAGACGTTTTGTTGTCAATCATAAACATGGATTTTCAGGTTAAAATTTATCTATAAAAATTTTTATTCTATATTATCGTAAATTTACGATAAAGAAAGGCGCAGAACAATGCAATCCAAATCAAACGCTTATTTCAAACAAGTAGCTGAACAATGGGATGATCTCCGTAAAGGTTATTTTCCCGATTCTTTACGGGAAGAAGTCATCGCTAAAGCCTATCTCCTGCCAGAAATGCAGGTTGCTGATATCGGAGCTGGTAGTGGATTTCTAAGTAGCGCTCTGGTTGAACGCGTTACGATGGTTCACCTGGTGGATGCATCCGAAGAAATGTTGTTACAGGCAAAAAATAACCTCTCCTCCTACTCCAACACGACCTTTCATATAGCCGAAGGCAGAACAATCCCGCTTCCGGATGCCAGTGTAGATGCAGTTTTTGCCAACATGTATTTACATCACGCGCCTGATCCATTGGCTGCCATTCAGGAAATGACCCGTCTGCTTAAACCAGGCGGACGCTTATTGATCAGCGATCTGGATCTGCACACCCACACCTGGCTGCAGGAAGAAATGTCGGATGAATGGCCGGGTTTCGAGCGAGATCAAATCATGACATGGTTCAAAGCAGCAGGACTGGTCAATTGCTTTATCTCTTGTAGTGGTTCTGATTGTTGTGGAACCAGCCTGAAAGACGTTTCACTTACCGCCAAGATCAGCACATTTATTGCGGTTGGGTCCAAACGAATCAGTCGTAAAGCGGATGTGCAGCAATCCTATGGGGTCATCGCCGAAAGCGGATGTGGTTGCGGCTGCGGTCCTAGACAATCTTCCAATGGTTATCGAATTGTGGAGCAATCCTGTTGTGCTCCACAAGCTTCTGAGAACAACCTTTATCATTTAGAAGAATTAAAGGTCATCCCTGAAGAAGCTGGTGATATTTCACTCGGTTGTGGCAATCCCTTAGCAATGGCCAGTCTAAAACCCGGAGAAACGGTGCTGGATATTGGATCTGGAGGTGGCATCGACGTCTTCCTGGCTGCCAATCGTGTTGGACCCACAGGTCATGTTATTGGGGTGGATATGACCCCGGCGATGTTGAAGCGATCTCGTGAATCAGCCGTAAAACACGGCTACCATCAGGTCGAGTTTCGGCAGGGTGACGCTGAAAATTTACCTGTGGAGGGCAATAGCGTGAATGTGGTCATTTCCAACTGCGTTATCAACCTGACAGAAGATAAAACACAGGCTTTCCAGGAAATCTATCGGGTGCTCAAGCCTGGAGGACGCCTGGAGATCAGCGATGTGGTTGCCGCACATAGCCTGACGTTAGAGGTACGCCAGAATCCCAATCAATGGGCAGCCTGTGTGTCTGGTGCACTCCCGGAAAAAGAATACCTGGATTTAATCAATTATGCAGGTTTTGAAAACCTCCAGACCAGGCGCGAAAATCAATACGCTAATAATTCAGAAGCAACTTATTCGCTAATCGTCTCCGCCAGAAAGCCAGACAACGTTTAACCAGATCCATCGGGAAAAATCATTATCCTAATTTTAAAACCCAGAACCCGCTTTCGCGAGTTCTGGTCTACCAATAATCTTGTTTTTTACGAACTTACCACTTATTTAGGGGAGGAGGACTGCATCAATCACGTGGATGACACCATTGCTGGTTTCAATATCGGTGATGATGACTTCTGAGTCATTGATGAAGACTTTTCCATTCTCGACTTTGATGCTGACGTTCTGTCCTAAGACTGTCTCAGCTTCGGTCAGGGTGACTACATCAGCGGCCATGACTTTGCCAGCTACTACGTGGTAGAGCAGGATGTCGATCAGTTGTTGTTTGTTCTCGGGTAAGAGCAAGCTTTCTACTGTGCCAGCCGGTAATTTTGCGAAGGCGTCATCGGTGGGTGCAAATACGGTGAAGGGACCTTCGCCTTTCAATGTTTCAACTAACTCTGCAGCACCTAAGGCTGCAACCAGTGTTGTGAAGCGTCCATCTTCTATCGCGGTGTTGACGATGTCTTCTTTAGGCAGTAGGACTGCGTCGATCACGTGGATGACACCATTGCTGGTTTCAATATCGGTGATGATAACTTCTGAGTCATTGATGTAAACTTTGCCCATGTCGACTTTGATGCTGACGTTCTGTCCTAAGACGGTTTCTGCTTCGGTCAGGCTAACAACATCTTCTGCCATGACTTTGCCAGCTACTACGTGGTAGAGCAGGATGTCGGTTAGGAGTTGTTTGTTTTCCGGTAATAATAAGGTTTCTACGGTGCCTTCCGGTAAGGCTGCGAAGGCATCATCTGTGGGGGCAAATACGGTGAAGGGTCCTTCGCCTTTGAGGGTTTCGACCAATTCAGCAGCACCCAGGGCAGCGGCCAGTGTGGTGAAGCGACCATCGGCTACGGCGGTGTCGACGATGTCAGCCAGATCTGCTGGGGGCAGGATGACGCTGTCGATGACGTGAATGACACCATTGTCAGCGATGATATCGGTGGCGACAACATTGGCTTCGTTGATCATGACGGAACCCATGTCGACTTTGATATTGACGTTTTTGCCTAACAATGTTTCGGCTTCGGTCAGGTTGACGACGTCAGCAGCTAACACGGCACCTGGTACGACATGGTAGAGCAGGATGTCGGTCAGGGCCTGTTTGTTTTCAGGTAAGAGCAGGCTTTCGAGTGTACCTTCTGGTAATGCAGCGAAGGCTTCATTGGTGGGGGCGAAGACGGTGAAGGGGCCTTCTCCACTGAGGGCATCGACTAAACCAGCGGCGCTAACGGCGGCGACTAAGGTTGAGAAGTCGGGGTTACCAGCGGCGATGTCAACAATGGTGTTGGAGGGTACTTCGGTGGGAACCGCGGTTGGTTCGGGCATGGGAGCTTCGGTGGGTTCAGCTGGGGAAGCTGGTGCACAGGCGGCGAGCACGAGTGCAAGGACGATAATTAAACTGGGTAAACGAAATGCTTTCATTTCTATCTTTTCTCCTGTTGTTTCTAAATTTATTGTTTATTACTTATACAAGAGAGTATAAAGTATTGACATAGTTTATACAAGTTGTATATGGTTTTTGTATAAGGTTTGGTGGGGGTTGGGATGATTATTGGCGGAATAATTGGAGGATTCAATAAAATTCACTTAAATGTCAGGATTAGTCAATCGTATAAACCCTCCTATTGTCCACCAATGTTGTAAGATCAAAAAGGATATTAAATCATCGGATTTTATTAAGGAGAAATATGGCCCCCATTATTTGTGTTAACAAGTTATCCAAGACGTATCGAGTGCCACAACGGGAACCGGGATTGCGCGCTGCTCTACGCAGCCTGACCCAGCCACAATTCCAGGAGGTGGAAGCCGTCAAGAAAATCAATTTTTCTATCCAGCCCGGCGAAATAGTAGCTTTGATCGGCCCAAATGGCGCAGGAAAAACTACCACTCTTAAAATGCTAACCGGTCTACTGCAACCCAGTAATGGAGAAATTACTGTGAATGGCTTCACGCCAGGCAAACGGGGCTATGAATTCCTCTCACAGATCAGCATTGTTCTGGGAAATAAAAGCCAAATGTTGTGGGACATTCCCCCACTGGATACTTTTAAAGTTCTCGGGGAAATTTATCGTGTACCCAAAGATACGCTTAATCAACGGATCGATGAAATGGTGGTGCTACTCGACATGTCGGAAATCTTACGTAAGCCAGTTCGTAATCTCTCTTTAGGTGAACGTATGAAGTGTGAGTTAGTTGCCAGCTTATTACACCAACCCAAAGTTCTTTTCCTGGATGAACCCACCCTGGGTTTGGATATCTCCGTCCAGAACCGGCTAAGAGGTTTCATCCTTGAATACAACAGACGCTATCAGGCTACTATCTTGCTTACCAGTCATTACATGGCGGATATTGAACGCCTTTGCCAGCGCGTGATCCTGATACACCATGGAGAAATCCTTTATGATGGTGCGCTGAATGGGCTCTCCTCCCTGCTCACCAATAGCAAGATCATTCATCTAACATTGAGTGAAGAACTGCCCAATCCAGACAACACAGACTGGCTGCCAGAGGGAGCTGAGATTATTGAGCAGAATCACCACAATTTCACACTGCGAGTCAATCGCAATCGGACGGCTGCAATCACCAGCGAATTGCTCAAACAATTATCTATTTCCGACCTGGCAATTGAAGAGCCTGCCCTGGAAGCTGTGATCGATCGAGTCTATCAGGAAGGTGTTCTATGAATCACCGCGGAGGTCTGGCATTAATCCGAGGTACCTGGCTGTCCTGGATGCAGTACCGCAGCTTTTTTTTCATCCTGGCTTTTGGATGGATGGTACCACCACTGGTGGCTATGTTCGTGTGGATGTCAGCGGCTGGTGAAGGTGACGTAAGTGGCATACAACGCTCGGCGTTTGTTGCCTATTACCTTGTGCTGATCCTGGTCAACCAGCTCACCTACTCACAAACCAATTGGACGGTCGGAGATATTATCCGCGAAGGAACGTTCAATCACTGGTTGATACGTCCCCTTTCTCCCCTCTATCAAATTCTATCCAGTGAAATTGCAGGGAAAGTGGTCTATCTGGTGTTCACACTCCCAATCATTACGATCCTGATTGTTGTGCTGAAACCTTCTTTCTCTTTCTCAGTAGGACAATTTCTTGTTTTTTGGCTGGCATTACTCTTCGCCTGGGGTTTGCGATTCCTGTGGGGTTTATGGATAGCTCTCCTGGCTTTCTGGGCTACCAGAGCTGATGCGCTCCTGGCTTTGCAGGATTCCTTGATTTTCATTTTCTCTGGGATGATCGCTCCCGTTGCCATTCTTCCTGGCTTTTTGCTAAATCTGGCTGAGTTTCTTCCTTTTCGTTATATGATTGGCTTTCCGGTGGAAATTCTGACAGCCAATCTCAGTGAGCAACAAATCCTGACAGGATTGGTTATGCAATCATTTTGGTTGATCATCGCTTCTCTGCTCAGCTGGATAATTTACAAAAAAGGCATGCTGCGTTACAGCGCCATTGGAGGATAACATGTACGCTTTGCGATTAATCAAAAGTTTTATGCGGGCATCTTTACAACAGGATCTGGCATATCGCGCCAATTTCTGGATCAACCTGCTGCATTCGCTACTCAACCTGGCAGTGGCAGTTGCTGCCATTCTGATCCTCTTCAGTCAGATCGAGAACCTCAATGGCTGGAGCTTCAGTTCCACCCTGGGTGTCATGGCTGTTTATCTGATCATCAGTGCGTTACGGGGATTGTTCATCGGTCCCAGCCTGGAGACCCTGGTGGGTATGGGGCAGGAGGTTTGGAATGGCAACTTCGATTTTAGTCTCATCCGTCCGGTCAATATCCAGTTTCTGGTGACCTTCAGAATTTGGCGATTTTTTTCTCTTTTAGACCTGTTTTTGGGAATAGGCGTATTGATCTATGCTGCAATCCAGAGTACAGACCCAATCACCTGGATTAATTGGTTGCTATTTGCATTCGCACTTGCAGCAGGAACACTGATCATTTATGCACTACTTCTCGGGTTGAGCGCTCTGGCGTTCTGGAGTCCAGGATTCATGATCACCTGGGTCTTCGATGCGCTCTTCCAGCTGGCGCGCTATCCGATTGGGATATATCCCAGTCTGGTTCGTATCTTGCTGACCTGGATCATCCCAATTGGTTTAATTACCACCATTCCCGCCCAGGCCCTCAGTGGCCAAATTGGGATTGGGATGGTTCTTCTCAGCGTCGTGATCGCCGGGCTGGTGTTTTTGGCCGCCTCCTGGTTATTCCGCAGTGGGATTAATCGCTACCAGAGCGCATCCAGCTAGATCATCGCCAGTCGTTCCAAATTCGATGGTACCAATCTGCAAACCTTCCAATTATTCACGAAGCTTTAAGGAAGCTAAAAGTTCTTTCCCCATCTGACAGTCTCAGGATACCAACAAACGAACCTTCTTCACTGACGATGCTACCGTCTTTGCCTTTTTCTTGCTTCTTATATACCACTCATTCAGGTATAGAGCAGCCACGGCGATCCCACCCCCCACCAGCAGATTTAACCAGTTCGCCTGCTCACCAAAGAAGACAATTGAGACAATCACTGCCAGAGGAATCTTCAGATCATTAAAAATAGCCAATGTACCAGCATTTACCTTACGTGCACCCACATTCCACAGGAAGAAACTCAACCCGGAAGCAATCGCACCCAGATACAAAAGCACAATCATTTGTTCACTGGTAATTGTAAATGTTTGCCAGGGAGTAAAGACGGCTGCCGAAATACCTGCTGTTAAGAAACCACCCAGATAAAGCAAACCAAATACTTTCAGATTATCGAACTTTCCAGCCGGCAAAGTTTTCATTATTTCGCGGTAATACACCTGTCCGAAAGCAAACCCAAGATTGGAAATTTGCACAATCAAAAATCCTGTCAAAATATCCGATTGGATCACCCCTCCACGACGTATGATGGCAGTCCCAATCACAGTTGCAATCGTTGCCAGCAAACTGACCCAATGCATGCGCCGTCGGAAGGCATCATTGATCAGCGTAACATAAATCGGTGTAAAAATGGTGAAAAGCGCTACCTCATAAGCTTTCAGGTACTGGAATGAATAATTATAGGCAATATACATGACCCCATATTGAACTGCCCCGACCACAAGCAATAATCCAGCCTGTTTTTTGGACAAACCTTTCACCCGTAAGAATGGGACAAAAACGAGCAACGAAACGAGTAATCGTGCTGCCGCAATAAAATTGGCATCTAATCCCGCCAGTTGATTTTTAATCAATCCAAATGAAAAAGCCCAGATGATGGAAACAACCAATAAATAAACCATTATTCACCTAATTAATCCGTAATTTTATCCATTATAAATGGTATTTAATGGAAAAAAGCATACAGGGAGGAATTTCTAACCGAATCGTGACAATCAACCCGCTAGAAAAATATCCGTTGCCCGGCCAGAATGCTTTGTGGATTTCCCTGACAGGCGAGTGAAATTTCGGTATGGGGAGAAAAACCACATTTTGAGCAATCAATGTCGGCTCGATTCTTCAGGTAACACCCCTGGGTAATGCTTCCATCCGGATTAGCATTATCGATCAGACGATCATCGCACCGCCAGTTGTTGCGTTTCAAAGCCTGCAATGCCGTATTAGAATTGAGAATCTGATAACCCTGCCGTTTGAGTTGAATGATCTCTTCCAGCAACTTCTCCCGCCTATCAAAATCTAAAAACAACTCATCTTTATGGTTATAGGGATAATAGAATTGAACCGTCATCCCCTGCACTTTACACGCCAGAAATCGAATCAACTCCGGAATCTCAGCCGCATTGACTGAATTAATGGTGATATGCGCATACAATCGCGGATGCTGGCTTTTCTTGATATTTTCCATGATCCTCGAGAAAATCGGGGCACCACGCAAGGCATTGTGGGTGGCTTCCAACCCATCGATACTCACCCACAAGGTGTCCACAGCCACATTCAGGGGCATAGTGCCATTGGTTGTCATCCCGACACTAAAAAACATCCTTTTGGCGGCTGACACCACATCATGAATGGAATACGCTCCATCCTTCCACAGCATTGGCTCTCCACCTTCCAACACCACCAATCGATTTCCACGTTGATAGAGACGTTCCAGCACATCCAACACCTGCTCATACCGCAACTCCTCGGCTTGCATAGCGTAAAATGGGCATTGCTGGCAGGTCAGGTTGCAGCGATAGGTCAATTTAAAGCTCGCCAACAGGGGTTTATCCCTGTGAATGACATAATGATAGAAAAGATAGGGGTAGTGGCGTAAGGAACTATACCAGGTCATAGTTTCACCTGAATAAATTGTACTGCAATTGTCTGAACGATGATTTATTTGATTTTTTGATGGACATGATTTTCTCATCATAGTCCATCATGATCATCCCTATTGTCATTGTTCAAGATCTTTTTTCATCATACAATTCCCATAATCATAGTTCAGATATCATCATAGTCCATCATGACTCATCCCCGAAAATCATAATTCATATCTTTTCCCATCATGATCATCCCCCCTAATCATAGTTCTGATATCTATCATAGTCCATCATAATTATCCCCCATAATCCTAGTTCACACATCATTGTCCATCATGATCATCCCCCTAATCTAGTTCACACATCAAGTCCATCATGATCATCCCCCATAATCATAGATCACACATCATAGTCCATCATGATAATCCCCTATAATCATAGTTCAAATTTACTTCAACGAAAGCGCCTCCTGCAACAACTGACCATTAATAAACACCTCCAGCTTCCTCGATCTGACCATCCTGCAATATGGTAGCCAAAATCTGTTCTTCCACCCGCGGATTATCACAAACACCACCCAGCATCAACTCTCCTTCCAGATAGACTGTAGCTTTTCCTTCATGGGTCTCATACGACTGAATCTCGAGATCGGATTGGTGCAACGCATTATACAAGCCAGATTCGCCATAATACGTCTGATCCAGGTTTAACAAAGCTGAAAGTGCGCTCCAGGGGGATATTAAATCTGAACGAATGGTGACTTCTACGGGAACCAAACTATCATCACAACCAATTTTCTTCCCAGATATTCCACTATCTTCAATTGCCACCAGAAAAATGGTGACAGTCTGATCACTTATAGTCGTATCAGGTTCAATCTCGACGATTCGGGGAGTTGGACTGGCAGGTTGTTGATCCAGGGGAGCTGGTGTGGAAACACCTTGCTGCAGAATATTGCAACCCAGGGAGAATATGATAACAACACCAATAACAAAACAGAATGCTGTCTGACGCCGATGCATATCGACCTCCTTGTGATGGTTCATATTCATGTTAATCAAGTTTCAGAAAATTACAATAGGAGCGATTTTTTACCTAATCAATAAAGTACACCCCGTTTTAAAACGCTGAGTACCGGGGCGAGGGGGGCGCCCAGGTACTCAACTTGTATATATTATACCATTTTCATAAAAGAATCAAGCGTAAATTTTGACAATTATGATTTTCAGATTTATTTAATTTACGGTGCTGTGGTAAAACTCCAGGATTTCGAATAATTTCGACCCTGAATATGAACTGTCATTTCAACACTGATAAGTCTGGTCAGGTAAAAAATCAATAGTAGGAGTAATGACAATCTGATTATTATATTCCCAGACTCCATCAGAATGATTAGGTTCGGATCTTATATATGGGATATTATTGTTATTTTCTATCTTTGATTGAGCAGATAACAAATCTAACCTCATCGCTATCATTCGTTAGCACTTGTCCAGGGCATATAAAAACCCCAGGTGATTGGATAATCTATTGGCTGGAATTCCTTGTTGTTTGTCCGCTGGATAAACGAGATTAACATTCTGGATTTGATATGAAGTTGGTAATGATCCTAATATATTCAGACCAGAGAAACAATTTTTAGTATCACAACTTAAGATCAAATCCACTTTGATCGCAAATCCGGATGTAACATATTGTATCGATGATTATGGGGTAGCCATCCACTAAATCAATTGATTGTTTCTGGTGTTAAGTAGTACCCCCGATCAATTTTGATCATATTACTTTGACCAGCAGCTTCTTTTCCTGCCTCCGAATATCCGGGGTTGCCTGCATATTCCGTGTGCATATTCTCTTGAGTTGGATTCAGAAGCATATAATTGGTGTGTAACCCAATAGTAGAATTGTAGGTGCTATTTTGGATTACTGGATTTACCCCAGCGGTTGCTCGGTAAAAATTTAACAAACACAACCATTGATCCGGCCCTTCAGAGCAACTCGTCAAGGAGTTCTTGAATACCAGCGGTAAATAAACTACCTGTGATTTATCTGATTCCTGCGCTATGACATCAGGTTTGTCAATTGGTAGAATGCTTATGAATATCACAAAAATGATGAGTAGTCTCAACATCGTTTTAAATTTTAGAATTCGAGGGAATACTTGACAGAAAATAAGCATCAAACCCAATTTCTATTGACAATTACACTATTATTTACCAACATGGGCAATATTATAACATTAACTCGATTTACTTTTTTTAAAATTTATTCGTCTCTTTTTTTCATTTTGTTTTCAACACCAGCCATAAACCGCTCCCAATCAATAATGAAGCGTTCATGTTCCCCTTCGGCGATTTTTTCAACATCATCCCAGGCTTCCACTTTAAATAGCAACCTGCGACCCTCTACTTTCAGCAATTCAGCCCGAATCCTAACCTGCATGCCCACCGGTGTGGCGGCTACATGACGGATGTGGACCATCGCACCAACCCCACTCTGACCAGGATCCAGGAAGGGAGCGACAGCAGCATGGGCAGTGGTTTCCATCAAACTGACCAGATATGGGGTACTCAAGACCGGTGCCAACTTCCCTATTCCAGCATCCTTTGTCACAACAGCAGCCGTATGTTCAGGTTTAACAATCATCGTAATTTCATGGATCAATCCAGGTTCAATTGCCACTATCCACCTCAAGAATCCTCTACAGTAACTTTCCGGCAGCTCTGGCGCGTTTCAACAATCGTTGTGCCCGGATGATCACCGGTAAATCGACCATAACCCCATCAAGCGCAAAAGCTGCCTGACCATTTTTGTCACTCTCTTCAAATTTTTCAATCAATTGTAAGGCATAGGCTATTTCATCATCATCTGGGGTGAAAGCACGCTGAACAGGTTCAATCTGATTGGGATGAATGATCTGTTTTCCGGCAAATCCCATTTTCAAACTTTGTAAGGCTTCCTCTTCCAAAGCATGGGCATCAGAAAAATCTGTGGTGACCATATCGATCGCCTGTAGATTAAAGGCGCCAGCATGCAGAACCACCGCACTACGTGCATAAAACAATTCCCAACCAGCTCGGGTTCGAACGGCATTAATGTCTGTTGCCAGATCTTCACCACCGCAAATTATTGCATCCAGCCGGGGATCAGATTGTGCAATCTCCTTTAAATTAATGATACCCATCGCATTCTCAATAATTGCCAGAATACAGATAGAATTATTTTCCCAACCCTGTTCTTTTTCATAATCAGCCAGGATTTTACTCAATTTCTGTACATCCTGTGCTGTTTTTGTTTTTGGCAAGAGAATACCATCCGGCTGCGAAGGTAACACCATTTCCAGATCACCTTCTGCCAGTCCAGAAGTGAAGGGATTGATTCGCACCAACCTTTCCGATCCGATGAAATCCAATTCAGCCAGAGATTTCGCTACCGTTTCTCGTGCTGCATTTTTACAGGACATTGAAACGGAATCTTCCAGATCCAAAACGACAGAATCAACTGTTAATTCAGCTGCCTTTTTGATTTTGTTCTCATCATCACCGGGCATGTATAATAAAGCTCGACGTGCACGCATAGGCACCTCCTGATGAAAAAATTATATCATTTCAGAGCAATAGCAGGTCAATGTGCAGCCCACTTCTGAAGAAAAAACAATGCAAAGGATCGATTATGAAAGCGACTCAGGTTCTTCCTCTCCATTATCATCCATCTGGTAAATTTGATTTAAAAAACCCGAAACAAATCATCATCTTAAATTTGATTGGATTGTTTTTATTGATTTTTTCCATTTGGTTTTTTGGCTGGATTGCAAATCAATTAAGATCAGGATCTGATATATCCTTTTCTATCGAATTTTCCAGTATATCCTCAGCCCTGGTTGCTCTCGGAAAATTAATATTAACAATCATATTTGTTCTTGCTTTACACGAAGGAATCCATGCGTTCTTCTTCTGGACCTTCAGTGGGCAAAAACCGCTAATAGGCTTTAAAGGTTTTTATGCGTATGCTGCTATGCCGGGTTGGTATTTTCCCCGCAACCAATATCTGGTGATTGGGATTGCTCCATTAATGATTATCACCCTTATTGGAATACTACTTCTGGTAGTAGCGCCAATCACAATTATGAATCTTGTGCTGATTGCCCTGGTTCTTAATACCTCCGGAGCTGTCGGGGATCTTTTTGTTGTTATCTGGTTACTGACCAAACCTTCAGAAACCCTGGCGCTCGATATGGTCGACTCCATTGAATTTTATGTGCCTGGAAAGCTACAAAACAACCTGGATTTCTGATGAATTCACGTTACAATGATCTCTCTAAAAACACTAATGTGCCAATATCTGCGATAAGAATTGCTGTGTGCGCGGATGCTGGGGATGATCAAAAACTTCTTCCGGTGTACCATGCTCTACAATCTGACCAAAATCCATAAAAACCACTTCATCCGCTGCAGCACGGGCAAATCCCATCTCATGCGTTACAACCACCATGGTGATACCTTCTTTTGCCAGAAGCAACATCACATCCAGCACTTCTTTGATCATCTCTGGATCCAACGCACTGGTGGGTTCATCAAACAGCATGATTTTGGGTTTCATGGCCAGCGCACGGGCTATCGCTACACGTTGCTGCTGTCCCCCGGATAATTGTCCCGGATAAGCATTGGCTTTTTCCACAATGCCTACTTTCTCCAGTTGACGCATGGCAATCTCACGGGAAGTTTGTTTGTCTGTTTTTCGCACAATCCGTTGTGCCAGGGTTACATTTTCCAAAACACTCAAATGTGGATACAGATTGAATGATTGAAAGACCATCCCAATCTCTGAACGGATGCGATTCAGACGTTTTTGATCCCCATTCAGATGCTCCCCATCTACCCATATTTCACCCTGGCTTTCGACTTCCATGTGATTCATGCAACGTAAGATAGTAGATTTTCCAGAGCCACTCGGTCCAATAATCACCACCACTTTACCTGGATAAATATCCAGACTGACCCCATTCAGGGCTACTACCTTACCAAAAACCTTGTAAACATTTTTTACTTCAATCATGGGTCTAACGCTCATCCTGGCGAACCCTCCTCTCAATGTATTTCACCACAAGTGATAAAACGATGGTCATGCTCAGGTATAGGATTGCCAACGTGGTATAGGCTTCTTCAAAACGAAATGAGCGTCCTGCATACAGACGCGCCACCTGGGTGATATCCCGCACAGCCAACACCGATACCAGGGAAGAATCCTTCAACATGGCCACAAAGTCATTCCCCAATGCTGGTAAGACATTTCGAATTGCCTGTGGAAGGATGATATAGATCATCGCCTGTCCGCTGCTCATGCCTTGAGACCGGGCTGCTTCCATTTGACCTTTACTCACCGATTGGATCCCAGCGCGGAATATCTCCGCCAGAAAAGCTCCATAGGTCACGGAGAGAGCCACAATCGCCCGAACATTCATTTCAATCGCTTTATTCTCTAAGGCCAGCAAAGGATTTGCGATCCAATTCCAACCCTGGGTTTGAAACCAGTGCCCCAATTCATTCATTCCGGTAACTACGGCAGGAACAGCCACTAAAGCAATAAAAAAGATCAACACCAGCATGGGCACACCACGGATAAACTCCACATACAGGGTTGCCAGATTTTTAAAGAAAACATTATGGGAAATGCGGCCTAAACCCGTAATCAGCCCCAGGAACAGAGCGATTACAAATGCAATCAGGGTGGTACGAATGGTTATTCCCAAACCAGCTTTAATGAAGTTGAATGCTTCTGTATACGAAGGTTGGGTAGCAATCGCAGTAAATGTACCCATTAAAATCAGGATGATTGCCACAAACCACCAGGGAAATTGTGACAACCTTTCTTTGATGGTTGGCTTCCCCAAGCCTACCGGAGTGGGATTCATTTCAATGGATGTGCTTTGATTCATGATCTTTCCTGTTCCAGCAATTAAATTGCTCTTCCGTTCATGATTTAATTTATAAGAGAATATAAACAGGAAGGGATTGAAGTCCCTTCCTGTTATTCATTCCTTAATCCTCTAGCAAAATATCATCATAAGTGATATCAAATTCAGGTCCAAAATAACGGACATTCAAAGCAGCTAAGAAACCATCTTCCATCATCGATCGGATGGCCTGGTTGACAGGATCAACCAGATCACTACCCAATGGGAAGATGAAGCCTAATTCATCACTGCTGATTGCCGGACCAATCAATTCCAATTGTTCAGCATTTTCACCCATATAGCCCATACCGACGACCTCATCAATGATGACAGCATCCACATCACCAGACAGTAATGCCTGTACGGCAAAGGGGAATTGTTCAAAGGCGCTGATGCGATCCTCAGGAAGGTAAAGGGTTGCGGTCTCATAATTGGTGGTATTCGATTGCGTACCCATTTGTAGATCGGTTTCAGCAAAGGCTTCAATCGAATCAAAACGATCTTCTCCCAATCTCACCAGCAAGCGTTGCTGAATATTGATGTAGCCAATCGAGAAATCGACCACTTCCTGGCGATCCGTCGTGTTGGTGATTCCATCGCCAGCAGCATCAAACTGACCATCCGAGACAGCCTGAATCATACCATCCCAGGCAGCTTCTACGAATACGGGCGTACAGTGCAGGCGGGTGCAGATCTCATTCCAGGCATCATAATCCCAACCACCTGGCTCACCTGTCTCAATGGAAATGTAGTTGAAAGGCAGGTATGCATTTTCGACCGCAATGGTAATTTCCTGGCAATTCAGGTCAACGACAGCAGTATCGGCACTTCCCAAACATCCTTCCGGGTCTGCAGCCATAGGTTCATCCACAGGTTCTTCAACAACTGGAGCTTCCACTTGTGGTTCTTCAACAACGGGCGCAACAGGTGTAGCACTGCTGGCACAGGCAGACAACAATAAAGTTGCCATCAATACAAGGTTTACGATTAAAACATTTCTTCTCATCACTTTTTCTCCATTAAATTATTTGTTTTTTATTGTACGGTTTCATTAGAAATCACCGCTTCAACGACAGACCCGCGATTGAGCGAGCGTTGACGAACTGGTTTTTGATCGTCATTTTTTAAGTTTTTCAGTAATGTCTTTTTAATGGCACCTCCATCACGCTCCTTCAATTATTTTCTTTTGAATTTATGAACAATCTCACCGGGAATTAAACAAAAAAAGCCTTCCCCAGAAGGAAGGCTTCACTTGTCTTTAACGTTTTTAGAATGATTGAATTTCTGCTAAACGCAAACTAGCCGCTCCTTCTGGGAGAAGATCGGATGATGACGCTTAGCCTTCTTAACAATCATTTGGAATTTCATGGTTTGCCTTTTATACACTTTTTAGAATGATCTGTCAAGTAATTTTGGAAAATTAGAAAAATCCAGTTCAATCTCCTACATTATTAACCTGCCAACATCCCGTTTCTGCAGTAGAGACGGGATGTTTTTTTCAGTTATGCGCCTTTGAGCATTCTCCTTCTGAAAACTCGCTTCAGTATCAAGAACAATGGCACTGACAACAGGTAGATTATCAGTGTGATCATATTGGGTACCATTCGCACGGAACCATCCAAAAGCTGTCGGACCAGATCCACATCATACAAGAAGGCCCTCAGCAGTTCAGCGATCAAAACAAAAAGCACACCACCTGCAACCGGTACCATGAAAATCCAGGGATTACGTGTACCTGTTCCAGCCTTCGTAACCGGGATTAATAAAAACGCGACCAGGATAAAGAATGCAATCATGCTGATATCCAATTTTGTCACATAGAAACTTTGCTGCGTTTGCTCCAGCCATAACACGAAACTGGCACCCAAAACCATCAGAATGAAGGCGATTAAGCTGTCGAATAAATCCAGTAGTGCCAGTCGATATGGTTTTGCAAAGGAACTCATAATCTCCTGTGAAAACGATTGCGGATCACCAACCACAGATGCAATGGATTTCCCCGATTCCTGTGCTGAAAGCAATAATTCGAGAATGTCTTCAATAATATCTTTTTTGGTCATCGCTGCAAGTTGAGAATTCGCCACGGCATCTTTTATGATTTCGTATTGTTCATAATATTCCCGATTCAACAACTTTTCGTATTTCTTTTTCTGAATTTTTGAAAAATAGACCACAAATACTGACAGAACACTGATTATTATGATTGCTGCCAATGCTACCAGCCGGTAACCTTTCCCCACTTGGATTGCCCGGTGATCTCCCAAACCACGATACTGGCAATCACCAATAACGCCAATACAATTGAACTGAATAATAAAACTTTATTTCTGGTTGTCATGATCATCAACCTCCATTAACTCATTTACCATTTTCATCATCCGATGCCAGGTTTCGTGAAATTCCTGTAAATTAGTCCGTCCTTCCTGTGTCACAAAATAATACTTGCGCATGGGCCCCAAAGGCGAAGGACGTTTCTCGACTTTCAGGTGTCCTTTGTTCTCCAGTCTGGTCAGAATGGGGTATACAGTTGCTTCATTGACTTCAAATCCAATTTCATTCAACCTTTCAACGGTTTTGTAACCGTACAACTCTTCTTTTGAAATAATCTTCAGAATACAGCCTTCCAATATTCCTTTCATCATTTGGGTGTCGTTATTCATCACACCTCCTTCTATGTATTACATAGTAGCTACTGAATTTAGTATACATCTACTACTATGTATTGTCAAGTAGCAGATTCGAGTTTATATGATTCGTTTGAAATGAATACTGAAACATATTTCAACTCAATAATTTGCCAGGCATTCTTTTAATTGTTTTATCTGAAATTCTGCTATAATTTTTTCTTGTCCATCTATTAACATATCAAAGCATCTTCTTTTTTTCTAAACAGGATCACAATGAATACACAATTAAAAAATAATCCGCCTGGTTACTACTACCTGCCCGTACAATCTTCTTTTCTGGTTGGGCAGGCATTCATTGCTTTAATACTGCTGATCCTTTCAGGCACCTCTGATTGGCAGGCATCAGCTGGCTGGTGGCCCATGGCGGTCGCCCTTGCGGATCTATTTTGTCTCTACTTACTGATACCGCTGGTACAGAAAAGAAGGCAAAAATTTCTTTTCTGAATTTCAGAATTGTGCGCGCATCATTCTGGAAAGACCTGGGTATCGTACTACTAACAATGATCATTGGTGGACCATTGTCTGTTTTACCCAATATTTTGTTATCTACCTGGCTTTTTGGAAATCCTGAGGCAACATTGGAATTTTTTGTTGGGGCATTACCTTTATGGGCGGTGATCATTTCCGGGATCCTCTTTCCCCTTAGGACAGGCTCTGACAGAAATTCCCATGTATATGCGTTACATCGCACCTCGCTTAGAAGCGAAAACTTCCAATAATCCCGGTTTAAAACCCTGGTTGGCAGTTGGTTTAGCCAGTCTTTTCCTCAGCCTGCAGCACATCACCGCCCCATTGGTCTTCGACCTGCGTTTCATTCTCTGGCGTGCTTTGATGTATCTGCCCTTTGCAATTTACGTTGGCATTCTCATCCGTTGGCGACCACGACTACTGCCTTTTATCTGCGTAATTCATTGGCTGATGAATTTATCATTTGTCTTCATGTATATGGTTCCGAACATTTCATAATTGAAAAGATCATTTGATAATTAATTGCTATAATAGACAAAACGGAAATGTATCCCAATTATTTAGGGGGGAAGAACCAGATCAACTTGGTTCTTCTTTTCATATTCAGGAGCCTTATGATTCGAATCACCCGCAAAGTTTTCACCGATCTATCCATTTTCATGATTGGTCTTGGTTTAATAATAGGAGTTGTTTTTCCTTTTTTCGTCTCATGGATGGGTATTCCACGTGAATTTGTTATGAAGCCCTGGTTTTTTATCGCCTGTATTACTGCAGGTATTATTGTTGGTGCGTTAAATATCAGTTTAGCCCGAACCGTTGTCGGTTCTCGCCTTAAATTACTTGGCAATCGTATGGAATACGTGACCAAGAATTTAAAGGCAATAAAAGCAGGCCGCACTGATGTGACCTGCGATGCTGAACATTGCATGATTAAAGTCGATTCTGAGGATGAAATTGGGCATAGCACTTCTGCTTTCAATGGGCTTGTTGAGAACTCTCTTTCAATCCATTGAAACTGAAAATTCACTCAATGCATTTAACCAATTACTCAGCAGTCAACTTAGCATTACGTGATCTTACCGAAAAAGCGCTGCATCAACTTCTTTTATATACGGGAAGTACCGCTGGCGCAGTGATGATTGAAAGTGATGGATCTCTTCAAGTATCAGCATCGCAAGGGATTAAAAATGTAAACTCCCTTTTAGAGAGTGACCATGTTAAAAGTGCATTACGGAATGAACATCGCATTCAGATAAATTTGCCAGAAAACGTGCAGGTGGATGGCATATTGACAGAATTTCGCCCCAATGAAATTATCATTGAACCTATTCTCTACAAGGAAGTGATCCTTGGATTGATCATTTTGGCAACAAATAACAATTTCAGTCAGGATGCGTTGACTCGATTAAATCTTTTTGGACAGGGGTTAGCGCTTGCATTACACAATGCATTATTATTTGATCGGCTGGAACGTCTTGCTGCACTCGATTCATTAACAGGTATTTACAATCGCCGCTTTGGAATGACTCGATTACATGAAGAATTTGGCCGTGCATTAAGAGCAAACACCCCAGTAGGCGTTATGATGATGGACCTCGACCATTTCAAACAGGTTAACGACACGTACGGCCATCTAACAGGAGACCGGGTCTTGATTAAATTGGTGAAACTTGCACGTAGCGTATTGCGTGATGGTGACATTCTTGTTCGTTATGGTGGTGAAGAATTCCTGGCAATATTGCCCGGAGCATCCCATAATGATGTCCGCAACATTGGAGATCGTCTCCGACGTAAGGTTGAAGAAAGCAGTGTCGCAGATGGAGATGATATGATCAAAGTAACGATCAGCATCGGTGGTGTTTCCTTCCCGGAACATGATGTAGCCAAAGAGATCCAACTTGTGGATCTTGCAGATCAAGCGCTCTATCAGGCAAAAGAAGCTGGGCGCAATTGTGTAGTAATGGCTAAAACCAACTGATATAAATACAAAACTTAAATAAATGGGTTTCCAAAATCTTCAATTGCATCAGCAATAATCGGCAATATCGTATGCCAGACATCGTGCGACAGATTTTTGGAACCCTGATGCTGCAAGCTCCGGTTGCCGGCAGTCTCCAGGATTTCACAGCTACGCCACGAACTTCCGCAGGTGACTGAAGGTGAATGGATGGTGGAAAATTGAGATGGCACGATATTCTCTGCGACAACCCAGTGCTTCTCTACTGTCGTATCGCAATCGGTACTGGTGTAAACGAGTCCAACCCGCCCACTTTTGAATTGCGATATCCTTCCGTATGGTTTGAAAATCCACCAATGAAAAATAATGGTGCACCTCGTTCTGCCAGCATTCCCGCCAACTCATCATATAGAGTGAAGCAATCCCTCGGAAACGGGCAGTCCATGGCGGGCGGTTATATTATCCGGAATGTTGACGAATGGTGCAGGGTGGAACAGTAGGCAGTTTCGAATTGTTGTCGACTTTCATCATTAAACCAATGGTAGGTCCACGTCTCCTGAAATCAGCCAGATGCATTGAAGTCCTTCCAAACCTGCCCATCGACCCATGCTGCCAGGAGGTGCGTTCATTCTACTTTGGGGAATCCATGATCCCCCAATTCAGCCACATCCCGATGATATTGGTCATAATTTTCAGGATCAAAGAATGACGGCAGAAGATTTCAACCTGTTTGGTCTTGATGAATTGACTGCTAGGTGTGGAGGAATCAAATGCAGGTTCATAAACCCGCACTTCGTCCAAATGACCCTTTGCGTATGAAGACGTAGGTTTATTTGGTTTCTTCTACCGAAAGATCTGGCTTTCAAAGGCAATTCCAACCCGGTATAGGAAAAAGCGGATGATTCCAATCCGTCCCGACCCAGTCATCTAAGACCTACATCGAGAAGTAAAATTTCATTAATCCACATTGACACGTGGTGTCGTGCCAATGAATAAACCAGATACACTTCGCATGCAGCATTTTAATAAGCGCTCCATAAGTTAGGTGTTTAGTGGTACTTAAGTGATATTTCAAATTTAGAAATTATACCGATTTTTCTATTTCAATCAGACTTTAGAATGCCAATAAACATCGTAACCTCCGTAATTGAGTATCAAACCACCGACCAGGGAATCATTTCCGTCCACAATCATAAACATCTCAAGACAATTAATTTTCGTTAATGATTTACCCCTGATGAATAATCATTAATTTCAATAATCCCTTTTGCATAGCCACTGAAATTGCAGCAGCCCTTGAATCAACCCCCAATTTCCCATAAATGCTGGCCAAATGTGCTTTCACCGTTCGCTCTGAAATTCCCAGGTGAAAGGCCACCTCCTTGCGTCGTTCGCCACGAGCGACAGCTTCCAACACTTCCTGTTCCCGCTCTGTAAATTCAATATGTTGGATAGATTTTCCTTTGGAGACTTTGTTGCCACCTGCCACGGATAACACGCGAGCCATAATCTCCGGCTTGAGTAAGGTCTCACCACGTGCTGCTGCCCGGATGGTATCAAACAATGCAGCTCGATCGGTATCTTTCAGCAAATAACCCCTTGCGCCAGCCTGTAAACCACGCAGCATCAGGTCATCTTCATTGAAGGTGGTAAGAATGACCACTGCAATCTCCGGGTGAATTTCCCGCAATTTTTCAATCGCTGTCAATCCATCCATACCTGGCATACGTAAATCCATCAACACCACATCAGGATTGTGTTCGCCACATAGTCGCAATGCTTCAGCCCCATCAGAGGCCTCCGCCACAATCTCAAAATCATCTTCGGTTTCCAAAATGAGCCGCAATCCCTGGCGGATAATCAGATGGTCATCTGCGATCAAAAGTCTGATCATACTGGTAATTCTCATTTCCAGTCTCGTTCCTCTCCCCGGTTACTGCTCCGGATTTCCAGACTGCCACCCAACAGACGCATGCGTTCACGAATTCCCAATAATCCATAATGTCCGGAGGGGATCACATCCGGGTCGAATCCTTGTCCATCATCCTGCACGGTAACCAAAAGAACATCCGGTTCCATGGAAACAGCGATTGTCACCTTTTGTGACTGTGCATGCCTTCCGATATTGGTCAGTCCCTCCGCTACATTCCGGACAACTGTTTCCTTGATGTTCTCTCTCAATACAGGAATTTCTTTTATTTCCAGATCACACACGATATCCGTCGCATTCTGAAAGCGGGATACCTCAAGGCGTAATGCCGATTCCAGATTTTCAGGTTGTGTACCGCGTAAATCATCGATGGCGTTACGGGCATCAGCCAGGGTGGAACGAGCCTGTTGCATGGCATTGGAAACAATGGAAATGGCTTTTTCTATGCGATTATTGGTGAGATGTGCTTCAACCGCCTCCAATTGCAAAATTATCCCGGTCAAACCTTGTGATAACGTGTCATGCAGCTCGCGTGCCATACGTTGCCGTTCATTCGCAATCGTCAGATCCTCTACCTGGTTAGCATACTGCACTGAGTTGTTGATTAACCATTTCCAAGTTCCTTTGCAAGTGCTTGCGCTTGCTCCCGGGCATCCGTCTGTCTGCGGTATAAAGTTACATAGGTGACCACAAAGATGATTACCGGGATGATCCCAATCAGCATCCAACCTGTTGAACCTCCATCACTTATTTGACGCAAATTAATGTATGCTAATGTCAAGTAATAAAGGGAAGCAACTATTGTTGCCCGGGATAAGCCCAACATTCCAACAGCTTCCCCAAGTAATGCCATAAAGATCGCCAGAATAACACCTGTATTGCCAGCCATCCAGCTGATTGTAAATCCAAGCACTCCCTGCACAATAATATAAAACAGGATCAGTTTTGGTTTCAGGATAATTCTTTCGATCTGCCAGTGAAGTAAGACATGAACAAACATCAATATACTGAAAACACTCAATGGCAACGGTTGTCGCAATTCGGTTTTCTCGATTAAAGCGATTGCATACATTAATAAGATCACTAATGTTAAGAACCACATAAACAAACGCGGATCACGATCCACATTTTTAGGATTAAAAGTTTTCTCGGATATGCAGTGGCATGCTTGAATTGTATAGGATTTTTATGTTCTTTGCTATTGACCAACCGATCAATGTACGAAGGTACAGTATCAAATTATCCCATTGCCCAATAGCAAATATCAAATCGCTTCTTTATACTGAACGGTAGAGAATGGAATAATTCCCCATCCAACTGGGGTTCAAAGGAGAAAAATGAACGCAATCGAAGTAAAAAACCTCAAAAAATCGTTTGGCAGTTTTCAGGCTGTTCAGGGTGTGGATTTTGTCATCCAGCAAGGTGAAATCCTCAGTTTGTTAGGCCCGAATGGTGCTGGTAAATCCACCACCATATCCATGCTTTCCGGGTTAATCGAACCCAGTGATGGTGATGCTTCCATTATGGGGTTTTCGATCACCAGGCAACCCCACTTAGCCAAAGAAAAATTAGGTGTGGTCCCGCAGGATATCGCCCTCTATCCCGATCTATCCGCAAGAGAAAATCTATTGTTTTGGGGAAAAATGTATGATTTGCGCGGTTCAGAGCTGAAACAGCGTGTTGATGAAGTGCTGGAAATGATCGGTTTGACAGAACGACAAAAAGACCGGGTTGGAAAATTCTCAGGGGGTATGAAACGCCGGGTCAATATCGCTGCAGCATTGATGCACAAACCAGACGTGGTCATCATGGACGAACCCACTGTGGGAATCGATCCGCAATCCCGTCGTCATATTCTGGATAATGTCAAAGAACTCAATCACCAGGGCATGACAGTCCTCTACACCACCCATTATATGGAAGAAGCAGCCGAACTCTCCGATCACATCGCCATCATGGATCAGGGCAAAATCATTGCCTTTGGAACGCATGACGAGTTGATTAAAATGGTAGGCGAGCAGACCCGTATCGATCTGACCTTCAATGCCGAGGTGGCAGCCATCATCCCCGCCTGGAAGGAGATCGAAGGAGTATCCAGTGTGGATGCCACCGATGGCAAAGTCACCGCATTGGTAAATGATAGTAACCGAGCACTGCCACGTTTGCTGGAAGTTGCTGCTCAGGGTGGTGTTCGCATCTTATCTGTGGATATAAAAGAGCCCAATCTTGAATTGGTCTTTCTGCATCTCACCGGACGTGCATTACGCGATTCGTAAAGGAGTACGACATGAAAATCCTGGAAATTGCCATCAAAGATCTGACTCATTCCTTCCGCAGTCTGTTTGCCATAGGAATGATGATCGTAGCTCCTTTGCTTCTCATCGGATTAATCTCCCTGGCATTCGGTGGAGCCTTGAGTGGATCTTCTGATTTACCAGCCATATCCGTTGGGATTTACAATGCAGACACATTAACCGATACTTCCATCCTGCCAGAACCACTTGGGAGCAAATATTCGCAGTATGTTTTTTGATGAAAGCGTACAATCCTGGATTACTGCGACAGATTTTTCTTCTGAATTGTCTTTACGAGCAGCATTGGACAGACGTGAAATTGGGGTAGCCATCCTGATTCCGGCTGATTTTTCCGAGCAATTCCTTGCAGGCAATCAGGACACACAGGTCGTGATTCTCAGTGATCCCACCCTTACCATCGCCCCTCAAGTTGCACAGAATATGGTTACAGCCATGCTGGATGGCGTCTCTGGTGGTGGCATTGCCATTGAGACGATACTCGAACGCCAGAATCTTCAGGGAAACCAACCGGATCCCAATCTGATCACTTCCCTGATGAACAGCTATTCGACCTGGTATCGAGATTTCCAACGGAATCTCTTTCACAATCCCGAATCTGCGGCCTTGATAATGGTAGCCCCCACCGGTGAAACGTCTTCAGAGAATCCCATCCAACAGATGTTAGGGCTTATGATGGCCGGACAAATGGTGTTTTTCGCTTTCTTTACCGGTGCTTATTCCATGATGTCAATCCTGGAAGAAAACGAAGAAGGCACGCTGGCACGATTATTTACCTTACCGCTAAATCGCACGACGATTCTAGCTGGTAAATTCCTGGCGGTATTTCTGATGTTGGTTGTGCAAGGACTTGTACTGCTCATTGCTGCCCATTTCATTTTCAAGATTCAATGGGGAGACCCAAAAATGATCATCCTGGCGCTCTTAGGACAGGTGATTGCTGCAGCAGGATTAGGTGTGCTTTTGATTTCATTCGTCAAAACTTCCCGTCAGGCAGGTCCCGTGTTAGGTGGTGTTCTGACTGCCCTGGGAATGTTGGGTGGTTTATTCACCGCGAACATGACCATGCCAGAAGCTTTCAATCGTCTGGCTGCCTTCACCCCGCAAGGTTGGGTCGTGCGTGGATGGAAAATCGTGTTGAATGGGCAACCTGTCACTGACATGCTGTTACCTTTGATGGTGATGTTAATCGTTGGCCTGGTTATGTTCATCATTGGTGCATTTCGCTTCCAAAGACGGTTTGCATAAGTTTCGAAATGGATTGGTTTAGGAGATAACAATGAAAATTCTTGATTTGGTACTCAAAGATTTACGCCAAATACTGCATGACAAAAATTCAGCTTTATTTCTGGTAGCAATGCCAATTGTATTCACCTTTTTTATGGGATACGCTTACCGCAGCGGAGAATTGAGTGCTGCTGACGAACGCATTCCCCTCGCATGGGTAGAAAAGGAACCAGTCAGCGAGTTGAGCAGCATGCTTTTTAACCACCTCCAGGATGGAAATACTTTCGAGGTCACGCGTATGGAACTCGATGCAGCTCAAAATAATCTTAAACGAGGAAAAGTGGACGGTATTCTGGTAATACCCACTGACTTTGACCAGAAGGTTCAGGAAAACAAAGATCCCCAGTTAACCCTCATCGCCGATACCACCAGCACAACCGGGCAATCTGTCTACCAATTGCTACGAACACCTGTATCGCAATTGATAAGCAGTCTTGAAATCGGTCATTTGAGTGCAGAAAACCTGGATGATCCCAATGAATTTATGCCTGCCGTCAATCTTGCCTGGAAAAAGTGGGCATCCTACAATCTGGATGCACTGGTACGGTTGGAGCAAGCTTCTGGTCAACAAGAGGAAAGCTGGTTTGGTGATAACCCTTATAACCAGGCATCACCGGGAATCATTGTACAGTTCGCCATCATCGGTTTGGTAACCTCCGGTCAAGTATTGATGCAGGAGCGCAAAACCCGTACCCTGCAGCGTCTGATGACCACCTGCCATGCGTCCCTGGCAAATCATCGCCGGTCACATGCTGGCAATGTTTGCAATTGTCTTTTTGCAGACGACCCTGATGATCATCTTTGGTCAATTCGTTCTGAAGGTCAATTATCTGCGTGTTCCGTTGGGAACATTTCTCATCGCCATCTCCCTGGGTTTGTGGGTTGCATCCATGGGTTTGTTGATCGGCACATTGGCAAAATCTGACAATCAGGTTGTGCTCTATTCCATGCTGGCAATGTTTGTTTTCTCTGCTCTGGGTGGAACCTGGTTTCCTTTGGAAGGTGCCGGAGAAACATTTGCCACGATTGCCAGACTTCTACCATCCACCTGGGCAATGATCGGTCTGCAGAACATCCTCATCCGAGGGTTGGATCATGGCTTCTCTCTGGCAACCAATCGCTATTTTACTGGCTTATGCTTTCGGTTTTTTCCTCCTGGCGATCTGGCGCTTTCGAAAAGCTGAGATGTAGAAATTCTAATTCAAAAGAAGACCAGAGAAAATTTCTCTGGTCTTCTTTTCAGGACTCCTTGCTTTTACAATACGAAAGGAGTTTATTTTATTGTTGAAATCACATATTTATTTTTTTTCTTGTGCATAGTCTTCATTCGTCTATCATCAAAAATAAAACACCTCATCGTTGATACGATTATTCTTAATTCAGCTTTGCTTTGAGCTCGCGATAGATGGAAGCATCAAACAGCGTTCTCAATGCTTCTCTGCCCCAATCACTTAATTGAATACTATCCAGTTCCATAGACTTTACTGAACTCTGAAGAATTTTTTCTTCCTTCTTACAATTGATGAATCCAAATGACTCCATGGGTTTAATGACAATTTCTTCCAGATCGTCACACAATAATCGAAATTTATAATCTTCTGTATCAGGCTGCACAGAATATCCTAAGGCCGATAAGACCTTTTTACAAAAATCTGAAAAATTCATCGATTGTGAAGCCAAAGTTGATGTTAAAACAAAATGGATAAACCTTCGAAAATCAAGGGGTAAATATTGAATTCTAGTAAATCCATACCTTGTAATCAACCAGTATCCACGAAACCACCAACCACTAAACAGCGTGTGTAGCTGTTCCGCCGATGAAATTTCCAAGAAATTTTCCCCTTTAGCAGTTAATTTCCATAGTTTCCCTTTACCACCGTCAATTAATTCCGCCCAATATGCAAGCAGATGGACAAAATAAACAGCCCAAACATCGTCCTCATTTTTGAACATTCTGGAAAATTCATCTTTGTTCAGGAAGGATGGGAATATCCCATTTTTTCTAACCACTAAATCTTTGACTGCCTTTTGTGAAAAATTACCGGTTGAGGATGTGCCGGAAACTTTATTGTCCTGCAAATAAGTCAACAAATAAGCACATATTGGTTAGAGGCAAAAATTGAATTTCTTCCAATCTCTTTTCTGTAGAGTTTTTAACCAATTTTTGACGCGCAAGTTTGGGTCAACCCAATCCATTGGATCGTCTATCCATAAATTCAAGCGCACATTCCAATCATTCAATTGTTGGGCAACCAGATCAATCTTGTAATTTATCTGATTGATATCTACTAATTCAGGGTCAAACGAACCATCCATCCACATCATTACATTCTTCTGATCCGGATGTTTCGGATTCTTAATCACTTCCAAAAATCGACTGTATCCAAACTCACCACCCACATCTTCCGGTGGAGTAGCTCTTTTTCCTTCCAGAAATTGCGGTAATCTGCAGTTTTTTATCATACGGCAACACTTTTTCAATCAAAATGGTGTGTTTCCAGTTATCGCCAAAATCATACAGGTAAGTGAACTGAGAGCCCTTGTTAAAATTAAAATCACTCAACTTATAAAGTTCTTCGTCTTCCTTCACAAAGTCCATCAATTCGGAATCTTCCGGGTCACCGTAAATTACATTCCCAATTCTGAATTCATGTAAATGGTAACCAGCCCACCCAAAAACAGCTTGAATAACTTCGTGCAGATCCCATAATGTCATCTGATCGGAAACCAACACCCGGCGCCAGATGGGCGGTTTGATTTCCCGTATAGTAATTTTTATCTGAATAATTTTCTGCACAGATTTGGTCATCGAAACTTCCTGAAATGCTTATGCTTAAGTTTACACTTTAATGAAATGCATTAAATGATTTTGAACCCTATTCAGATATCCAGAAATTTTATAACTCTAATTTCAAATTTCCGAAATGCAATTAAACAAAAATTACTGACCAAACCAAAGTAGCGAGAATAGGTAGCCACAATAACCCTGCTGATACTTTTTTACCTTGCCTGTGACACCTGTTGCCAGTGTTGCTAATGAACAGGGAGTAACATATTTCAATGCATCCACCAGACCCACAAGCCACCCAAGTATTGCTGAAATGCCTAATACACATCGGGAAGACGTCACCAAGCATGATGCTGCTAATTTTGCAAGAGATAGATCGTCTGGCAACCGGCTTTGTCAGTCATCCACTCCACCCCGTTGAAAGCAGCTCAAATCACCGATACCAGAGAAACCTATTCATGGCACCACCAACGATGGGTATGCATCCAATCACAATTTTCTTTGAAGTAAATCGTTGAAAAACCTCTTAACTGTGATGGTTCTTTTACTCCTTCCATCTCCATCCGGTCTGTCTATTCAAACTCATTTCCCAATTCAGTCGAACCATCTTCTGCAATAATTGTCTTTCTGCAGATGCAGAATCCTTCAATTGAATTCTCCAGGTAATGGAACCATCTGAATTTTTTTGAATGATATCGCTTTGAATAACCCATTCCAATCCAGATAAGTGATTTCCCATTATTTTTTCTTTATCAAAAACTGTAAGTAAATATTCGATCCCTCTGTTTTGATTCAAAAGGTTATGCATGGGACCACACGCAACCAGTTCGCCACGGTTCAAAATGGCAACCGAATCGCAAATCTTTTGAACATCGTCCAGAATGTGGGTGGAAAAGAAGATCGTTGTATTTTCCCGTAATTTTTCCATGACATGGAATACTTCTTTTCTACCAATTGGGTCAAGTGAAGAAGCTGGCTCATCCAAAATGAGTAAATCAGGGTAATTAACCTGAGCCAAAGCAATTCCTAAGCGTTGTTTTTCCCCACCCGAAAAGTTTTTGATCGGTCGGTCTGCTTTATCCTCCAACCCAACCAATTCCAGCATTTCATCACAGCGCTGTTTAAATTTCTCCTTGGGTCCAATATAGAAAAATCTGGTTGTAAGTAGCAGGTTTTCCCGGGCTGTCATGTATTCAATGAACCGGGGTGATTGTGGCAAATACCCAATCCGTTCACGAATAGCAATGCTTTCTTTGACTATATCAAAACCAAACACTTTCGCACTTCCAGAGGAAGGTTGGTTTAACCCAAGTAAGATTTTCATTAATGTGGTTTTACCCGCTCCATTTGGACCTAAAAATCCGAAGATGGAATTTTTTGGAACCCCAAGATTCACTGAATTTAATGCCCGAAAATCCCCAAAAGTTTTGCTGAGGTTTTTTGCCTGAACGACGTAATCATTTGAATAATTCATGTTTTTATCCTTCCGATTGAATTACGGTTTAAAAATACCCGGTTTACTTTTATCGGATATCGTTAAATCGTAGGATTTATAAATGGGTCGAAAGGTTAATTCCACCTGGTCAGATGGAGGATAAAAATAGAAAAAATCAACATCATCCTGAAATCCAGTTTATACTCAATAGAAACCTCTTATTTCAGTTATTATTTACATCTTGCGTCAACTCTCTCGATAGAATTTTTTTGCTATGAGAAAATTCTTTAAACCTACCCTGTCTAAAACTTCTATTTCTGATCGAGTGGTCAATTTTTATTTTGATAATTATCTTCCAGGGAAAGATCCAAACCTTTCAACATTTGTGGGTTGCCTTATATCCCCTGTTATTCTTTTACTTCACGGGCAGTTTGTTTTTTACTATGAAGGACAAACAACGAATCCCTAAGAAAACTTTCCAACTCATCGGATTAGCGTTCGGCTTGGTGGCGATGGATCAAATCTTAAAATGGATTATTTCTATTACTCTTCCTGTGAATGATTTTTTTCCCATCATTTCAGGCTGGCTGGAAATCACCTATCGCCGTAATTTCCATGGCGCCTGGATATTTACTCAACTTTCAGTAGATTCCATTCCGATAATTATGCCTTCGTTAAAGGTGTTCTTTATCACTCTCGTCTTGATGATCATTCCAATCTACCGTTATTTCAAATCAATACGAGGAAATAAATTCTGGATGAATTTAAGTTTTACATTATTGTTCTCTGGCATTTTAAGTTGGATGATCGATATGTTTATGCGTGGATTCATACTCGATTATATTGGTTTGCCTGGAATAGTTGCTTGTGATTTGAAAGATATTTTCGTATATTTGGGTGCTGTTGCAATGATTTTGGAAGTTTTGGATAATCAATCCAAATTTAAATTATGGAACGGTTGGAATTCAGAAAAAGAAGCGATAAAAATATTTACAACAGGTGTTTGGCGAATTATCACCCACGATTTTTTAATCATTCATAAAAATATCAAGAATTTTTTCAATAAAATTTTCTTTGATCAATAGAAAAAAGGGGTTCATTTCGTTGAATCTGTTTCATCTGCTCAAAGCCATAGATCGAGTTCATGTATAATAATACTTAGTTAAAATTTTTTTCTATTCCAAAAAAAGGTCATTGCAGTACTATGGATAATTCTTACAACGGACAATTTGATCCAAGTCTACTATCTTTGCTTGAAGATGCCATTGAATTTGCAATATATCAAATCGTGGTTGATCCTACCCAACCTTACGGCGGCAGGGTTGTTATGTATAGCCCGTCCTTAAAGGAAATCGCAGGAATTGATGATCCATCCAATTTTGATACCTGGTTTATCAATATACATCCGGATGATAAACAACGCGTGATTGAGGCTAACCACCGTTCCTGGGCTGAAGCAGTCCGTTATGATCAAACAGTCCGGATTTACAATAAAACCAAAGGCGAATGGAGCTGGATACGTACCATCTCAACGCCGGTATTTGATGCCGATAATAAGCTTTCTCATTTCACCGGGTTGGTATTGGATATTTCGGAACAAAAAATGGCAGAAGACGAACTCAAGTATCGATCCGCATTTGAAAATTTGATCCTGTCGTTAGCGACAAAATTCATTAATCTTCCACCTGAAAATTTGGATACCGCTATTTGTGAAGCACTAAAATCGATTGGTGAATTTACCGGGGTTGATCGCAGTTATCTATTCTCCTTTTCTGAGAATCAGGAAACATTGACCTGTACGCATGAATGGTGTGCCCCTGACATTTCCCCTCAAATCCAGAACCTCCGTCAAATTCCCGTCGCTCACCTTCATTGGTCAAATAACCAGATTTTCAAAGGAAACATCCTCCACATTCCTTCGGTTAGTCAATTGCCAGCTGAGGCTAAAAATGAAAAGATCGAATTTACCAGACAAGGCATCCAATCCCTCCTGGCTGTACCGATGGAATACCAGGGAAAAGTGATTGGATTGCTGGGGTTTGATTCGGTTCGCAAAGAAAAAACCTGGCCACATGATAGTGTTGCCTTACTACGGGTGGTTGCCAGCATCATTATCAACGCACAGGAAAATAAACGCGCTGATGAATCCTTACGCCGAGCCTATGATGATCTCGAGCATAGAGTGGTTGAACGCACTCTGGAGCTCAATTTAGTTAATTTCAACCTTCAAAAGGAAATCGAGCAGCGTAAACAGGTAGAAGAATCCCTACGGATCAGTCAGGCTTTGTACTCAGAAGTATTCGAAAACTCAACAAAACAATTATTCATTATTGAAGTTCTACCGGACGAGCAATTCCGTATTTTACGCACAAATCCCAAACACCAACAACATTCTGGCTTAACTTCTGACCAAATTTGGGGAAAAACCATTGATGAGGTGGTCATTCCAGAGGTTGCCCAATCCGTTAGGCAACATTATCTGGACTGTATCAAAGTTCGACATGCCATCGACTACGAAGAACAAGGCCCCGCCCCTTATTGGAATCTGGAAAGAATTCGCACCTTTCACACCACCATATCACCGGTCTTTGATCAAAAAGGGAATGTCGTCCGGTTGGTCGGAGCTACCGAAGATATTACCGATCAAAAGGCTGCAGAGAAGATTTTGATGGAAAAAGCTCGTGAAGAAGCTGTATCCGCTGAACGTAGTCGCCTGGCTCGTGAATTACATGACGCTGTCACCCAAACCTTATTTTCAACGACGCTGACAGCTGAAGTGTTACCAAAAATTTTCGAAAAAAATCCAACCACCGGGTTCGAGAAATTGGCAGAATTACGTGAATTAACCCGTGGTGCTCTGGCAGAAATGCGCACCTTGCTGATGGAATTACGTCCGGAAGCACTGGCAGACGCAGAGCTGGTGGACCTGTTACAGCATCTGGTGAATGCCTTTATTGCGCGTGCACGAATTCCCATTGATTTGCAAATCAAAGGTGATTGTTCTTTGCCGGTGGATGTAAAGATTGGCTTTTATCGGATTGCCCAGGAAGCTCTCAACAATATTTCCAAACACGCTGATCCGGATAAGGTGCTGGTTTCTCTGACCTGTCATCCGGAATCCATTGACCTGATTGTTGAAGACGATGGCCGGGGTTTTGAAAGAGATCATGTGATTGGAAAAGATCATTATGGTTTGCGTATTATGCAGGAAAGAGCAACAGAAATAGGTGCTGAACTTGAAATTACCAGTCATATCGATCAGGGCACCCATGTACATCTTAAATGGTTAAAAAAATTAACTCAAAAACCTTCTTTTTGATGAAAATGGAGAAAAATGAATACTGAAACGACAATCAGAGTATTAATTACAGACGACCACGCAGTGGTACGTAATGGTTTAAGTTCATTTCTGATGGCATATGACGATCTGGAGTTGGTGGGAGAAGCAAAAAATGGCGAACAGGCGGTATTGCTTTGCGATAACCTTCACCCTGATGTTGTTTTAATGGATCTGGTGATGCCATCAATGGATGGTGCAACTGCCATCGGTTTGATCAAACAAAAACATCCTGAAATTCAGGTACTGGCTCTTACCAGTTATAAAGAACATAAACTTGTCCAGGCAGCACTGAAAGCTGGTGCGATTGGTTATTTACTAAAAGATATCTCCGCGCCTGATCTTGCCACAGCGATTCGATCGGCGTTTGTTGGCAAGCCAACGCTTGCGCCTGAAGCAGTCGAAGCATTAATTCATTCATCCCAGGAACCTGAAAATTTGATCGGTGGTGATCTAACGGAACGCGAGCGTGAAGTACTTACTTTGATGGTGGAAGGTTTGAACAACAAACAAATATCCGAGCGATTGTACGTCAGTCAATCCACCGCCAAATCGCATGTCAGTAATGTGCTCACGAAATTAAATGTCAATTCGCGTACCGAAGCAGTTTCCATTGCTTTAAGAAATAAATTGGTTTAAAGATCACCCTTTCGAAACCAAATAGCACGATTTTTTTGATATTCTTTCATATCAGGATTACCAAACTGGTCTTTTGACCGATAGCAAGTTCAATCAAATGACCATTTTAAATTCATAAATCTGATCGATGAGTTCAGAAATGATTTCACATACACTTTTAAAGAAGTTGCATGATAAATCAATTCTGGAATTTTTTAAATTTGTCAGCATCTGAAAAAATAGTAAGAGCAAGAAAAATTTATAAACAAAAGGGTATCCTTTCAATAATTAGTTGGTAGGGTGTTTTTGGCGTACGGCCGTACGCCAAAAACACCCGCTTGCCCCGATTTTATTGAGATCATACACAAAAGGGTTAAAATGGCTTCGTTTTTCAAAAAATTCTGGATAAGAATATTAATCACCTTCATTCTTTCATCAACATTTCTCTATTCAATTGCTGATCATTTTCCTGCACAACAATTCAAGCGAAACGCTCCTATCGAAACGATTACCTACCATTTCGATCAACGTATTCCTGCGATCATGCATGTCTATGATATTCCTGGCGTAAACATCGCAATCATCAGAAACGGTAAAATTGCCTGGCTGAGTACATATGGACTGGCTGATCAGGAATCCAACAGAGAAATGACGCTTGACACCTATGTGCGCGTCCAATCCATTTCCAAGTCTTTAACTGCATGGGGAATCATGCATTTAGTTGAGCAAGGAAAGATCGAATTGGATCGTCCCGTGAAAGATTATCTGAAAAACTGGCAATTTCCTGAAAATCAATATTCAACCGATTTGATTACTCCCAGACAGCTACTCACTCACACAGCCGGGTTGCCAACGGGTGATTTTTATAATTTTTACTCCCCTGAAGAGACTGTCCCATCACTGGAAGAAAGTCTGTTTAAAGAAGCAATATTATTCCAGGAGCCGGGAAAGTCCTTCTCTTATTCCAACACAGGTTATAACTTGCTGGAACTTTTGATCGAGGAAGTGACCGGTCAGGTATTTGAAGATTACATGCAACAGGAAATCCTGCAACCGCTGGGCATGCAACATTCCAGTTTTGAGTGGAGTCGTCAATGGAATCCACCTGTGCCCACTGGTTATGGCTTAAGTGGAAATCCCATCCCTGTTTATGTATATCCTGAGAAAGCCTCTGGTGGTTTATTTTCAACTGTGGAAGATATAGCAAAATTTGTTATTGCCAGTATGCCAGAATTCTCCTCCAGCCAATCAGTATTAACAACGGAAGGTATCAATTCTATGCATTCTATATGGGTAAATCGGATCGGAGTATACAATCTCGTGTTCGATGGATATGGTTTTGGGCATTATGTTGAGACCCTGCCCGATGGTAGGACAGCGATTTCTCATGGTGGCCAGGGTACCGGTTGGATGACTCATTATCACGCTGTTCCAGGCACCGGAGATGGTATCGTTATTCTGACGAACAGCCAACGAAGCTGGCCTATGATTGCTTATCTGCTAACGGATTGGGCAGCATGGAGCGGATTGCCAACCCTCGGCATGAGCAGGATCATTTTAGGAAACAATATATTATGGGGATTTGTTGGTTTTCTATGGTTTGTGATCATCTGGGAACTGTGGAATTTGGCGAGAATACTTACTACCAGAAAAAAATCAATTGTTCTTATTAAAAAATCACTGCCAGTTCGGGTTTTTCGGTTCGGTTTGTCCATCATCATTTTTTCCGGTCTTTTCTGGAGCATCAACCAGGATTATTTGTTTATTACTTCTGTTTTTCCAATGGCTGCTGTGTGGGCAGGTAAGTCATTGTTTATATTGGCAATTACACTTTTTATTTCCGCTTTCGTATCAAGGTTACCTGGCTTACCCAATAATCGATAAAAGGTTGATCATAATTTGTTTTTCACCTGCTTATAGACCTATCCAACTGGCTGACTGATTATTCAGTCCATTGACCAAATATGAATTATCATTTCACATGGTGCGAATAAAATGCTAGAGATTTATACTCCAAGTAAGAAAGAAATGATTTTTTTATCTCAAGGATCATCTCTGGTGATTGAGATGCTACGAAGAGATGGATACTGAAAAGGCAATATTGATCTGATTGTGCAAGTGGATGGTGATCCGATCCGGGATACATGAATTTTTTTTAAAATAAGAGGATGAACTGATGAATATATTGATATCTGATTCAAACAATGAGGTAATCTCGGCATTACGATTAGTTTTGGAGCAGAAACATGGTTATACAATTTCTGGAGAAGCCAATGACCTCATCAGTTTATTTTCGAGCATCACCCAGCACTGCCCGGATGTCGTCATTCTGGATGCTGACATACACGGACTCAAACCTTTCAGAGGCGAATCTAAAAATGGTTTCGCAAAATTAATGGATACTTTGCATCATTTATGCCCTTTCTTATATGTGATTGCCCTCAGCAGTCTGCCGAATCTGGAACAAAACTGCCTGCAAGCTGGTGCAAATGCATTCGCCTGTAAAAGCGACCCGCCGGATAAATTGTTAGGTCTACTTGATAATCTTAACAAAGAGAATTAACCTGAATCCTCATAAAAAATTATTATATGATCTCAATAAATTAGGGCAATTGTGTGTTTTTGCTGTGCAGTTGCACGGCAAAAACACACAAGCCACTAATAATTGAAAGGATAAAAATTATTCCTCGATTCGAATATTCAGGAAAAATATACCGGAATTGGTTTCCTTGTTAAATCAGAATCGCATAGTAAATTGTTGCACCTATATGAATCAGTGCAACAATAAACAAAGTCAACCCCAATGGAATGTGAATGGTATGCCAAAGAGAAAATAATTTCCGTGCTGCCGCAAGGTTATTGATTTGCCGTTGAACCTGTTCGTATTTCCGGCGTACACGCGATAATTCCATTTTTTTTTGTTTTGCCGGGTTGTTTCTACTCAAATTTGAAATATGTTCAGTCAACCCAGATTTTATATCCATCCAGAAGCGCATCAAGACATCCAATATTGATCCTGAATGAATATCGTACTTTTTAATTGGCACCGTTTGACCGGATTGATTAATTCTGGCTAATTCAATTTCCAATTGCCGGGCTGTCATTTCCATTTCCTGTAAACTGATTTCAGCTCCATTTGCAGTTCTGGGGATAGCTGTGTAGATATAGCGACCAAAAAATCCGCTGAATACCATTAAGAACGTCATCAAGCTTAATACACCAGCCAACCCATTAAATTGCCATCCAGGATGTAGTAAAACCATAAATGGACCAACAATCCCGGTAAAAATATGAAATTCCAGCCAACTCGACATTTTTCCCCAATTGGCACCCCGTTTGCTGCGTTTTCGGATCGAGTACAATGTTTCCGTCATCACCATCAAGAGGAAACCCAAAATCCCGATGCCATGCCCCCACAGACTGTTGGCGGAAGGAATTTCTCTGGTTGTTGTCTGAACTAAAAGGTAAAAAAAGGTAATCACAACCATGGCCAGCGCAGAATAGAGAAGTTCTTTGGCTTTAAGCATGTACTGCTGTATACTCCTTCCAGAATTGTGTCAAAATATCTTTAATTGTATTCGGTTGTGAAATTATTTGATCATGGATGCTGTGAATATCGACTTTTTCCCGGATAATCTCCTGTAAAGGACGTGACAAAGTTTGGTCTCCCATGACGATTGCTCCGGTGATGGCAGTAGGAGTCAGGTATAACCGGATACGATTGGTCTCCTGGTACGTCTGTGCAACCACACCGACTGCCTCGCTGCGCCAGGTTTCACTATCACCACGCATGATACCGTTCACATCGGCGTCCCCACTCCCAACCGGAGTCTTGGATTTTTCCTTGCCAACTTTGCCAATGATGGTAGTGACCAATCCGCCCAGTCGGGTTACGTTGAAAGAAAATTTCTTCTCGTATATGGCGTGCTCGCCTGTCATGTTCAGTCCTGCAACCCACCCTTGTTCAATCGCGGGTCGCCAGAGACTATCCAGTATATGTTCGCCACTCTGTTGGTCGTACACTTGCGCCACGTCCCCAGCTGCAAAAACATCTTTGTGGCTCGTCTGCATGTATTCATCTACCAGGATTCCTCGGTCTGTATCCAACCCTGCCTCAACTGCCAGTCGAGTCCGGGGTCTGATTCCAATTGCGAATGCCACGATATTACAATCAATATGAATCGGCGCTTGATTTTCAACAGCATTAACGCCTTTCACCTTTCCTTTACGTCCCTCGATATCAACCAGGTCAGTGTGGTAATGGATCTGGATGCCGTCATGTTTCAGAATATTTTCAACTATTCTAGATTCAACTTCGTCCAGGACACTACTCCAATAACGATCACCACGTAAAAAATAGTGCACCCGGATACCATTCGCTGCAAACCCCTCAACCAATTCCAGGGCAGTAATGCCACCACCGATAACAACGGCCGTGCGATTCTTTCTAACGTTCTTCAGGATTTGGTCAGCATCATCCATGTTGTCAAGTTTGACCACGCCTTCCAGATCAACACCTGGAACTTTTGGCATGGAAGCAGATGCTCCTGTTGAAATCAATAATTTATCATATGGAACGCACACATTTTGATCCACAATAATTTCATATAACTCCGGATGAATGGCTTTCACTTTACGACTAATGATTTGTATTTTTAACTTCTTAAAATAGTCTTTGTTGAAAGGAAATAATTGGGATTTAGGAACCTCGCCTGCGAGTAAATATGCCAGACCTGGCCTTGAATAATACCCATAAGGGTCATTACTGAAGATTTGGATATGACCGTCTTGATCTTTCTTCCGAATGGATCCGGCTGCAGCAACACCGGCAGCACCGCTTCCAATAATTACATACTTTGTCATTGATAAAATCCTAATAAATTGTCAGATGTTCCTGTGCACGAACTGTAAGACACCCCTCGGGCAACGCCGCACACATTCTCCACAAGTCAGGCATTTATTTTCCTGTATAATGGCTCCTCTGAGTGCGTAAGAACGTACATCAACATTTATTGGACAATTATAAGAACAAATACCACATTGCACACAGCGATTTTCATCCGGAAGGATATATCCGGCTGCCAGGGTATGCATTTTATTTGAAGTTTCTTTTAGAAAATTTCCAACCATTATTTATACCTTTTAGTGACTAATCTTCTTTTCCATCTCGATGACAATCCAGACATCGGGTAGCATAATCAGAAATGCCTTTTTCCAAATGTTTTGAATCCATTTTAGATTTATCATGGCAGGTGAAACATGAGAAACTACTTCCGCCTGAGGGATGGCATTTGGCACATTGTCCATTCGCATTTCCATGATTCATGGGGAAAGAATGATTAAAAGTCGCACCTTGCCATGAGCTTGTGTTATGGCAACTGGAACATTGTCCTTCGAAATGGTTGGCTGGTCTGTTCCCTGAGTGACAACTCTGGCAGTCTGTAGCGCCAGCTGCTGCATGATTAAAGGTCGCCGGTCTCCAGGCACTTGTGCTATGGCAAGCTGAACATTGCCCTGAGAAATGGTTAGCTGGTTTGTTTCCTGAGTGACAGCTCTGGCAATCGGTTGCGCCGGCAACCTGATGGTCAAATGTAGCCGGAAGCCAACCACCGGTACCATGGCAGGCTGAACATTGTCCAGGGTAATGGCTCTCTGGTTTATTTCTTAAGTGACAACTCTGGCAATCTACCGCAATAGCGAGTGTATGGTCAAACTGAGCCGGTGTCCAACCATCTGCCGTATGGCATAAACTACACAATTCCAGGTAATGGGGTTGCGGAACTACATCTAAATGACACGCGATACATTCTTTGGGTATACCCGCATAGGTCATTCCGGAATGACATCCTTCACATGTTAATGTAGCATGCTGCCCGGTAAGTGGGAAAAATTGATGATTTGCTCCATTGCTGCCGGGTAAGAAGGGCACCTTATGAGGTTTTATTTGGGTTCGGGAAATCAGCTGGGAAGCTTCAGGTGATCCTGCTTGTGGTCCTGCAGATTCAGGTTGAGTTGAGAGTGTCAATAAATCACCCAATGGATGGTCCGAATCCATCGAAACCGTTAACAGCTGATCAATTTGATTTTGAGTGTTTAGAAATTCTTCAGGATACATTTCTTGAATATAGGTATACCGGAGCATTTCATCATTGATCATTCCCAGAATCTTAACAAACTGGTTGCGTAAATTTTCATCTTTATTATTGTCCATCAATTCGAATTCGTTTAACACGTGCTGCAGCTCAACCCAGGCAGCATTTATTCTTGGAATTTCTTCCGGAGCCCCATAAACATTGCTCATATCCCGCACTCTTTTTTCCATCAACTTCAATTCATAACCGACCTTATCGGTTGCAGATGGGTAAAAAAATAATAACGAGTGCTCCAATTTGTTTTGAATGGGAAATAACCTGCCTTCCGCATGGATCGGGGCAATTTCTATAAATGCAAGTACCGCTGCGCTTGAGGCAGATAAGGTCACCAGAATAATAATCGTTATAGCAATCAGGATTCTTTTCATAACAGCAATCCCTTCTCTATCTGATTAATCATGATTCTCACCATCCCAATGACATTCAATACAATTCGCCAATTCGATGTCACTTACATCCTTCTCTTTGTGTGTCTGGATAAACTCTAACTCTGAAGAATCATGGCAGCTCTCGCAGGTGAATTCTGCATAAGTCGTGATATGACAGGTTTCGCATGCAATTTCTCCCTCATCACCATGATCCAATGGAAAGGTGTGGAAGTTCAGGCTGGCCGGCAACCATGCATCGGTAACGTGACAGTAGGTACAATTCAAGCCGAAGCTTCCGGCGTGGATCTCCGGCTCTGCATGGCAAGCGGAACATTCGCTGGGTGTTCCAATGAATTGCTTATCAACGTGACAGGTACTGCAATCCAGTGTGAAATGGGCTCCGTCCAGCACAAAGAAATTATTATGATCGAAATCCTGCATGCGGTCTTTCCCGTCATGGCAGACAGCACAATCGGAACCAAATAATTGGGTGTGCTCCAACATGAAGATAAGGTCATTCGTTTCATGACACGTCTTGCAGGTATTTGGGTCGATTTCTGTCGTTTCAGGTTGGTGGCAGTCCATACAGATCATGGCTTGCCCCTGGAAATCAGATTCGTGTAAAACCAGGCTAAAACCTGTATTCTCATGATCAAACACTCGGTCTTCAAAATTCGCTGGTGTCCAGGAAATCGAATTGTGGCACTCCACGCAATTGGTCGAAAACATGACTGCATGCAGTTCTGGCTCCAGATGGCAGCTAACACAATCTGAACTTATTTTAAAATTTCTATCTGCATGACAGCTCTCACAATCTAACAAGAGGTGTTCGCCTGTTAAAGGAAAATCCGTCTGATTATGGTCAAATTTCTGTAAGGCTTCCTGGATCATATCAAAATCACGACCATTATGGTCTGAGTGACAATTCCGACAGGTCTTGACATCATCCAACACCCCATGCAGACCATTTTCCTGATTGATCTGATCAGCAATTTCCATATGGCAGACCAGACATTTATCACCCTGGTTATTCTTAAAAGGTTCGTGACAAGTACTGCATTGGGACTCAAGATCAGCGTGAGATTTAACATTGCCTAATATCAATCCATTCATACTTTGCGAGGATAATGGTCCCGGGCTGAACATAGCCGAGCCTTGAAAGACCAGGAGCGCTAATAAAACAATCAATACGCCAACGGCCAATACAATACTAAGGATTGAGAACAAAGGTGGCTCACCAGATTTTGATTTCTTCAAATAGTTTCCTTTTCAACAAATATTTTACCATTATAGTCTTATTTATCAACAAACTTAAAGATTGAGAAATTTGACTCAAACTTGTTAAGTGTTCGCAATGTGTTTTATAAGTGATTTGTAAGCTTTTAGCTCAAAAATCTAATAAACTCATCTAAAATTCGATTGAATTCTTTGGCATTTTCCATATTCATACTATGTTTTGCTTGTGCTATAATTTCCCATTGGGTAAGGGGGATTCTTTTAATTAATTCTTTCGAATGGTTGATAATTCTTTTAGGCTCTTTTTCTCCATTCAAGACGAGTGTTGGACTAGTAATTCGTTCCAAAGGGAAAGAATTAAATCCGTATATGGCTTGCCAGATCTTCAGATATTCCTGAGAATCGATTGTTACCATACAATTTCTTAAATACTCCGAGACTTTCTCATCATAGCTTAAAAAGTTCTTTCCAAAGAAAATTCTGGATAAAAAGTAGGAGAATTCAACGAACTGCTTGACACTCATTGACTTGATGATGCCTGACATCAACCATTTAGGTACCAATACATAGCGTTGGATCTTCTCGCTAAAGGTTAAACTCATTGATACCATCGATCCTGCGAGTACCAATCCTTTCACTTTTTCCGGATATCGAGACGCAAAACCCTGGGCAATGCTTCCGCCAAAAGACACACCACAAAAAATTGCTGATGCGAGATCCAAAAAATCCATAAATGCTGCCAGGTCATCAACAAATGTTTCCATGTGGTAGGTATCCAATCCGGAAGGACCGGTTTTTCCATGACCTCGCAGATCATACCGAATGACTTGAAATCTATCCTGGAAATACTCCCACTGCGGATCCCACATGTTTGAGTCAGCAAAGGCACCATGGATCAGGATAATTGGTTCTCCTTGACCTGCCCGTTCATAGTAAATTCTTGCATTCTTGTGTTCGACAAAACCTGTTTGAGGAAAGTCTTCCATTAACAACCATTGTAACGAAATTAGTCCTGGTTTTTCAAGGTGCACAAAGCCTGACGGATCTCTCCCAGATGGTAGGCACTATGAGCCAATAATCCCATAGCACCCCCAATTTCTCTCTCGCTTGGCCAGGCTGGAGTTGATTTCAGCAACTGTTGAATGTTGGCGTAACTTTGCCGTAATTCATTCTGGATTGCCTGCCATTCTGTTTCATCTACAATATTCAAATTATTCCAGATCTCCATCCAATCCACCGGGGGATAATTGGGATCTTTAACGCTCTTGTCCATGACATCCATGTAAAAAGCCACATGCTTCACCTGGGCAGCCAGTGTGGCACATTTTCCCCCGACTGGGATGGATGCTTCTTCAGCAGTAATTGTGGCTAATGTTTCAAATAATGATGTACCTTTGTCCAGAACATATCCATTCACTTCTTCAAAAATTTCGGTTAACATCATAAGTAATGCTTTAACAAAATGCTTCTCTTCAATCGCGCTCATTTTAGCACTCCTTTATCGCTGGTATTAATATCAACCTTCCTATCTATCCACACTGATTTCAGGTCTTTTTGATGAATTTATAGGTTGATAGATATTCTTTATAGCACAATCGAGTTAGAATCCAATGAGATGTAACATTTTTATTCAGGTTTTTTTGCTTCTATTAAAAAACGCTGTTCAGTGGCAAAAAATGCACCTTGTTTTTCAATAAGTTGGTGCATATCCCGTAACCGTTGCTCGTACTTTTCAACCGAAAATCCTTCAATCTGCCATTCAATCACCTTCAAGTAGAAAACCACCGCGCCAATATCATAAAAATTACTCTCCAGAACCTGTTCATGCCATCGCAACACAGAAAAGCCTGCCTGCTCCAAAGCTCCTATTTCTTGATCCAATTTCCATTGCGCCACATTCGGGCCTATCGGCGCCCCCAGATATTGATTCAGCTCCACACAATTGCGTGGACCCACCTGCTGGGTAAGGAAGGTTCCACCCGGTTTCAAAATTCGCATTAATTCCGCAGGATCATAGTATTCGTGCCGGTTGATCACCAGATCAAACATCTCATCAGGCAAAGATAAGTTTTGCTCATCTTCCACTGGCACTACCTGCACCCCCAAAGGTCGAAGTCTTTGCATGGCTATCGGAATGTTCGGGGGATAGCTCTCTGTGGCACAGGTAATTTCTGGTAAATCCGGCAAACCAGCCAAAAATTCACCACCTCCCGTGCCCATATCCAGCATGGATGAGATATCCTTCATGCGATCCTTCACCAACTCCCGGTAATCCCAGAACGGTTCCGACTCATAATAGCGACCCTGCATCCAGGAAAAATCCCACCCGGAAAATTCCTGTGCTAATGCTTCTTCTATTAATTTCTCAAAACTTCGCTTTTTCATTATTCAACTTATACCTCAGAAACGGTGCACAACGATATCAACAGTTAGCTAAGATAGCTTACCTCTTTCTACCTAAACTAATCATTGATAATCTTCATCATATCAAATAGTTAGAAAAAATCATCGAATTTTTAATTAAAATTAGATAAAATGGTTATATCAGTATTTTAAATCTACCTCCAGCTTCCAATCCTTTATTTCTATTATCCAACCGGAGAAAATATGGACAAAAATGGTTTCCAGATTATGTTAGAGGGACGCAATGTCCCTGCGGAAAAAATTCCTGCAGCCATTGCCTTAGCGGAACGCTTTGAAGACTATATACTTTCTAATGGCGATAGTTTCACCCCACAGGTAGCCTGGGATTTTTCCAAAATCCTGATTGCTGAAGGTCTCAACAACGAAGAAAATTTCATCACCCTGGCAAGATATGGATTGTTCATTAAAAACAACCCCATTTATGTTGCCTTCCTCGAGTCCCTGGATGGTGGCGAAGCCCAGGAAAACCTATATGACCGTGTTAAAGATCAATATGGCGAATCTCTTCGGAACGAGGTGTTTGAAGGAATTGGGGTGGTGCCTTTTGGCACCCCAACGCCAGAAAAACCATCTTTTATCCATCCGGTCATTGAACGATTAGAACAGACCATTGGATTGGAAGCCACACGAAATCTACTGGCGGATAGTCTGCGCGATCTGCCTGATGCGTATTACCAGCAGGATCGAGAACTATTCTTTTCCTGCCAGGATATCGACGATTATTTAATCAAGAAAAAAGCTGCTTTCCTTCAGCAATTGGAAACCTGCCAGCGTGAAGGACGCTTGTTCTTTGCTCAGGAAGTTACCGCTGATGTGCTGGATTATGTTCGCAACACTCCCGAAATGGGAGGTGGAGTTCGGATTGGTAATATCGTCTACGAAACCAAAATCCCTTTCTTAACCAAAGATTACCTGGCAGAAGAGGATCCACAACTCAAGCGTTATTATTACTGCCACTGTCCCTGGGCAAGAGAAGCGGTCAAAAGTGGTGGCAAAGTAGCTCCCATCTTCTGCAATTGCAGCGCAGGTTTTCATAAAAAGCCCTGGGAGGTCATCTTCGAACAACCCATCCATGTCGACGTCCTCGAATCTGTCCTGAAAGGGGATGATCGCTGCCGCTTCGCCATCCACCTACCACCACACCCATCCATCCCCACATAAAATCACAATAATAAAGATGGTCTGATCTTCATAATTAATATTTTATGCTTCGCTACCAGCTATATCATACCCTTTGGGTACGAGCTACAAGCTACCCCCTCCCCCCAAAAAATCATATCCGATCTTCTTTTGAACTGCCGAAATCTGAGCTAATGCCTGTTTCATCGATTCCTGTTGAATATACCCAATCTTTCCAGGATGAATGAGATTATGTGGTGCTTTTCCGGATTGGATCGCTTCCAGTTGTGTCTGCAAGCGCAATTGCATCAAGAAATTATAGGCTGCAATCATTTCGTCCCGACTGGCTGTTTGAATTACATTGCGGTCACAGAGCGTTTCAATGCGCTCCAATGTGTGCGTTTGCTGAATCTGGTAACGCAATGCATACAGACGCGCATAGCCCACCAATGGCATCATGGCATCCTTCAGGTTGATTTCACCAGCATGTTCGGTTGAACCGCCACCGAGATAAATATTCCCGGGTAATCGGATCGGTGGTTTGAAACTGACAGTATTTTTAGCCAATTGATGCAAAAAAGATGGATTTTCGCTCACCGTAGTAAAAACTACCTTTTTCAATTCCTGCGATAGATTCTCTTCACCGAAAACGGTTCTAAAGTCAAAGAAGATATTGAAATCGATAATTTCTTGGGGTTCAGAAGTATAAATCCACGCTTTATATCCAGATATCCAATCAGAAAGAGAGCGGCACCAACGCGGATTGCTCGCCATCACATTACCCTTGCAATAATGGTAACCAGCCAGATTTAAACCATCACTTACCTTTTTCCCTAATCGTAAAAAGAAAGATTGCGTCTCATTTTCATCCTCATCAAGCGGATATTGATAAATAATGCCATTATCCTGGTCTGTTGATAATGTCAATTCCTGACGTCCCTGACTACCCATGGCAATAAAGGCGAATGGAACAGGTGCTGGCCCCAGTTCTTCCAATGCCAGTTCAATCAGACGCACAGAAACTGAATCACAAATAGAAGCTAACAAGTTCGTGACATGTCTCGGGCGTGTACTACTTTCAATCAATGTCCTGACCAAAGCCGGTGTTCTTTCAGTTGTTCGCGCCACTTCATCTCCAGAGGTTGCTCGAGCTATTTCTCGATTGATCACGATGGGCCCATAGCGTTGAAATTGCACCAGGGACTTATTATCAATTACACTCACAATATTGCCTTCGCGATCCTCTAACGCCAGATGACGGACACCATGCTCTTCCATTTTTAGCAAGGCCTCATAAATTAACGCTTGCTCCGAAATCTTTGTGAGCGGTGCGCTCATGATGGTATGAATTGGGGAATTGAGCTGGCACTTTTCAGCTAACACTCGTTCACGCAAATCGTGATCTGTGATTATGCCGATGATGGTGGAATCTGCGCTGGATACTAATGCCGCAGTGACCTTTCTACTTGTCATTTGACGGGCGAGTTGTTCAATACTGATCGCCAAATCACAAATCAATGCGTCTCGACCCAGGCTGGAGATTGGTTCATGCAAGAAAAGTAGGGACGCCTGCAATTTTTGAATGAGTGTCTCACGGCCTGTTTCCTGCTTATGAGTGCTGGTAATATCTTCTATGACGCCATCAATATAGGTCAATTGATTGATCTGGTCCTGCACTAATTGAGCTGAAATAGATAAAATTCGTGTGGTAAGATCTTTGCCTGGACTATGAATGACAAAGTTTTCCACCTTTCCCTCGGATTGAAGCAATTGCTGAAATTCCTCAAACGCTTCCGCTTCCAAAAATAAGTCCGCCAAAGCTGGTTGATTATGCTTTATGTGAGTCATTAACTGATGAGCGGATTGATTCATTTCAATGAAAGCAGCACGTCTGACTGCCCTGGCACGGAATATTCCCACAGGCGCTCCCTGAGCTGCATGAATCACGCCCTGGTTCGCTGATATGGCCGATGACTGCGTGATGTCCCTGGCCAACAGAATAAATCCTTGCTGACCTGCATAAACAATCGGATTTAGAACGAGGATACACTCTAAATGAGTTCCATCAGCGTGCTTCAAAAATCCTTCAAATACTTCCTCAGACACCGGCTCATCGCTGGACATACGTTCAAAACGTTCCCAGATCGCTTTATTTTCCATGTCATGCGGTAACAAGTCCGCCAGTTCCAGAAACTCCAATTGACGTTCTGTGTAACCGGTCATATTTAAAAAGGTTGGATTGGCATATCGGCAGCGCTCATCCATGATCAGCAGGGTGCCTTCCGTAGTTGCCTCAATTAATGTGTAATATCGTTCAGTTGACTCTCTTAAATCATCCAGGATCTCCTGGCGTTCAACCTCAACATGGAAACTCTGTTGTAACACAAACAACAACAATAACACCACCACACCTGAGATAATTAACGAAGTATTGATAAACCGTTGCTCAATCCTCGCAATTTCTTCATTCACATCATCGGTATAGATGCCTGTGCCGATCACCCACCCCCAGGGTTCAAAACCTTTCACAAAAGATTCCTTTGGTTCCAGTCGGGAAGGATCGTCTTTCCATTGCCAGACGTATTCAATATACCCTTCACCTTCAAGTGCAACCAATTCGGCGAATTCGACAAAGATCGCTACGCCTCGTGGATCTGTAAAATTACTCAGATCCTGACCGATTAAGTCCAATCGATAGGGATGCATGATCATGCGGGGCTGCATATCCTGAATCCAGAAATAATCTTTCCCCTCTGGCCCATACCGCAAAGCTTCAACCCGTTTTGCAGCCATCGTCTGGGCTTGCTCACGAGTAAGTAGACCATCTTGTTCATCCTGTTCATAAGAAGCCAGAATACTCCAGGCAGAATTGGTCAGTTCGTGAATCATTTCCTGCTTTCGATCCAACAACGTCTGTTCAAACGAAGGCAAAATAATGCCCCAGATAACCGATAAAAACAATGCGATCGCAAACAATGTAGGCAAGAAAATCCGCATGAGATAAGATCGTTTTCTGAAGCGATGCGGGTTCCCCACTGAACCCAGGCGTTGTCCGGTTGATGCGTGTGATAGATTCTGGTTGCGACCACTATCGATATCAAATGTTCCACCTGCAAATAAAGCCTGCCGCAAGCGATTCCAATCTTCTCGTCCCATTTCAATGCCATAGCCAAACTGACCAGAATCATTGAGTGTGTGAAAATCAGTGCCAGCTGACACCAAAAGATCGTGTTTGATCGCCAATTGGCATAATTTTTCCCGTTGATCCTTTGGAAAAGGTGCGTAAACAGCTTCAATGCCATCTAAGCCCTTTGATTTTAATACAATCAAGGTGGTTTCTAATTGGTTGAAATCTGATTCATACACCAGCGGATGCGCTAAAAACACCTTTCCACCTGCCCGGTGAATCAAGTGAATGGCATCACCTACTTCCAGCAAGCCACTCGGTGCAGCATTATAATGAGGAATATCATCATCTTGATTTGAATGATTGCTACCAATTTTCCGTATGGACCCGGCGATGCTGTGTACATCCAGGGCTCTTGCCTGTCGCATCGAGACCAGCGTTGTGTTCAAATCCGGATAATGGGGGTCAAAGCCATAACAAAGCAGATGAACCTCTCGCCCGGCAAACTGGGCGGTTAATTCCAGACCGGGGAAACTGACCACACCACGTTTTTTTAAGGCTTCCTGAAAGCGAGGGAGCCCATCAATATTGTCATGGTCAGTCAGGGCTGCATAACGCACACCATTGGCTGTCAGATTAGCAGCCAATACCTCAGGCGTTTGTTCACCATCGCTAAAGATCGAATGACAATGAAAATTAACGAGAATTGATTTACTCATAAGGGTTGATAAGCGGGAAGGGATTGGGAATCTTCCCGCTTATCTTAAATTCATTATACAGCGCTGTTATTTTTCTTTGGGAATAATAGGGATACCACCACCAGGGTAATAAAACTCAACGGGATGGATATAATGCCAGGATTATTCAATGGAATAGGTGCATCTAAAGGATTTCTTCCATACAAAGTATAAAGCTCAGGTGAAAAAGCAATCAATGTAAGTGATGAAACCACTCCGACTGCGATGGAAGCAGCAATCCCTTTTGCCGTGGTTCTTTTCCAGAACAACAACATGATAATCGCAGGCAAGTTCGCAGAGGCAGCAACAGCAAAAGCCAGACCTACCAGGAAGGAGACATTCATGCCTTTGAAGAGGATACCAAGCAATATAGCAATACCTCCAATTACAAATGCCGAAATCTTTCCCGCTCTCACTTTCTGGTGATCATCCATTTTGATTTTAAAGAATCGATCAAACAAATCATGAGCAACCGCACCGGATGCAGCTACGATCAAACCACTCACCGTCCCCAGCACTGTCGCAAATGCAATCGCCGAAATAATCGCAAATAACAACTGCCCATAGGAGCGCGCTAACAAGGGAGCTGCCATGTTGCTATCCGCCGGGTTGATCGTGCCGTTAACCATGGCACCAAGGCCCATGAACAATGTCAATATATAGAAAAAGCCGATAGCAGCAATGGCGACAATGGTTGATTTACGTGCACTGGCAGGATTTGGTACCGTGTAATAGCGGATCAGGATATGGGGCAGCGCAGCCGTGCCCATGAATAGCGCCAGCATCAAAGAAAGAAAGTCAAGTTTTTCCAGGAAAGTGCCTTCCACTTTGAACTTTAATCCGGGACGCATAATACGGTCACCACTGACATCGTAGGGATAATAAATAGTGACTTTTTCACCAGCGGTATCCACAAAACTGGATGTTTTCCAGGTTCTAACAATCGTATCTTTGTCGGTAATGTTTGCCAGGAATGAAAAGACCGTTAACTTCCCGGTGACAACATTTTCCTCACCACGAATCTTTTCCAGATTTCCTACCTGGCGTAGCTGGTTTTCAGCAGTCTCAGGTGCGCCATTGATCCATTTGACATCACCTTTGGTAACCACCGACTGGCTTTCTTTCAAGACCAACCCATCCGCGGATTCAGAAGCAAACCACCAGGTTTCTGTTCCATCCTTCGAAAGTTTTACAAATTCAAGTCCACCTTTGATATCCATCTTCTCCATAACATCCCAACCGCTATCCGTCACCAGAATCTGGTCTCCGGATCGGGATGCCTTCAAGCTGGTATATTGATAAAAAGGCACTTTTCCACCCTGGTCTGGTTCCGTATTCAGGCCACGTATCACCACCGCACCTACCAGAATGGTAGAGAAGACGATTAATAGAAATCCCTTCAAGAATTGCACATAGGTGGTCGATGCCATTCCGGCTGTGGCAACAATCGTGATCACAATTGCCCCCACCATCAGTACTCCCCAGGCATGTGGGATCCCCAATAACGGTTCCACGAGAACACCTGCCCCCACCATCTGCGGTATCAGATAACAGATCGATACAACCAGTGTACTGATAGCTGCTACCAGTTTAATTCCTCGCGAGTTGTAGTTGGCATCCAGCGCATCGGTAAATGTATACTTGCCCAACCGTTTGAGTGGCTCTGCCACCACAAACAATGCCACAATCCAACCCGCCAGGTATCCAATCGAATATAAAAATCCATCATATCCAACCGTTGCGATCATGCCACAAATACCAAGGAATGAGGCTGCTGAGAGGTAATCTCCAGCAAAAGCAATTCCGTTCACACCCCAGTGAATCTTCCCGCCAGCGGTGTAATACCCACTCGATGTGCGCGCTTTATTGCCCAAATACAACGAAAGCCCAATCACAAATACAACAAAAATGATGAAGACGAATATAGCCATGATGTTTAACCTTTCGTTGTTTCAGTTGGATCGGATTCTAAGTGCGCCAATTCCAATTCTTTTTTATGACACAAATAGTTGTAAATCAACGCCTCAATTAATGCGCCAATGATCAGTAAGAATCCATATACAGTTGCCAGATTTAGCCCCAATAATACAATGGCCCCCATTGTTTGCGGGGATAAAAGGTTAATGGCAACAAAGCCTGCATAAAAAAGGGCATAAAAAATGAACATGCGAATTCCCAAACGCATTTTGTACGGACCTGCAGGGTCTTTCCCGGCAGGGGTTGCTGGTTCGTGTAACATAAACTCTCCTTATTTTGTTGGGTGCGGAATGATTAATTATAGAGGAAATTTTATTAAAAACCAATTCATTTGTGATTTTAAATTCAAATTGATGGTCTATGTTAAGAAAATTTATCATGATGATCCATGATCAACAGATTTGAAATGAAAATTTATTTGTCAATAATTCCGTTATAATTTTTTACACATGTAAAAACAAAAGGTAAATAATTATGCAACAATCAATCATCAATATCTCTCTTGTGGTACGTGATTACGACGAAGCCATCGCATTTTATACGCAAGTTCTCGGTTTTATCCTGGTAGAAGATACTGAACTGGGTGGTGGCAAACGCTGGGTACGTGTCTCCCCTCCTGGATGTAATGGAACCAGCCTCCTCCTGGCTCAAGCTACCAATCCCGAACAAGCCAGCCGCATTGGAAACCAGACTGGTGGACGAGTTTTCCTCTTCCTGCAAACCGATGACTTTAATCGGGATTATCCAATTCTCAAAGCCCGTGGATTAAACTTCATCGAGGAACCCCGACACGAACCCTACGGTACTGTCGCCATCTTCGAAGACCTGTACGGCAACCGCTGGGACTTCATACAATATGCCGAACTATGATTTGTTTGATTATATGATGGATTAAGACCCTCTTTCAGCTTTCAGCTTTGAGCTTTGAGCTAATCTACCACACTTCCCCTGTGCGCCACTCCACCGAAATCGGAGCATCCAGATCCAGCGCCGGTGTCTTCGGCAACCGGTAAATCATCACCCGTTCTTCAGGCGGCGATGCCACCAGACCGGATTCCGTGCGTTCAAACATCGGACCGCGCCACAACTCCCAACCCAGACGGGCGTAGTAATCCACGCGGAACGGTGCAAGGCCAGCGATGTCAAAATCCTGGATTTCCTCCACTACTTTTCGCATGATCTCACTGGCAAACCCCCTGTGCTGAAAATCAGGATGAGTAGCCACAGCTTCTACATAAGCCGTTCGTAGAAGTGGTAAACCTTCTGGCTGTAGGTAACGTGTCACCCACAATGCATGGCAAACCTGTTCACCCTCAAACTTTCCCAATATATGGATCGGATCCACAAACTCACTAATAATGACCCCCATATCTTCATCGTATGCCAGGTCACATAGCGCAACCATCTCTTCGTGCTCCTCTGGTGTCAAATCCTTCCCAGCCACCACCCGAAACTCAAGCCCGATTCCTTCTACCATCTTCATCTCAAACCATTCTTCGAAAAAAGAAACAGAACACCCAACCTGTCCCCAGTCTTCCGTCCTCGGACCATTTTTTCTCTTTTCCCTTTATCCTTTAGCATTATCCCTACCAGCTACAAGCTACGAGCCACCAGCTACTTTCTCCCACATCAAACCCAGCATATTCCCATCCGGATCCTTCAAGAAAGCCATCCATAATTCATGATCCGGCATTTTCGCCACTAATTCCGGTTCTTGCTCAAACGAAACATCCCGCGCTTTTAAAGTCTCGAAGGCAGAAGGCAAATCCTCTACCTTGTAATAAATGATCGAAGCATATTGATTGGGTTGTCCTTTAGCCTGTACATCCAGCAATAATCGCACACCACCACAATCAAAAAACGCCAGCCCGGGAGGAGCTTGAAATAGAAACTGCATCCCTAATGAATCCCGATAAAACGCCACGGCACGGTCCAGATTACTTACCGGAATGGCTATCTGTCCGATTTGATTAAGTCCAAATTTTGATTCGTCCATTTTTCTTTCCTTCTAATAAATTGACACCACCAGTATATCGTTTATGCTGACGAATGAAAAATGTTTGAATAATGCTGGACAATAGGAACAAAATTTGCTTCTAGTAGTCACTTATTTTTTTCTTCGAGTCTTTTCTTCGTGTCTTTGCGCCTTAGCGGTTCTTTTTTCAGGCATACGGCTGCCGGATGACAGTCTTCCACCTGGCTGGATCTGCTTTGCGAATATCCGTCAGATAGATCTCGTGATGTTTTCCACGCCTTTTTCCAATTGCATCGATATAAACATGCACCTTCTCCACCGTGGGACCTTCTTCCGAAAATGGTCCAATATGCATGATCTGGGCTGCTTTTCCTTCTGCATAAGTCTCAAATCTCAATTTGGAAATGGCTGCTGGGTTTTTCTTCTTTGTAACATCCTGGATCGCCTTCTCGACCATCTCGCTGGTTACAAAGTCCGGTTGCATGATCATCATCGTCCATAACCAGTTGGATTTATCCCCGGCTGTAAACGCCGACATATCCTCCGCCCACCAGAGCCCTTCCAGTGGCATGACACCATAATCGATCGCCAACGTACCCTTTTTGACCATGAACTTCAGGGCGTAGGATACCTGAAACAACACCTCCACCGCTTCTGCATACTCCTGGCTGGAATTTGGATCCCCTTTGCCATCCACCATCAGGAAATTCATTTCCGGAACTTCCACCATCACAACTTCTTTAGCAGAAGGTTGATATAAATGTTTTAATTGTTTTTTAAAATCGATTGTTTCCATCATTTACTCCCGAATTTATTAAAATCATCCTTTTTCACTTTTCTGATTCGCCTTCTCTTTGAGAATATAGTTTCCGAACCAAAAAAACACCTGCGATTCCCAATCCGATCACACTTAAGTTATAAATTCCAATCAAGCCAGTCACAATTATCCAAGGTGAACCGGTAGGCTCGGTCTCACCCGATGCCAGGCCAGTCATAACAGCCGCCACCTGACTACCTACCAGGCTGGCGATAGCGATTCCAAAGCTCACCAGAACAGCGACACGATTGGTTTTTGCCAGGAAAACTGCCCAAATCAATAGAACTGCGCCAGAAAGGATAACAGCAAATAATTCAGCGGGTAATAAAAAGTCAAATCGAAATAAACCCTCCCGAACCAGTGATACCAATCCCAGGAAGATTGGCAGCAGAATCGGGATCCAGATTAACACTGTTCCTACATACGCAAAAATTTTTGTCAACAAATCCTTGTTCTTCATATTTCTTACCTTTATAAAAATAACAAATCAATGCTTCAGGTGGTCATTCGAGATGTTTTTCAATGGATTAAGAGCTATTATTTTGAGTATAGCATGCAAATCTCTATGAAACGATGGTGAAATTTGATCTAAAAAACACACTGTCGTAGTTGAATCGCAATACGTTATTTTTTGAATCTATACTGTTACAGCGTACAACGCATCACCAGATCATCACTGGTTTCCGCACCGGAGGCAACTTTAAATTTTTGGGTGCCAATCACCTCAAAGCCAAAGCGTTGGTAAAAGCGAATGGCTCCGGGGTTGTGTTCCCATACATCCAGAAACACACGTTTCACGGTATTTTCCTTCATAACATCCAAGGTTTTATGCATGAGTTGACTGCCAATTCCTTTGTTTTGGTAGTCTCTTAACACATATAAACGTTTGATCGTCCAATCATGATCTGAGATGATTTCATCATACCCCTCAGCCTGGCCAAATTGGACAAAACCAATAATTATTTCATCATCCACTGCAACCAAAATAGCATCACGCGATAGAAATTCTTTGAATGTATTCTCTGAAAGGTTGGCTGTCAGATGAGCATCGAGATCATCAGGCTGAAAAGAGTGACCGAATGCATCCACATAGGTCTTTTGTGCAAGTAACGAGAGAGGTTTTAATTCAGTATTAAATACAAAACGATAATCTATCATTTCAAATTTAATTATGGTTCTTGTAATAGTAAATCATTCATCCAATTTTCGGCTCTGGTTGCCACATCAGAAGAAGGATCAATGTTGATGATTTCCTCCAGGTGTTGGAGAATCAAGCCTTTTTCGTAACCTAAATTATGCATAGCGATCGCTGCTCCTAAATGAGCATTAATATCATCTGGATCAAGATCCAGTGCTTTCGAATAATTTTCGAGCGCTGTTTGGTGGTTGCCCATGTTCGAGTAAGTAGAACCCAAACCAACCAATGCTTCCGAAGAATTCGCATTCAATTCCAAAGCTTGAGAATAAACTGATATGGCTTCATCATACTTTTCCTGATAAATCAAACTACTACCCAGCCCTATATATCCATTCGCGTTTTCTGGCTCTTTTTCAATCAAAACTCGATAAATATCTTCTGCTTGAGCATAATCATTTGAATTTAAGTATCGAGCTGCTCTCCGGTAAAGCAATAGGTAATTGGTGTCTCCATCTGAATACGAATAACCTCCTGGTAAATTATTTAAACCTTCATTGCTGTTAGCTTTATTAAAACTGCAGGCAGATAAAAACAAAATATATAGAAAGCTTAAACAAATAATCTTGTTGTTCATCAATATTTCCTACCTCCAATGATTCTACTTTGAATTCGAATCCAGATAAAGCAACGACATTGAAATCACTGTCGCCCAGGTCAGAATTTTAAATTCCCCGGAACTCAGAGCTTTTTCAATCTCATCCCTATTCAGAAATATCAATTCCTGATCTTCCAGATCATCAATAATCGGTTCGGTTACTATTTTTGCGCCTAAAGCCAAATAGAGATGCATATCTGCTACCCCACGGTTGGGATCCAGAATATACTTACCAAAGCTAATCCATTCCTCAGCAACATACCCTGTTTCTTCCAGTAACTCCCTCTTGGCAGCCACCAGAGGATCTTCATTTTCCTCGATCATACCACCGACCGTTGCCAGAGTGTTACCTTCCACTGCATACTTTGTCTGCCGGAAACAGATAAACCGTTCGTCTTCGGTCATCGCCAATACAATCGCTGCATCCGGAATCTTGACCCAGGACCAATCAGGAATGATGCGTCCATCCGGTAATTCCACCACATGATTCTCCACCGATAAAAATTTATTGTGGTTTAGTATGATCTCTCTGGAAAGTGTTTTCCAGGGTCTTAATGATTTTCCATTCATATGGTTCTGTCCTGCATTTGTGTGATATTTCATCAAATTTTCTATTTCTGCCATTGTATCTGTACCTGTTGAATTACTTTTCTTTGGGATGGCATAACCTCTGGAATTTCTTGCAGGTTAAAAAACCGTGCTGATGAAACTTCCTCACTGGCGGAAAACGCTCCATCGACCAGGCTGCAAAGAAAAATCAGGTCCACACGTGGCCAATCATCATCCCCACTTACCACTAATGGTTTGATCACTTCCACTTGCATCCCGGTTTCTTCTTTAATTTCGCGCTGCAAAGCTTCCATAGGCTGTTCACCCCGCTTGAGCCACCCACCGGGTAATCCCCATGGATATTTGCCCCGGTAGGTGTGATTTAACAACAGGATTTGACCCGCGTCATTCAATACAACGCCAACAACACCTACCAAAAATTTCTGGGTGATCAACCAAACCAGACTTCCGCGTAAGATTTCCGAATTCGGTAATGCTTTCCATATTTTCAACAGGAGTTTTTTCATATCGCTTTTGATTTTACCATCCAGGGAGACCTGCAATAAATGGGTTCATGATAATCAGACGTTACCAATCAGTCAATTCTCAACAACTGAATTAAATTCTAATGGAGTTGAATAATCTTATCCGGTTCACGCTGAAAGAAAGAAAATCTTTTTCAGAACCTACTCTCTCCTGGAATTCATTTATTTAGGGAAAAATTTGGAAAATTTCTTCAATGCACGGTCGATCCCATTTGTTTTGTTCGTGAATTTCATGCGCTTAGGGTATTCGTGATCCCATATCACCCTGTGGGTATCACCCTGTGGGTATCACCCTGTGGGTTCGTGGATTGCAATGACGGTTGATCTTGTTATTAATCCACTACCTTCTTTGTATTTCTAGTCTTGACGAACCCAAAAATCACCACCACGACCAATCCTAGCAAACTGACACCCATCACCATCATAGCCACCGAATTCGGTTCATTATCTGAAACTGCAACTGGCAAAGGTGTCTCCGTCAGGGTAGGTGTAGCCGATTGAATTGCAGTCCGGGAAGGTTTCATTGTTGCGGTGGGCGGTATACTAGTCGGTTTAAAAGTTTTGGTAAGGGTGGCTGCTTCTTCTGCTGATAAGGTTGCGGTGGGGGTAAAAGCAGGCTGAATGAGTAATTCCTGGCCAGTGAAAATGGTCGAATAATCCTGCGGAATGCTGTTCAAACTACGTATTTGATCAATTTTGACATCATACGCAATAGCGATACTCCACAAAGATTGGCCGTATCCAACTTTATGGATGATCGAACCATCCGCAGCGGGAGTGCTCTTGATCATTAAAGAAATCAAGTCCGGTGTAGCCGTGCGGGTACCACTTGATGTCGGCACAATACTCCCGGAACTCGAGGTAGGGACAGCTGGTTGAACCGTATCACCAGCACGTACATTCAACGCATAATAAACCATTCCATCTGTGCCCAGTGCTACCCCGGCACCAACATCCCCACTGGTGTAATCGACCATGATATGCCAGTGAATCCAATCCGACCAGATCTGGTAAACGACGAATGATGAAGTAATCATGCCTTCTGTTCCCATGGCAACATTCTCCTGAATGCCACTTTCCCAGGCAACAGAACCATCACTGTGGGTATGTGTCGCGGATTGAATGGATGCCATATAATCCGCATGTTGTTGAGCGTAACTCATCAGATAGGAATCGATTTGGTATGCTTCAAGACCTTTCGATGCTCGCAATCCATTGACCACACTGATCAGATCATAGGCATTCTCGGTCTGTGCTTCAACAACCTGTGGCTGTTGAAGTGGAGAAACCACCAGGGTCAAAAAGAGTAGAATCAAGAACAAAGCAATCGGTTTGGACATATATGAATCCGTGAGTAAATCACAATCAGGATCAGAATTCATTATCTGAACCTTTGACCCATTATATTTCAGAATAAACCTTAATGGTTAAATTTCCCATTCACCGCAAACGTACCATTTTCCATGCGCAATATACTCTATAATTATCAGTAAATATCCTGAATATTTATTATGGAATATAGATATCCTTTTGAATGTGAAATTTCAACCTTACATCGATGATTAAGATTTATAGAAACAATCTCACTCATAAAATATAGGGAGGCCTATTGAAAAAATTAATACTGATTGCACTGATCTGCCTGGTGATATTAAGTGGTTGCTCCGATATTCCACTTAAGTTAAAAAAGACTGCCAATCAGGAAATGAAGATTTTTATTGCTCAAAATTCCAATATCACGGAAGCTAATTTGTATGAAGAGCCTTTGGTAATTGATCAATTCCAGGTAAATGAGGATAAATGGTGTCTGACCTACGAAATTGGTCACCTGTTATGGTTCTCAACCCTATGGGAAAAGCAAGAACGAGATTGGATACGAACAGAAATTCGCCCTTTTGTAGAAAATTGTAATTGGGCTCGCTGAACATTAATTAAGGAGTTTTTTTGAAGAAGTTTTTAGTAGTAATCATCACGGGTATGTTTTTTCTGAGTGGTTGCTCAGGGATGCCTATGAGACTGAAAAGTACATCCTACCAGGCAATGCATTTCCTCAACGCAGAAATGTCCACTGCGATTGAGAGCATGAATTACATCAAACCTATCATGACGGATACTCATCAAATTCACAAAGATAAATGGTGCCTGACTTACAAACTCGGTCCTGAATTCAGTTTCTCCAGTATGTGGGAAAAACAAGAACAGACCTGGATACAAATTGAATTGCGACCCTACGTCACAAATTGTGAATGGGCACGTAAATACAATAACCATTAATGCCATAAATTCACAAGATTTAATTTATGACTTTCCGATCAAATGTTCCTGTTTAGAGGGAAAAAGGCTTATCAGGATTATATATTGAATCAAAAAAGCCCATATATGGTATTTCATGCTCGATACAGAAAAGCTTATATTGAATTTGACCTTGTATTTCTTCATCAGGTTCTTCGATATATTGAATAAAGTGCAATAATTCTTCTACCTGGATCAAACGAATAAACATAGGTAGCTTTTCCATCCATATCTCACTAATCGAATTTTCCTGGTCATAACCACGCATGACTGTCCCCATATAATGATCCATGAAAGCTTTTCGCTTTTCCAGATTTCTATACATGACCCTCCCTATCCCTCCTTCCCAGGCTGATGCCAGTTCATAGACAAACCAGAAATAGGAGCAATCATCAAAATCAAAAACAGTCATGTTGCCATTACTGTAATCAACGGTGAAATTTCCGTCATTAAAATCACCATGAATCAGACCATATCCTTCTTGATCTTTAGGTAGTGACTTTATCTCTCTAAATAATGAGTAAATTTGTTTACGAACAACAGAAAACCGCTCAGGGAAATGGGTCTCGACATTGATTCTGTTCTTATGTAAATCAAACCAGTCAGTCCTTTTTATTAAATCATTTATCGGTCGGTATTTTTTTGTCGCTGCATGCATTTTGCCCAGCATTTTTCCCCAATTATAAAAATATTCCTCCATTGGAATATTTTCCCGATAACGGTATTGGTTGTCAGGAACCCGCATGCCTTTACCTTTAATAAATGAAACAGCAATAAGCGGTAACCCATTAACATTGATTGATTCTACTAAATTCCCAGCTTTGGATGTCACAGGTAAAGATGCCCTGACTCCTTGATCAACCAAATACTGTATAAAATCCAGTTCTGCTTGTATTTGCTCAAGTGTTCTTTCTTGATTAAAGGAAATCCTTAGAATCATAGGTATGCCGTCCTGATCATACTCAAAAACCAGATTGGCAGCTCCTTCATATCCCGGGAAAATTTTTAAATCCTCTTTTGAGGTACCAAACATTTTTGCGAAGGTATCCAGAAATTCACTCTCGACTAGCAGAATTATTTCATCTCGGTTCATATTTTTTACAATACTCCATTTTTATTATTAATTTGAATGAATTTACGCAAGTGGAAGACAATTTAAAAATTCGTCATATTGGTTTTTTTAAGTTTGTTATTACTTCAGTGCTGTCTCCAAAATCCTTGATGAACATCTCGTGCTTCATCCTCCAACAATGGACCTATTACATCGATCTTCTTCCTTCTTTGTAGAAAAAGATCCCGGCAATTAAATTTCAGTACTTCTTCACTTCCTTCTTCTGCCATGCTATAAAGACTTTCTTGGCTTAAACCAAAAACTACTTTTCTAATATTGCTCCAATAAATTGCCCCAGCACACATCGGGCAAGGTTCTGTGCTTGCGTAAAGCGTACATGTAGCCAGAAAATCCTGATCATAGATTTGGCTAGCTGCGCGAATTAGGTTGGTTTCAGCATGTCCGGTAATATCTCGAGAGGTAACCACTGTGTTTTCTGCTTCTAATAAGATACGTCCGGTTTCATCCACCAATAAAGCACCAAATGGATGATTTCCATTATTGCGTGCTTTTCTGGCAATATCAAAAGTCATTCGTAAGAATTCAAGATCCTGTATTTCCATAATATTCTCATTCCTTGTCCAAACTCCAATTTATAACCATGATTACATTAATGGATGAGATTATCAATAGGTGATTTCCTGTCAAAGGTTTCTGTTAGTTGTTGATTTCTTTTCCAAAAAATTGCGCGTCTTTCAATAAAGACTGGATTAATTTTCCTCTCAGAGAAACCATCCAATCCGGTTCATTCTCCCAACGTTCCTGCATAGCTCTGGCCACCCGAGTGAATTGGTAAAGGTTTGCAAATCTTCGAAAGAGGGGTTTCATGGATAAAAGTTGATTATCAATCGCAAATTTGCTGCGATAGCCATCCAGAAACTGTACTTCAATATCAATAATATCGTTTTTACCGGTCTCATCCTGGATAGCTTCCAATGCCTGCACAATATCCATGACATACCACTGATACATCGCATCGTCGAAATCGATCACGCTACATTGTTGGTTGCTTTCATCATAAAACACGTTATCCGGCTCAAAATCAAAATGGATCAACCCATAGTTATCAAGGTTCACGGGTAACTGCTCAAATTCACGCTTTAGCAAGACCAATTCCTGCATAGGTTCTTGATCCAAACCCAATTCGACCAGCGTTTCCCCAATCCAATCGAACACATCCATATGCGTCCATCGCTTAACGCTGGGATTCTCATATTTCCTTGAATGCGCATGCAATTCTGCTAATGCAGCCCCATAAGCAAACATAATTTCATCATTAAAATCAGTCTGGCTGATCTGTTTTCCAGATACACGCTTGAACACACTGGCAAAGTACTCTCCCCAGGGGGTATCTTTCTTGATGACCTCTTCTCCTCTTCGGGACTTCACCACTTCCATGGCTGGATATCCCTGACGGTGCAAATAATCGATAAACGCTAGCTCAGCATGGACATTTACTTTCAATTTTTCTGAAACAGGGCTGAAACGCAAATAACAGATTTTTTCATCAATTCGTAAAGGGTAAATGGCATTCGCCGAAATCCGAAAATATTGGAACAACTCCTCCGAATCTGCATCATAATGCCAATTTTTTAACAACATCAACGCCAAATCACGATTGTCAAACAGATAGCGAAATTTCAACATAATGCTTTTGGTTCCTTTTTAGTAGAAGAATGCTATCTCAAAGGTAACAAGAATTACTCCTCTTGTCACCCGCCAAATGGATAATTTATTCTGGTGCAATGCACCTTTTCTTCCTTCTCAATTTTCCCCTGTCCAATTTCGACTTTCAACTGTCGACTATCGACTTTTTCCTTCAGCCTATAGTCTACTCCAGCATATACCCAAAACCGCGCACGGTCACAATCCATTTCGGATTGGCCGGATCCTCCTCTAGCTTACTCCTCAAAGACCAGATATAGCGTCGTAAAATTGTTGATCCTTCGCGTCTGTATTCACCCCACATCTGCTTCGTTAACTCATCTTCGGAAACCGCTTTCCCATGCCGGCGCGCCAGAATTTCTAATAACCGGAATTCCGTTGGCGTCAAATCTATTAGCTTACTATCCAGTCGTACCTCACGCCGGTTGAGGTCAATCATCAAATCGTCTACAATCAGGATATTCTCCAGAGTGCCGGTCCCTCGACGGGTACGGTTTAACACGGCATTAATGCGCGCCAACAATTCAGCATAACTGAATGGCTTGGTGATGTAATCATCCACCCCCAGGGTAAAGCCACGTAATTTATCCGATTCTGAAGTTTTCTTCGAAAGGATGATGATTGGTATCGAAGAAATTTCACGTAATCGGGCAATCACTTCCCAGCCATCCATGCCGGGTAAATCCACTTCAACAATCACCAATTGTGGATGCTCAATGAAAGCTTTTCGCATGGTCTCCTGTCCATTGCTTGCTGTTATGACCCGATACTCCTTCTGCAGGTGTTCTGCCAACATGGTTTGTAAAGGGATATCATTGTCGACGAGTAGAATCTTGGTGCTCATGGTACTGGTCCTTCACGATTGGAATAGCTTATGGTTTAACAACATCCATTAAGTGTCACCTCTGGAAAATGTTTTTGATGGAGCCAAAATCACTTTCCAAAGGCAGAGATATGATTACATTATTATAGATTAATTTTCCATTTTTCATTTTATTGCAACCCACAAGCAATGTAGTTGCAGGAAGCGTACCCATCCAGGATGTAAAGTCGGTGTAAACTTTTAATCTTGACTCATCTTCTTATTTCTGTGATAATATAGAACGGATATTCTACAATATGACACGTATTCTACTGATTTTCAACGATCAATCGATGCTGACCTTTGAGGAAGATCAACCTGCCGTTCTGCTGGTCGAACAGATCAACGATGGCAAATGGATTCCGCCACCGCCAGCTTCTCAATTGCTCGTAAGTCTGCAGGGCACTTCTCTCCGGGCTGTTGTACTTGGAAATTGGGTGGTCGCGAGCTTGGAAGAGCCAAAGGAGCTTACCCGCGCTTCATTTCCCATCGATATCAAACTCACCCCACGCCAGCAGGATGTATTGGAACTTCTTTCACAGGGATTAACCCATAAGCAAATCTGCCAGAAGTTAAATCTCTCTCAGCGTACTGTCAATATGCACATTGCCAACCTGAAAGCCAGACTCAATGCGGAAACAAATGCACAATCAGTCGGTCGTGGCACAGCTCTGGGATATTGTCGACCGCATATGCGTCGGCGGGGAAGCTAGATAGCCTGCCAGATCTGGTATAACCCCAGGCGTCCGCCTTCACCATCAGACTCAAATTTATCTTTAATTTCAAATCCACCCTCCTGCGCCAGACGTTTAAACTCATCCTCGGAAAATCGATGAACATAACGGTATCCCACCTGTTCAATTTGCCCCGGCAAAGCATAACGCCAATCTAGCAGGGTATCGCCATTTTCCAGGTGCTCAGCCTGCAACCCGATCTGCGACCAGGATTGCACGCGTGCCATCAAGCGGGGGCTATGCTGAAATTGCCAATTTGAATGAATGAATGTTCCACCTTCTGCCAGCAATTCCCGCACCTGGCGAACCAATTGCAAGCGTTTTTCATACGCGGGGATGTGATGCATGGCTGCAAAGCACAGGATGCCATCATAGTACTTTCTTTCAACCTCAGCCGACCATGTCGTGGATAACAGATCAGCCTCCGTAAATCGGATTTTTAATCCAGAACCAATTTCCTCACCAGCAATCAAATCGCGTGCTTCCTGCAACAGAACTGCTGAAAAATCCAACCCATGGTATTCACCCTGACGACCTTGTTTAACCCATAGTTGTGCCAATGACCCCGAACCACAACCCAGGTCCAACCAATAACCGAGTTCAGGTATCAGCTCCAACACTTTCCGTATGCCTGGTTGTACACGCCTGCGGGTGGCTGCAAAAGCGCCACCAAATGTCTGGTAAAATTGATAATTAATATCTAAAAGCTGTTGAATAATGTCTGGCTGCATGCAGTGATTATACCAACACCAAACAGAGATGACAGTGCAAGAAAGAAAAGGATTACGCTGCGATTGATCTTAAAAAATCGCTTTTTTGAAAGTTATGAGAGACTACGAAAAATGGACAAAACGCTATCAGATAACCCCTGATCGCCTGGAACTTGCCCGCAGCATCCTGGAAGATATTCGCCAGGGAAAAAATGTATCAAGCGCGGTAAGTTCACATCCAATCCCTACGGGAGGTTACATTCCCAAATCTATTCTGGTTGCGGAGTACAAACGCCAGATCGAGAGCGGAGAAGCACAGGCTGATCCGACCCTGGTAGAACGCATCCGCATGAAGCCGGTGCGCAGTCTCTCGGGTGTAACGACGGTTACCGTACTCACCAAACCATATCCGTGTCCCGGCAAATGTATCTTCTGCCCGGATGATGTGCGCATGCCCAAAAGTTACCTGATTGATGAACCTGGTGCTGCCCGTGCTTTTCAGCATAGTTTCGACCCTTATTTGCAGGTCAAATCGCGTTTGGATTCTTACGAAGCTAATGGTCACCCAACTGATAAAATCGAGCTTCTCATCCTGGGTGGCACCTGGAGCGCTTATCGCCGGGATTATCAGGAAAACTTTATAAAACGCTGTTTCGATGCCATGAACGGCGTTGATAGCGAAACCCTTGAAGAAGCGCACCGTATCAACGAAACCGCTGCCCACCGTAATGTTGGGTTGGTGATCGAAACCCGCCCGGATGAAATTAATCCCAAAGAACTTGCCTGGTTACGAAAACTGGGCGTCACCAAGGTGCAGATGGGGGTTCAATCACTGGATGACCGTGTATTAAAACTCAACAAGCGCGGTCACACGGTTGCTGATGCGTTATATGCTGCTTCCCTATTACGGGCTGCCAGCTTTAAGATCGTTCTGCACTGGATGCCCAATCTACTGGGCGCAACCCTGCAATCCGATAAAGACGATTTCTCTCGCCTCTGGACAGATGGATTTTCCCCGGATGAGATTAAAATTTACCCGACGCAGTTACTGGAAGGCACCGAGCTTTACACCTACTGGCAAAAAGGCGAATACGAGCCTTATACCCAGGAGGATCTGATCCACCTGATTGCGGATGTTAAACCTATGATCCAGCCGTATTGTCGGGTTAATCGGGTGATTCGCGATATCCCCTCCCATCATGTAGTTGAAGGCAACAAGCGCACCAGCCTACGTCAGGATGTGCTGGCAGAAGTTGCACGCCGGGGACAGAAATGTAATTGCATCCGTTGCAATGAAGTTAAGAAGCAGCAGGTCCAGGTTGAAGATCTGCGATTGGAGGATCATATCTACCAGGCGGCATATGCCGAAGAGCATTTCATCCATTTTCGTACGCCCGAAAGCAAAATTGCTGGCTACTTGCGCCTTTCGCTCCCCAAGGATACAAAGGAGAATCATCCTGGTGCGGATCTGAATTTTGCAGATTTGCACAACGCCGCTCTGGTGCGGGAAGTACACGTTTACGGGCAATCACTGGCAGTCGGCGCTGAGAAGGAAGGGGCAGCCCAGCATATCGGCCTGGGGAAACAGCTACTCGAAGAAGCCAGCCGTATCTCCCGAGAAAATGGCTATTCCAGAATAGCTGTGATCGCCGCCATTGGCACCCGGCAATACTATCAGGCGCGTGGATTTGAACCAGGCGAGCTGTATATGGTCAAACCTTTAAGCTAGGTAGAGCTCTTTCCCTTCCAATTTGAGATCAAACAATCAGTCTATATCCGGCGTGGCAATCCCCAACCGCCCAGATGTACCGACTCGGGCTCATCCGTCCAACGCCCGGCTACACTGATACCACATTTTGGACAGGTACCTTTAGCTGTTATTTTGTAATCGCGAATGACAAAACCACGGCGGGAAACTAAAAGTGCCTGACAATGCGGGCAATAGGTATTTTCTAATGATCCAACCCGCCCCGGAATATTGCCAGCGTACACATAATTCAATCCCGCTTCCTGACCAATATCCGCAGCCGTTTGCAGGGTAGACACCGGTGTCGCAATGTTGTCAAGCATATGATAATCGGGATGATAAGCAGTCACATGCCAGGGAATATCCGCTGAAATGGAAGCCAGAAACCGTGCTGCATCCCAGAGCTCCTCCGGATCATCATTAAAACCTGGCACAACCAGGGTCACCACTTCTACCCAGATACCTAACTGATGAGCATGCTGAATGGTATCCAATACATTTTTCAGTACCCCGCCCAGTTTGCGATAATTTTTATCCTGCATGGATTTTAGATCGATCTTATATGCATCCAGGTACGGCTGCAACATTTGCAAAGCTTCCAGAGTTGCATTTCCATTCGAAACATAGGCACAATCCAATCCCGCTTTTTTCCCCGCTTAAAGATTTCCAACGCCCATTCTGTGGTGATTAACGGCTCATTGTAAGTAGAGACCAGAATAGGAGCATTATTTTGCAAGGCAATATCCACCAGCTTTTCTGCTGTAATTTCGCGAATATATTGTGCGCCAATATCTGCCTTTGGATCTCTAAGGGTTTGCGAAGTCAACCAGTTCTGGCAATAATCGCAGTGAAAATCACAACCGAGCATCCCAAATGAGAGCGCATCCGAGCTGGGATAAAAATGCGAGAAGGGTTTTTTCTCCACCGGGTCAATCTGTAAAGCAGCTACGTAACCCCACGGAACCCGCAGCTCTCCTTCTTTATTAAAGCGCACCTGACAAATGCCACGCCGTCCCGGTTTTATCAGGCAACGATGCGCACAGGCAGTGCAACGTACAACGCCGTCCCCCAGTTCCTCTTTCAAGGTACCTTTTGTGGTTAAGGGATCAATCCGATCCTGTACCGTAGGTGTCATTTTCTTCTGCCTTTTTTGATAATTTCAGGTAGCTTGATATTATTGTTAGTTGTGATTTCATTCTAGCAAAATTCAGATTCAAAATCATGTTATTAAAAGCACTCCCGTAGCTGCATTCATCACTTCACATCCATCTGCTAATTGACCAGTGATTTTCCCCGCCATTGGATCAGTTTTTCCTTTTAACTGTTTGGATTGATCCTGTTTTATGGTACACTCGCATCGATATGATGGACGTAAAAACGCTTCACACCCTTGAATTTGAAAAAGTACTCGAGAAATTAAGTTCTTATGCTGCTTTCAGTGCTTCGGCAGAACTAGCTCGTAATATCCATCCCAGCAATGAACTGCAAGCTGCCAGGGAACGTCAGGCGTTCACCACCGAAACCCGTCATCTATTATGCACCGAAGCAGATATTACCATTGGTGGCAGCCGCGATGTGCGCCCCCTGGCGAACCGCGCCGCCCAACATGGCATGTTAGAGCCCTCCGAATTACTCAGCATCCGTTACACGTTGGCTGCTGCCCGTGACCTGAGCCGCACCTTGCTGGAACAGGCAGAAACATTACCATTACTGGGCCAATTAGGCCAGGAGCTTCCCCCACCACCCGGAATCATCGAAGCCATCTCACGAGTCATTTCTGAGCGGGGTGAAGTGCTGGATAATGCATCTCAAAAATTAGCCTCTATTCGCAGCGAGATAAAAGTTGCTCATGATCGATTGCTTTCCAAACTGAACCAGATCATTGCCGATCCACACAAGAGCAAGATGTTGCAGGAAACACTCATCACCCAGCGCAACGGCCGCTATGTCATTCCCCTGCGCTCTGAATTTAAAGGCCGCATCAATGCCATCATCCACGATCAATCGGCATCGGGTGCCACCCTCTTTGTAGAACCACTGGTCACTGTGGAACTCAACAACCGCTGGCATGAACTCCAGCTGGCGGAACGGGATGAGATCCGTCGAATACTACTCGAACTCAGCGACATGATCGGGGCAGAAGTGGTCCAGATTCGTAACATTGTAGATGCATTGTCCCGCTTCGATTTGGGATTAATGATGGCGAAATACGCCGAAGATCTGGACGCGGCCGAACCAGTACTGGTGGATTTTATTCCCCGCGATGAAGACCATCCCGGCAGTACCATTGCTTTGCGTCACGCTAGGCATCCCTTGCTGGATCCCAAAAACGTAGTGCCGATCGATGTAGAGCTTGACCAGCATACCTTCGGGGTGGTGATTACCGGGCCTAACACAGGCGGTAAAACAGTCAGCCTGAAAACAATTGGCTTACTGGCATTGATGGCTCAATCGGGCATGCATATTCCGACACAATCCGGATCCAGCCTATGCGTCTTTCAGGATATCTTTGCCGATATTGGCGATGAACAGTCGATTGAGCAATCTCTATCCACCTTTTCAGGACACATCACCAACATTACCCGCATTTTCAAACGTGCAAATTCGCGAAGCCTGGTACTGCTGGATGAACTCGGATCCGGCACCGATCCTCAGGAAGGGTCAGCCCTGGCACGTGCAATGCTTTCCTATCTGGTCAAACGCCGCATTACCTGTCTGATCGCCACACATTACCCTGAATTGAAAGCATTCGCACATAACACGCCTGGATTGATCAATGCCAGCATGGAATTTGATCTGCGCACTTTACGCCCCACCTATAACCTGATGATCGGTCTTCCCGGTCGATCCAATGCCCTGGCGATCAGTGAGCGCCTGGGATTATCCAAAGAAATTATTGAAGATGCCCGTAGCATGGTCGACCCGACCGAGCTGAAAGCAGAAGATTTATTAAATGAGATTCATCGTCAGCGCAGCATCTCCCGGAAAGAACGCCGTAAAGCTGAAATCTCCCGCAGTGAAGCCCGTCGATTGGAACGCCAATTGAACCAGCGCCTTGAAGAAATAGAGGATGAGCGTCTTTCTATTCTGGATCAAGCCCGACAAGCAGCGGAAGATGAAGTAGAGAAATTACAACGCGAATTACTCGACTTGCGCAAAGAACTGGCTCGTGCCCGTCAGCCACTGGATGCCTTGAAGAGCATCGAAGAGAAGGTGAGCGATATTCAAGAGGAAGTTAACCTGCCACCCGTGCGGAAAAGCGGATCTCCCACCCTGGATGAGCAACCTTTGCGCCTGGGGGAGAAAGTTTTGGTTCGCTCTCTGGGAATGCAGGCAGTCATTACTGCCATTTCTGCTGATGAGCTTGAAGTGCAGATCGGAAATTTGCGTGTTCGCGCTGCTGCTCACGATGTTCAGCGTCCTGGAAATGTCCACAAACAAGCTGCAGATGAAGGGAAACCAAAAATGCGTTCCAGCGTGCGCAAAGCCCTCCAGAATATGGACGAGAGCCCCAGCCAGCCAACATCCATTCTCCATCCTTCCCCAGGCATGGAACTGGATTTACGAGGTCAATTGGCTGAGGAAGCACTGACTGGACTATCCAATTTTATTGAATCTGCCTATCTTTCCGGCATGCCCTTTGTGCGCATCATCCATGGCAAAGGCACCGGTAAACTACGTCAGGTTGTACGTGATGCACTCAGCAAGAACCAGTATGTTGATCATTGGGAGAGTGGTGTTGAACGCGAAGGTGGTGAAGGTGTTACCATCTCTTTTCTGAAAGGTGATTAAAAAACAGGTCGATAGTGAATTCCCCTGAACACTACCGACCTCTTTCTGCGGCTGAGACCCCTTCTACTCAAGCCCATTTCTGCAACGCAAATGATACTCTATTTATACGCCGCTGCCATTGACAAGGCGTAGACAAATTTTACCAAAAAAATATTTATTTTGTCTACACCAGAGCAAATAGTGGTGGGGATTTCGAATCAAGAGATAAATCCAGATTTTGAGGTTTCGATTGATTCAAGTTTCTGATAATAGATTGTTTTTGTTGGAGATATTTCTCGCATGATTTTCCCACTAAATTATCTGCTGCAATCATAATCTCCAGGGCATGCCATTCCAGCCAGGGTGACTTCTCCTGTTTGGCTTTCTGCATGATGAAGTCCGCCATCTCTCCTGCAAATTCTGATTCGAGCTTGCGCAAGGCAGCCTGTGCCTGTACATAGGCGTATGCAGTACCGGCACCTGCAAATCCATATTCCAGAGATTGATCTGTAACCTCTCGCAGTAAAGTGAGCGAAGCCTGAACATCCCCTTGTAAATACAGAGCCAATCCAAGCCGTGCTTTGGATTCTAATTGTAGTTGGACTAATGGCTGAGTTTCCTCATCCTCCACTACCTGCTGTAATATTTTCACACCAGTTTCAACTTCACCCATTAAGGTTTTAGAGAAACCAATCCACGATTTATTGAGCAGTTCATTGCGCTTATTATTACTGAATTTGATGGATTCCTCAAATAAGCTTATTGCTTTATCATATTTACCAAAAGCGAGATACAATCTTCCTTCCGAATTCATCAAAATGCTATTCATGCTTGTATACTGATATACCTTTGCCAGTGTATATCCATTCTGAATATTTTCCAAACATTGATAGGTTTTTCCTAACGCTAAATACACGCGATTGATCACCGATAGTGATTCTAAAACAAAGCGCCAATAATAGTTGGATTCTGCAATTTGCATAACCAGACCAAATTTTTCCAAAGACTTTTTATATGAACCTTGATAATAATATCCAAGTCCAAGCGAAAATTCGTTTTCAATACGCAAAGTTGGGTTATTCAACTTTATAGCCGTTTGAATGGATTTTTTGGCTTCTATTTCTGCTTCAATAATTTTTCCAGATAACACGTAAGTCAAGGCTATCGTGCTCTGAAGACTGGCAAATATCAACTGGTCTTTATCTGTTTTCATTTGATTCTCCAGCCAGGCAATGGATTCATATTCGTTGATACTGGCTTGTAAGTCAAAATGATATAGATGTGTGAGCATAATACGAATACTATTGCGAATATATTCTGAAACATATTCCTTCAAATATTCAGCCGCACGTTCCAGATATTGATTTGCCTGATCAGGCAACCCGCGCATCAGATACAAATAACCTTCACCACTCAAACCACTCCCTATTAACAATGCAGAATTACGGTATAAACCCTCTTCAACCGCATGATGATAATACGCTGTCGCTGATTTAAGATCATTCATTTTGTATGCTAATTCACCCCAACCCACCCATAATTTATACAGTTGTTCATCATTAATATCAAAGGTGTGATTTTGCGAAAGAAGATATGCCTGTTCGTAAGCATTGTTAGCTTTTTGATTACTATCCCTATTATTAAATAACTCCGCTGCTTCAATCCAGAATTGAAATGCCTGTTCAACTTTTCCAGCCTGACTTAAATGGTTACCAATATCTGCCAGCTCATCCGCTGTTTTCTTTACTTCGCTCCTTGTTAGCAAGTGATCTGCCAGATGTTTGTGGAGAATCTGCTTATGTGTTTGGCTGAGTCCTTGCAAAACCACATTGCGGATGAATGTCTGATTGAATTTATAACGCAATGGTTGGTGAAGTTGTGAATCTATTACTATGATGTCTTTTTCGATTAATTCATCGATTGCCGATACCAACGCTGTTTCCTGAAGGTCCCCCATTGCTTCAACATATTCAAAACTGAACATTGATCCCACAATGGCAGCACAATCCAAAACTTGCCGGGCATTCTTTGAAAGATGCCCCAATCGCTCTCGAATGACTATCTGAACCACACCTGAGAGTGGAATCTGGTCCCAGGACAATTCTGTTAATAGGTCTGGTTTTTCTATCATCATCTGTAAAGTTTCAATCACAAATAGTGGATTGCCACCCGTTGCGTCCTTGAGCTGTTGGGACTGTTGTTCTGAAAGCGGTTTTCGAAGAATATAGAAGGCAATATTCGAAATGTCATCCAGATCTAATGGTGGTATCTGAATCCATGCAACCTTACTGACCCAGGTTGGATCCTTCAGGAAGTCAAAAACAGGCACATTCGTTTCATCCTTCCCCAACAGCAGTACCAGAAGTGCCTTTTCACTGAAAAACTGTCTATGGGTCAGGTAAGAAAATAAACCAATTGTTTCCTGATCCAACCATTGTGCATTTTCCACACAGATTATAATCTTTTGTTTTCCTGAGAGTGTCAAAAGTATCTGTCGAAAGGCTTCATAAAAACTGATTTGCTGATTTTCGGTCAGGTTAAATAATTCTGATTTATATTCAATTTGGTTTTGTAATTCTGGCATGAGTAGGGAGAGTTGAGAAACCCAAAATTTCTCAATTTTTTGCCAATCACTCATGTTTAAAGTCCGGCGTAAATGTTCGATGACGGGATGGAAAGCTATTTTTCGCTCAGAATAAATTGCTTCCATAGAATATACTGGTGTGGGATTAGAGAGACTATTTATGAACTCAGAAAGTAAACGCGATTTGCCAAATCCGGTTTCCCCTGATATTACAATGATATCGCCACGATTGTAAGCCCATTGGATTTCGGTAATCATGTCTTCTCTGCCAACAAACGGGATATTATTACCTCGTTTTGCCGGTGAATGAGGTTTTGTACGGATCGCAGCATGAAATCGTTCATTTTCTATCTTTTTCATCAGCGACTCAAAAGGCGAGCGATACTCACTAAACCAGTTGGTTTTAATCTCTTCCAAATATTGAACACCAAATTCATAGGCTTGAGAAAGCTTACCCAATTGATAAAGCACATCCAGGCGGTTATAGATTACCTGGGGAAAATCGTAATCGTCATCATGATCATTGACCTTTTCCAGCCAGGTAAGTGCTCCATCCAGATCTCCAACTGCTATCAGATGTTGAGAAATCCGCATCATAAGATTCAACCATTTGAAGCGTAATTGTCGATTCTTATTCGTTACCCAATCATTGAATTCCTCTCTGTTATATGGCGAAACACCATATAAAAATGTTGGTGAATCCCACATATTTACTGCATTGAGTAGTTTTTGGTAAATGGCTTCTGGGACAGGTCGATTTTCAATATTTAAGAACGGCAGAGAAAGTTGTTCATATATATCTTCAAAAATGAGAACATCGGAATTAACTTTTTGATAATCCAATCCTACATAATCACGATCTGTCTGAATTGCATCTGGATCAGGCAGTTCTGCTCGTAATTTACTCAGTAAATCTCGTAGATTTTGTCTGGATTTAGGAGCATCTGGCCAGAATAAAACGATCAACTCACTGCGGCTGACCATGGATTTATGACTTGCCAGATAATAAATAAAAATTCGCGCCAGTCTTCGCTGAATCGTTAGTTGCTGATCTCCCCACATAATATGAGGTTTCCCTAACAAATGTACTGACAATCGATTCTCAGCGGTCATTTACCATCACATTTAGGGTGTATCCAACGTGGATGAAGAAGCTTCTTTTTGCACCTTGGCTGTACGTAATGTTTCATCGGCAGTCGTCAGATGCGATTCGCTGATAGCACCCAGCATTTGTGCCAGCTCATTTCTCCGTCCTTCCGTTGCCAATACCTCCACCAGCGTTAATGTTCTGCCATTTTGCACCTGCTTTGATACCCGCAAATGTTGGTCGCCAAAAGCTGCCAGTTGTGGCAGATGGGTGACACACAACACCTGATGATCACGCGCCAGATGCCAGAGTTTCTCACCAACGACAAAACCGATTCTTCCGCCAATACCCTGGTCAATCTCATCGAATATCAGGGTTGGGACTTCGTCAGCCTGTGCCAATACGCGTTTGAGTGCCAGCATCAACCGGGCTGTTTCACCGCCTGAGGCGATCTTGACCATTGGTTTTAGTCCTTCACCCGGGTTAGGTGCGATCAGGAACTCCACCTGATCGATACCCGTCTCGTCAAAACGAGCTGTTTCGCCCGTCTCCAACTCCAATCCCCGTGGATCAGGCTGAACTCCAAAACTAACCTCAAAGCGTGCCCCCTCCATACTCAAATCCATCAATTCTTTTTCAACAGCAGTAGACAATGTGCTCGCCGATTTTTTGCGTTGCGTTGATAATCGTTGTGCTTTTTCCGCCAGTATCAGACGCATCTGCTGCTCCTGCGTGGTCAATTCCTCTATCCGTTCGGTTGCATGCGTGATTTGCTCCAACTCTTCCCGTCCTTTGAGGGCATAAGCCAGAACCGCCTCGATGTTGCCACCATATTTTCGTTGCAATGTTCGTAAGATTTCCAAACGCTCTTCCACTGCTTCCAATCGCCTGGGATTGTATTCAATCTGATCCAGATAGGTTTGCAGATCACGCGAGAGCTCACTCACCAATACAGACAGACTATCTGCCTGCTCCGCCAGGTTCGCCTGGGAGCTATCGATGCGTGTCAGTCCATGCAAAGCCTGTAAAACCTGCCCCACCAGATCGCTGATGCCCGGCATCTCCGGGCTGGCTTCATCCAGTAGACTGAGCGCAGTGCGCCCATACTCCGCCAGGTTCTCAGCATTTGCCAATCGGTTGCGCTCTTCCTTAAGTTCCTGCTCCTCACCCACCATAAGTTTGGCTGCGTCAATCTCTTCAATCTGGAAGGATAATAATTCCATCCGGCGATCTGCATCCCGTTCCAGCCTGTGCAGTTGATCCAATTCACGTTTGATGCCCAGCCAGGTTCTGTAATTGCTCTGGTAATCTTCCAGCAGATCTGAGCTAACCGCGAAGCGATCCAGTAAGGAAAGATGCTTCTTTACATTTAATAATGAGAGGTGCTCTGACTGCCCGTGGATATCCACCAGCTGTGCACCGATCTCACGTAACAAACCCACATTGACAGCACGTCCGTTTACACGAGCTACTGTACGTCCCTCTCGCCGGATCTCGCGTCCCAATGTGACATAGTCTGGGTCGTCCAGTAAATCTTCCGCTATGAGAAGAGCCGTAATGGTTGCCCGGTTAAGCTCATTTAGTTTGAAAACAGCTTCGAGGCTGGCACGCTCAGCACCTTCACGAATGCTGGTTGTCTCAGCCCGTGCTCCCACCAGCGCTTCAATGGCATCCAGAATGATCGATTTACCTGCGCCGGTCTCACCGGTAAATATCACCAACCCATCAGGAAAACGCAATTCCAGCTGGTCAATAATCGCAAAGTTGGTGATGTGCAATTCATTCAGCATAGGAGTTTTAGCGGATTTGTATACCAGCCAAGCGGTAATACAGGGCACTGGTCATTAAGACAAGATAAACCGACATCCAGATGATGCCAAATAAATTGATAGAACCGAATAGCAGACCCAGCAACAGAGGTGCTGCGCTGATCAAACCTCCAAGTACGGCTGCAGCTGTGACTGCCTGAAATAGTCTTTTAGAACGCCGTCTCTGGATCACCTTGCGTACCGCTTCAGCGATGATTCCACCAGCAAAAGGTGCCACAAAGATCACGAAGAAGCTGATACGTGTTGCTAGAAGGCCACCGATATAACCCAACACCAGCGCAATCAGAATCCCAAAGACATAGTCCTGGGTGATCGCGGTCTCAAAGATTTTCTGTTGACCGCGCACACATTCCTTGCAGCGGTAGCCGGTAGGCGTTTTCACTGCGCAGTCAATGCACATCGGCTTGTCACAACGGTTACAACGCAAGTAAGTTTCCCGATCTGGATGCCATGTGCAGTAAAGTTTTTTATTATTTGATTCAGTCATTACAATGCACCTGCAATTGGATTTTGTTCCATATATTTATTTAGGTTACGATAAAAATACCCCTGATCCTGGAAACGCACAAAGTTAATGGTGTGCTCGCTCGCACAAACATCCACCTTATCCCCATCTTTGAGAATGACCGGTGGTTGTCCGTCCGCACTCAGGACTGCTTCGTGGTTGGTATTGACCTCCAGGGTAATGTGTGATCCTTCCGAAAGGATGATCGAGCGGTCGACAGAAAGATGGGGGGCAACCGCAACAATCAGAATATTACGCAGTTCCGGAGGTAAGATCGGCCCACCTACTGCCAAAGCATAGGCGGTTGAACCAGTTGCTGTGGATGCGATGACTCCATCCGCAACGTAGGATGCTAGTAAATAGCCATCCAGGCGCGCTTTCACCTGAATCGGGCGCACATACTGCCCCCTGCATACCACCACCTCATTGAGGACATGCCACTCACCCAGCTTTTCGTCTTCGCGACGATGGACACTGTGCAACATCATGCGTTGTTCAAGCCGATATTGACCACCCATAAGTTGATTCAGTCGATCTTCGCATTCCAATTCGCCAATTTCCATCAGGAAGCCGAAACGACCACGATTGATACCCAGCACCGGGATACCCAAAGGTGCTACCAGATGACCTGCACGCAGCATGGTACCATCGCCCCCTAGCGCAATTAAGACATCAATCTCTCTTTGTTGAACAAGTTGTTTGAGCTCGGGTTCGTAGATGGTATAAGCAGATGCCTGAGTAGCACCCAATGCTTTCAATTGTTCCACCAATTCCCGGGCTCCTTCAGCAACCTGGGGTTGAGAGGGATGTGTGGCAACTGCAAATCTACGGGGAGGGTTCATAATCATAATCATTAATTATACCAGTGCGACCTAAGTCTTCGACGAATCACACCCCGGCTCCTGCCAGGCGATTTTGAATTGCTGCCAGAATTTTAGGAACATGCGCATGCGAAGTCTCGATAAAATGCATGAACTTGCTTTGCGTGCCGCCAGCAGCTGTACCAAGCACGAACACACCGGACACATTGCTCTCCATCGTTTCAGGATCATACCGTGGGATATTTTCGTTTCCCATTAAATCGACACCCAATTGACTGAAGAGCGTCATATCTGCCTGGTAACCTGTACACAGCAACACGAAGTCAAAAGGTAAACGCGTTATCTCACCAGCCAGTGGGTTGCCATGCTCATCTGAGGCTGCCAGCAGCACCTCCTGCATGGTGATCTCAACCGGGACCGTGCCTGGAAGGAAGCGTAATTTGCCTTCACGCACAACTGTTTCAAGATCCTGTAGCAAAGCCGGTTTAATGGAAGTTTTCGGTAATTCTGGCTTATGGTAACTGAGTGTCACCTTCGCTCCAACCCGCCAGCAACGCAGTGCATATTCGACTGCCGAGTTACGTCCACCGACTACCAGTAATTCCTGTTGAAAATAGTCATGTGGGTCGTTCAGGTAATGGCTGACATGTGGCAGATCTTCACCCGGAATATTCAGCATACGTGGTTCTGCCATGCCACCCGTCGCCAGTACCACAAACGCTGCCTGGTAATACTGCCTCATGCCCTTCGTCTCGGTGATCAACATAAAATCACCATCCGATAAGCGTTGCACATCCAAAACCGGCTCGTAAGCATGCACCTGTATACCAAACTGTTGCACCACGCCGCGCAGGTAAGCCAGGTAGTCATCATTGGTGGGATGTTGTTGGTCAAAGATTGTCAATGGCAAACCTGGTATGGCAATACGTTCGGATGTGCTGAAAAAACGGGTATGTTTTGGCCACCAGGCAATGGTTTGTCCGATCTGCCCGGCTTCGAACAGTAGAAAGGGGATGCCAGCCTGGGTAAGCGCCACCGCCAGTTCCACACCGGTCGGACCCGCCCCAATAATTGCAACCTCGGTTCTTGCTTTGATCTGCATACAATTTCCTCCATTTCAGAGTGATCGATCTGTTCTCTAGTTTAATGGGATAGGTCAAAAGAGGTCAAACGGGAGGTTCTACACGCCAGAAAAAGTTAAAGCTTCTGATCACAGACATGGTTGAAACCACAGCGCAGGCAACGAATCGCTTCCGCGTGTGAACGTGGGCAATCTTTAGCTTTATCATCGGCGCGCATCTGCTCCAGCAATTCCAGCAGGGCAGTTTCCTGCTCATTGCCGTAATCGATGGCAAAGGTGCGATTACGATACTGCAGGATCCCATGGGGTGGCCTTTGACCTGTAGCATGCTCCACCAAGTAACAGTAAGCCATCAACTGATAAACGTGGCTGTCATATGGTTCTGCCGGAGCATAATGGCTTTTAACCTCCACCGGGATGAGGGTCATTCCCTGATTGATCAAATAATCCGGTTTTCCAGTCAGCTGTGTCTCGACATCGTAGAAAGGTTTCTCGGTCTTCCCCCACAGCTTTGGGTCGGAATACACGATTCTACCGGGAGGTAATCCCGACTTCTGACGTACCCAGCGGCTGCGCCAGAAGAGCACAAACGCCACCAAAAATAAAACAAGCGCGAGGATTCCTTCCATATCAACCCAACCATTTCCCGGTTAGCCAGACTGCCAGTAATACCAATGCTGCTGCCAGTACCAACCAGGCAAACACACGCAAAACCATACCCTTGAGAACATTCTTCCCGTGTGCATGGTGATAGGCAGTTCCACCAGACATCTCCTGCTGGTTGGATGATTCAACACCCTGGGATTGATACCACCAGGCTCGTTTGCAATATAGATAGGTACCGATCTCAGACGCACGTATGGTGCGTTTTCTCAATCCTCTTCCTCAATCTCCGGTAAGATATCGTCGTCGTTCAGGCTTTCGGTCTTCAACAGCACCGCCAGCTCCTTCATGGATTGCGAGAGTCGCTGTTCCCGCAGGCTAATAGTCACATCGCCACGCGTACGCTCCACGATTCCGCGTGCCAGATCCGTCTGACGACGTAATCCATTGGTTAAGGCATCCGGATAGTCAATGGTGATTAATAAAGCATAAATCTCATCCATCAACGACAGCAGACGTTCCACCTCGGGTGAATAACCCTGACGCATCACATCCAGGCAGCGCCGGCGTAGTTCACCAACCACCTCAGCCAGGCCGTTCAGGTACACCGCTGGCTCCACTTCGATTTCTTCCGGGAGCGGCAATTCCTGCCCACGGATGAGCGCACAGGTGACACAGGCTTCCACATACTCTTTGAGTGCATCCTGGGTATAACCCGCATAGAATAGATCAGGGTGCTCACCCAGATCGCGCCGTAGCTGATCTACCAGCAGGCGCGCGTCATTAAGGAAGCCATCTGCCAGATCTACATCCAGACGGTGGATTGCCCGGATGGCATGCGCTGCGTGTTGAATGACCTTGCGAGTCTGCATCAAGGCTTTGTCGCGCGCCTGGTTACGGACTTCAAAAGCGCTGTGCACTGTATCGGATAATTGTGAAAAGAGATCCATTATGATTCACTTTCAGGGGGTTCGGAGTCGGGAGGGGTATCATTCTCCGGTGGTTCAGGGGGATTGTTTTTGTCAGGCGGCTGGATGTTGCGAAAGAGAGAGCTCGCCAGGTCGGTCGTCCCAACCGGTAGCTTAATCGGACCAAAGTTGGCTTCATATCGGGCAACATTCTCAGTCAATGCCTGCAAGAACATTTTGGCTCCCATGGGCGACATCAGTACACGTGCCACCACTTCCGGATGGATACCCGGCAGCATCGTGGCAAAATCGAAAATCATCTCAGATGGGGTATGCGAGATGCGCGCCATATTGCTATATTTACTTTGTAAACCTTCCGGCATCCGCAAGGGTGGGATGCCGGGTTTTGGTTGTTTTTGTTCTGTCATTCGATGGCTGCTTTAGAAGGGAATTTCATCGTCACTCAGTGTCCCCATATCATCAGTGCCAGCCTGTTCACTCTCTGCGCGACTATCCAGAAATTGCACGGTCATGGCGGTCAGTTCAAAACTGGCGCCTGCAGTTCCGTCCTGGCGGTTGAAGACACGAGGACCACCGGTTGCGGGATCAGCCATTAAGCGGCCTTCGATCAGGACTTTGCTGCCTTTATGCAGGAAATTATTGCAGTTCTCTGCTTGTTTGCCCCATGCGGAAACACGGAACCAGACGGTTTCTTTGACACGTTGGCCATCTGAACCGGTATAGGAGCGATTTGTCGCAACAGGAAATGATGTTACAGCCTGTCCGGATGGGGTAAAGCGCATTTCTGGATCTCTACCTAAATTTCCTACGATTGTTACTTTTTGATACATAATTCCTCCATTGGTCTAAAGTTTCTGATTGGTCTAATTTTGCTAACAGCCTAAAGCTGATAGTTAACAACAATAATAAAATTGTCTGTGAGATTAATTTTATATCAAATTATTTAAGTGCAAGCGAGAAAAGTTCTTGAGTTCTTGAGCCTTGAGTCCCGAACCTTTAGTCCATATATTATAGAATTATTGTTCTAGCTTGTCAAGACCCAACTTATAATATATTCAATCTGATCATTTGGTAAATCGAGTTCATGTTTCACAATCCCCCATTTGCCCTGTAAATCCAATTCACGAGCCGTCAACTCAAAATGACACATCGCAATGCCTATATCCAGACGCTGCATATCGTCGATCTGCACCAGCCGGGTCATTAAATTGCGATAACCTTTTGTACGCTGTATAAAGAAATGGAAAAAACCCTCTGTTCGTACAATCCGCCAGGGTTGTTTATTCGATGCCGAGGGACCCAGCCGAACCATCTCCAATGCAGTGGCGTATTCTCCAGCAGCTTCAGGTGATAATGAAGTCCCCCATAAACGATCAAAAAAGAGTTCCTCCCAGGGAATTCGTTTATGTCCAGACACTTGTTGCCGAATGGCACCCTGACGCGCCTCGGCTTCATCAGCGATCAACCCGATTGCCAGAATAGCTGGCATGCTTTCCTTTTCTTGAAGACTGATTCTACGGGCAAAAGTGCTTTTGGTAAAAGTTCCGCCTAACCAGCAAGTACCCAGACCCAGATCGGTGGCTGCCAGTACAATCTGCTCCATACGATAGCCATACTCTTCCAGATTTTTTTGACCAGAGCCCAATGCCCCCACCACAAAACCACTCGCCCCCTGAATGAACCCATACGTGCCCAATCCGCGTAAAGCTTTGCCATCCTGGTCTTCCGCTGTAATCAGATTAAAGCGCATTCGCGTCCCAAATGGACCGCTATCCAGCTCTATCATTACTGAACGCAGTTTTTCCTGCATCTCTTCAGGAATCGGTTCCTTGTTGTACTTCCGGCAGGAGAATCGCTGTTGAATCAGTTCATCGATGGGTTGGGTATAAGTTAACATGGGGATGATTATATCGTATTGCGGCTAGATCGAATCAAATCACATATAAATCCTTTCATTATCTCTGCCTCAGATCCCATTATTTGCATTCCTTCTATTTTCTCTTTCAATTCTCCTATCAATCTGTATAATTAGAATATTCATAGAGAAAGGGTAAAAATTGTCAGCTTTAATCGGACAAACTGTTTCTCATTATCACATCCTGGAACAGTTGGGCCAGGGTGGGATGGCAACGGTCTACACTGCCTTTGATGTGCGTTTGGAACGCAAAGTAGCAATCAAAGTAATCCGCCGCGATGCTTTTCCCCCATCGATTCTGGATAATATACTAAAGCGCTTTGAAAATGAAGCCAAAGCACTGGCTAAATTAAATCATCCGAACATCGTGGGAGTGATTGATTACGGAAGTCATGAACGCGCTCCTTACCTGGTAATGCCATTCATTCCTTCTGGTACTTTGAAGGAAAAGTTTGATCAACCCATCCACTATTCGATAGCCTCGCAAATTCTTGCACCTATTGCTCGGGCATTGGCTTATGCTCACGACCACAAGATCATTCATCGCGATGTAAAACCATCTAACATTCTAATTACCGAATCGGGTGAACCGGTCCTTACTGACTTTGGGATTGCAAAAGTACTCGAGGAGGTGGACAGCAACACTTTAACTGGTACTGGAATGGGATTGGGCACCCCAGAGTATATGGCACCAGAACAATGGCACGGGAAAGCAGAACCCAGCAGTGACCAATATGCTTTGGGAGTGATTTTTTTCGAGTTGATAACTGGTAAAAAACCATTCAGCGCTGATACTCCCATCGCTGTGATGTTGAAACAAGCTACCGAAGCTCTACCGGATCCAAGACTTTATATCCCAGAGTTACCGGAGGAGGTAAAACTGGTATTGGTCAAAATGCTTAGTAAAGATCCTCAAAATCGATTCGATAGTATGCAATTATTAGCGAAAACACTCGCTCGTCTGGCTATTCCAGAGCAGGAAACCTCCGACCAGACAGCGGTTCGTAAAACCCAACCAATCTCCAAAAGTAATCACGAAGATGTGAACACATTCTATGAAGTCCCTGAAGAACAGACTCAAAATGTGGATGACCTTGAAAAAATTGAACAACCATCTTCAATGAAGAAAGATAGCACTGTAGAGTCCGATGAAAAATTAAGTGAATCTGCAATTGCCACTCAGATTGATTTTCCCCCCATGGATATATCTCAGGTTAAGCAGGAATCATCTTCTATGAATGAGTCGGCTCGACCCAGCAAACGGAAAACAAAATCAAGATTAAAAGCTCTTATCGGATTTGGTGTGCTGATCATAACGGCTGTAGTTGTTCTGGTGATTATTCAGATCACAAAACCAAATACATCCACAACTGTCGATGAACAAACAAATTCGGTGTCTACGGGTAGTATGGAAGATGTTATGCCTGATACCAACACAACAAATTCAGAAATATCAGAGCTCGATACCGTACGCATCAGCGAAGTGGATGGCATGGAAATGATCTATATCCCAGCTGGTACTTTCTTAATGGGGAATGGCGGCATATATGCTCAGATAAATGAAAAACCACCTCATGAGGTGTACCTGGATGGTTTTTGGATTGATAAATATGAAGTCACAAACGAACAATTCGCACAGTGTGTACAGGCGGGTAGTTGTACATCCACTTATTACAATGATCCAAATTTGCCTGATTTTTCAAAACACCCGGTGGTCTATTTGAGTTGGAATAAAGCCAAAGAATATTGCCAATGGGCAGGACGAAGATTACCTACAGAGGCACAATGGGAAAAAGCAGCCCGCAACAATGATACAAGAATTTACCCATGGGGAAACGAAGAACCAACAGTATTCAATACAAATTTTAATAAAAATATTGGTGAAAAAACGGTCGCCATTGGAAGTTATCCAACCTGGATGAGCCCATATGGCGTGTTGGATATGGCTGGGAATGTTGCTGAATGGGTGCTAGACTGGTATGCTGAAGATTATTATGCAAGTCAGACTGAATGGAACAATCCACAGGGACCATTGGATGGCGAAATGAAAGTTCTCCGTGGAGGTTCATGGAATGATAACAATGACGGTATTCGTTCTTCATTCAGAGCAAAAGCTGATCCATCTGTCGGATTAAGCTTTACCGGTGTTCGCTGTGTCTGGATGGAAGATCAGTAGGATTTCGGCTTGTCCGCAACTATTGCATATTCCACCTCTGGGTGTCCTCCTACCCGAAGAACGACCGCATTAATAATTCCTCATCCACCTTCCCGGCGCGAAACATCCTGCCAGTGGTCAGATTGTTAATTTGCACCCCTGCCGGGGAGTTCAATTCCAGGGGGGTATTGAAGAAATCGCGACCGGCTTCTTCGTAGATATCAGCAAACAAGCGACCATAGGTCGGTGACGCAGTGGAGGTGACCCGTCCAATGATTTTTTCGATGGTTTCGTCACTGGTTCGCACCGCAATGTTTGCTACACCACCGTATAAGAGCGCATCATTGATACGCCCAAAGGACGTCATCTCATCATCACACAGCGGGGGAATCACACAATAGCCGTGCGCATGCACTACGGTTTGCACGTCAAATCCTTCCTCTTCCAGGCGATGTAAGGACTGCTCAATGATTCTTGCTGAAACCTGGACCGCACATGCCAGACTGGTACTTGCAGCCATCAGAATATAAACGTCCTGCGGGGCGACATTGCAGGCAGCAGCAATCGCAATCGCATCCTCATCCAGGATGGGTTGTCCCGTCTGAATTGCCAGCACAGCTTGTTGGGATTGATCCCGATAAGGGTAAATCTTCAAGTATTTATCAGGCATTTTATTCAATGCCCGTGCTGGACCAGCCCCAATCGGTGCATTGGGTCTTTCCACAATCCGCCATCCAGCAATTTGCGATCCAAAACAGGCTTCCAGCGGATGATCGAGCATCACACGTACGGCTGCCAGATCGTATCCACCCAGGGGAAAATTTTCATACGTGACTTCACCCAGACCACCTAATGTGACCAACGTGTAATATTTTCCGGCTGTCCACCCACCTCGAGCCTTAAGCCCCAAATCAATCACCGTGCTGCCACAGGGTAGCTGCTCAACCAGAGCTCCAATCGCTTCTGGGGCTGCCAGGATCTTCCTGATTATTTTCATAGCTTCTTGATTAAGACTTAACATTTTTCTTTTTTCCTCCCAACGAACACCTACGAGCTATATTATGCCCTTTGGGTACCGGCTAGACTGGCCCCGCTTCTTTGACCGACAGACCCATATCCACTGGTAACACCACACCGGTAATATATCCCGCCAGATCAGAAGCCAGAAACATAACTGCATTGGCAATATCCATAGGATCTCCAAATTTTCCACCAGGGATATGTGACGCCATTTCTGCAAGCATTTTCTCCGAACCAAACCCAGCAGTCATCGCTTCTGTACTGATCAAACCTGGTGCGATCGCATTGACTCGCACACCATAATCAACCAGATCCAGCGCCATCGCTTTTGTCAACGACTCGATGGCACCCTTGGTCGCGCTGTAAACACTACGCTTCGGTACACTCAACCTCGCCAAGATCGAGCTGATATGGATAATGCTACCCTGTTTACGTTCCACCATCCCTCGTGCCACCAGCTGACTGAGATAATAGACACCTCGCACATTGGTGTTGAAAGAAGCATCAAAATCCTCCAGACTGACATCCAGAAAAGAAGATCGGTTGAAGGCAGCCGCGTTATTAACCAATACATCAATGGTTGGAACAAGATCTTCAGCTTGTGAGACCATTTGCCTCACAGCTTCTGGGTCAGCCACATCTGCCTGAACGATATACCCGGTACCACCAGCGTGCTGAATCTTTTCCAGGGTTTCCCGTGCACCAACTTCATCTGCCCGGTAGTTGATCAATACACTCGCACCATGCTGTGCAAACGCCACTGCTGTCGCTCTCCCAATCCCGCGCGAAGCCCCCGTCACCAACACACCCTTCTCTGCGAAAGCTTGTTTATCCAGCATTCCAACTCTCCTTTCTTTTCTCTTGTCAACTTTTGGCTGTCAACTTTATCAAGCCCCTGTGAGTATCAGCTTATAGTCTTTTTCTATCAGCCATCAGCTATGAGCGATCAGCTATCGTACACAACACAGTCCCGACTTCTACATCCTCGCCCACCGGGACATCAATACTGTGCACCACACCCGTAACAGGTGATTCTAAAGTTGTAGTCACCTTTTCCGTTTCCAAATTTGCCAGCACCTGGCCAGCGTCCACGGTCTCACCCACAGAAACCAGCCACTCCGATATCGAACCTTCTTCCATCGTCAGTCCCCATTTGGGTAATTTCACTTCCACCACACTCATCGCTTCCTCCTAAGATTGTTTATATACCTGTTGCACTGCCCGGATGATATCCTCCTCTCCTGGCAGGATAATTTTTTCCAGTTTGACTGAAAATGGGATCGGCGTATCCAGCGCTGTCACCCGTTTTACTGCAGCTTTGAGATCGTCAAAAGCCTGCTCTGCGATCACAGCGCTTACATCCGCTGATAACCCGCCCAACCCTGGAGACTCACTCACCACAACAACCCGTCCGGTTTTTCGTACGGAATCCAGTACAGTTTCCTGATCCCACGGTCGTAGGGTACGCAGGTCAATCACTTCTGCTGAAATTCCCTCACCAGCCAACGCTTCGGCTGCTGCCAGTGATTTATGCACCATCCAGGTGTCCGCCACAATAGTTACATCACTGCCTTGTCTGGCAATCTTCGCCTTACGCAGTGGGGTGACATACTTTCCATCCGGTACTTCAGACTTTTTACGATACAGCGCCTTATGCTCCAAAAATAGAATGGGGTTATCATCCTCAATACTGGCAATCAAAAGACCTTTGGCGTCTTCCGGCGTGGAAGGTGCCACAATCACCAATCCAGGGACATTCAAAAACCAGCCTTCTATCATCTGCGAGTGATGTGGTCCGCCGCCAAAGCCACCACCGCAGGCGGTGCGCACCACGATGGGTGCTTTATATTGTCCATCAAACATATAATGCACTTTGGCAGCATTATTCACCAACTGGTCATAGCATACCCCCATAAAATCAGCAAACATAATTTCAGCCACCGGACGCATACCTACCATCGCTGAACCGACAGCCGCCCCAATGATGGCTGATTCGGAAAGTGGGGTGTCACGCATCCTTTCAGGTCCGTATTTATCAAATAATCCACGCGTAACCCCAAAATCGCCACCCATCCAGCCAATATCTTCCCCCAGGCAATATACTTTTTCGTTTTCTGCCATCATAATATCCAGCGCATTATTCAGCGCCTGCACCATGCTCATTTTGCTCATCGTGACGCTACCTCCCATCCAATATATACGTTCTCTGTAGCTTTAGCCGGATCAGGATCCGGACTCTCTTTGGCAAAAGTCACCCAACTCTCGATTTCTTCCTGGACCTCATTTTCAATTTGTGCCAACAGTTCAATGGTGACAATTCCTTTTTGCATCATATCCTCACCAGCCAGTTTGATCGGTTCATGCTCCTCTTTCCAATACCGCACCTCTTCTTTATCACGAAACTCACCCATAAAGAGACCCTGCCAGCGCCAGGTCAAATATTCAATGAAATACGGTCCATTTCCAGCCCGGATATGATCGACAGCTTTTTGTGTGGCATCATAAGCAGCCAGAAGATTATTGCCATCTACCTGAACAGAAGGCATGTCATAAGCTGCGGCAAATTTATACAGGTCACCGGTGGCATGGCTTTTTCCAACCGGGGTAGAGATGGCATAACCATTGTTGACACAGCAATACAGCACCGGGAGCTTCCAGGCAGCAGCCAGGTTAAGACTCTCATGCCAGGCGCCTTCTCCGGCTGTTCCATCCCCCAGCATGACCGCCGCCAATGCGTCACTACCCTGCATCTGCCAGCCCAATGCCACACCCAATGCTGTCACCATGAAAGATCCTTCAACCGCATTATCGCCAAAATTATTCACTGATTTATCTGCCGAGTGTAAGGAGCCACCCTTGCCAGAACAAACCCCGGTCGCCTTTCCAAATAATTCCGCCATGATGCGTTCACCAGGGGTGCCCTTCAGAAATAACAGACCATGGCTGCGGTGATCTGGAAAGAGCCCATCTTTGGTACGCAGGGAATGGGCAACTGCTGTCATGGTCGCTTCCTGCCCGATACCGGTGTGCAACATGCCCGGTACATTCCCCAGCTTGAACTCTCGCTCCAAGGCTTGCTCAAACTTTCGCACCCGCAACATATCGCGATACATTTTTAAGTACAACTCAGAACTTATATCCATTACGTAATCTCCTTTATGGACTATCTATCTGATATTTTTAAGAATAAAGATATGAAATGGAGGAAAAATCAATTCCATCATAGCATTTTTCATCAAAAAGTCAAGTAAATATTAATTAATAATGGTTTTAAATTAATTATTTAATTATAAATTAACTTTTATATCAAATTTGGTTGGATTTAGAATACGGCTGGCGTGATAACCGAAACCCAGGTGGTTTCAATGCCAGCAACATTCACCAGACGGATCAGGTGCTGTCCCTCGAAGTAGATGCTCTCATCACTATTCAACCGGTATTCCCCCTCATCCAGATCAACCAACAGCGTCCCGGTTAATACATAAATGATCTCCTCTGTTGGTTCGCGCAAGCGGGAGGCAACATTCTCCATGCCGGGTTCCAGCCTGCCTTTGAAAGAGACCATCTTTCGCCCCAGACTGGGTACCAATAGTTCCAGTTCCACCCCGGACACTGGCAGAACCAGCTTGGATCGGCGATCCTTGTTTACCACTGGGTTATATTGAAAATGTGTAGTGTGTTCTTTTTGAGTTGTTTGGAATGCCTGCAGGTTTTCATCAGCCATGAAGTAAGTAACCGGCACATCCAATGCATCCGCAATTAGATGCAATGAATTCAATGATAGGTTGACCTTATTATTTTCAACCTGACTTAAAAAAGAAGAAGTAAGATGCGTTGATTCAGCTACTTCCTTTAAGGTTAATCGTAATTCCTTACGGCGTTTGCGCAATCGTTCGCCAACATTATCATTATTTTTTACCTGCATTGGAATCACCCTCAGAAAAGAATCTGATAATAAGATATCATACTCAAATTCACAGGTCAAGCATAGCTTAATTAATTAATCCAAAAACAAGGTATTGTGAGAAATTATCCAATTAATTTAATTGTGAGTGAATTTATCAACACAATCGTACGGACGGGTTCGGAACCCGCCCCTACGCATTCAATCAGCAAATTTTTTGGATAAAAACTGTACTTCTATTTCAGGATGAGTCACATGTCACTGAATTCGTAAACCTGAACAGCTCAACAGCTTAATCGCTCAAAGCTTTCTTTTTCACCAAATTCTGTTTCTCTTTCGGTGTCAAAAAAGCACTTTCCACTGCATTCAGCTGTGCCTGACGAATCTGTCCTTGTAATAAACCGGCTTTTGGTGCTGCTACTTCGTATTCATATCTCAAATCAATCCCGCTAATGCCGGGATCATCTGTGTTGATACTGGCGCACAATCCGTTTTCCAAAAAGATTTTCATCGGATGACTGGCATAATCAGCCACAGAACTGGTTTGTACGTTACTGGTCAGATTGCACTCAATTCCAATCTGACGCTCGAACAAAAAATCCATTAAAGCTGGATCATTCACAATCGCCAATCCATGCCCAATGCGCTGGGCACCCAGCACCTTGATGGATTGCCAGACGCTCTCAGCACCGGCTGCTTCCCCCGCATGCACAGTCGCTTTCCACCCCACCTCTCGAGCCCGTTCAAAATGCCGCTGGAACAATTCAGCCGGAAAGTTTGCCTCATCCCCCGCCAGATCGAGCCCGACGAGTCGGTCGGTAAAAGGTAGCATGGCTTCTAATTCTTTCATAGCGATATCGGGCCCATAGGTACGGCTGAGAATGCCCAATAACTTCACCTGTATTCTGCTCTCCTCGCCTCCGGACTGAACTCCATCCAAAACGGCTTCTACCACCCCCTGAGGTGCGAGAGCATGCGTCTCCGCCATGAACCAGGGGCTGAAACGTAATTCAATGTAGTCGATTCTTTCCTTGGCAGCATCTATCACAGCTTCATAGGCAATTCGCCGACAGGCTTCCAGATCAACCATCATCTTCATCGGTAAATCAAATTTTTCCAGAAACGCCATCACACCTGGTTGCTGGCTTTGCACCTGAACATAAGGCCGCAAGCTTTCTTCATCACCAGCTGGCAGATCCAGATTATGTTGACGGGCGAGATCCAGGATAGTGCTGATACGGATATTGCCTTCTATGTGGCGGTGCAGGTCGATTAGGGGAATGTCTTCTGAAATCATAGTTTCCTTTATAAAGGAGGATCTGTGGGTTACACCCTCCATGATTTATTTGCTTTTTATTGTAGCCCAAAATAGCCCCAATGAAAATTAAAAACTCTTAATTTAATTTAATAATTAAGATAGTTTTACTCATATTTATTTAATCTTTTCCCTTTATTATAAAAATACCTCTATTTGTTTGGGTGAAACAAATTGGATATATGAGAACTCTCCTCTCAAAATCTGTGAAATCAAGCGGAATTTCGCAGATTTTGATTTAAAGAGCATGATTCGAAATTTTGTCATGATCCCGCTAGAAATCTATTACGATCTCACCCTTTGTATAAATGAATCACTGGTCAGACGTTTTACCAGCCGTTATAATTAAATTATGAATTTTAAACTACATACAGCATTTCCAGACGATCTGGAAGAGGCATGGAACGGGTTACTTGCGCAAAGCATCACACACGTTCCTTTTTTGCGCTACGAATACTTACAGAACTGGTGGAAAACCCGTGGTGGTGGTGAATGGCCATTCGATGCCCAACTGGTGATCATAACTGCACATGAGGATGACCGCCTGTCAGGGATTGCCCCGCTATTTCACAGCCGGCACGATGGTAAATCTGCACTGCTATTTCTTGGATCCATCGAAATCTCTGATTATCTGGATTTCATCGTCCAACCAGGGGATCTGTCCACTTTCATTGAGGGTTTTGTGACGTTTGTGAAAACCAATCCAGACATCCCACGCTGGGACACACTGGACCTCTATAATCTTTTAGATTCCTCCCCCAGCCTTGAACAACTGAAGCAAGTGAGTGAAACTTTGGGATGGAGTATCTCCAGTGTTGCGACCAACCATGCCCCGGTCATCAATTTACCTGGGGATTGGGAAGAATACCTCGCCAACCTGGACAAGAAACAGCGCCATGAAGTGCGACGAAAAATACGTCGTCTGGAGGAAGCCGAAGTGCCCTCAAAATGGTATATTGTCGAAGATGAAAACACTTTGGATGATGAAATTGATCAGTTTCTGGCACTCATGGCTCAGGATCCTGAGAAGGAAGCCTTTCTGACGGAAGAGATGGTAACCGCTATGTCTGGCACAATAAGAACTGCCTTTTACGCAGGGGTATCTCCAACTGTCATTCCTTGAGATTGATGGGCAAAAAGCCGCAGCCTACCTTAATTTTGATTATGATCATCATTTATGGATTTACAATTCCGGTTTAAACCGTGACTTTTATTCGTACTCGCCTGGTTGGGTATTGCTTGGTTATCTGTTACGCTGGGCAAATGAAAATGAACGATCCAATTTCGATTTCATGCGTGGCGATGAGGATTATAAATATCGCTTCGGTGCCAAAGACCGTTTTGTATACCGGGTGACGATTTCCAAACCATAATTCAAAACAACAATCAAGAGGATTTATGCTGACAACTGAACAGGTAATGCAGGCACTCTCCACCGTAAAGGATCCCGAACTGGGTCGCGACCTGGTCTCGTTGAATATGATCCGTGATTTGGTGATCAATGATGGTGCAATTTCATTCACCTTACAACTGACCATTCCGGGCTGTCCATTGAAAGATCATATGGCGAAAGACGCCCAGTGAAATCCTGATGAAATTACCCGGTGTGCGCCAGGTGCATATCGAATTTGGAAGTATGACAGAGGAAGAACGTAAACAGGTGCTTAATAGTGGTAAACGTCCATTACCAAAATTAAATGCCATGAACAAGATTGACCATGTTTATTCGGTTATGAGTGGTAAAGGCGGTGTTGGAAAATCCTCCGTAACAGCTATGCTGGCAGTAGAGCTGGCAAGGCAAGGACAAAAAGTAGGCATTCTGGATGCAGACATCACCGGAGCCAGTATTCCCAAGCTGTTCGGTCTACCCGCCGGTGGCCTGCGTGGCGGTGATCTGGGTATTCTTCCAGCGATTACCCCATTGGGTATTCGTATTGTCTCCAGCAACCTGATGCTCAAGGAAGAGGATACAACCGTTGCCTGGCGCGGACCGCTTATTGCTGGCATGATCCAAAAATTCTGGGACGAAGTGCTCTGGGGAAAACTGGATATGCTCCTGGTTGATTTACCACCTGGCACCTCCGACGCTACCATCACTGTCATGCAGAATCTGCCCATCAAAGGTGTTATGTTGGTTACCACCCCGCAGGAACTCTCCGGGTTGGTGGTACGCAAAGCTGCCCATCTCCTCAACCGGTTGGATATCCCCATCCTCGGTATTGTGGAAAATATGAGTTTCTTCCGCTGCCCTGGCTGTGAGGAAGAATATTCGATTTTTGGTCCCAGTCATACTAACCAACTGACAACAGATTTCGAGACCACCCTGGTAGCCCAATTGCCAGTTGACCCTAATATCGCAGAGTTATGTGATCAGGGCAAGGTGGAACATGTACAACTGCCGGAGATCAAAGCGTTAGCTGCCCAAATCATGATTGAAACCAAATTGCACATCTGATCATCAAGCTCAACAAAGAAATAACAAAACACCCCGAAGAAAATCAATCGGGGTGTTTTTTCAAACTAGTGATTTTTTGACAATTATTTTGTCTTGTTGATTTTGCGTTTGATTACTTTAACTGTGTCAATCACTACCAGAACCAATAAACTTGCACTTAAACTGATACCTAATTCCAGCAATGATAGTGCTTCTGTCTCGAAGATTCCTTGCAAAAATGGAATATAGACCACTGCCATTTGCAAGGAAAAGGTTAATATGACTGCACCCAACACCATCTTATTTGTCAGCAAGCCTACTTCCCATAAAGTCAGTCGTTCAGACCGAGTTGCCAACGCATTACCCATTTGTGCCATTGTCAATGTGGTAAAGACCATCGTCTGCCAGGCAGACTGACTACCATAATGATAAGCCCATAACCCTACCAATAGGGAGATCGTGCCCATTAATGCACCAATCCAAAGCACATCTATTCCCATTCCACGTCCAAAGAATTTTTCTTTTGGGTTGCGTGGAGGACGCTTCATGGTGTCAGGTTCAGCTGGTTCCTGAGTGAGCGCTAAACCAGGTACACCGTCGGTCACAAGATTAAGCCATAAAATCTGCAAAGGTCGTAAGGGCAATCCCAATCCAACAAACGGTCCCACCAACATGACCAAAACCTCACCAAAATTGGATGTCATGGTATATCGAATGAACTTACGAATGTTTTCGTAAATTCGACGACCTTCTCGAACCGCGGAAACGATCGTCGCAAAATTGTCGTCCAGCAAAACCATATCCGCGGCTTCTTTGGAAACATCTGTACCGGTAATACCCATCGCTACACCAATATCAGCCTTTTTAAGAGCCGGCGCATCATTCACTCCATCACCCGTCATAGCAACAATCTGACCCAAATCCTGGAGAGCTTTCACAATCCTTAATTTATGTTCTGGTGAAACACGAGCAAAGACCGATGTATCCCTCACTCTTTTTTTCAAAGTCACATCATCCATTTTGGATAATTCAGCACCTGTAATCACATCTTCATTGGTGGCGATACCCAATTCTTTTGCAATATGTAAAGCAGTTAAAGGGTGGTCACCAGTGATCATGATCGGACGCACACCGGCTGAATTAGCCTCTGCAACGGCATCTTTGACTTCAGATCTGGCCGGGTCAATCATCGCAAACATGCCAACAAATACGAGGTCCTTTTCGATCGTTTCACACTCAGGTTGTGTGTTTTGACCACTACATTGGCGGAAGGCGATACCTAAAATACGCATTCCTTTTTGCGCCAGATCATCATGCGCTTGTAGGATGCGGTTTTCCCATTGATGATCCAATTCAACAATTTCGTTTTCCGTCCAGACTCGATTGGAGATTTCAAGCAAGCCATCTACAGACCCTTTGGTCACCGCCAGAAATGGCTCTTGTGATAAGAATTTCGGTGATTGAATTAATTTTTTAAGTGCTGGAGGTAATTTATCTGCATTTTCAATTTTGTGGATGGTGGACATCCGTTTTCTGTCCGAATCAAATGGAAGTTCGGCAACCCGTGGAAAGGCTTTTTCCAGTTTTTCTTTCCATAATCCGGCCCGGACTGCAGCGATAACCAAAGCACCCTCGGTGGGATCTCCCACGGAAGAATAGCCATGTTCGGTATGCTCAAGGACTGCATCGTTACACAATGCTCCTCCGGTCAACATTAATGCAAGTGCACTGCTTTGATCAATAATAGGTGCGGTTGATTCTTCTTCTGTCATGCTGGGGCTGAAATCTCGCAGAGATTCGATCAGGTCGCTACGATTACCAGCGACATCAACAAGCGTGACAGTCATACGGTTTTCGGTTAGGGTGCCAGTTTTGTCAGAACAAATCGTAGTGACAGAACCCAGTGTTTCAACCGCCGGTAATTTTCGAATGAGTGCATTTCGTTTCAACATTCTCTGGGCACCAACTGCCAGTGCAATCGTTACCACTGCCGGTAAACCTTCCGGAACAGCAGCTACCAAAGTACTGATTGCCGTTAAGAACATTGTTCTTGCTGGTTCACCCCGCAAAAGACCTAATAGGAATACCATACCAACGATAACAAATGCAGCAATAGCTAACGATTTCCCCAATTGGTCTAAACGACGCTGCAAAGGTGTTCGTTCTCCACCAACCGACTGAATCATCTCAGCAATTTTTCCCAGTTCAGTTTGCATTCCGGTGTCAGTTACCACCGCGGTGGCACGCCCGTAAGTCGCCAATGTACCCATGAAGATACGGTTATGCTGGTCTCCCAGTGCAGGATCATCTTTTTGAATCGGCTGGATATCTTTTTCCACTGCCTCCGATTCACCGGTTAGAACAGCTTCCTGGACCCGAAAATTAGCATTTTCAATCAGGCTGCCATCTGCCGGGATAGAATTACCCGCTTCCAAATAGATTACATCCCCTGGTACCAACTCACGTGAAGAAATCTCGGAGATGTGCCCACCACGGCGTACGCGTACTTTCGGTGTTGCCATTTTTTTCAGTGCCACCATAGCCTGTTCAGCTCGATATTCCTGTGTGAAACCAAGCACCGAATTCAACGCAACGATGATCAGGATTACAATTGTGTCTTTATATTCACCCAAAAAAACGAGAATGATCGCTGCAATAATGAGGATCACCACCATCGTTTCGCTGAGTTGTTCCAAAATGATCTTCCAGGGGCTCTTGGTACCTCGATCAATTAATTCGTTCGGTCCATATTTTTGTTGACGAAGAGAAACTTCGCTTTCCGAAAGACCATTTTCCACGTTTGTATCTAATTTTTGTAAAATCTCTTGCGGTTTTTGTGAAAACCATTTACTCATATAACAATCCTTTCAACTTCTAGTCGAATATATTATTGCTGGTTAACTAAAAAAACCAGCACATACGTGTTGGTCTCGCAAACGCTTTGTACGTATAGGGTACCGGGAGATTACACCTCCGTTTTGACGACAACCTAATCCCAGTAGGGAAAGCTAATCCCCAATCAACAAAAATAGTATATAGTTTGATTTTTCAGATGTCAAGATTTTTGTGTATCAATTTTGTATAATGTTCAAAGCAATTATGGTATTAGACTTATTTCCGGGATGTAAAATTTAGCCTGTCACACTCTACTCATTCATTCATAATTCGTAAGAAGATAAATATTTGTGAGTTTGAATGAAAAAGTGACAGAACAGATCAGTCATCATGACGGATCTCCTATATTCATAGTTCAACGATTATCAGCATTGATGACGTCAGTGTTGCATCTATTTTAAAAAAGATGGACTATGATTATTCGGTCATAGTCCACCATAGTATCCCTAGGAATCACAATTTCTTATTTTCGTGCGTTCACTTTTCGCTTGATCACTTTGACAGTGTCAATCACTACCAGAACCAGTAAACTGGCGCCAAAGCTGATACCTAATTCCAACATTGTAAGTGATTGTGTACCAAAGATATCCTGCATGAATGGCAAATAAACAACACCCAGTTGCAATACAAAGGTCAACAAAACAGCACCTAACATCATTTTATTTCGGAGAACACCGGCTTCTAAAAGGGTTTGGCTTTCCGAGCGGGTTGCCAGCGCATTTCCCATCTGTGCAATCGTCAGAGTTGTAAAGACCATTGTTTGCCAGGCAAATTCATGATTAAAATTAAATGCCCATAGACCAACCGCCAGTGAGACAGCACCCATTAAAGCACCAATCCAGAGGACGTCAATCCCGAGACCACGACCAAAAATCTGCTCTTTGGGATCACGGGGTGGCCGTTTCATAATATCCGGTTCAGATGGTTCCTGTGTTAATGCCAGGCCAGGCAGTCCATCCGTTACCAGGTTGACCCACAAAATTTGAAGAGGTAACAGCGGTAAGCCTAAACCCACAAACGGCCCCACCAGCATGACAACAATCTCACCAAAGTTGGATGTCATGGTGTATTTGATGAATTTACGAATGTTTTCATAAATGCGGCGGCCTTCGCGCACTGCTGAAACAATCGTGGCAAAATTATCATCTAATAGAACCATATCGGCAGCTTCTTTGGAGACATCTGTACCGGTGATACCCATCGCTACACCGATATCCGCTTTTTTGAGTGCAGGGGCATCATTGACCCCATCACCGGTCATGGCAACAATCTGACCCAATTCCTGTAAGACTTTGACAATCCTTAATTTATGCTCTGGAGCAACACGCGCAAACACGGAGGTGTCTTTTACGCGCAATTTTAAAGTAGCATCATCCATTTTGCTCAATTCTGCGCCAGTGATCACATCATCATTGGATGCGAGACCTAATTCCTTTGCAATGTGAATCGCTGTCAGGGGATGATCGCCGGTAATCATGATCGAGCGGATACCTGCTGTGTTCGCCTCTGCGACAGCATCCTTCACTTCTGAACGTGCCGGGTCAATCATGGCAAACATGCCAACAAAGACCAGATTATTTTCAATTTCATCACATTCGGGCTGTGTGTTTTGGCCTGTACATTGGCGGAAAGCAACACCCAGGATACGCATACCTTTCTGCGCCAGATCATCATGAGCTTTTTGAATACGGTTCTCCCAATTATGATCCAGATTGACAATTTCATTTTCGGTCCAGACCCGATTTGAGATCTCCAATAATCCATCTACCGATCCTTTGGTGATAGATATAAATGGTTCATCTGCAGAGAACGCAGGTGATTTGATCAAGGACTTGAGTGAATTCGGTAATTTATCCGGGTATTCGATTTTATGGATCGTAGACATACGTTTGCGGTCCGAATCAAATGGCAGTTCTGCTACGCGGGGCAAAGCAACTTCGAGCTTTTCTTTCCACAATCCAGCCCGGACAGCTGCAACCACCAATGCCCCTTCGGTTGGATCACCCACAGAAGAAAAACCATGTTCTGTCTGTTCGAGGATGGCATCATTACACAGCGCCCCACCAGTTAACATCAAAGCTAATGAGCTACTCTGATCAATAATAGGAGCTGTGGATTCGGCTTCTGTCATACTCGGGCTGTAATCACGCAATGACTCAATCATATCGGTGCGATTTCCTGCCACATCGACCAGAGTAACCGTCATACGATTTTCTGTTAAAGTACCGGTCTTATCGGAGCAAATGGTGGTAACTGAACCCAATGTTTCCACCGCTGGCAACTTGCGAATGAGCGCATTGCGCTTCAACATTCGTTGAGCTCCAACTGCCAGGGCAATTGTTACAACTGCCGGTAAGCCTTCTGGAACAGCTGCGACCGCCATACTGATTCCTGTTAAGAACATCGTCCGCAAGTCTTCTCCCCGCAAGATGCCTAACAGAAAAACCACCACCACAATAGCAAAAGCTGCAATTGCCAGTGTTTTCCCAAGTTGGTCCAGACGTCTTTGTAATGGCGTACGCTCCGCGCCAACCGATTGGATCATCTCGGCGATTTTTCCCAGTTCTGTTTCCATGCCTGTATTCGTCACAACGGCAGTAGCACGACCATAGGAAACCAATGTTCCCATAAAGACACGGTTATGTTGGTCACCCAGCGCCGGGTTTTCTTTTGAAATTGGCTTGAGATCTTTCTCTACGGCTTCAGATTCCCCGGTAAGCACCGCCTCCTGTACGCGCATATTTGCATTTTCAATCAAACTGCCATCGGCTGGAACGGAATTGCCTGCTTCCAGATAGAATACATCGCCTGGTACCAGTTCGCGTGAGGATATTTCAGAAACACGGCCACCGCGACGCACTCGAACCTTTGGGGTTGCCATCTTCTTGAGTGCTGCCATCGCCTGCTCGGCACGATACTCCTGACTGAAACCAAGCGCAGAGTTCAGCAGCACAATAATCAGGATCACGATGGCGTCTTTGTATTCTTGCAGGAATAGCATGATGATTGCAGAAACAATCAGAATCACGACCATTGTTTCGGTGAGTTGCTCCAGAATGATCTTCCAGGGACTCTTGGTACCACGATCAATCAGTTCATTGGGTCCATATTTCTGCTGCCGGAGCATAACTTCTTTTTCTGAAAGACCATTTTCTAAGTTGGTTTCAAATTCCTTCAGGATTTCTTGTGGTTGCTTAGCAAACCAATTTTTCATAATACAATCCTTTCACAAATCCATTCGTCTCATTTTTTATGCTGATTAATTAAAAAAACCAACACTGGTGTTGGTCTCGCAAACGCTTCATACGCATAGGTCACCGGGAGCATATTCCTCCGTCCTGACGACAACCCATTCCCATCTGGGAAAGCTAATCCCCAAGCAATAGAAAAAGTATAAAGTTGGATATTCCAGTTGTCAAGATGATTCACGTAGCTATTTTGTACAATGTAACTATTTATTATTGAAAAAGGCAATAATCCCTGAAGGTTTGAGTAATGGTTGATAAGAAAAAACATTCTTAAAAATTTCATCAAAGTTATAACCAGCTTGAATCTGGTTCGAAAAATCAACTGAGTTATTTTCAATTCGGCGTAAAATTGAATTTATCTATAATTTCACCTTACCCCCAAAGGAAGAACAATGAAAGATCACAAACCTGGCTACTTGAAACAACTTCGTTCCATGCCGCGCAATGTCTGGGCGGTCAGTCTTACCAGCTTTTTAATGGATATCTCCAGTGAGATGGTCATCAACATCCTGCCATTGTTCTTGTCGAATGTGTTAGGGGTAAAGACCAACATTATCGGATTGATTGAAGGCGTAGCTGAAACCACCTCCAGCCTGCTGAAGATGTTCTCCGGCTGGTTCTCGGATAAGATTGGTGGTCGCAAGTGGTTGGCTGTCACCGGATATGGGTTTTCTGCTCTCACAAAACCATTCTTTTATTTCGCCAATACCTGGGGGCTGGTGGCAGGAGCGCGTTGGGCAGATCGTGTCGGAAAAGGAATCCGGACAGCGCCCCGGGATGCTCTGGTGGCTGATTCCATTCAGGAAGAACAGCGTGGTCTGGCTTTCGGATTTCACCGGGCTGCGGATACAGCTGGTGCTATGCTGGGTCTCATAATCGCTTTGTTGGTGACCTGGCTGGCACAAAGAGACTCCTCAATGCTCTCCGCCAGCACATTTCGTACCATTGTGATCATCAGCATCTTCCCGGCCGCTTTGGCTGTAATAGCATTAGCCATTGGGGTAAAAGAAACGGTCAAAAAGAAGCAATTTGATATGCCTAAATTTGCTTTTAAAAGCTTGGGGAGACCCTTCATGACTTTTATGATCATTGTGGCAATCTTCGATTTGGGAAATTCATCCGATGCCTTCCTGGTCTTGCGCGCCCAGGAGCGCGGGTTGAACATCCTGGGTATTCTTGGCATGTTGATCACTTTCAATCTAATCTACACACTCATCTCCACACCAGCGGGTGCCCTTTCCGATAAGATTGGCCGGCGCAGAATCATCGTGGCTGGCTGGTTAATTTACGCCGCCATCTATCTTGGATTCGCATTGGCCAGTACCGGGGTGCATATCTGGCTGCTTTATGCGGTTTATGGGTTGTATTACGGGTTGGCATATGGTACCTCAAAAGCCATGGTCGCAGACCTGGTGCCAGAAACGCTACGAGGCACAGCATACGGCACATACAATGGCATCCTGGGGATTCTTGATCTACCTGCTTCTGTGATTGCGGGTATTCTCTGGCAGGGTTTGGGTAGCTGGCAAGGGTTTGGGGCTGCAGCACCTTTCTACTTTGGCGCTGGGACGGCTGTGCTGGCAGCATTGCTTATGGTTATCTGGCAAAAGAGCCTGGGTAAAACGATTTAATATTCACCCCCAACCTGGTACGATCTTGCAACTATATAATCATCCTGATTAATAAGAGATGATCAATGACAATGTTGCCCCAATTAAATACGATCCAGCAAGTTCAGACTGAAAACGAAATCCATGAATATCTATCGATATTTAAGGATATCAGCCAGGCGCAGTTTGTCTTATGGTTGATGCGTGACCCGGAAATTGCTTCTTTAAAGGTAGACTCTAAGCTGGGTATCGACCATCCTGTCGGGAAATATCCCCAAATATTAGCCTGGGGCTGGAACCAGGGAACAACTGAAGCAGTAGAAAACAAACATCAATTGGATGAGTTCTCTCGTTGGGTTCAGGAGCCGGTCCACAATCTATTGAATTTACCAGTCCTCCATCATGAATTACCCCTGGGTATTATCCAGATTGCGAACTTTAATGATACATCCCATCAAAGTACGATGGAAAAATTAGCGCAAATCATGGGAAGAAACATCATCACCCACCAACAACTCATGGACAGCAACCGCTGGGCAAGCCGCTTACAACAATTATTAGAGTTCATTGGCAATATCAGCTCTTCTCTGGATCCTGACCAGATTTTACGCATGTTGTTGGACCAGGTCTCATTATTACTGGATGCCGAAGCCAGTTCATTATTCCTGATCGATCAGAATAGCGGAGAAGCTATTTTGCATCTTTCTTCCCGTACCGACCGGCGGTTGGTGGAAAACTATCGTATCCCACAGGGAAAGGGTCTAATCCAGCATGTGATTGCCAGCGGTGAAACCCTGGTGGTCAATGATGTGCAAAACGATCGCCGCCACTTTACTGGAGTCGATGTTTTATCAAACTTCCAGACTCGTTCTGTCCTGGCAGTGGCCCTGGTAGCCAACCGGATTGAGTTAGGTCGCCAGCGTGGCAGTACCCAGGGCCGCATTATCGGTGGGTTGGAAATTCTGAATAAGATGAATGGCGGATTCACAAAAATGGATATTGCCCTGGCGGAAATTTTCGCCAGCCAGGCCGCGACCATCCAGCAAACTGCCCAGATTTACAACCAGATGGATGATTTGATGATGCAACTGCTAACCAGCCTGATGCACGCCGTGGATGCGAAAGACCCTTACACCAAAGACCACTCAAAATGTGTTTCGGATTACGCCGCCGCCATTGGATTTGAGATGGGATTATCAGCTGAAGATATTAATCAACTCAGGTTGGGTGGTTTGCTGCATGATGTTGGCAAGATAGGCATCCCGGATGATATCCTCAAGAAGATGGATACATTAACCCGTGAGGAGTTCCAGGAAATTTACCGTCATCCCCAAATTGGATATAAAATCGTCGAAAAAGTCAGTTTCCACAGCCGGGATGTTTTGAAAGCCATCATCGAACATCATGAACGTTTGGACGGGAGTGGTTATCCTTTGGGTTTGCGGGACAATGAAATTTCGATGATCGGAAGGATTATGGCTGTGGCTGATTCCTTCCACGCCATGATTTCTGACCGACCTTATCGTCTGGCGCTTTCTCATGAAAAGGCATTTGATGAGCTAAGTAAATATTCAGGGGTTCAATATGACGAACGCTGCGTTCAGGCGTTGAAAAATGCTTATTCCAAAGGGCAAATCATCACACAAGGGCTTTAACGACTACGTAAAACGCTCAAAATTTTTCAGGAACATATAGACCACCTCTGGATCGAAATGCTTACTACTTTGTTCCCGAATATATGCAGTTGCTTTCTCAATTGGCCAGGGTTTGCTATAGGGGCGTTCAGAGGTAATCGCATTAAACACATCAATCACTGCGAAAATACGTGCCACCAAAGGAATCTCCTTTTCTTTCAAGCCCTGTGGGTATCCAGTTCCATCCCATTTCTCGTGGTGTGAATAGGGAATATCAATTGCTGGACGCAAAAATTCGATGGGGTAGAGCATATCGCGTGCAAAAATTGGATGTTTCCGCATAATCACCCATTCTTCGTCCGTCAATGGTCCTGGTTTATTTAGAATCTGATCCGGTACGCCAATTTTGCCAATATCGTGCAGGGTTGCGCCCCGGCGAATATGTGTTAATTCATCCAGGTCTCGAATGCCCATCAACTGCGCCAAAATCAAAGTCCATTCTTTTACTTTCTTGCTGTGCTCACCGGTTATGCGATCACGAATATCCAGGGCACGCGCCCAACCCTCGATGGTACGATCATAGGCAAAGCTCATTTCGCGATTGGCACGGGTTAATTTATCCAAGAGCTGACCATTTTCAATCGCAATGGCTGTCTGCTGTGCCAATGCTCCCAGAAATTCTTCCCATTCGGCATTGTCATTTTTCACAAAGCGTCGAAATACTTCCAGAACGCCTAAACAACGACCTTTGGCGTTAAGTGGCACTGCGTAGTAAGATGTAAATTTTTCCACTGCCATGTTCTCGAAGAAAGAAGCCCATTTCGATAATTTTATATCCGGCAGGAAAATAGGCTGGTTGTTGATAATGACCCACTCTGCCGGTCCTAAATTGAATGTTGCCAGGGTCTCACGTGCTTTTGATTGGTGGAAACCGATGCCCATTTCGAATGAAATTAACGATGAATTCTCGTTGGTTAATAAAATATCGACAGCATCAACCTTTAACTGTACCGCAATCTGACTGATTAAGAAATGCATGGTGCTGTAAAGATCAAAATTACCAACAATCATCCTGTCAATTTCACGCAGAGTGTTCAAGCGTTCCAGTCGTCGTTCTTTTTGTTCATTCAATGCTTCACGCTGAATGGCATAGGCTGCAATTTCCGCCAGTGCTACCAGAATGCGGACATCATCATCATTCCATGGTCGATACGCGCCTGCTTCAATCATCCCAATCACCTGGTTATCCACAATCATCGGAACGATCAGAATAGAGGACACACCACCAGTCAACTCCAGCATGGTTGGACCGGGATTGCTTTGAACATTGTTATTCAAATAATAGGATTTATTTTCCACTACCCAGCCAGCCGCACCAACTCCCACCTGAATACGCAATCCGCCCTGCACCTGGAAATCACCCTGACCAGGCGAATAAACCAGTTCATTGGTATCTGTATCCAGGATCGCCAGGGAAATACCCGTTGCCCCCAGCGCATCTTTGGTTATCCCTAAAATAATGTTATATATGCTGTCAAGATGGTGCGTCTCTCTTAATGCTTGGGCCAGATCAACCACATTCGTGAGTTCGCGTTCACGTTGAATAACCATGACTAACTGTTCGTTTAATTGTCTGGTGCGGTTCTTTACTTTGATTTCCAATTCCTGATTTAATTTTTGCAATTCAGCCTGCGCCTGTTTACGTTCAATTGCCAATGCAATCTGATTGGATACAAACGTCAACAAGTCCCGATCAGCATCTTTGTAGGATACTTCAAGGTGATCATAGGTTTGAACAACCAGAACACCAATCGGTTTACCCAACTCAGTTTGTAGTGGAACACCCAACCATTGGTGAGAATCAGCTCCTGTGGGTGCTATTTGATGCTGATTCGTTATTTCCTCTTCATTATCATTGGTGAGTAACAGCGGTTGTCCGGATTTAATCACAAATTCTGTGATTCCACTGCCATTGGTTCTTGGTTCAGGTTTTTCGCTGTATTCATCCACAAAATAAGGAAAAGAGACTGTATCTGTTTGCTCATCATATAAGGCGATATACAGATTTTTCGCAGAGATCAGCTCATTTACAACTTCATGAACAAAGGCGAATAGTTCATTTAAATCGGTGGAGGTGTTCGCCGCTTCAGAAATGCGATAGATGACGTCCTGCAATTTTTCAAATCGTTTCCGTTCAGTAATATCCAGAACTACACCGACGAGTCCAGTGGTTAGCTCTGGATTTTTACTACTATATGCTGCTTTGAAATACATAACATCACGCATTTCCCCATCTGCCGCGTTTATGCGTGCTTCATAGGATTTTGTTATGCCCGATGCGAAAATCTCTTTATTTTCCTTCATAAAGGTGTCTGCCAGTTTTTCAGGCCAGATATCATACACAGATTTCCCAATAATTTCATTCCGGGGAATACCATTCAATTTTTCGAAAGCCTGATTGCATCCCTGATAAAGGAAATCTGCTCCCATAATAAATACAGGCGCAGGGATGGTATCAATCACCAATTGCAGAAATTCTTCCGAAGCTGCTAATTGAGCCGTGCGTTCCATCACCCGGCTCTCCAGGGTTTCATTGATTTTTTGCAGAGCTTCTTCAGTTTCTTTGCGGGTAGTAATATCCAGAATATAAAAATTGTACTCAACCAGTTCATCATGTTTAATTTGATGGACATAGGTCAGGTCGTATACCCAACGGATTTCACCAGTGGCAGTAAGAATTCGATATTCTTCACTCAAAAACGCCCGGTCATCCTGGTACTGGAGTGAATTGTAATTGAATGCCTTCTCGCGATCATCCGGATGCAGAATTTGAATGTATTCTATCTCGCCTCTCAAAAATTGTTCGGGTTGATAACCAAATTGGCGAATATTTGGCGAGACAAACTCCATGGTGCCTTTGTTTTTATTTTCAACCAGTAATTTGAATACAACCACCGGACCAGAGGCAAATAATTCCAACTCCTGATTTCGTTTCTCCTCCATGAGTTTGCGATCAATTGCCATGGCAATCTGACTGGAAACAAAACTTAATAAATCCCGATCCAGCTCCGAATAACGAACCCCTTCGATATAAGTCTGAATCACCAGGGCACCAATGATTTTCCCTTGCATGGTCTTTAATGGAATACCCAGCCACTCCAATGGCAAGCTACCGATCATGCTGATCTCACCCTGTTTGGTCAAATCTTCAATCATTTTTTCAGACAATAAAACAGGTTCGCCATGATGCAATAAATACTCTGTCAATCCACGTTTGGCTTTACGATCACGGGTTTTAATCTTCCGCTCTTCGGGAAGTAAATAATCTTTCTCGTCCACGTAATAGGGAAAGGAAATATATTCACTATTCGTGTCGTAGATGGCAATATACAGATTATTTGCTGGAATCAATGAAGCAACAACCTCATGAACGCGTTTAAACATAGCATCCATATCAGATGTGCTGGCAGCTGCATCCGATATTTCATAAACTGCACGTTGAATCTCCTCTGAGCGGTAACGGGCTTGGACATCCAAAAATGTCAGAATGGAGTATTGTTCTTCACGCCAGTCAAATGGTGTTTCTTTCACTTCAACCAACAAATGTTGCGCATTGTCGTGCAAATCCAACAAGATCTTCCCAACCACATGCGGCTCAATCACTTGGATAGCTAAATTTTCCAGGTTTAATAAAGCCAGATGTTTATTCTGATCGGTTGACCATGGTTGAATGATTCGAGAATCAAAATCTGGTTGGTCAGAATTCAACCAGGATTGCGCAATAGCATTGAGATATTGAATCCGGCGATTTGTATCCAAAACAATAATAGCTTCTTCAAAAGATGAGAATACCGGATCAAGGTTGGTAAATGTCTCGTTGTTCATCCACGTCTCTAAAAAAATGATTCTCGGGGAAGTTAGGTATTTTTGATGTGCATGTGAACGCTAAAAATACCAGACTGCCATTTATTGAAATGACACCATTTTTTCTAGTATACAGGATTACCCGTTGGAGCAATATACCCTTTCAAAATTGGAAGGTAACTTTGTTGATTGGCGTTGTAAATTTCCAGGAAATTATGGAGTAGAATCTATATATTCCCTGAATGAAGGATTCTCCATGAACGTTGATATTAATGAAGTCCAATTTGTAAAATTTCTGATTAAAGCCAAACAAAACACTTATGCTGGTAGTGGTGTTCTCAGCCAGGCATCCCGTACCGCTTCCAAGGATCTTACATTTCGCGAAGGTGATTGGAACTATCTGGATACCTATCTGGGTGATTTTCACTTTATTGGTGAAGAAGCTGTCTGGTACAAGCAAATTCCAGTTTGGGGTATGAATTATTATGGACGGATGCTGGTTGAAAAAATTCCTACAGGATTTGGTGAGTTTCTGAAATCTGCATTATTGCAGGTTCCCCCGGAAATGCCTTTCCGTGGACCTGAGGAATTAATTGGATCAGATTTCACTTACACCTGTTACGTTGAAGGCAATCTGGAAGGCTTTCGTGGGCGTGAATTCATTGCTTTAAAAGGGAAACGCATCTATCAATTGTATTTTCATGGTGGTGAGCTTCTCTCGCTTAAATAACGCCCATCTTAAGAACAAAAATTCAATACTAATCTTTACTGGTGAATCGGTTTTAAACTTACTGTTTAAAAAGATCCTGCATAGGATATACATAAACAGTAAATTGATCAAAACCGTAAATGATACCATATTGTTTTAGCATCATTAATTCAATATCTTTTACTGAATATGTAAATTCATTCTCTTCTAATATTATCCTCTCGCCAGTATAAATATCCTGATAGACATTATTTCCCCAATCAACCACACAATTCCCCTTTTGCGTTACAAGTACAAATTGTCTTGAAACGGGTACGCCATCAGGCATGATTTTCTCCTAATTTTCGTTTTTCTTTACCAGTTGAGCAAAATTTGTGGATTTAAGTTTATTCACCAATTCAATTTGTGCATCTGACCAGATGGGTTGAATGGGACAATCTTCACCGAAGGGGCAAGCACCGGCACTGTGCGAGCAAACATTCAGGCTGATGGGACCATCAATGGCTTCCACCACATCTAATAAAGTAATATCTACCGCTTCTCTGGCAAGCGTAACACCACCTCTGGCACCACGTGAAGTGTTGATCAAACCAGCTATCGATAATTGAGAAATGATTTTTGCCAGAAAGGATGGAGGGATTTGTTGCTCATCCGCAATCTGGCTGGTAGCTGCCCGATTATTCGGTTCCATCTTTGCCAGATATAACATTGCACGCAGTGCATAGTCAGCCTGTCTTGTTATTTGCATGGGATCTTCCTTTTACTGTTAAGTGGGTAAAATTTGTCAACTTATATGAGTTTATTTTACTATAATTTTTTAGGCAAGTGTTTTTTATCATCGACCAAAAATGACATTTCCGATAAACAAATCCTTTTTACACCATAAAGTGTGAATTTTATCACAATTCTGATGTTCTGGCATACAAAAAGTCAATAGCAATGACGAGAGAAGAATTGAAGCGCAAGACGATTATAGAACAAGCAATTGAAAAAAGGATAATCCAAAAAGAAGGAGCGGAGAGACTAGGGATCAGTGAACGTCATTTTCGGCGGATAACAAGAAGATACCGAAAACAAGGAGAGGAAGGTTTGGTATCCGGACACCGCGGGAAACCCAGCAATAACCGGATGAAAGAAGCCAAGCGAGCAGAAATCACAAAGATTATCAACGATCCGATCTTTGAAGGATTTGGACCCACATTGCTAAATGAGAAATTAGAGCAATATCTAGGGATCAAGATTAGCAAAGAAAGCATGCGCCAAATCATGATTGAAGAAAAAAAACATACCCCTAAAATAAAAAAGACAAAGACCTTGCATCTCCCACGTGAGCGTCGCGAACGACGCGGAGAACTGGTTCAAATTGATGGGTCTTATCATGCCTGGCTGGAAAAACGTGCAGCAAAAGCATGTTTGCTTTTATTTGTCGACGATGCTACCAGCGCGGTGTTGGCAGCTAAATTTGTTGATTATGAAAGTTTTTATGCCTACGGCGAACTTTGTAAGACTTATTTTCTAGCATCAGGTCTACCAGTAGCATTTTACAGTGATAAATTCAGTGTTTTTCGCGTCAATTCACGATCAGGTATTCACAAAGAGGCCATTACCCAATTTACGCGAGCTTTAAATACGCTGGGAATTGAGTTGATCTGTGCTAATTCTCCCCAGGCTAAAGGACGGGTTGAGCGAGCCAATGAGACTTTTCAAGATCGCCTGGTTAAAGAACTACGTCTCCAAAGGATCGATAATTACCAGGATGCCAATGCCTTTTTACCTGCTTTTTTAGACTTTTATAATCGTAAATTCGCCGTTTTACCTCGATCGGTTGAGGATGTCCATGCTTCCTTGGATCCTACTATTGATCTTGATTTCCTTTTTGCTGTCCATGATACCCGTACTATCACCAAATCACTACAAATTCGTTTCAATGGTATTACATACCAAATCATAACTAACCGTCCCGCCCAAAATCTGTCTGGCCGGGAAGTCTTGATTATCGAGGAACAATCTGCTGCTATTTCTGCTTATTTGAATAACACCTTACTCAATCTCCAGATCGTTCATGAGCAACCCAAACAAGCTCGTGTCGTCTCTACTAAATCACATAAATCCAAAGCTCATTCACCTTCAAGTAATCATCCATGGCTAACTTATGGAAAAAAACTGAATGGTAATCCTATCCTTGTTCCTGATCGATTTTTTCTCGACAGTGAGCTCTGGCTGAGTATAATTTAAGCATGAAAACATTCAACTACTCGGTTCCGATTGACGTCCGCTACGGGGATCTGGATCCCCAATGGCATGTGAACAATTCGCGCTTTCTGACCTTCCTCGAGCATGCCCGTCTCTCCTATCTGATGCACCTGGGATTGTTCGACGGTGAGAACTTCTTCGACTTCAACCTGATCGTCGCTGATATTCACATCACCTACCTGGCCCCGATCCAACTTAAGCAAAAGGTGGCTGTCTACATACGCTGCGATCGGATTGGCAACAAAAGCCTGACCTTCGTCTACGAGATCCGTGACGAAGACACCCAGCAGGTCCTCTCCACCGCTGAGACCATCATGGTCACCTATGATTATCACCTGCAGAAGAGTATTGTGGTGCCGGATGCGTGGCGCAAGGCGATTGGGAGCTGGAGGGTGTGGATTTTACTCGCTAGACAGGAGCTGTTCAGCAATAAGGACAACACCGGTTCAGTTCGTCTTTTAAATCATCCAGAAATCATACCAAGCAAACAAACAGAAAGGGGCACGATATGACTTTACCCAGCATTGACCAGGAATACATGCTTGAATTTCTGACCGGCTTATTAAACACCCCCAGCCCGACCGGATTTACCGAAGCAGCCATTGACTACACCGAACAAGCTCTCCAAGCCTTCCCGGAGGTGACCTGCAGCCGTACCCGCAAAGGCGGACTACTGGTCAAGTGGAGCGGAGAGCATGATGATCATCCCCGAGCTCTGACAGCGCATGTGGACACCCTGGGCGCCATGGTCAAAGAGATCAAATCCAATGGTCGCCTCAAATTGACCAAACTGGGTGGCTATGCCTGGAACACCGTGGAAGGAGAAGGGGTCACCGTTTTTGCAGCCAATGGAGAAAAAATCAGAGGCTCGTTATTACTCTGCAAATCCTCTTCTCATGTGCACGGCGCTGCCACCAATGACACCAAACGTGATGACGATGCCATGGAAGTGCGTCTGGACGCCATCACCCACAAAGCTGAGGACACCAAAGCCCTGGGTATTCAAGTCGGTGACTTTGTTGCCTTCGATCCGCGTGTGGAAGTCACTAATGGCTTCATCCGCAGCCGGCACCTGGATGATAAAGCCTGTGTCGCCAACCTGGTCACCGCTGTCAAAGCCCTGCACGACGCTGGTCTCAAACCAACCCAGACCACCTACCTGCTGATCAGCAACTACGAGGAGGTCGGGCATGGTGCATCGGCTGGCTTTCCTCCCGAAGTCGAAGAACTGGTCGCGGTCGACATGGCTGCCATTGGTGATGGACAAACCTCCGACGAATTCCACCCCACCCTGTGTGTTAAAGATTCCGGTGGACCCTACCACCATGGACTCTCCACCCATCTGCGCAAACTGGCAGAGCAACACGAGATCCCCTACAAAGTGGATATCTACCCCTACTATGGCTCAGATGGCGAAGCCTACTGGCGCGCCGGCGGCGATGTGAAGGTTGCCCTCATCGGCCCCGGCGTGGACGCCTCACATAATTATGAGCGCACACATATGGATGCCCTGGTCGGAACGACGCAGTGGGTGCTGGCGTATTTGATGGGATGAGGGAATATATCTATCCCACTATTAAGATTTTTGAAATTTTTCTTTCTTTAATAATCTGGTTGAATGAAGATACAAATAATTATGAACAAAATAAGCAAAAGAAGAAAATCAATTCTTGTTTTGATTAGTTCAATAATAATTCTGTGCTTCTATGCTCTTTATGTGGTTTTTGTGCTAAAGATTGGTTCAGGTCCCATTGATTATGAAACTTTCATGCAGATTGGACAGAACTTTGTTGATGGAAATCGAATTTATACTGAGAATTCTTACTATCCAATGCCTTATGTTGGAATATTCGCGCTATTCTCCCAGTTACCATTTGAAATCTCATTTCCAATTTGGGTGTTCACTCCAGTTTTATTCGCTTTTTATATTTCAGGTTGGGCACCCATTATATTGCTGTTTGCTCCTTTATTTGCACATTTTGTTGGTGGGCAAACAGCATTTTTTGGTATGCTTGGACTTTGGGGATACCGGAAAAATCAAATGTCTAAATGGTCAGGTATATGGCTATCAATATTATTATTGAAACCTCAATTAGCTATTGCACCATTAGGTTGGGCTGTTTATAAATGGATAAAGCAATTTATGTTCAGAGAAAAAGAATACCTGATCAATTAATTATGTTTTTGTTATCTCCACGTCAATGATTTTCCTCCCATGGTTTATCTATAATCCAGCCTGGGTTTCGGAGTGGTTAGCAAACCCCAGAAATATTAAGATTACGAGCCATGGCAGGAATTTTTCCGCGAGCATTAACGTATCTAAATCTTCACCCAATCATTTTCTGGCTACTCATTTTTTTCATAACAATTTCCATAATTTACTGGATGAGTAAAAAAAGACGAATAAATCTTGATATGATCATTCTTATAAGTTTTATTGTTTTACCTTTCCTGCATGACTACGATTTAATCCAACTAATTCCTTTATTAGATAATCAAAAAAGACGAGTCTGGGCATTCGTAAGCTCAATCCCTCTATGGTTTACCATATTTTTTGCTTACAATAATGATCATGCTTGGTTTACTGCAACACTAATAGCCCCAATTCTTTTCTATCTTTATCACAAAGAACAAAAAAAGGATCAAAATAATTACTCACATTAGTATTTCAATCATAATCTAAAACCAAGAACAGTATTAAATGACAAAAATTTTTTCCGATACATACCTGACAGAATGAATTTGATAAAGAGAGAGAGTTTAATTTGAACATTCAATTATTTGATGAAATTTATGCGAATGGGTTAAAGATTGATTCTGAGTATTCTGGAATTAATATTCATAAAATTAATACGCCATATCTTGAATCTTGTTCAAGAATTACTGATTATTTCTGGTTTGTGTAAAAATAAAGGGTTGACTTTATGCTAAAACTAACAAAATTATATTTTTCAAAATTAGTATTAAGCGTATTTCAAATTCCTAAAGATAGACCAGAAAAATTATTAAATTTTTTGTTATTATTTTTGATATTTTGTTTTGGATTTTTATTTTGGATCAAGTTTTTAAATTATGGTGAAATTCCAAACGATCAGCTGGATTGGTTACAAGTCACATATCCGCGATTACAAACTCTCCAACAATCTATTTCTGATTATCAGTTACCTTTCCACATTGCAGACCCTTTCGGTGTAAAAGAGGTTACAGATAGATTTCTTGTTATTCCTGATTTGATCCTTTCACCTGATATCCTACTATTACGTTTTATCAGTGTTCCTAAGTTCATTCTAATTCATTTATTACTTTGTTATTGCTTAGGATTCTTGGGTTTTATGAAAATAAAAGAAAGATTTCTACTTTCCTTCACTGCGTTTTTTCCACTGTTCTTGTTGTTTAATTTTAATGGATTCATAATATCCCATCTTTCGGTAGGACACTTAACCTGGGGAGCTTATTTTCTTTTACCATTTTTCATTAATATAATTTTGGATTCTTTTTAATTCAAATCTTATTGAATGGAATTGGATTACACAATACACAAGTTTAGAATTTTTTATCTATTTATTAGGTGGTTATCATTTTTTTGTTTGGACGAATCTCTTTTTATTTATTTTATTTTTGGTGAACAAAAAAAACAAAAAAATGATGTTTATTGCTATGTTATTTTCATTTTTAATTAATGCTTACAGAATTTTACCCTCTTCCTTATTATCAACTGAACTTTCACTCGATTTTCACACTAGTTTTGCTAATAGCTGGCAGTTGTTACAATCATTAATCATTCCTCTAAACCCACAAAATGCTGTTATTTCACCAACTGTTTTAGATTACACAACTTGGGAAATAAACTTTTATATAGGCTTGATTTCTTTGATGATGATATTGTTTTTCTGTTATATTTTTTTCCGAAGTCCTGAAGAAAAGCAATATATCAATTTATTGTATCCTGTCAGTTTTTTAATTTTTTTCAGTATTGGGCATTTTTATCAACCATTATTTATAACAGGACTACCAATACTTTCTGGAGAAAGAGTTTTTACTCGGTTTTTTATTTTACCTTTACTAATCTTAATTACTATCTCAATCTATCAATATCAAATCAGCATAAATAAGTTGTTTGAAAAGCCAATATTTATTTTCTTTGCGTGGTTATTGAACCTTATCATCGCTAATGATCTGACTCAACATGCAGCAAATTGGGAAATACAGCGAATTATTGAAATAATTCCTACTGAATTTATACAAATAAACTATACGATTCAGAATCGAGACGATCCAATCTACGTTGCTTTTATCTTAGGTGGGGTGTGTATTACGATTATTACCTGTATAATTTTATTTATTAAAGCTAGGAAGTCGCCAGGAAATAGATAATGCTCAACACTTCATCAAGAACATTTAGATATTTGGAAAAGCTGTGATTTCCAAAGGAAAAATAAGGTCTGAATCTAAAATTATTTACTTAATAATTACGATTTGTTTTCATTTAATTTTAAATTTTCACACAAAAATTATATTATTGTTCTCCAAATTTGAAATCGGCGGAGCAATAATTGCACTTGTTTTTGTTTTTTTATTTGTTTTATTATTTTTTAGTCAGACGAAAAGTTTCAAGCAAAAGATGAATTTCGATTTCAAGAAAGTGGATTTGAATATCCAAAAATCGATAAAATTCTTTTTGCTTTTTTCTATACCTATTAGTTTGTTAGGAATCTACTCGCGAATTTTGGTTATTAATACAATTCCTTTAGACTCAAAAATTGCTGATATGCTTCCATTAATCGAATCCGCAGGTCGCGCCTTTCTGCAAGGTTATTATCCATATCAAACATATTATGTGCCTCATCCTTTGCCACTCACGTTTTGGCCAGGTCTATGGATGCCATTTTTACCAGCAATTATTTTAAATTTTGACTTTCGGTTGATTGGACTGATCGTATGGGTAATTATTTCGATTATTTTGATTTTGTATTCAATCAGAGTCTCAAAAATTCAATCTTCTTCAATTGTATTAATAGTTAGTGCTGTGAATATTCTTCTATTACAAGTCTCTACTGAACTAATAGCATTTCAAGCTTATGGTCATACCTTCGTACTATGGCTTTTTATGTTACTTATAGGAATTGCAGTAATTGAAAAAAGATGGCTAATAAGCGCAATTCTTCTTGGGCTTGTAATATCAACTCGGCAAACAGCAATAATTTTTTTTCCAATTCTGTTTACACTTTGGTATCACAAAATTGGATGGAAAAAGGCGATTTTTAACGCAGTTATTTCTAGCCTTTTTTTTGTGATTATTACATTTCCTTTTTTATTAGCGTCACCAGAAAAATTCTTATTAGAACCAATTCGGCATTATAAAGAGTTAGGTGAATATTATGTCTCATTGGGAAAGTCTGGAAAGGTATTTGAGACGATTGGTTTTTCATACCTGATCCAAAAATATTGGGGGGCAAGAATTTTATCAGTTTTTTCAGCGTTGATTATGATAGGATTAAGTTTTTTCTCATTTTTTTATGTAAAATCTATGAAGAATTTCCTTGTTTTAATGGCTTTCTGTATTGTATTATTCACTTTTTTTACTCCAATTCCATGGAGATATGAATATTTTCCAGCGCTTTTATTTTTATCATTAGCAAATTTTACTTAATCAAAAAATAATTAAACCAAGATTACGGTCATAAATAATGTTAAAATCAAATGAAATTAATAAACGAGTGCAGAAAAATTTCATTTAATGAATTCTCTATAATTTTATTAGTTTTATTATTTCGTATTTGCATTTTATTCCAAAATGACATTTTTAATCATTCACCCAAAAAATTTTTCCATTTTTTAATAGTATGAACAAGCATTCTATCTTTTTGAAACCAATCTTTCTTTTTTTTATGTTTCTCTTTATAATGGCCATTTTTTCCTTAGGGATCTATATTTTCACACCCAACATCGTCTTCGGTAATGACTTCTATGTCTTTCACTCAGCGTCCCGGGCAATGTTTATCGATGGGATCAGCCCCTATTCTGAGCTGGTGGAGATCACCAACCAGGTAGGTGTTTATGGACGGTTAGCACAACCTGGTGAGAACTTGTTGACCTTCAGCTACCCCCCTTATGCCCTCATCCCCTTTTTACCCCTCGCCTTCCTGCCCCTCAAATTAGCGCAATCCATCTGGGTGGCGTTTTTATTCTCAACCCTGTTGGTACTACCTCTGCTGGCTTTCCCACGCATCCCACGTTGGGCAATCATTACAGCCTTTACTCTCTATCCCATCAGCTTCAGTCTAATCCTCGGCAACTACGCTATCCTGTTGGGTACTATTTTAATTTTTGTCATCAGTTATCTCTTGTTGCAGGAGAAACCAGATGCTGGAAAGGATATTTTTGCCGGAACATTACTGGCTTTTACCACCATCAAACCCCAATTCAGCGCACTCTTTATCCTCTTCATCCTGTTATGTACCTGGCGTTCCAAACGCTGGCGTTTGATACAATCCTTTTTCATCAGCTTTCTGGTGTTCATTGCCTTTTCCTTTATTCTGTTACCCTCCTGGCCGCTGGAGTGGTATCAGCAATTGTTCAAATATGTCGATTCGAACCAAGCCATCCCGCATGTCACCATCTTTCTGCAGCTCTTCCTGAACGAACCTACTGCCAATCTACTCTCAATCCTTATAACAATTTTGATGTTTCTAATACTGGCATGGATGCTGCGAAAATGGTGGGTTGGAAGCTTTTCATCCATAAAAATCCTGGCGTTTATCGGATTTCTGACCTATTTCATCCACCCCCGCACGGTCTCTTACGAGCAAATTGTCTTTTTTGTCCCCTTCCTGATCTGGATTTTCTCCAACCCTACCTCTGTCTCCATTGTCACGAAGCTCTCTTTCTACTTCTCTGCTATCCTCATCTCCTGGGCGGGATTCTTCGCGTCCAAAGCCGGCTGGGCTGCTCTCTTCCCCTTAGAATGGATTTTTCTCTTCGATCTGGTCTGGATGGCATACATCTTCTTCTCCCCCTCCCACCCCCCAAACGCTGTACACCCCCAAACTCATGACTCGACAGACCCCCAAACTCTGGTAGAATCAAATTAAGAGTGTTGGTAATTGGGACTACGGTCCCCAATCGGAAAGAAAAAAGTTCGCCTGTAGCCACCCATGGATGCGTTTACAGGCGTTTTGAAAACAGGAGGTTGCCATGGCTGGCATGGAACGATTTACCCAACGAGCGAGAAGGGTTCTCAGCCTGGCTCATCAAGAAGCTGAGAAAATGCATAAAGATGCGATCAGTACCGAACATTTATTGTTAGGCCTGATCGAAGAAGATGGTGGCGTTGCGGGGCGTGTGCTACGCGATCTTGGACTCGAGTCCGAGCGCGTACGTGACATGACCGAACGCGTCAGTGGCGTCGGTGAATCCGAAAGCAAGCGGCTTGACCTTACCCCCGGGGTACAGGAAGTCCTTGAGTTCGCGATTGAAGAAGCCCGTAAGATGGGACATCACTACATTGGAACAGAACATATACTACTGGCATTGGTACGCTCTGACCAGGGTTTTGCCCTGGAAGTCCTCAAAAAGTTAGGTATTTCCGCCGAACAGATCCGGCGTCAAACCCGGCGCGTCCTGCAGGAAGGCACCTCACAGGCAACGGCCAAACCGCAGACCCCTGCTGCTGGCACGCCTACCCGTGGGGCATCCAAACAGGATGCGAAAAAGGAAGCGAAAACCCCGCTGATTGATCAGCTGGCTACCGATCTGACCGCGCTGGCAGAAGAGAATAAACTCGACCCGGTTATCGGGCGTCAGATGGAAATAGAGCGCGTGATCCAGATTCTGGCACGCCGCACCAAGAACAACCCGGCTCTTATCGGGCAACCCGGTGTGGGCAAGACTGCCATCGTGGAAGGTCTGGCACAACGCATCGTTGAAGGCGATGTCCCGGCACCGTTGCTGGGCAAGCAAGTCCTGCAACTGGATGTGGGCTCATTGGTCGCCGGTACTATGTACCGCGGTCAATTCGAAGAGCGTCTCAAACGCGTCATCGACGAGCTGAAAGCCTCTGGTGCGATTCTGTTCATCGATGAGGTGCACATGCTGGTCGGCGCTGGTTCAGCCGGCTCCTCTGTGGATGCTGCCAATATCCTCAAACCCGCGCTTTCGCGTGGCGAGTTGCAGGTGATTGGTGCCACCACCATGGAAGAGTACCGCAAGCACATCGAAAGTGATGCTGCCCTGGAACGCCGTTTCCAATCCATCACCGTGGAAGAACCTTCCATGGATGAAGCGATTGCGATTCTGAATGGTATCCGTGGCGCGTATGAAGAGCATCACCGCCTGATCATCTCGGACGAAGCCATTGACTCCGCGGTCAAGCTCTCCGCACGCTATGTCAGCGAGCGTTTCCTGCCGGACAAAGCCATCGATCTGATCGATGAAGCTTCTTCCCGGGTGCGCATGTACAAGAGCAATCAGGCCAAAGCTACCAAAGAGATTATGACCGAACTGAAAGAAGTTCGTTTGAATGAAAACATGGCATTGGAAAATGGACGCCAGGACGAAGCCCAGGACTTACTGGAACGTCGTGAAGAATTGGAATCCCGCTTAGAAAAGCTGCGTACCGGTTGGGATCGCGCCAACAGCCCGGTCGTCACCAGCGATGATATCGCTGAATTGGTCTCGATGTGGACCGGTGTCCCGGTGATGCAGATGGCCCGTGAAGAATCACAGCGTTTGTTAAACATGGAAGCGGAACTCAAGCAACAAATCATTGGTCAGGACGAAGCCATCGAGATGATTTCCAAATCCGTGCGCCGCGCGCGTGCTGGTCTGAAAGATCCCAAACGCCCGATCGGTTCCTTCATCTTCCTGGGACCCACCGGCGTGGGCAAGACCGAGCTGACCAAAGCATTGGCACGCTTTATGTTTGGCAGCGAAGATGCGTTGGTACAGCTGGACATGTCCGAGTTCATGGAACGTCACTCGGTCAGCCGTCTGGTCGGTGCTCCTCCTGGATACGTCGGATTTGAAGAAGCAGGTCAACTGACCGAAGCCATTCGCCGGCGGCCCTACTCGATTGTGGTTTTTGACGAGATCGAGAAAGCACATCCCGAAGCCATGAACATGCTCCTGCAGATCATGGAAGAAGGCCATCTCAGTGATGCGCGTGGTCATAAGGTCGATTTCCGTAATACCATCATCGTCATGACTTCGAATATTGGGGCTGATGTCATCAAACGCCAGCAGAGCTTCGGCTTCTCCTTAGCTGTAGACGAGAATCTGGCTGAGCAGACCGCTTATGACGAAATGAAAAAGAAATTAATGGAAGCATTGAAACGCGTCTTCCGGCCTGAGTTCATCAACCGCCTGGATGGTGTGCTGGTGTTCCGCAGCCTGAATCGCGATCACATCCGCAGCATCGTCAAGCTCGAGATCCAGAAAGTCTCCAACCGCCTGGTGGAACATGACCTGCAACTGGAAGCCAGTGAAATCGCCATGGAAAAACTGGCGGACGAAGGCTACGATCCGGATATGGGTGCGCGACCATTACGCCGTGTCATCACCAACCGCATCGAAGACCGTCTCTCGGATGCCCTCCTGGCTGGCGAGTTCGAAAAGGGAGCCCGCATCATCATCGGCTGGAACGAGGAAGAGCAAGTATTCAGCTTCCACGCCGCCGAAAAGCCGGAGGATGAGCAACCGGAAGAGGAATTGGAAGCGACTATTTAGCTGATAGCTCATGGCTGATAGCTGATAGCTGAATGCCCAAATGAAGTATCGTGTTTCGTAGAGGGTAAGTCTTGTGCCTACCCTTTTCTTTTTAAATAAACGAACCGCAAAGCACACGAAGATCCACAAAGAAAAGAATATAATAAAAATCTTCGTGCTCTTCGTGTCTTCGTGGTTAAATTTCTTCTTCCGCTTCTCACGCTATCAGCTACCAGTTACTAGCTATTGCGCTATAATAACCTCATGTCCAAACCTCAAATCCAATACATCTGTCAGGAATGTGGGCGCATCTCAGCGCGCATGATGGGTCGCTGCCCGCAGTGTGGTCAATTCAACACCATGGTCGAAGAAGTCATTGCACCAGAACCAACCCCCGGCAAGAATGACCAACGCGGACTGAGTATCCAGTCCAAACCGGTACGGTTACACGAGATCGAAGGCAACGCGGATGAACGTCTGCCACTTTCCATCAGCGAGTTTGCGCGTGTCCTGGGCGGTGGGATTGTACCCGGCTCGATCGTTCTGATCGGAGGTGACCCCGGTATCGGGAAATCCACGCTGATGTTGCAGGTAACCATCGAAATGGCTAGCCTGCCCATGGGTCGGCGTGTCCTGTACGTCTCAGGTGAAGAGTCCGAGCGACAGATTAAAATGCGCGCTTCCCGTCTGAACAGCGCCGAAGGACAAAAAAGTAAGGGATTCCCGCAAGAACTTTACCTGGTGACCGAGACCAACCTGGATGTGATCTTTCAGCATGTTGAATCCGTCAAACCGGAATTATTGATTATCGATTCCATTCAAACCGTCTACCAGCCGCAGATCAATTCCTCGGCTGGGTCCGTCACCCAGCTACGCGAGTGCTCCTCGCGTCTGCGTGAACTGGCCAAGTCGAGCGGGATTGCCGTCTTCGTGATCGGGCATGTCACCAAAGAAGGCGTCATTGCCGGGCCACGCGTGCTGGAACACATTGTCGATACCGTCCTGTATCTGGAAGGCGACCGCTACCAGGCATTCCGTCTGCTACGTTCGGTCAAGAACCGCTTTGGCGCTACCTCCGAAGTAGGTGTTTTTGAGATGCGCGAGAACGGCATGATCGAGGTCCCCAACCCCTCCGAAGCCTTTCTGGCAGAGCGCATGGTCAATGCCCCCGGGTCAGCCGTGGTGGTCACCATGGAAGGCACACGGCCTTTGATTGTGGAACTTCAAGGGCTCACCAGCCCGACCCAATTTGGTAATGCGCGCCGCACCCCGAATGGTGTCGATTTCAACCGTCTGTTACTGGTGGCTGCTGTACTCACCCGCCGGCTGGGGATCCCGCTGGGCGAGCAGGACATCTTCATCAACGTCGTCGGTGGGCTGAAAATCGATGAACCGGCTGCCGATCTGGCCATCGCAGCTGCGATTGCTTCTTCGATGAAGGATATGCCGATCCGCGCCGATGCCGTTCTTCTGGGGGAAATTGGTCTCTCGGGAGAGCTACGCTGGGTCAGCCAGCTGGAAGCACGTATCAAAGAAGCTGCCAAGTTAGGCTTCAAATGCGCCATAATACCGAAACGCATCCGGCGTGGGGAAGCCTGGCCAGGTGGGATCCAGGTGATTGAAGCCCGGTCGGTGCGGGAAGCACTGCAAGCAGCGTTAAAATCAAATTAGGCTTCTGGTTTATATAGCTAGATAAGCATCAAGACAGTATTTAAATTTGTTGCAAAATTCTCCTTGTTGACAAATGGTTAAATTTCTTATATACTACTAATGCGCTTTAGTAATAGCGCATTAGTAGGAATAAAATGCCTCATTCAAAAAAGAAACGACCCTCCATGTACGATGTAGCCAAATTAGCTGGTGTTTCCCAAACAACAGTTTCTCTGGTCATCAACCGTTCTGATGCAGGCATAACAAAAGAAACCCAGGACCGTGTTTGGGCTGCAATCGATGAGCTTGGATACAGACCAAACATCCTTGCAAGAGGGTTGGCTTCCAGTCGGACTTTTACGATTGGTATGATCTCTGACCAAATTATTACAACACCTTTAGCTGTACAAATGATTCAAGGAGCACAGGATTGTGCATGGGAAAATGGTTACATCCTGCTCACGATTAATACGAATGGAAACCCCAATATGCGTGATGCTGCGCTTAATGCCATGTATGATCGGCATGTGGATGGCATCGTTTACGCAAGTATGTATCATCGTGAGGTCAGTCCCAGCAAAGGTCTATATGAGTATCCTTCTGTCTTGCTGGATTGTTTTATAGCAGATCAATCTCTTCCTTCTGTAGTACCGGATGAGATTTTAGGTGGGCAGATGGCAACAGAATTTCTTATAAATAAAGGGCATCGGCGCATCGGCATGATTAATTTCGCTGATCCGATACCAGCGAAATTTGGTAGGCTTCAGGGCTATCAGAAGGCGCTGGCAAAAAATGGCATTCCTTTTGATAATAATCTGGTTTTTGAAAGTGAAAATGCTCGTGCAGAAGGGGGATACACCGCAACCAAATTGATCTTGCAGCAAGAAGATCCTCCCACTGCTATATTCTGTTTCAATGACCGCATGGCGATGGGAGCCTATGGTGCAATACAAAGTTTAGGACTATCAATACCTGATGATGTTGCTGTCATCGGATTTGATAACCAGCAACTTATCGCTGGAGAACTGTATCCTGGATTGACAACAATGGCCTTACCGCACTATGAGATGGGACAATGGGCTGTTCAACACTTACTGGAATTAATTGAAAATCCTGAAAAGCAAAAGGATGTCCAACCACCACAGCTGAAATTTATGTGCCCTATCATCGTTCGTAAGTCGGTTTAGGTTGTTGCTAATATGAGAGAGAGGTAATGAGGAAAAAAGAAAGAGATGTACCAGCTAACTTGGCGGTGAGTGGCACATCTCACAACAACACAATTGAAGCTAAAAGCTTTTGCTTCTTGCATCGTATGTGTTTATCTAAATATAACACATTTTCTCGCTCCTCGAAAGGAGGTCCCGTTCTTATAAATCTTGTTATATCAACTACAGAAATTGGTCGAAATGCATGACTATTATGAAAATACGAAAGTTTCAAAAGGAGAAAATTCATGAAAAAGAATAAAGTTATTTTTTCAATTTTGGCGGTAATGATCGCCTTATCTCTCGTGTTGACAGCTTGTGGATCTTCTAATGTAAATTCACCAGATGATTCAATGCCTGCTGCAGTAAATGAGGTCGTCGAAGAGAACGAGACTGTAGATAGCCAAACAAACGACGTTGAGGTTGCTGATCAGCAAACATCATCTGATCGAACCAACTTAAGCATGTGGTATCACGGTGCAGGCAATGCAGTTGAACGCGAGATATTACTGAGCATCATAGATGATTACAATAATTCTCAAGACAAATATATTGTTGAAGTTCAAGACTTTCCTCAAATCAGCTATAATGCGTCCGTTGTTGCAGCAGCTTTAGCTGGAAATTTACCAGACATCATTGATGTCGATGGTCCAGTGATGCCAAATTGGGCGTGGGCTGGTTATTTATCGCCTCTAAAGCTTATCAGATGGCGTTCTGGATGAATTCCTTCCCAGTACGATTGGGATGTGGGATGGCGAAGTCTATTCTGTAGGTTTATGGGAAGCTGCCTGCGCACTTTATGCTCGCAAGTCAGTGTTGGATCAATATGATATCCGGATTCCAACGCTTGATGAGCCCTGGGACCTGGAAGAATTTGATGCAGCATTGGAAACATTGCAGGCTTCAGGTGAGTTTGATTATGCGCTTGATCTTGGTATGGCTTGGACAGGCGAATGGTATCCTTATGGCTTTTCACCCTTCCTGCAAAGCTTTGGTGGAGATATTTTAGATCGATCAACTTTTACCACTGCTGAAGGTGCATTGAACGGGCCAGAAGCAATTGCTTTTGGTGAATGGTGGCAGAGTCTTTTTGAGCGCGGATTGGTTCCAGGTACCACACAGGATTCAGCAGACCGGGACACTGGTTTTATTGAGGGTCGTTATGCCATGATGTGGAATGGCAACTGGGCAGGAGCTTCTGCTCTGGAGCCTTACGGTGATGATCTGTTGATTCTGCCTGCGCCAGACTTTGGCAATGGTTCCAGAATTGGTGCAGGTAGTTGGCAATTTGGCGTTGCAGAAGATTCACAAAACAAAGAAGGTGCTACAGAATTTATAGAATTCATGATGCAGGATAAGTACTTAGTCGCTTTCTCAAACGGCATCAATAATATCCCTTCAACCCCTTCAGCTGCTGCTGCATCGATTTTATATTCATCTGGTGCACCCTTTGAGATCTTTTTTGATTACAGCGCTGCTCAATCTACGTTGCGTCCACCTTCACCTGCGTACTTAACGGCTGCATTGGTCTTCGAAAAAGCACTGGCTGATATTGCGAATGGTGCGGATGTGATTGACACACTTGATGCTGCAGCCGATGAAATTACGGCAGATATTGAAGCCAATGGTGGTTATGGCTTCGATGGTTCAGTCGTTGGTCCAACTATTCAAGAGGATGAAATCGCCACTGGAAAATAAAAATTAACCATTTCCCTTTTTCTAAAGCTCTCCTTCTCCCGGGCTAACATAACCTGGGGGAAGGAAACTCATCTCAGGAGTAATTAAATGGCACAGATAACAAAAATAAAAATTCAGAATCAGACGCATTCATCAAAATGGCCAATCGAACGGCACACAGAATCAATTACTGCCTGGTTGATGGCCAGCCCTGCAATGATCCTGATGATCCTATTTTTGATCATCCCGTTTATTTTGGCTTTCTACTTCTCCTTTACCAATCAACGGCTCATCTCGCCCAACGCCACGGAATTTTTGGGTCTGGAAAATTACAAACAACTTCTGACGATAAAAGTATTGAGACTTTCCCCATTATTGACGAATCAGGCAAGCCGGTCCTTGATGAAGAAGGTAATTATACCTATATCCGTGAGCGTGATATTACACGTAATCCTGATTATCCCCAATATTGCTGGTCTTCAGAAGTGGAATTCTTGGGATATAGGAGCATCTCGCTGGACATTATTAGCCAGCGATGTAGTTTTTATGAAATCATTGATTAATACCATATATTTTGCCATTGTTATCGTGCCTGGTCAGGCGGGTTTGGGTCTGATACTGGCTTTGTTGATCAATCGGCGGATGAAAGGTGTTAATGTATTCCGAACAATTTACTTTATACCAGTTGTAGTGTCAATTGTGGTAGTTTCTATTTTGTTCAGGTTTATATATGATGGTGACAATGGTTTGCTTAATTCTGCCCTTGTTTTCATTACCGGTGGTTCTTTTAAACCAATTGACTGGCTGGCAAATACCTCCACCGCGATGCCGGCAATAATGGCCATGTCAGCCTGGCAGGCAGTGGGGATCCACATGATCATCTGGCTGGCTGGGCTACAAAACATCCCGTTTGTACTGTATGAAGCTGCTGATATAGATGGAGCAAACGCTCTTCAGAAATTCCGATACGTAACCTGGCCTGGCTTGCATAATACGGCTGTATTTATTTTGGTGACAATTACGATCGCTGCTTTGGGATTGTTTACCCAAATTCATGTGATGACACGAGGAGGCCCATTGGATTCGACCAGCACCGTCATTTTCCAGGCTGTTCGTAAGGGCTTTGATATGCAAAATATTGCCTATGGCTCGACAATTTCTGTTGTGTTCTTTATCTTAGTTCTATCCGTAGCAATCGTTCAACGGTATCTTACCAGGGAGAAAAGTTCATGAACATTTCAATGTCGATTAAGAATAAGAATAGGTTGTCAGTGGCGGTCCGTTATGGACTGATGATATTGTTGGCGATGGTTTTTGCTTTACCAATTGTGTTCATGATTATTTCATCCTTCAAGCCCCACTTTCAAATATTACAGGATTCCTCTTCGTTGCGAGCTTTTCTTCCAGTGGGTGAACTCTCAGTAAAGAATTATTTCGATGCCTTTGATCGAGCGCCAATATCACTTTTTGTGTTCAACTCGGTTTTTATAACCATGATTACTGTTGTGTTAGGATTGGTGGTAAATTCTATGATGGGGTTTGCCTTGGCCAGTATGCGCTGGAAGGGAAAAGACATTATGTTGCTTGTGATCATAGCCACATTGATTTTACCCTTTGAAACCATTGCTGTTCCATTATTGATGGTCGTTAGCCGGTTGCCCTGGATTGGTATCGGGGGTATTACACAGGGTTGGCTCAACAGTTATCATGTCCAGATTATCCCTTTCATTGTTGATGCGTTTTCTATTTTTCTGTTTGTTCAGCATTTTAAATCCCAACCCTATGAACTGATTGAGGCGGCCCGAGTTGATGGGGCAGGCTGGCTAAGAATATATGCCCAGGTGATTGTACCAATTTCTGGACCAGTCTTTGCCACAGCAGCCATTCTGAGAGGTCTTTTCATGTGGAATCAATACTTGTGGCCAATCATGGTGACCCAATCTGAGCAATACCGCCCGGTTATGGTTGGACTTGGATATTTCTACCAGCTTAGCACTTCCAATACCACCGGAATACTACCTTGGGGTGAAGTGATGGCGTACCTATCCATTATCACGATACCCATCATCATTTTGTTCCTGGTAATGCAACGGGCTTTTATTGAAAGTATTGCTTCAACAGGGATAAAAGGATAAATATTGTGATTCGGTTACATAACAATTGGGTTTGGGATTTTTGGTTTGCGCAAGATGGATCTGATATACACATCTTTTACCTTCAAGCACCCCGTGCTATTGGAGAAGAATCACTGCGTCACTGGAATGTGTCGATTGGGCATGCTGTCTCACAAGATCTGGTTCATTGGGAGATCCTTCCAGATGCGTTGATTCCATCAAATGAATTTGGAGCCTGGGATAATTTTACAACCTGGACAGGCAGCATCATCAAGCATGCAGGCGTCTGGTATATGTTTTATACCGGAACAAATCGCGAGGAAAATGGAAAAATCCAGCGAATTGGCATGGCTACCTCAAATGATTTGATTCGCTGGGAGCGCCATCTTCCTGGTGCTTTGATTGAACCTGATCCTCGATGGTATGAAACCTTTAATATTGATCTTTGGCATGAACAGTCCTGGCGGGATCCCTGGGTGTTTGAACATGAAGGAAAGTTCCATGCCTTTATCACAGCAAGGTGCAATACCGGAGAAAAATATGCCCGAGGGGTCATTGGATATGCTGTTTCATCAAATTTGATCACCTGGGAAGTCCGTCCTCCCGTAACCGCCCCGGGTGAATTTGCATTTATGGAGGTTCCCCAGCTTGTTGAAATAAACAGTCTTTGGTATCTGTTTTTTAGCGTAACAGATGATAATTATTCAATGGCTCGTCTTGCACGTCCTGAAAATAAAAAACACACAGGTACACATTATCTTGTTGCTGACCATCCTTTAGGACCCTACCGATATTTAACGAATGATTTTCTTGTTGGCGATGAAATTGGTTCTCTTTACGCAGGGAAAGTGATCCGTCCACCTATTGGTAAGTGGGCTTTTCTGGCATTTGAACACTATTCTTCAGGCAAGATGTTTGTCGGAAAAATTGTTGATCCACTGCCTGTGAGTTTTCAGGAGAATGGCCAGCTATTTGTTCCGCACCGTTTAGCCTGATAAAACCCCTGTTTGGAGGGAAAAATCGGGTAATCTCCATTAACCTGCATTTTTTTAAAAGGCTAATTAGTTCGGCTTATTCTGAGCATTGGAAGTGGTTGACATCTTATATGATCTGGTATATGATGTGTATCGGGAGTGATAAATATGTCGCGATATGCATTAAATTTACCTGCTGATTTGAAACGAGAAGCTGAGGAATTAGCTTCCCGACAGGGTATTTCTCTTAATCAATTTATTATGTGGTCTGTTTCTGAGAAGGTGGCTGCATTACGCCAATCGTTGGATGATCCGGATTTTCCTGGTATCACCTATCGTCGCGGAGCATCTGGATGGGTTTCTCCTGTCATTCGTGGTACCGGTATTCGCGTGCAAACAATCGCAAAACAGTTAATTTATGGTTTGAAACCTGAGCAAATTGCAGAAGAATACGGGTTGGAAATCCACAAAGTAAAGGAAGCTCAATCATTCTACAATTCTCACCGATCGGAAATTGATGGAGGCATAAAAGCTGAAGAGGACCTGAAAGAAAATTGACCAAGCCCAAACTTCATTTGGATGCGGATGCTTCCATGATTTCATTAATGCGTGAACTTATAAAACGTGGTCATGATGTAACACGAACACCAACTGATTGGATGACCCTTGATGCAACAGACGAACAGCAACTGATTGGAGCAATTGAACAGGAAAGAATCTTATTTACTTTCAATATACGAGATTTTATGTTTTTAGCGAAATGGTATCCTGAGCACCGAGGAATTATTCTTTCGACTCAAAGGCCATTGTCTGATTTATTACCCGCCCTGGACTATCTTCTCTCAGAAACGGAAGCTGAAGATTGGATAGGTCAGATCCGATGGTTAAATGATTGGTTGAAATAAATCAGATTGTGAGATTAAAAGTTCATTAGACTTTCATTATATACAGTCGTAAAACCTCCAAATTTATACCCATTCGTTTACCTTAGCGAAGCATGGAACAAGAGCTGAAGGTTTAAGAGCTTATGTTAGAACTAATGAGCTCAACAGCTAATCAAAAGGTAAGCATGTTCTTAAAGCGCATACAAATCTCATTTATTCACGTCGCAGTCGCCATGACCTTGGTGCCCATCAACAGTACCCTCAACCGGGTGATGATCAAAGAGCTGGCTCTCTCCGCCACCCTGGTTGCGGTTCTGGCGGTGCTGCCCTACCTGTTTGCACCCATCCAGGTGGCCATTGGATCGTATGCCGACCGACATCCCATTTTGGGTTATCGGCGTTCACCTTACATCCTCCTCGGACTGCTGTTAAATGTCGCCGGACTGGCGATCGCGCCTTTTGTGGTGTTTGTGATGCCGGAAAACTTCTGGCTGGGATTGTTTCTGAGCATGCTGGTGTTTGGCGCCTGGGGGATGGGTTACAACTTTGCTGCCGTCTCTTACCTCTCCCTGGCTTCTGAGATCTCCGGTGAAAAAGGACGCTCCAAAACCATCGCGGTCATGTTCTTTCTGATGATCATTGGCATCATCCTGACTTCCACCGGTCTCAGTCGCTTACTGGAAACCTATTCACCCGAAATCTTACAACGTTCTTTTCTGATTGTTGCTGCCATTGCACTTGCATTGGGATTGGTCGGCCTGATCAAGCTGGAACCGCGCCAACCACAACCTTCACGTGAAGTTATCAAAGAAGAGAGAACTCCCTGGTCACACATTTATCGCGAAGTAATAGCGAGCTCACAGGCGCGCCGATTCTTCCTCTACCTGACGGTTTTGCTGGCTGCCATCCTGGGGCAGGATATCCTCCTGGAACCTTTTGGCGCAGAGGCATTTGATCTGTCAGTCAGTGTCACCACCCGCATTACTGCCATCTGGGGGACTGCTTTCCTCACCTCACTAATAATTGCCAGCTTTGTGGATCGCTGGATTTCAAAAAAACGAATCGCGCAGGTCTCTGCTTATATCGCTCTGTCAGGATTTTTACTGATCGCCCTGAGTGGCGCTATCATCAATCAGAGTGTCTTTTATTTAGGCGTGATTATTCTGGGATTTGGCACAGGCTCCAGTACCACCTCGAATCTCTCGCTTATGCTGGATATGACCACCGAAAAAGTTGGTTTGTTTATTGGCGCCTGGGGGGTAGCCAACGCCCTTTCACGATTTATTGGCACATTGATGAGCGGTGTGGTACGCGACGTAGCTTCAAGTATTCTGAATAACCCCATAAACGGCTACCTGGTCGTTTTCATTCTGGAAGCGGGGATGCTGGCATTCTCATTGATTTTATTAAGAAAAATCAGCGTAACCAAATTCCAGGATCAGGTTCATAACATCAGCCTCACTGAAAAAGCCGAATACCTGCAAGAAGCTGTTAATTAATAATACACGCACTACCCGACCATTTTCTGTTTGACCTTATGCAGGGCGGTTGATTTTCAACTGTTTTTCTTCATAATTTATACATCTTAGATCTTATTAGTAATAATAAGTCAATTTTTTTGTTTGTGAGGAAAAAATGAAACGCAATCGATTGACAGTAATATTTTTGTTCTTTGCCTTAACCTTGATGGCCTGTAACCTGACCAGCATGTTACCCGGTAATGACGAAGAAATAGAAACAACAGTAGAAGCAACCCAGGAAACCACCATAGATTCACCGACTGAAGAACCCATGGAGGAGTCTGAAGTTATTGAAGAGCCCACCCCTAAACCTGAAAGTGACTCCATGAATAGCTCAGAATCTTCTACCTCAACCAGTTCAGGACAGCAGTCTGCCTGTGATCATCCATATTTCCCCATGCGTGAAGGTGCCACCTGGGTGTATTATGATGAAGGTGATGTGTACTATTACCATTGGGATATCGAAAGTGTCAGTGGAGACGCAAAAAATGCTACCGCAATCATGAAGGTTTATATCAATGAATTCAGTGAACCTACCGAAGAACAAAAAGAAGCCGGCACACAGATTGAATACAACTGGCTGTGCAGCAGATTCTGAGGGTATTGTCTCTTTTGATATGGCCGACCTTGAAAGTCTCCAATATGGGCGACGATGCATTCACCCTAACTATGGAAAACATTGAAGGCGATGGCGTCATGATCCCACCTGCAGATTTACTGACACCTGGTTACTACCTGGGAATTGACATTGGCAGCAGATTTCAGCGCAAGAATCATTAATGGGAGCAAATGGCAGTATGCAGGCAAAGGATTTTTACACAGTTACCGGTAATGATCCTGTGGTATTCAATGGAGAAACTTTGACGGTTTGCAATACCAACGTCAATTTGAAAACGAGATGGAAATTATGTTGAATGGCGTGGCCATGCCATTACCCAATATTGATTTCGATTTTCAAACCTATACTGTCATGGCCAAAGGAGTAGGTTACATCATATTGGATAGCGAATCAACCGACTTTGGCAATACAGGATTGCAACTGATTCGCTACAATATTCCATAAGAATTCATTGAAAGCAGATAAGGTTTTATTCCGCACGATAAAATAATTCTGACTAATCATGGCGTATTTTGGTCAACCTCTCAACCGTGGACACCAGATGGTCAGACGTCAAAAAGAAGATTATAATTCAGTGCATGGACATTTATTTGACCAATGCCAATTTCGGTTTACGGCTAAAAGCCATTAATTCCTGGTAGGATTACGGGGGTAAGTTCTTTATGTATGTCTGTAGGAGATTGCCCTCTGCCCCGATCAATGAGCAATTTCTCAATTTTTCTGGTATCATCTCCAGATGTAGCAGGAATTGCCGAAAAAAAATATGTAAAACACAAACCCGTTCTCTTCCATAACTTGATATGACAGAAAAATCACTGACAGATTATGATAAATCCGATAACGATTAACAACTCATTACAAAATCATAGGAGTAAAAAAATGGATCCATCAGCAAGCATTATTATGGCAGCAGCTTTATTATTTTATTCAATTGGCGTTTGGAGTGAACGAATTTCTGGTCGTCTAAAACCCTGGCATTTGGTTTTCTTTGTACTCGGACTCATATGTGATACCTGGGGAACTGGAATTATGTTCGATATGGTCGGTGGAATGTCATTCGACATCCATGGAATCACAGGAGTTATTGCCATAGTATTGATGTTTATCCATGCAGTTTGGGCTTTCGTTGTACTAAGAAGAAAAGACGAGAAAGCCATTATGAATTTCCACAAATTCAGCGTGGCGGTTTGGATAATTTGGTTAATCCCATATTTCAGTCCGATGTTTTTTGCAATCGCTGGTTAATTCAGAATAAGCAATTTTGACGGTTCGCAATTAATATGAGAAAATATAGAAACAAAATTCACAAAGACTTGGGGTAATCATTACTCTCTAAAGAGATTTCTCACAGGTGACGGATGCTTAAACAAAATAAAACTTTACGGTTTCTTAGTTGGATAACATTAACAATCCTGGCAATAGTACTGTTAACACTGATTTCATCACCCAAACCAGTTGCTGCGCAGGAAGGTAACCCGGTTGTCATTTACATGTTCTGGGGAGAAGGCTGCCCGCATTGTGCAGCCGCCAAACCATATTTTGAGGATCTGGCAAACAAGAATCCTGAAATAGAATTACGCTTCTTTGAAATCTATAATTCTGTCGAAAATCAGGAAAAATTTGCCAAAATGGCAGAAGCCTATGGTTTTGAAGCATGGGGGGTACCGACCATCTTTATTGGTGATCGTTATTGGGAAGGCTATGCTGAAACTTTGCAACCAGAGTTTGAAAGCACAATTAATGCCTGTATTGAGAATGGTTGTAAAGATGCCGGCGCTGGGATTATTGTTCCTGCCTCTACACAGCCTGTCAATCCCGATCCGGTGAACACCGAAGAGGAGATTGTCAAAAATCGCAAGATTAACATTCCCTTGATTGGTGAAATTGATCTAAACAATCAGCCTCTTATTCATTGCCACTGCACTAATTGCATTCGTCGATGGCGTCAACCCCTGTTCCGTATGGGTGCTGACTATGCTGATCGCCCTCACCCTGCACACCGGTTCGCGCAAACGTGTTGCTTTGATTGGCATTATCTTTATCTCCATCACAGCTCTAGTATATGCCCTCTTCATTGCCGGTCTTTTCACTTTCCTAACCTTTATCAGCTTTGTCACCTGGATTCAAGTGGTGGTTGCACTGGTTGCCTTGGTATTTGCACTGGTCAATATTAAAGATTACTTCTGGTATAAAGAAGGTGTTTCCTTCACCATCAGCGATGAGAAAAAACCTGGATTGTTCAAACGCATGCGCAAAGTATTGGAGGCCAGCAATTCCTTATGGGGTGTCATCAGTGCTACGGTAGTGCTGGCTGCGGGTGTTTCTCTGGTCGAATTCTCCTGCACCGCTGGGTTCCCTGTTCTGTGGACCAATATGATCTCCGCTCAAAATATTTCCACAGGGGAATTTATTCTTCTTTTATTGGTCTATATGTTGATCTACCAGCTCGATGAATTGGTGATTTTCTTTGCTGCTGTATTTACGCTGAAAAGCAACCCGGCTGGAAGAGAAACATGGTCGTATCCTCAAACTGATCGGCGGCACCCTCATGTTGACTCTCGCAGGTGTGATGATCTTCAATCCCAACCTGTTGAATGATCTCAACAGCGCACTGGTTATTTTCGCGGTTGCATTTGGGTTAACCGCTCTGATCCTGCTGGTGCACCGCAAGATTCTACCTGCCTTTGGTATCTGGATTGGAACAGAAAAAAATCTCAAGAAAAAATCCAAAAAGAAGAGACTATCTCAAGACAAACTAAAAAAAATGTCTCACAAGAAAAAGTAATGATTTGAATAAAGCACCTGGATTCAGGTGCTTTTTCGAAACTTTGCTGTATATAAGGGTTTTAACATTCACACCTGCAGTGGTCATGAGAGTCACTATGACCGGCACACTTTATCAATTTGAAAAGTAGCCCATCGGTGCCATGCGAAATGAGCTGACATCGGTTAATATTTATCATGACCAACAGGTGAACGAAAACCTGGGGATTTACGTATCCCCAAAAAGGAATTTTATGATCGAAAAATTAATGTATCGCTTTTCCCGCCCAGTCGTAAAGACATACACAAAATCCATGTTGAAAATGGATGTAAAATGGCACGAACCATTCCCGGCGGGAGCGAAAATCATTGTGGCGAACCACCCCACCACCACCGACCCCTTCTTTGTCGCCTCATTAGCCAGCCACCAGGTATACATTTTGATCAACGAATTACTGTTCAAAGTTCCCGTGTTAGGTGAATATTTACGGCGTTCGGGACATATCCCGGTTGTCGCCGGAAATGGCAAAGCAGCCATGGATGAAGCTTTAGCACGCCTGGCAAAAGGCGATACCATCATTGTCTTCCCAGAAGGAGTACTCAGTCCGGTTGAAGGTGGTTTTTGTGAACCCCGTACCGGAGCTGCCCGGCTGGCTTTGATGAGTGGTGCGCCGGTAATACCCGTGGGAATCCATTTGCCTTTAGACCGCGTTCGTTTCATCGAAAGTATGGTGGAAGGAAAAGTGGAAATTGGGCGCTGGTATACACATGGTCCATATAACATGACGATCGGTCGTCCACTGATATTTCGCGGAAACGTGGAAAATCATGCCTATGTACGCCAGGTATCTAAAGCGATCATGCATCACATTATTGAAATGGCTCACCAAAGTCGTGGAAGAATGCAGCAGGGTCCAACCGCAATGCCATTGCCGGAACTTTATTAGTTCAACAGGAAGGGAAATAAGAGAATATGAAAATTGTTACGGATAGTGGCATGGACACTGCCCCAGGCCAACTGGATGGATTTGATGTAGTTCAAGTCCCACTCAAATTAGAGTTAGATGGCAAGACCTACTTAAGTGGTGTGGATATCCAACCAGAAGAATTTTACGAATTACTCCTCACCACACCCAGTTTACCCATCACATCATTACCTTCACCCGGTGAATTTGCAGATGTATTTCGTAAATATGCTGCTGAAGGACCCATTCTTATGGTGCATATTTCATCAGGATTGAGCAACACATACCAATCAGCTCATTCCGGGGCTGATCTGGTACCAGAAGTTGAAGTTCACTTCATCGATACCTTGACCCTCTCAGGCGCAGAAGGGTGGCAGGTAGAAGCTGCTGCTCACGGCGCAAAAGCAGGTTGGTCAGTAGATCAAATCAAAGAGTTGGTCAAGAAGGTGCGCGATGCTTCAGAAACCATTTACACCTTGCCGGATTTGCGCTACTTAATTCATGGCGGCCGCATCAGTCACATGAAAGGCCTGCTAGCATCTGTGTTAGGCATTAAGCCTTTGATCGGTGTCAGCAAGACAGATGGTAAATATTTCGAACGTGGAAAAAGTCCAACTTTTCCCCGTGCATTGGAAAGCATTGCCAAGACCATCGCCAAAGACATTCCGGAAGGCACAAAAATCAGAGCCCAAATTGGCCACACTGCCAACCCGGAAGGTGCAGAAAAATTACGTGAAGCCATGAACAAACGCTTTGATTGCCAGTGGCTTCCCAATTCTACAGTAGCTCCTGTGCTGGGGGCGCATACCGGTCGTGGTTTGGTTGGTATCGTGTATGCTCGTATGGATCAATATCCTGCCCTGCCCTAATTAAATTTTCCTTCATAAATCAAACTAATAAAGCCCGTACGTTGATCGGGGTTTTTCGCATACCTCAAATCATCCAAATAGGAGAGATACAATGAATGTTCTCATGATTTACCCGGAATTCCCAGATACTTTCTGGAGTTTTAGGCACGCATTAAAGTTCATCGACAAAAAAGCCGGTAATCCACCTCTGGGATTGATAACCATTGCTGCCATGCTTCCCAAACATTGGCAAAAACGGCTTGTTGATCTCAATATTGAACCATTAACGGAGGAAGCCATTTCCTGGGCTGATTGGGTCATGGTGTCTGCCATGGTCGTGCAAAGGGATTCAACGCATGAAGTGATCACACGGGTTGCAAAGCAGCTGGAAAGACCGTCATTGCAGGTGGGCCTATTTTCACGGGTGAGTACGAGGATTTTCCATTGGTGGATCATTTCATTCTCAATGAAGGCGAAATTACTTTGCCTCTGTTCCTTAAGGATTGGGAGCAAGGCATTCCCCAACGAATTTATCAGACCAGTGAATTTGCTGATATGAGCACCACACCAGCACCGATGTGGGAGTTATTGAACCTGAAGGAATACGCCACCATGTGCCTGCAATTCTCACGTGGTTGTCCATTTGATTGCGAATTTTGCAATGTCACAGCCTTGCTTGGACATCGCCCACGCACTAAAAGCGCACAACAATTGATAACCGAGCTGGATAACCTTTATGCTTTGGGTTGGCGTGATCCAATTTTTCTGGTGGATGATAATTTTATCGGAAATAAGAAGATCATCAAACAGGAATTGCTGCCTGCCTTGATCGAATGGCGAAAAGGTAAAAACGGGATACCTTTTAACACTGAGGCATCCATCAACCTTGCAGATGATCCTGAATTGATGGATTTAATGGCAAAAGCTGGATTTAATGCTGTGTTTATCGGTATTGAGACACCGAACGATGATAGCCTGGAAGAATGTAACAAAAAGCAAAACCGTAATCGAGATCTGGTGGAGAGTGTCAAGATAATTCAGCGTGCTGGTATGATGGTGCAGGGCGGATTCATTGTTGGATTTGATTCGGATACTGAAACTATATTCGAACAACAGGCCAGCTTTATCAGCAAAGCTGGCATCACCACCGCCATGATCGGATTACTCCAAGCGCCATCAGGTACGCGTCTGTATAAACGCTTATTGGGTGAAGGACGCTTATTGGGCGAGATGACCGGCGATAATGCCGATGGATCAACCAATATCATTCCTCATCTCGATATTCAGTTATTGAAATCAGGCTATAGCAAACTGGTCAAGCAACTATATCATCCCAAAGAATATTATCGCCGCTGCCTGATGCTTTTGAAAACAATTAAGACACCCGAGATCCGCAGAGGGATTGATCTGAGCTATATGCGTGCTTTCTTCCGCTCCATTTATTTATTAGGATTCAAAGGAGTGGAAAGGCTGGAATATTGGAAATTATTCTTCTGGACGTTGATAAACAAACCAAAGCTATTTCCGCAGGCAATCACGCTGGCAATATATGGATACCATTTTCGAATATTGGCAAATCGGGTTTAGGCTTATTTCACTAAATCGTTTCGCAGCAATTCCAGTTGACCGGGTTTGTCCACATCCATGGCTATTTCTGCGTAAGGACTGGGTAATACCAACCCTTCAACTTCCAGGCGTTTGCAAACTCTTTTTTCTGTCTGAGCCAGTGTGATGGCTCGAAACAAAATCAGGAGCAGGGTATCAAATCCGAGCAGTGCTGCTTGCTTCAAAGCGTTTTTCCGGGTATCGATGAGTTTCCGGTACATAGGATTATCATAATGTACATGAGTAAGATTGATGGCATTGATATCCCCACCGCATATTTTCATATCTCTAAGAGGAATGTAAGATCGTTTTGAGCTTGGAAAACGTTTCTCCATGACCTCCTGAGATACCACTGTATAGATCAAATCTTTCTGGGAATTCAATGTCTGTTCACTGACCCAATCAATCGCTTCAGGGGTGACAGCCGGAACATCCGATGCCGCAATCAATGCATATTGACTGGGATCTGGGTAAGAAAGCAGTGTTTGGGCACCAGCAATGATATTCTCTACCATGCTACCCTGGTCTTCAATCCTCACCATTTCCCGTGGATAATGTACCTGAATATTCATCTGCAAGGCCAATCATCACAATCCGATTAATCGTTTTTGCTGCAGCCAGGGCATCCAGCACCCATTGGATCATCGGTTTATCACCAATCGGAATCATTGCTTTGGGTAAGCCATTGCAATAAGGATATAACGGGATCATTCAGACGTGGGATTGCCACCAGCCGTTAAGATCACATCCATTGCTTACAACTCCTGTACCTGCGGAGAAAGATTCAGTTCTTGAACGGCTGCTTCCATTCGCTCAAAATGGATCTTTGAGGGATATTTGACGGCTTCCGTGTAACCTTTTGCCGTTACAATTCCAGCTTCCATCATATTGGTTCCAAAGGAACGGCCATCCAACATCGGTGTTGTGGTAACTAGCAAGCGTACCCCAGCCTTTTTAAAAATTTCTCGATCTTTTGGCGTGGTGGTGTTGGTCACTATAATCTTGCCATCCATGCGCTCTGGCATGTATTTGGTGATGTAGTGACAATCCCCTGAAATCACAGTCGCCCAATCAAAATACTGTGTAAATTTAGGTGTATGTACCTCTTGCTTTTCTCCAGTAGGATACAACCAACTGAAAGGCATATGCGTGATTATGGGCACCAGAATTTTTGCTAATCGCTTCAATCCTGCATCATCACGTACAGGAATGGATATTCCCAGCCCAAACATCAAATCACCGAAAATGGATTCATAACCCAGTTTCATGAAACCGCTGGAAAGACCATAGCGATCCACCCCGCTCATTTGAAAAACACGCTTGGGTTGTCCCTGTAAATAAGGTTCAACCACCGCGGCTGCTTTTCTTTCGAGTGTACTTTTCAGACCTGTGCCATCTACAACCGGCGTAATCTTCACATCCCGAACCAGAGGTTTTACACTTTGTAGATCATACCATCTTTGATCCACCAAAAAACCTAATAAGGCACCGCCTACCCCCAGGGCACCCACTTTTCCATCCAGGTCACGATACATTTGCGCAGCTGCTTGCATATCCCCATCAGTGCCGATGCGTTCCAGTTGAATGGTCTTACCAAAAAGATCTAATTCGACTGCTTTATCCCGTAACGATGAACCAATACTTACACTGACCGCACGTTTATGCATGGGTATTCTCCTCAGTAAATGTATTAAAACAGTATACTTCAAAAATAAATATCGATGAATAAAAAGCTAAGTTTTACACCAATCAATTCTTTGTTTTAAACTCTCTTACGGAACACCAGGGTACTAAAAAATATGGAAACTTTGACTAATTAATCGACAACACAACCAATAGAATATCAAGCTAGAAGTCATCAAGACCGCTGATTGAATCATCGACCTTCGCACTGAATGTGGCGTTGCTGGAGAACGCCTGCTGGGATTCAGCACTCCCGAGATGGTAATGGGGGTGGCATAATCTTTAGCAGGAAAAAATTTAAGAAAAGCTACTAAGTAAATTTTGAGGGAAAAATATTTGTGATTGACTAATTCCCATTTATAGATCGAATTTTGGGATTTGAATATCCGATTCTCTAGCAATAAAATTTGCCTTTTTACAACTTCCCCCTATAATCAACTCAAAGGAGATCTCAATGCTAAGCATTTACCGTCATACCTGAAGTCGTTTTATAGGCGCCTTGCGCGCCGCTGTGCAGTTTGCACATACAGGGCTGATGGATTGAAGACCATCTGAAAAAAGTTTCTACTGGAACGTCACCTGTATGTGCAAGTGGCGTTTTTTTATTCATTCTAATCCAGGAGGAAACAATGGAAATTTCAACAGAGAATACAGTGGTTTTAGTAACCCGCAATGGCATGGGTGATTCGTATACCACCTTACAACATTCATTAATTTCAAAGTACTTTACCTTATTAAACCAAAACAATATTCTACCTTCCGTGATCTGCTTTTACACCGATGGGGTTAAACTGGCAGTCACGGATTCCCCAGTGTTGGATCAACTCAAAGAATTGGAGCGCAAAGGTGTTCATCTTATCCTGTGCGGCACCTGTCTGAATTATTACGAGCTGGTTGATCAGGTGCAGGTTGGGATCGTCGGCGGTATGACCGACATCATCGAAGCCCAATTCCGTGCGAGTAAAGTCATTTCGATTTAAGCTGACAATACGCCGCCAGGTGGACATCTCAGGTCGTTTTCCTTGACGATCTATCTGAAATGCGGTATATTTTGCGTGCTTATCCAGCACGCCCCGGTAGCTCAATTGGACAGAGTACCTGCTTGCGGAGCAGATGGTTGCAGATTTGAGTTCTGCCCGGGGCACAGAAAACAGATCCGAACGGGATCTGTTTTTTTCTTTATTGGACATACTCATATAAAATAATACAAAGAAACTTCCACCCAAAGAGGTTAGATGAACTCTCGTCAACGCATATTAGCTGCCATTAATCACCAAGAAGCCGACCGAATCCCCTTTGATCTTGGATCCACATTTACTTCAGGTATTCATGTCAATGCCTACCACCAACTTAGAAAAGCGCTTAAATCTACCCCGTCTTGAAAAAGAATATGATTTTTTATGCATTGATGAACAAATTGTTTTTGTCAATGAACCATTTAAGAAACGGCTGAAAATTGATACCGAAGCCGTGCTGCCAGCCAACCCTTCATCCTGGAATCTCAATATCGAAGATCACGGTGATAGTCATTTTTTTAGAAATGAATGGGGAATGGGGTTGAAAAAACCAAAAGACGGTGGGTTGTATTTTGATGTAGTGGAACATCCACTTGCATCTGCTGGAATTGAGGATTTGAAACGATTTCGCTGGCCTGATCCTGAAGACCCGTCACGCTTTGTTTCACTCGAAGAAGATGTGGAAAAAGCTGCTCAGACCGGACGGGCTGTCATCATGAACAATTTTTGCGCTGGTATCATTGAAATCTCTGCCTGGTTGATTGGTTATGAGCGTTTGTTCAGCGGTATGTTGCTCGAACAAGATTTCATAGCAACGCTGTTTGATCGTATCCTTGGATTAAAAATGGCTTATTGGGAAACCGTCCTCCAAAAAGTGGGAGATCGCATCGACGTGGTTGTTGAATCGGACGACCTGGGGGAGCAACGCCAATTATTGATGTCACCGCGGATTTATCGGAAATTGATCAAGCCGCGCCACAAACAATTGTATGACCTGATTCATGCTCACACACCAGCCAGGCTATTTCTACATTCCTGTGGTGCCATCTACGATCTGATTCCTGATTTAATCGAGATTGGTGTAGATATTCTCAACCCGGTTCAAATTAATGCGCCTAATATGGATTCGGCAAAATTAAAAGCAGAATTTGGCAAAGACCTGGTTTTTTGGGGTGGGGCTGTCAATCCCCAAGCAACCCTAAATCATGGCACACCGCAGCAGGTACGCGATGAAACCCGGCGGAACATCGAAAACCTGGCCCCGGGTGGCGGATTTGTCTTTGCGGCTGTTCACAACATCCAACCCAGCATTCCAACTGAAAACATCTTAGCTATGTGGGAAACACTTCAAACGTATGGTGTATATTCTCAGTAAATTTTTTTATGAGTTTTTTTGGAAATTAGATTATAAATCCCAGCAATAATTTTCTAGATCTTGACTGTATACCCTAATTTTTCAACCGCTCTCTGAATATCTTCGATTTCAATTTTGCTTTAATCATACTCTACCAATATCGTCTGTTTCTGGTAGCTGGCTTCCACTTTTATCACACCGACCAGATCATCCTCCAACCCCTCCAGCTCCTGGTATTAATACCTGGAGGTAATTGTAACTGAGGGTATATAAGCCAACGTTACTCAGATTGAAGAAAGCCAGGCATCTCGTTGAGACATCCGGCTTTCAATGAATATTCAGATCTTAATCATTTTCCTTGGGTTCAATTGTTTTTTTTCGTCAAGATTCATTCAAGAAAAAACACCATTTTTTATTGCTGAACCACTTGCGGATGTTTCCATGTTCGCAAGATGTAAATGCCATAAATCATTATAAGGGTAACCTGGACTACATCAAGCGGTATGGCTGGGAGGTTGGTGTATTTCAGGAAAAGATCGTGTAAGCCGTGCAAAATGATCACGAACCAGATTGTGTTGGTTCGTAATCGAATAGCTGCCAACCCGATTCCATGAACAAAAGCACCTACCATTTGCGCCAGCACGATAAATGGGTTGCGAAACAGGAAATTGGTCATATGCAAGAGGGCGAACAGAATGGAAGAAATAACTACACTACGATTGATCCCCAACGGTTTGAGCACTCGTAAAACGATACCACGCATCAAACCTTCCTCCATAAAACCAGTCAGGGCGTAGCCTACAATGAGATAGGCAAGAGAACTCGGATTCTCAGTATTGATTCCTTTAAGGAAAGGTAATCCAAGCACTACTATGAAGGGGATGATAACGAGACCAACTTCGCGCCATTGGGTAGGGCCATTAAAACCAGCTTTTTTCCACCAGCCCAACGCAGTTAATGCTAAGGCGACCAGAAAAGACAATGCAACCAGCGTAACAAATTCAGGCTGAAATTGTGGCAATAGACTTTTGGCCGCCAATCCAAGTGCTACTGAAATCACAATTTCTGCAACAGTAATAATAATTGCCGATGCGAGAGGATGTTGTTTGATATATGACTGCCAGCTTTTTGACGAAAAATCAGAAGTTTGTGCGGAAGGCAGCGGAATTCGGTTATTCATTTTTATCTCCTTCGAATAGAATTTTTTATATCCTGTAAAAATAGTAGCAGTCTGGATATTATCTGTCTTCAGTCTTTTGACGGAGATGTATCCACAACCTTCGTCGTATACAAAGAAAACGCTCCCGATCGGGAGCATCTCCTCAGTTCAATTTCTCAGCCTTTTTTGAGTGCCAATTCTACTCTAACCACTGTCCCCAGGTTAGGTTGGCTTTTAATCTGAAATGTGCCATTGATGTTAGCCACTCTTTCACGCATGGATTGTAATCCCAGATGACCAGGGAAAAATCCTTGCGGGTCGAACCCTTTGCCATTATCCTTAACTTCCAGGATTAATAATCCTGATTCAACCTTCAATGATAGTTCAATTCGCGAGGCACTGGCATGCCTGATAACATTGTAAATGGACTCCTGGGTGATACGGTAAAGTGTCTCCTTGGTATCCATGGAAATATCCGGTTCGGGACAGAACGAGGTAACAACGTCCAGTTTATGGCGTGTTCGCACGGCATCAGTCTGCTTCGTCAATGCGGCAACCAGTCCCTCATTCTGGAGCGATTCGGGGTGTAGTTCAAAAATGAGAGCACGCATCTCCGCAAGTCCTGCCTCAGCCAAGGAAAGGACATAGTCGAGAGGTTCAACTGCTTTGGAGGGATCGCGCTCGAGTTGAGTCCGCGCTGTACGCGCACCTAATGCGATCCCATACAAGGCTTGTGAAACGGAATCGTGTAGTTCGCGTGCCAGTCGTTGGCGCTCTTCCAATGCCACCACTTTAAGTTGCGTTTCCTTGATTTCAAGTTCATTACTGGTTTGAGAAAGTTGGTGGGTGCGAGAATTGAGTTCGCCAGTCATCTGATTGAATGATTCAGCCAACTCACCGAGTTCATCTTGTGAGATTACCGGAACAGTAACATTCAAATCCCCAGCAGTTACCGTCCGTACCCCCTGCAAAAGTTGCCGTAAGGGGCGGTTAAGATAACGATAACTAAGCCATATGCTGATGAAGATCACCATCAAGTATAGACCAGCCATTGCCAACAACGTATTCCGTACAGTAGTACGACCATCATTATAAATTGTTCTGGAAACCGCATCTGATTCCGAGCTGAGTTCGCTGAATGGTACGGCAATTGATAGCGTCCAACCTATTTCTTGAAGAGGGGCATGGGTAACCAGCATCGCCTGGTCGCCCAGATGGATTTGGACTGCTCCTTCGAGGTCATTCTTGATGATTGACAGCAATGGTTCCAAATCGGGGTTCTCACCAAGCGAGAGTCCCAAAAGACCAGTTGGCGAGGATTCCCCCGAAGTAAGGCTGCGGCCTACCAACCGGGTAGCCCCCTCAATAGATGCAGCGATCAAGTGACCATTTGAGTCAGTCAGAAAGGCAAAACTGCCTTCTGCAGGTTGAAGGGTTTTCAAATGCTCAATCAATTGTGAAAGCGAGACATCCACACCAATAAAACCCTGGAATTCATCACCGAAGTATATCGGTGTGTTAGCGCTAACCAGTAAACCTTGACTCGCATCGTCTACGTATGGGGGTAACCAGACCGTCTTGCGATCCGGATTGTTTTTTGGAGCAACAGCGAAGGTTTCAATATGCATGGTCTGGGCAGCTTCAGCAGCACCATTTTCGATCTCGATTTGTGGAAGATTGCGCACAGGGTAGTAACGGAATGTCAGTTGCGGCCCCTGGAAATAGATACCGGTGACCTTTTCAGTCTGGTCAAGGAGCACCGGGAAGACTTCATCAAGAATTGCTGTATCACGTAAGCTACGATTGGTAAGTTCATCTGGAGGAAGGTTGCCGGGATGCAAGATTTCAGTTCGCCGGTTTGGGTCAGGATCATAGTAAAGCAACCCATCCGGACTTCGCATTAATTGAGAACTGGATGTTACTACATGCGCTTCATTATTTACCATTTTCCACTGTCCGCCCGTCTCATGCGCACTAACAACAATATTAGCGGCGGTTCTGGTCAGATCAGCATATTGTTGCAGCTCAGATTCAAAAAGTTTTGCTTCAAGAGAAGTCAGTTTGATCAGAGAATTCTGGCTCTTCGTTTGCAAGCTTCCAGTTATGTGCTGAATGGCTGATTGTTCAGCTGTTTTAAAACCATTTGCAACTAATATACTTGTAGCAAGAGCAAGAATAATAAGGAACACCAGCAGCCCAGAGGTGATCTTGAATCCGATCGAGAGACGCTTGAGAGGAAACATACTCACTCCGTTTCTTTAATCGAAACCAACCCGATCCGCACAGCGTGCAAAGCTGCCTGTGTTCGACTGGGCACACCCAACTTACCCAGAATGCTGCTGACATGTGTTTTTACCGTCTTTTCACCAATAAAGAGATCAAGCGCAATTTCCTTGTTTGATTTTCCAAGTGCCAGTAACCTCAGCACATCCGTCTCACGCTCAGTCAGTTTCTCGGGGCTTTGGGGGGCTTGTACCTCTCGCATTAACCGGGCTGCAACCTGCGGCGAAAGCTGAACCTGCCCTGCAGCGGCCGCTTTGATTGCCCGGCACAATTCGTCTGCATGAGTATCCTTCAGCAGGTAACCGGTTGCCCCGGCTCGCATGGCACCCATGACCGAGGCGTCTTCCAGTACACTGGTCAGGGCAATAATTTCTATGTCTGGGATCTGGCTACGAATCGCCTTGATGGCAGAGATTCCATCCATAACAGGCATCAGCAAATCCATTAAAACAACATCCGGGTTCAAAGTGATTGCGAGATGGAAGGCTTGTTCGCCATTCTCAGCTTCCCCCACTACTACCAGGTCCGTATCCAATTCGAGGAACATTTTTAATCCCTGCCGGACCACAGCATGATCGTCAGCAAGTAAAATACGGATGGTCATAGACACCTCTCTTTTCATTTTATTATAATCTTTCCCACTTGATTTTGTCTCAGTCTTAAGTAGGAGATCTTTCACCTCTTTTGCCCGATGTCAAAATAAATGGCAGCGGTTAGATTAATACCATGATAAAGATTTTACTAGTTGATGAGAATCCCATTATCCGTCGTGGTGTTCGAATGAGGTTAGCCCTTGAACCTGACTTTGCCATAATTGGCGAAGCCAGCAACGGCTGGGAAGCACTCGAACAGGTGCGTGAACTCTGCCCAGATGTAGTTGTGACTGGCTTTCAGCTAAAAGGCATGGATGGCATCTCACTCACCCAGCGACTACAGAACGACTTCCCGACCTGCGCGGTGATTTTTCTGAGCATTCATGATGATCCCTTAACGCAGAGACGCGCTCAGGAAGCGGGTGCTGCATTTTTCTTAAGCAAGCTCAAACTTGATATGGATTTAGTTGAAGGAATTCGGAATGCGGCTACAAAAACAGATCAAACATAGCTTTTTGGAGACAATGTTATGGCATATTTTATGATTGGGCTTGCAATATTTGCTCCGGTTCTTTGCCTGATCAGCATGAAACAATTAGCTCATTTTTTAATGGAACTAATTGACGCGGTTGGTTCGAAACCATTTCAATGGATTAGCAACATTCTAATTATTCCTCCCTTATTGGTCATAACAATAGTTGTTTTGTTTTATTTTTCTTTTTGGCGAACAAACCCTATGTTGCGTTTCACTCACATGATCTGGGTTCTGAGTTTATGGATATCAGGTACATTAGGCTTATTCATCTTTGTGATTCCCGTGCGTGTGAAACTAGCCTTCCCTTATCTCGCTCTAATAGCATCCTTTCTTTCCATCTCCATGGCAATCTACTTCACTCCTTTACCTAATTTCCAAACCATATTTATGGATCCAAAGAAATTATTCTTTTCACTAGTAATTGGCGTTGTTGATATAAGCATGAGTTGGATGATTGCTTATAGAATTCGTTTAATTCATAATTTGAATGTTCCTGAAAAAAACTGGAGGTAATAAATGAATAACCATCACACAAAAACCGGTATCCCTGGTGGAATTTTCCTGATCGGCCTTGGCATTTTAATGTTTACAAACTGGTGGTGGCCAGGCATCATGCTCGTAATTGGGTTGTCCATCAGCGCAGGATTAATTTTGCGAAGCCAATATATTTCCGCCTTGCTAACTCTTGCGATTTTCACTGGTATTCCTTTTTTGGTGACTGCGAATATTCCCTGGGGCGTATTTGGGCCTTTTATTATAATCGCGATGGGTGCTTCTTTCATTATTAAGAGTATTGGCAAACAACAGAGTGAAGACAGGCAATCCAAGGAATAAAACATATGTCATCCGCCTCCAATATTCATAAAAAGAGGAATCGTAACGAGCAATTTGTGGATGAATTCGGGCTGGAAAGGCTAGTCTTCTTCAGTGATGCTGTCTTTGCAATTGCAATCACATTGCTCGCACTTGAAATTCGTATACCAGAAGATGCAGGTGGCCTGTCCAATCAGCAACTTTTCAATAGTCTGGTTGCTATATGGCCAAAATATTTGAGTTTCATCATCAGTTTCCTGGTGATAGGAAATTTTTGGATTGCCCACCATCGCCGTTACCGCTACATTCAACGCTATGATACCCGCCTGATGTTGCTCAATCTATTGGTATTAATGTCAATTGCCTTTATCCCTTTTCCCACAGCGGTAATAAGTGAGAACGGTAACCGTACAGCAACTATTTACTATGCGTTGAGCATTTCCGCAACTGGTTTATTATCAGCATTCCTTTGGTTGTATGCCTCCTGGAAAAACCGGCTACTCAAAGCAAACTTTAATAGAGAATTTGCTCAACAAAATTTTTTATCAATTTTAATTGTGCCGGCTGTTTTCCTTTTGTCAATCGGATTGGCTTTTATCAATCCTGATCTGGCAAAATTCTCCTGGATCCTGATAATTCCTGCCCTTATGATAGTGAGATAACCACCATTAACAGTTTGTAGAGAAAAAAAATGAATGACAATAAATTAAAAATTATAGGTTTACTTTCATCTGGAAAATTAATCCAGGTTTTATTGGCAACGACTTTGATCGCCGTTTTATCGACTGCTTGCATGCAATCCACAGGGACTCCGGTGCCGGGAACTCCCGTACTTTCCACACCTGCAATTGATTCAGATGCAGCCGTTAAAGCAGTAAAAAATTCGCTTGCAGATCAACTGCGAATCAATGTCGATTCAGTTCAGCTTCTGTTCGCTCAATCCATTCAGTGGCCAGATAGTTGTTTGGGGGTGACTCAAAGCGGGATAATGTGCGCCATGCATGTGGTAGACGGGTATCTGATTCAACTGTCAGCCAACGATCAAACATATGAATTGCATACCAATCTGGACGGGAGTCAGATCGCGCTTGTTCCTGGTTTGATCCCCACTCCAGCGGGTATCAGCTACACTGTTGGTACTGGCGAGCAATGCCAGATATTTCTTATTGAAGAAAATCAGAATGTACTGCATGGTTCCTGTGACAAATCTTTAGAGGCAACCCCCTTCATAGAGGCTTATCGGGCCAGTGAACTGGACCATTACATTGCGAGTTACCACTCCCTTCACGCTAAATACGCCGAATGGTTTCGTGAATTTTATCGGTAAAGGCGATACTGAAGCGTCATCCAGTCAGCAGCGCAGCATGGCTGCCTGGGCAGACATAGTTGCAAATGAAATAACAGCTGGACGTTCCAGTTCTGGCACCGGATTAGTAATCGGCTGGCACCGTGAAGGTGGTCTGGCCGGCTTTTGTGACGATGTGACGATCTATGCATCCGGAGCTGCGGAAGCAACCACTTGCAAAAGTGGAAATGCGGAAGAGGTGGGGAAAATCTGGTTGAACAGGGAACAAATAGACCAGCTTTACCAGTGGTTTGATAATTTTGCGAGATTTGAATACAATCCAGCGACGAACGCAACGGCCGATGCGATGACCATCGAGCTCGTTTTTGAGGGTCAGGGTAAAAATTCTGCATCTGAGGATGATCAAGCGGCGATAGCCTCCTTCGCTCAGGATATTTACTCTTGGCAGAGTAAAAGGAGAGTCCAAAATCTGATGAGCATTGAAAATCAGTTCACGGATGATGCCAGGTATCAAGGTTATTTCAGCAGATGATTGGCAGGATATAAAAATTTATGATAGAAAATAATATCAGCGGCAGGAACATTTAGAAATCTTTGTCAACAATTTCTGGTTTTCTCCAGATTTGTAGAGGAGCTTAAATGGAAGGTATAAAACTAATAAATATAGGTATTCGTTTTTTGCTTGAACTAAGTATTCTGGCAATCCTTGGATATTGGGGCTTTAGAACAGGAGGGCAAACGCTAACAAAGGTCTTGCTGGGTGTTGGCAGCCCTCTACTATTCGCCCTTATTTGGGGAACCTTCCTGGCTCCCAAATCAAGCATGCGTTTACAGGAACCCTGGTTATTCCTGATAGAACTTGCTCTCTTTGGTTTGGCAGCCTGGGCATTGTACAGCACGGATAAGGGCAGCCTGTCAATTACATTTGGCACAATCTACATTCTCAACAAAATTCTTATGGTTTTTTGGAGGCAGTAATGAAAATCAATACCAACGCACCCGTCTTTGCCCGCAAGGAAATCATCATCCATGCACCGTTGGAGAAGATCTGGCAAATCCAATCTGATATCGAAAATTGGCCAAGCTGGCAGCCCGACATCGTCACCGCAAAATTGAACGGTGAATTGAAGGCAGGTACCACTTTCCGCTGGAAAGCGCAGGGACTGAACATTACTTCCCGACTTCACACCGTTGAGCCCAAGCACCGCATCGGATGGACGGGCACGGCGCTCGGGATGTATGCCATCCATAACTGGAGCTTCGACGCAAATGGAGCTACCACACTTGTGGTAACAGAAGAGTCTCTTTCGGGTTGGCTGACCCGCCTGATGAAATTGTTTGATCCACACTTCCTGGAAAAATCTTTGGAAGCCACCTTGCAACGATTGAAAAACATAGCGGAAGTTCAACAATAGAAGAAAAACATGATCGCTCGTACCTGTATGATCGAATGCGTCAAACCATCACTAAAGCGAACCAGAATGAAACGTAACCTTAAATGAAGAATGCTAATGAACTCTTAACAATATTGATTGATTGAATGGAAAAGGAGAAAACCATGATTGACATCAATAATTTATTGGAACAGCTTAGCTCAGAATCCCAAGTTCCTGCCCTTGCAGCTATCGTTGTAGATCACCAGTCAATTCTTGCGGGTGGGGCTTTGGGTGTCCGCCGTGTGGACCAACCAAACACTATCCTGTTGGATGATTTGTTTCAGATTGGCTCCAATGCCAAAGCCATGACAGCAACGGTCTGCGCCATACTTGTTGATCAGGGCGTTCTAAGTTGGGATCTGACGCCTGCAGCGGTCTTCCCTGAACAGGCGAAAAACCTGTTGCCCGAGTACCACGAAATTACCCTGGAAATGTTGCTGAGCCATACTTCGGGTCTACTTCCATACACAGACACTGACGATTCAGACTTCATCCTACCTGAATTTGGCAACCGGCCAATTGAGCAGCATATCCAGTATTTTGCTGATTTTCTCATGACATCCCGCCCTGTTATACACCCACCAGGTGAACGGGTTACGTATTCCAATGCAGGGTACAGTCTCGCAGCGGCAATTGCGGAGCGCTCCAGTCGGCAAACTTGGAGAGAGCTAATTCAGGAAAAGTTGTTTCATCCACTAAACCTCCGTGCCTACGTGGGCTTTGAGCATCCCGCTCGTATCGCTCCCAATCAACCCTGGGGTCACATCCTTAATTCCGATGGAAACTTCGTTCCGCATCCGCCCACTGAGCCACTTATTCCGTCCTGCCTTGCCCCAGCCGGTGATTTGTGCATTTCACTGCCAAATTACGCCCGTTTTTTACAGATGCAGCTAACCTTACTGAAGGAGCAGTCGTCAGCATTTGCCCCACTTCACCACCGCGGCTCTCCAGGGATTGGAGCGGGTTGGGGAGTTAACGCTCTGCACGGTATGGAATCCCTTGGCTTGTTCAGCCTGCATGCAGGCTCTACCGGCACATTTTTTGCTATCACGGGTCTCTCGCATGAGCATGCACTTGGTTTTTCTCTCGTTACCAACGGTGGTTTGTCTGATATGACATCCGCCCTAAAAAAACTGATTTCCAGCTGGTTTTTCTCTTGATTGTTTCGAGTTTCAAAACATATGAGCTGAACGAAATTGGCATTGAAAGAGAATTGAGTCAAAAGAAAAATAGAAAAAGACTGCCAATCTCAAACCGAATACCCCATTTCCCGAATCGCGTCTCGAATGCCTGTTTCATCCAGCATACTCTCATCATACTCCACCAGCATACTCTGCTTCTGATAGCTCGCTTCTACCCTTTTCACACCGGGTAAATCATCCTCCAGGCTCTCCAGTTTCATCACACAGGCCGAACAATGCATATCAGGAATTCGAAAAATCTTCTTGACAATACTCATTGGAATTTGATCACTCCTGTATACATACCCATTGAGCAGGAATATGCCAGAGTCGTGCCTGCTTTCTGGGGTGGAATTTCGATCAGTTTCTCGCCGGTCGCATCCAGCAATGCCTTGATATTCAAAGCGGAATGATGAATGAACGCGAACAAGAAATGGTGTTGTTGGTTTTCAAACGCAGTGTGATGGGAACCCCGGCAATGGCTAAGCTTTCATACGGATAATAACCATCGTTATTGGCATACACCACCACATCACTGCTCACTTCCGGTGTGGCATTGACCGAAACGGAAGGAAAGTTCGCTCGGTCGTCGATGCGCGGGATGGTATTGGCATTCACCCGGCTGGCATTCGTCAGACGACTGATGGTATATGGAAATCCCATGATGTTCAGACCTGAATCGAGGGAGAGAAATGCAAAAATCACCAGTGCCAGCGCCACAAAGCGCACAAAGTATTTCTCCATCAAAGCACCCAGTTTGGTCGCCAGGTAGGTGAGCAGGAAAAACAACGGGCTGGCACCCAGGGTAAAAGCAAACATGATCAAACCACCCTGAAGAGGGCTACCTGTACTGACCGCCAGAGCCATCATGGTCTGGGTCACGCCACACGGGATGAAGACGGTCAGCGCGCCCAGAAATAACGGCGAGAACCAGTTTTCCTGACCTTTCGCTTTCCGTCGGATCCAGCGTCGCATGGCGGGTGGTGGTTCTATGTTGAAAAAACGAAAAATGGGATGGACATTCAACAAGCGCATGGCATTTCCGAGCATAAAGATCGCAATGGCAATCTGCAAACCAGCTCGCATCTGTGGAGTAAGGTCAAAAACAGAACCTAAAGATCCCAGCATTACTCCAAATAACGTATAAACCACCAGCTTGGCAATCAAAAACAAAACGATAGGTTGCGCTAGCGGGAGGTTTATTTTCAAGTTCTTTTTTTTCTTCCTGGTAACCTGAACTTGCGTTTCAATCTGGCTGGCTAACGAGCTGGTCAGCAATCCTCCCTGGATAGCCATACAACTCAAACCCCCTGCGGTCAGTCCGGTAAGAAATACAATCCAAAGGGATGTATCCATGTTTTATCTCCTGATGTAACATGACTGAATGGATAAATTATGTCGTATTATATCAAAAATATATTTTATATTTTGTAATGATTATGTAAAGAGATCCATCACTTTTTTTTTGGATCAGTTATTATCCCGTAAACCTGGATAAAATAAACGCCACTAACCCAATGGTGGCACTGATGCACAATCCCCGCATCGCTCGATGCCCTTCAGCATGGGTTTACGACTTGAGCAAGCGAATGCCAAAAAATTCAATTGACATATCCATTAGGCCAATTGGCTGTATGTAAGCCAGGCTGGTCTCCCCGAACACGACTGGCAGCAGGGATAGTAAGATCATCACTACAAGTTGACCTGCCCTATGCATACGCGTATAATCTCCATAATCCTGCTGTAAATTAAACAACAAGTCGCAAAATCAGATGAAATACAAGTTCAAGACGTCCTTGGAGATCCTATGAGCACATTAGTGATGAAATTCGGTGGCACCTCAGTCGGTAGTCCCGCAGCCATTCAGCAAACAGCCAACATAATCCAGAAACACAAACTTACCTGGGACAATCTGGTAGTGGTAGTTTCTGCGATGACTGGCGTCACCGATAAATTAATCCAGAGTGCCCGATTGGCTGCGGAAAACGACGGAACCGGTGCTCGCGAGATCATCACCCAGATCGAGAAGCAACACCTGGAGGTCGTCAACGCACTGGTTTCCGATCCAGCCGAGAAACAAAACCTGCTGATGGTCCTGCAGCAACGTCTGGACGAATTGAGCAGTTATTGCCAGAGCATTCAGGTGCTGGGGGAAGTCACCCCACGCGGGATGGATGTGATTTCCTCTTTGGGTGAACGCATCAACGCTCAAATGGTGGCCAGCGTATTGCGCTGCATTGGGACGCCTGCCAAGGCTGTTGAGGCTTCTGAATGTATCATCACCGATCGTACATTTCAAAATGCCGTGCCGGATATGCAACACAGTCACGAAAAAATTCAGTCGACTCTAACTCCTCTTTTTCAGCAGAATTTGGTACCGGTAGTGACCGGTTTTATGGCAGCCACACCTGAAGGAGTGATCACCACCCTTGGACGCGGTGGCAGCGATTATACTGCCGCTATTCTGGCAGACTGCCTGGACGCGGACGAAGTCTGGATCTGGACAGATGTGGATGGAGTTCTCTCTGCTGATCCACGCGTGGTACCGGATGCCCGTCCGATCCCCGAGATCTCCTTTGCTGAGGTAGGTGAACTGGCATATTTCGGTGCCAAAGTGTTGCATCCCAAGACCATTCGCCCGGTCGTCAGCCGCAACATGCCATTGTGGGTCAAGAACACCTTCAACCCGGATTTCCCAGGTACGCGTATCACTCAGAACCCACCGCGCACCCGCGGTGAAATCACTGCCATATCCACCATCAAAGATCTCAGCATCATCACGGTGGAAGGGCGGGGTATGCTCGGCGTTCCCGGTATTGCTGCCCGAACCTTTGGTGCCGTCGCCCGTACCGGTGCCAGTGTGTTGATGATCTCGCAATCCTCATCAGAGCAATCGATCTGTTTCACCATCCCTTCGCTGCATAATGGCGAAGTCATCAAATCCATTGAGTCTGAGATGGCCTTGGAATTGATGCGTGGGGATATCGATCGGGTCTGGGCACGTGATCATGTGGTCATTGTCAGTATTATCGGTTCTGGGATGCGCGAAACCCCCGGTGTTTCCGCCCGCATTTTTGGCGCGCTCGGAAAGAACCTGATCAATGTCATCGCCATTGCGCAGGGATCATCCGAATACAGCATCTCCTTGGTACTGGACCAGGAAGATGCGGTGCGAGCTGTGCGTGCCATCCATGCTGAAACAGCTCCTTCACCGAATGGAGGTTAATATGGACTATAACTGCTGGTATGAATGTATTCGTGGTTGTGAAAAACGCTATTCGATTTTCGATGTGGTCTATCGCTGTGAGGAATGTGGTGGCCTGCTGGAAGTAAAGCACGATCTGGATGCCCTGCAACAACGCTCCGCCGCTGAATGGAAATCGATTTTTGAGCAGCGTGTTTTTTCCACTGCCTGGCCGTATGGTAGTGGTGTGTGGGGTAAGAAGGAATGGGTCTGCCCATTGGTGGAGGATGATCAGATTGTTTCCACCTATGAAGGTAATAGCAACCTGTTTTGGGCACAACGCTTCGGGCAACAACTGGGCATGGATGACCTGTGGGTGAAACTATGCGGCAATAGCCATACCGGTTCCTTTAAAGATTTAGGCATGACCGTCCTTGTCTCAGTCGTCAAACAGATGATCGCCAATGGAAAACCGATTCGTGCCATTGCCTGCGCTTCCACCGGTGATACTTCCGCTGCCCTGGCTGCTTATGGAGCCGCTGCCGGGATCCCAACCGTGATTCTGTTACCCCGCGCCAGAGTCTCCACCGCACAATTGATCCAACCCATCGCCAATGGTGCCACGGTTCTCTCGCTGGACACCGATTTCGATGGTTGCATGGGCAATCGTCAAACAACTGACCGAAGACCCAACCATCTATCTGGCGAACTCACTCAACTCTCTGCGCATTGAAGGTCAAAAAACAGTCGGCATAGAAATCGTGCAACAATTCGATTGGCAGGTGCCAGACTGGATCATCCTGCCTGCCGGGAACCTGGGCAATGTGCGCGCGCTCGGTAACGGTTTGCTGATGATGCGCGATCTAGGATTGATTGATCATCTGCCCCGTATCGCCTGTGCCCAGGCAGAGAATGCCAACCCGCTCTACCGTGCTTATCTGACAGATTTCCAGGTCTTTGAACCACAACCCGCCAAAAAAACCCTGGCATCCGCCATTCAAATCGGCAACCCGGTCAGCTATGAACGTGCCCGGCAAACCCTGATCGACTTCAATGGGGTGGTTGAACAGGCCAGTGAAGAGGAAATCGCCAATACCAGTGCCCAGGCAGACCAAACCGGCCTGTATTGCTGCCCGCACACCGGCGTGGCACTGACTGCTCTCAAAAAACTGCTGCAAAAAGGTATCATCGATCCGCGTGCCCGTGTAGTGGTCATCTCCACGGCGCATGGTCTTAAGTTTTCCCAATTCAAAATCGACTACCATCACCAGCAACTGGATGGGGTGCAGGCACAATACGCCAACCCACCTATTGAGATCCCTGCCACGATCGAAGCCGTGCAGGCAGCCATTGCTTCCAGAATGTAGTTACTTACCAGATTCCAGTTAGAATGCGCCCCATACAGACACCATTCATACTGGCCTGCATTAATCCGCGCGTCAATCCAGCTCCATCGCCGAGCACATGCAGGTTCTTCACGTTGGTCTCAAACTGGGGATTAATCACGATTTTGTTAGAATAAAACTTCACCTCAACCCCATACAACAATGTGCTGTCACTGGCGATGCCCGGCATAATATTTTCCAGGGCTTCCAATGTTTCGATCAAATCAATCATGATGCGATACGGCAGCACCAGGCTTAAATCTCCTGCCACAGCGTCTTTAAGGGTCGGTTGAATGATGTTCTTGGCGATCCGTGAAGATGTAGAACGCCGGCCACGTTTGAGATCGCCATAGCGCTGCACCAGCACCTTTCCTCCAGAAAGCATATTGCCCAATTCTGCGATATAGCGTCCATATTCGATTGGCGTTTTGAAGGGCTCCGTAAAAGATTTCGAAACCAGTAAAGCAAAATTGGTATTGCTGGTCTTTAGCGACTGATCTTTGTAACTATGCCCATTGACCACCGCCAGATTGCCATAGCGCTCTTCCGAAACCTCTCCACGCGGATTCCAGCAAAAGGTGCGTACGCGATCTTCAAACGTCTTCGTGTAATAAATTAGCTTGGCTTCATACAGGGTCGAGTCGATATCATAGGTTACACCGGCATCCGTTTCAACACGCACGCCAATATCCACCTGCCCATTGCGAGAAACCACCCCAAATTTCTTACACATGTTATTCAGCCACTCGCTACCTTCGCGACCAATGGCAACAATCACCTTGTTCCCACGCACCTGATGACCATCCTCCGTGATCACCCCGACGATTTTCTTCTGTCCCTCCGGATCGGTTTCGATCAGAAAATCACTCACCACTGTGCGGAAGCACATTTCAATCTCTAAATCTTCCAATGCTTTCTGAATTCGGGCATAAATATCATAGGCTTTTTCCGTACCCATATGGCGCACCCCGGATTCGATTAATTTCAAATGGGATTGAGCCGCTGCACGGCGAATAAGATCCACCCGCCCATTGATGTCAATACCATGCACCTCCGGGTCAGCCCCAAAGCTGAGATACAGGTTATCGGTGTATTCCAGTAATCTGCGGAAGGGATCTGCACCGATATATTTGATCAGATCTCCACCGACTTCGCCATCATGGCTGATCGAGAGTTTGCCATCACTAAAACTACCACTACCCGAAAAACCAGTGGTAATAGCGCACGGATCACAGTTGGCACACACCCCTGTTTTGCGTTTGGGACATTTGCGCTTCTCGATCGAGTTACCTTTTTCGATCATCAATATACGGGTGTCTGGCTGGTGTTGTTTAACTTCATAAGCAGTAAAAATACCGGCAGGACCGGCACCTACAATCAAGATATCGTAAGAGTCAAAGTTTGGTTTCATGAATGTTTCTCCAATAGGGGATAAAAAAATTGTATCATACTGGATGTTATACGATTGTCTGATCAACCCACCAATAATGGTATTAATCGATGGGGATCAATTCTGGTTTAACATTTGGTTAAAATTTTGCTCATTTGCTTTTCTCCTTTCGCTCATTTCGCTATAATACCTTCAGTAATACGAAAGGAAATCCTTTGAACAAGAAACGCGTTCTCATTCTTTGTACCGGCAATTCCGCCCGATCCCAAATGGGAGAAGGTCTTCTAAAACATCTGGCTGGCAATCGTTTCGAGGTCTTCAGCGCTGGGACTACCCCCTCCACGCTCAACCCGTACGCTGTGCTTGCCATGGCTGAGATGGGTATCGATATCCGCGATCAGTTTTCCAAAAATCTGTCGATTTTTCTTGAAAACGAATTCGATTATGTCATCACGGTCTGTGACCATGCCGCTGAAGTCTGCCCCATCTTCCCGGGTCCAGCCCAGCGCATCCATTGGAGCTTTCCTGATCCGGCAGCTGTCGAGGGTGATCACCAGGAAAAATTGGCAACCTTTGTGCAGGTCAGAGACGCTATTAAAGACCGCTTTGAGCACTGGCTGGTTGAGTTGTAATATTTCCCCCCAATTTGCCATTTTTTTACAATAAAGTATCCAATTTGTAAAATATTAATTTACAATAAAAGCCATTTTTTGCAAATTAAAAAATTTTCATAATAATTTGATTGTTATTTAACAAGTGTTATTTTGCCAATTCTTCAGTCTACATTTTTTAAAACAATCTTCCAGAAATTATGGTTTTTGTAATAATTACAAGTATAATTTTGAAATACCATCTCCTTGTTTGGTATTGGTCTTCAAAAATTAATATTCAAGATTTGCGAGACAAAACAGCTCATTGAGGGTTAAATCTGAATAACTCTCCAGAATGAGTAAAATTTCCGCAAGAAAACAGGGCACCGCCAATTGGAACTACAATATGCCATTGCATTAATTGTTGCAGCCATCATTTCCACGATCGTGGCGATGATCACCTGGCAACGCCGCAATTCTGTTGGTGCAAAAAGTCTTTTCATCTTGATGTCAGCAGCGGTAGTGTGGTCATTAGCGTATGCGATTCGCTGGATTGCTCATAATGAAGCTGCTCAATTATTCTGGTTGGACGCCACCTATTTCGGCGTTGTGGTCGCTCCAACAGCCTTTCTGATTCTTGCATTGGAAAATGCTGATCTGTTGCACATCCTCACCAGCCGGGTTCGCATCGGCCTTGCTATTATTCCCACCTTAACCATTTTCATCCTTTGGACGGACCCCTGGCACGGATTGTTTTACAATGGGTTGCGCACTGGCAATGCCATTTTAAATGGTGGTATCTGGTTCTGGATTTTCATTGTTTACACATACCTCATTCTGTTATTAGCAAGTATCCTGATTATTCAAAAAACGATTCGGGACAAGCAGTTTTTTCAGGTTCAAGCCGGATTATTGTTAACCGGCATGATTTTACCCTGGTTGGGAAATATCATCAGCATGCTGGGGTTCAGTCCGTTTCCAGGTTTGGATATGACCCCCTTCTTGTTTACTGTCAGTGGGATTCTTTTTATGTTCGCCCTCTTTCGTTTTGGATTTTTGGATATAGCCCCTATTGCTCATTTCCGATTAATGGAAGGCCTCACTGATGGCGTGATCGTGTTGGACAAAGCCAATAGAATTGTGGATTACAATCCTGCTGCCCAAAGGATATTAAACCTCTCCACCGTGGTGATTGGCCAAACCCTTCATCAGGCTGGCTCGAAAATTCAAGACCTGACTGTTCTGGATCAAAACATCCAGTCAGAAAAATCGGAAATTCAAATAAAAAATGACAAACTGCGCGAATTTGAAGTACGCACATTAGCATTATTGGATAAAACAAACCAGCCAACAGGAATGCTGGTTACTTTGCATGATATATCCGAATACCGTCAGGCACAGGAAAAAATTCGGGAGTCTGAAGAGCAGTATCGTCTTCTATTTGATAATGCTGTTGAAAGCATACTGGTGGTACAAGATCGGAAGATCGTTTTTTGTAATCCAATCACCAGCGAACTAACCGGATACCCGCTGGAAGAAATTATTAACGAGTCCTTTGTGAAATTTATTTATCCCGAAGATATCCCGATGGTGGTGGAAAATTATCGAAAACGTGTCAGTGGTGAAAATTTACCAGGTCGCTATCAGTTCCGTTTGGTTCGAAAAGATCTGTCCTTTCGCTGGGTAGAGACCAGTGGTATTCGTATCGATTGGGAAGGCAAATTAGCTACCCAACACTTTCTGATGGATGTAACAGACCGCAAGAAAGCGGAGGTCGCCCTGGAATTCCGCAGCACCCATGATATCCTCACCGGCCTCTATAACCGCCAATATTTTGAACAGGAAATTGACCGATTACAGAATAGCAGGAGAAAACCTGTTAGCATCCTGGTAATGGACATGAATGGTCTTAAGGAAATCAATGATTCCCAGGGACATGCCGCCGGAGACGAACAACTGAGGGTTGCAGCCAGGGAGATCCGCAAAGCTTTCCGCCCAGAAGATGTTGTGGCTCGTATTGGTGGAGATGAGTTTGTTATTTTATTGCCAGAAACAGATATGACTACAACCGTTAAGGTTGTTGAACGGGTTAAAGAAGTCATTCATGATTTCAACCAGCTGAATCCAGAACACAATCCGATTAGTTTTGCTATTGGTTTTGCCACAAGTGAATCGACTCCCGATCTGGTCGATGTTTTACGGAATGCTGATCGGGATATGTACGTGGAAAAAGCCAGTCATTATGCTCTTAAATGAGTGATTTATATATGAGTGAAAACAAAATAATCTTTTAGATTCTGTTCACACTCTAACTTATTATGCTGATAGGAGCGCAAAGGCTCTATACTCTTAACTTGTGAAGTTTATTGAAAGAACCTACAATAAGATTACGAAGGTTATTATTTATTGGCTGGAAACTGGAGATAAACCATGAAAAATGATCGTTTCTTGAATGGGATACTGACTGGCATCGGTGTGTTAATTATCATCGCACTGGTCCTGTTTTTTATTCGCCAACAGCAAGCTGAATATCGGGCTGATGATTCGCCACAAGGTGTTGTTCATAATTACATTCTGGGTTTAATCCAAAATGATTATGAACGGGCTTACTCCTATCTGGCAGACAAACTGGAAAAACCAGATCTGGCTCAATTTCAACTGGAATTAACAAGAAGTCAAAACGAAATCAAACGGGTCAGCGTAACCATTGGAGAGGTTTTATTGACAGGTGATACAGCCACAGTGTCGTTGAATATGAGTCAATCCTATGGTGGTCCCATCACCAGATCATCCTGGTATGCTGAAACCGCTCAATTGATCCGTGAAAACGGTGCCTGGAAAATCGTCAGTATGCCCTATCCACTATGGTCATGGAATTGGTATGATGAAAATATCAAGCCAATTCCCTAGAGCAGGAGAAAAACCATGAAAACCATTCGAAGGTTTTATTTCTATCTGCTCAGTCTGATCAGTGTACAGGTTATCATCTGGGCAGTGGTCAATTTGCTGCGGACAATTTTCGACAGAGCAACCGTGACATCAGCCGTCGATTGGTTAGCAGGCGGAATCGCATTTGTTGCTGTTGGTGTACCTATCTTCTGGTTGCATTGGACAACCGTCCAGCGTGATGCCCATCGCGATGAAGAGGAAGTCAGCAGCCGTATCCGGGCACTTTATTTGTATGCTACACCTCTCGCAACTGGCATTCCGATTACTTATGCTGTCATGGCAATTCTCAATCGCTTGATTGTCAGATGGTTGGGATTACCTGTAACATCTGCTACGCTGGGTGGTGCACAAACCAACATTGATAATCTGATAGCCATCGCTGCCAACCTGATTGTACTGATTTATTTCTGGCGGGTACTCCAACAGGATTGGAAAAACAAGCATAATCATGAAAATCAGGTGGATTTCAGTCGTCTACATCGTTATATCTGGATGGTGTATGGGTTGGGATTGCTGATCTTTGGTGTTCAGCAAATTCTTAGATACATTTTTTCCATGCCCCAGGATTTTGGGCATGTACAAGAGATGGTTCTGGCAACCGGATTGGCGTTGTTACCGGCAGGTCTGCCAATCTTCGGGAAAGCATGGTCGGTTATTCAAAAGAGCCTGGCAGAACAAGATGAACGCCACTCTTCTTTACGGCTGGTTGTGCTCTTCATTTTAACCCTGCTGGGGGTTGGCTTCAGTCTTTCAGCGCTGGGAATTTTGCTGGCAAATACATTCCGCTGGATATTTCAGGTGGAAAACTGGCGCTTGATTTCCTTCATGGATCAATTTGCCACCCAATTAGCCGTTCTGATTTCTATGGGATTGGTCTGGGGATATTTCAGGCGAGAATTAAAATTTGCAATTGCAGACCTGGATGATGACTCCCAACGGGCTGGAATGCAACGGATCTACCATTCGATCCTTTCATTTGCCGGTCTGGTGGTCAGTTTTCTGGGACTCTTATTGCTATTGGGAACCATCATTGAGAGTTTATTCAGCCTGTCTATTGGGAATAATGCCTGTCTCACTCAGTGACGCCCTGGCACTTCTGGTAATCGGTTTACCCCTCTGGTTGATTCACTGGCAACAGATTCAGCTGGAATCTAGCCGTTCTGATGAAAAAGGAGTAGCTGCCCGTACATCCTTATTACGTAAAGTGTATTTATACCTGGCATTATTTGCCACCGTGGTGGGCACCATGCTGAGCACCGGCTGGTGGATCTATGGCATTCTAAAAGCACTACTTGACCAGATGCCGTCCGATTTCTGGTTAAATTTCAACCTGCAATTACGTATTGCCATCCTGTTTGCTATTTTTCTTGGTCTATCATCTGCGTAGTATTAAGAGCCGATGATCGTGAAAGCCCTGTAGCAAAAGTGCAAGAACACTCCAAATTATCCTGTCCTGGTGTTCCAAACAGAAAATTTTTTAATTGGCATTGATCTTGTAAAAACCATTCAACTCAAAAATCCCGATACTCCTGTGACTCTCATCCAAATGGAAGCAACTAAGAATGCAGATGAGATTCCCCAAGCGAGTTTACTTGTGATCCCGTCCCGTCTGACAATCAATCCCCCCGAACCATTGCGGATTTATCTTCAGGATTACACTGGAAAAATACTTGTGATTCCGCAACAACAGGAAAACTGGCATTGGCTTGGGTATGCCTTCACCGTGACCGGAAACAACTATTGTCTGAGATTAAATCTGTGCTCAGTAAATACTTAAATAACCAGACAATATCACAAACTCCTTCCTCAAATTTATGGGTGATTTCAGCATATATTCTAGCTGGTTTGTTCCTATTACTAATATTTCTTGTAGGAATATCCGCACTTGTAAGTTTGTTATTAAATTAAGAAAAGACATTTCGCCTTTTTAAAATTGATCCCCCATAGCCTTCGTATATACATTTTTATCAACATTCGGAATCTGATGGAAAATTATTTGCTTGAATATTTTCTGTTGAAGAAAATAATATATAATATATATAAGCTAGTTGATTATGTCCAAGATCTTTATTATGTACTTAGTAATTTGGAGGATATACTCATGACTTTCGAGATCATTCTTACATTTAGTATTCTAGGGTTAGCAATTCTATTATTTGTTACTGAAATCATTCGGGTTGATCTGGTTGGACTGGCAGTACTCATCACTCTGGCTCTTACAGGTCTTGTTAAGCCAGAACAAGCACTTTCCGGTTTCAGTAACTCTGCGGTCATCACAGTATGGGCTATGTTCATTCTCTCAGCAGGATTAGCTCGAACAGGCGTTTCGAGCATCATTGGCAATCAGGTTATGAAATTTGCTCGTGGAGCAAACGGTCGGCTTGTATCGATTCTAATGACCGTTACTGCGCTACTATCTGCATTTATGAACAATATCGGTGTTGCAGCCATGTTTTTGCCAATTACTTTAGATATTGCTCGCCGCACCAAACGTCCTCCTTCTCAACTTCTGATGCCTATGGCTTATGGATCTTTATTGGGTGGATTGATTTTATTAATTGGAACAGCGAGCAATCTGTTGGTACGCGATGCGTTACAGGAAGCAGGCTACAAACCTTTGGGAATGTTTGACTTTACAATAGGTGGATTAATCATCTTAATTGTGAGTGTGACCTATATGTCATTTATCGGTCGTCGTTTTTTACCCAACTATGAACCAATTCAACCATTGTCTGCAGACCAAAATAACAGCCCTGATATTCACTCTGTCTACGGATTGGAAGAGAGATTAGCTTACCTGGTTTTACCAGAAGATAGTACTTTAGGCGGGAAAACACTCGCTGAGAGTCGCATTGGTCACGTTCTCGAATTAAATGTCCTGAGTATTCAACGGAAAAATCATCGCCAAATCCCAGCAGAAGTTAACACAATCCTGGAAGGCGGTGATCGACTTTTGATCTTAGGTCGACTCGATCGTATTGAAGAAATAGCCAATCATCCCATCATAACCATCGAAGAAAAGATCCCATCGATATCCAGATTGTACTCAGATACCATCGGTTTATCTGAAATTCTCATCACATCTGACTCAAACTTTGCTGGACAATCTCTCGCAAAAATAAATTTCCGACATCAATTTGGACTTACTGTTCTTGCAATCCGTCAGGGAGAGATCATTCGAAGAACAAATTTACAGAATATTGATTTAACACCAGGTGATCGCTTGTTGATTCAAGGGTCCGTATCAAATATGGATAAGATTGCTAATCAGCCAGGCTTTAGACATCTTGGAATTAATGAGGTCCAGGATTATCAATTGGAAGAGCGTCTTCTCTTTATCCGCATTCCGGAAGGATCTATTCTGGTGGGTAGATCATTAGAGGATAGTCGTTTGGGTTCTTCATATGGCTTGGCAGCCTTGATTATCGATAGAGAAGGGGACAACTGGCAAATTCCTGAACCTGGTTTTATATTACAAGCAGGAGATAGACTGGTTGTTGGAGGCCGCCCGATTGATATTGAAGTGGTGCGTGGACTGGACTCATTGCAAATTGATAGAAAGGTAAACGCGAAAATTGAGCAAATAGAAAGTGGAACAACTCAAATTGTTGAAGTTATGCTTTCTCCATACACATCCTTAGCTGGAAAAAATTTACAACAATTACATTTTAGAGAAAAATACGGTTTATCTGTACTGGCTATCTGGCGTGGCGACCGTGCTTATCGTACTGCATTAACAAATATGCCTCTCAACTTTGGCGATGCTTTGCTTTGCTATGGTCCAATGGAACGCTTCAAAATGCTTGCGCATGATCGAGATTTTGTCGTTTTAAAATCTGAACTTCAAGAACAACCTAAGACAAAAAAAGCCCCTATCGCTTCCCTAATCATGCTTGCAGTAGTTGGGTCTGTTATTTTTTTGGGACTGCCTGTCTCAATTGCAGCCATTACAGGCTGTGTTTTTATGGTGCTTACGCGCTGCTTGTCAATGGAAGAGGCCTATCAGGGAATTGATTGGCGTTCTGTCTTTTTAATCGCATCCATGTTGCCACTTGGGATCGCCATGGATCAGACTGGAGCAGCGGCTTTTCTGGCGACTCTTGTAATCGATTCTGTAGGGGCGTATGGACCGATCGCCATATTGGCAGGGTTAATGGTTCTCTCGATGATATCAACACAGTTCATGCCTAGCCCTGTAGTAGCAGTATTGATGTCCCCTATTGCACTTACCACCGCTGTAAATTTAGGGGTATCTCCTTATCCTTTCATGATGGGAATTGCTTATTCTCTGGCAGCTGCTTTCCTTAGTCCAGTCGCGCATCCGGCAAACGTTTTGGTTATGAGCCCTGGTGGTTATCGCTTTATCGATTATTTCAAACAGGGCCTCCCTCTATCGTTGATTGTTTTAGCAGTTAGCATTCCATTAATACCGATTTTATTTCCTTTCTAGAAAAATTTATTATTAATTCACAATACCGAACCTTCTATCTTTTTAATAATAAACACCCCGCAAGGCGCTGGTTCCTGCAGGGTGTTTTCCAAATTGCAATTATTTACTTATTCATCAACGGCATGTACACATAGCTGGGTGTGCCTTTGTCATACCAGACGGTGTATTTGACGTCATTGCCAGCCAGTCGAGGATCAATCGGTGTGATCTTCAAGTAGTAAGTGTCATTGGTCTCGGCATCAAAAGTGACCACCTGAGATTGTCCAAAGACAGTGGCAGGGTATGTCTTCACCAGGGTAGTTCCATTGTTCTTGTAGACTTCCACCTTCATGCTGGCACCACCACCCCTTGAACTGACAAACACCATGTAGGGATTGCCTCCTTCCACCGCCATTTTGACCCAATCCACATCGCCTGTTCCACAGAAATTGTGGGTTTGTGAGGTGTTGATGGGTACTGTAGTAGCGCTCGAAGAAACATTATTAGCTTCATTGCCATCCAGTGAGCAGGTTGTGATCAGCACCACAGATTTGGTGCCATCCGGGTAAGGCTCCACATTGCCACTCAGGTCCACGGATCTTACACGGAAGCTATAGCTCTTACCCATCTCTCCCAGGAAGTTATAAAACGTCTGCGATCCAGGGATCTTCAATTGTAGATCCTGCCAATCGCCGCCATTCACCTGGTATTGCAAATCATAATAGTTGATGGAACTGCTGGGAACGTTGGTCGTCCATCTTAATGGAACATAAGTTGTCGCCAACGGCGAACTGATCGGTGCCAGAGTTGTGGATGGCACTGACAGGTCATAACCCTTCACAATTCGTAACAGACCATGTTGATTCCCCGCGCCATCAAATGCCTGTGCGTACAACCATCCATTTAACACCGGTTCATATTTGGCCACATCAAACAAGGCCGACCAGCCATCACTGCCATTCGTGTCTGAACCCAGCAACACCCAGGGGCTTTGAATGTTTGCATTTCGCCAGTAGAAATCTACTTTCGCTACACCGGTTTGAGTGCCTACACCAATATCACTGGCATCCACCTTGAGATAGAAAGGTTTCTGGGGGATTAGATCCGTCGTTGGCCAGCTATAACTTGCCTGTGGCGGCGTGAAATCACCGGAACGCTTGACACGCAAGGTATAGAAGTAACTATCCCCACCTGCGCGTGGATAATCCCAGGCTTTCACCAGTACATAATAATCTCCAGTGTTAGGTAAGGTATATTTGATGTAGGAATCACGAATGACTGTATATTCAACATCATCATTCTCAGCCAGTAAATCACCTTTGAAATCATAGAACATCAGGTAGGGATCCAGGGCTGAACCAAAAGCCATGGCGTCGATATCTAATTCCACCTCCTCACCGGCAAAACCAGTGAAGCGGTAATAATCCAGATCACCCTGTGGACAAATCTTGGAGAAGATTTCCCCACCTTCCGGGTACACCATTGCCTGAGCGAAGGTATTGTTTGGTTCACTATTGTTCACACAGGTAACTGGTGCTTCGGTGGTCACCCGCACATTATCCACCATCCAGCCAAAGCCTTCGTTGAAGAATGGGTCCACAATATCCATATGGAAGCGTACCCGAATGGTCTTGCCTGCATAAGCGGATAAATTAATCCCGGAGGTGGTCAACCAGGCTTTGTCCGCATCCAGTGATAGCTGCATCACATTGTCAAAAGGTCCATTATTGACTGAGATCTGTACCCAACGTTGATCGTAGAAACTGAAGAAGTTCTCGGTTTGGTAGTAATAATCAAATCGCAGGTAATAGGTTCCGGAAGAAGGTATGACGATCGGCGGTGAGGTTAAATCACCTCCACCGATATTGGAATCGCCCAAATTACTATTTGGATTGACAGCGCCTGGATAAGCGTCGTTAAATAACCAGACTTTGGAGGTGCGTAACCCTTCCGGTGCTTCGGTGTAATACCACATCTTCACACCATCCCAATTCTGCCCACTGGATTCAAAATCAAACGTGACCGGAGCGGTAACAGCTGCAGCTGCTGGTAAACTCACTGCATTGACCTTGAACGTTTTGGATGCTACAGCGCTCTCACCAGCCGAATTACGACCATATACTTTGAGGGTGTAATCTCCTGGGAGTAATGATCCAATCGACCAACCAACTTCCTTGGACCAATTCATAGTTTTATTTACTGGACCGGTCAATTCAGCTTTAAATTGAGTGGCGCCACGTACACTGAAATCAACCACATAGGATTCACTCGAGGACAGACCCAGTACTATCGGTATTGCGACTGTAATCATTGAAAATGGTTGCAATGATTGGCGTGTATGGTTTGGTCACCGCGGGTCTGCACCTGCATCGAGGAAACCATATTCAGATTGATACGATTATCAAACAAGTTGGGGTCATTGCTTTCAAATGTCTCATTACGCGTTGGAAAAGTTGGTGAATCCCAACTCAACCGAGGTCACGATCGTAGAGAATCGCGCGTACATTGTTGCCAACCAGTAACGATTCCACATTATTGTCACCGATGATACCAAGGTTATCAGCATACCATAATCACCCAACTTCAAATAACTTACAAGTGCCCTGATAATCCTTGCCGGTGAATAATGCCACCTGGTTATCGTTCGGGTTACAGTTCGGAGGAGGAAGTTGCGAACAGGGAGCATTATTGACGATCGTTCGCAATCCGGAAATTTCCCGAGTCTGATTGCCTTCAATATCAAAAATACGCACCGCCAGATCAATCGGCCCATTGGGCAACCGGGCATCACATAAACTGATTTCGGTCATATAGGTAGTGCCGGTCATCGCCGGGCCAACCTCCACCCAATCGCCACCTTTAGGACGGGCAATGATCTGTACTTTGGCAATGCCCAGATCGTCCTTTGCCCAGCCACCCACCATCAGGGTAGTGTCATCGATCACATCTCCATGAGAAGGCATTATCAGATCACCTGTTGGGAGGAAATGCGCCGTAATTGTCGGAAGTATATTGATTGACTTCACGTACGCCTTCAATCGCCCGATGACATTGGGTGCCATAAGCTGGGAAAAGATCTACCTCTTCACAGGTGCGGGGGGTGCCATCATTAGTATCCACCTCATCAAAACGGATATCAACTGAATTACCCCAATAGGAAGCGTAATTGGTGTGAACATGGAAATGCAAATGATGCCCGGTACTGTAACCAGTGTCATCCACATTTCCAATGAATTGACCTTGCAACACCTGGGCTCCAACCACTCTCAGGTTTTCCGGCATTGTGTATTGGGCCATATGCAAATATAACTGATAGGTAGTTGGGCTGGTTGATTCATCTTTGATCACTACATAATTAGAGCCTGATTCACTGTTATTGGGAACATCTACCCGCCATTTGTATATTGTGCCTCCTTTGGAGGCTAATAATGGGAACATGGTAGCCGGAGTGGTGGAGGTGCGGCTGGAGAAGTCATACGCATACCGGCAGGAAGCTTCTGAACAGGAAAAATACGTCAAAAAATGCCCGATGCTGCCGGTGATACGGTGGGCAATACCTCCCGCCCAGGGAAGTTTATAACCTCGATAGACAGTCCCGCCTTTCGTGTCTGCAACCGGTTCCGAATAAAAACGGTCGCGCAAGTCATCCGAAACCAAATCTTCCGGCAAGGTATCAAACTGGGTTTGCCAGTCCATGTCAGCCTGTAAGGTCAGATCCCAGTTATCACTACCATCCAAAGCTTTCTGAACACTATCTACTTTGGCAATCGCAAGACCTGGTTCGGTATCAACCACTTCACCGGTTTGCGGGTCACGCAATCCCAGCCAGAGTAAAGCCGTAACACCATCTTCAGAGTAAATAACGTGGTCGATATAAGGTTGAAATAAAACAAAAGCCAATACTTCGGTTTTTGCCATCGCAATCTGTTGTAAGCGATCTTCCAACGCCTGTACCAAACCCGCATCAAATACTTTCGGTTCCGGTGTAATTTCATCCAGAGCCTGTTCCTCGGGGGGAGGAGGGGCAGCCACTCGTGCCGATCGGTTGAATCCCCGCGATCATGCTAAACAATATCAGAGTCGTTAAAATCCAGCGCCATTTTTGCATAACATCCGTCCTTTTTTGCTTTTGAAACAGGTTCCAGCGTGTAATTCTGCCTTCAGAACCACAACCCTGTTTCAGAAAATAAGGGTTTTGATCACATTAACGTTGCAAGATTAGTGCCTGATCAAACGGTCGACATTTCACTTACGAACATTTCCATGGCAATTTTGGGATCCATCTGTCCGGTTTTCATGTATTCATCGGTGGTCAATAAACGATGATAAATTTCTTTTAGTTGATTCATGTCAAATAACGAGGTTTGTTTTTCCAATTTTTCCGCCACAAACGGATGAACCTTGAGGGTTTTTTCTATTTGTTGTTTGCGTCCACCCTGATCAAGCACCTCACGAGCCAGGATCAAAAGTCTGAATTGGCGGATGATCATTCCAAACAATGGAATGGGCATCTCCGTCTCCAGTAAACGATGCAATAATTGGGCCGCCTTCGGGATATTGCGTTCACCAATCGCATCCACCATATCAAAAACACTGATAGGAGCCACTTCCGGGGTCAGCAAGCGCACATCCTCAGCTGTCACCGGACGTTGATAGTCCACATAAGTCAATAATTTGTCAATTTCCAGACTGGCCATCAGGCGTATCATTTCCTATTGCTCGCGTCAGTTCCTGAGCTGCTTCCGGGCTGAATTCCCCTTTTTTCTCTTTCGCCTCTTTTATAATCAAGCCCGGCATCTGACCAATCCCAGGCAGGCTGCATTCTTTCTGATAAACAGTGCCTGCTGGTTGATCTTTCACCCATTTTCGCAACCAGTGCGCGGGGGCAAAATCCTTCCAATTTCCCCGATCTATTTCCAGATTGAGCTGAAGCACCAAGGCGGTACTGCTGGGCAACCCTTCCAGTAACTTGAGGATACTATCTTTATTCTTATTGCCTTTCACCCAATCCAGTCCATTGGTCACCAATACCAACCGGCGATCGCCGAACATGGGGATCATATAGGCTGCATCGCGTACATCTTCCACGCGTGGGTTCTCCTGAAAACGTGAGATATTCATATCCCCCATGGCTGCATCCATCACCTTGTCTACCAACCCCTGAACCAGTTTATGCATGGCTAATTCATCGTTCCCAAAAAACAGGTACACGCGTGGTTTCTTTTCGTTGGATGCAGGAGAGCCAAACATAATTACATTAACCTAACTTACTGTCAGCACACGATGCGTTGGCATTCCCTGGTCATTCATGCGTTTCACTTCCACCACCTTGAGATCACCCAGGTTGGCTTCGGTGGTCACAGCTTTTTGCAGTTTGGGTCCTAACGGTTGGGCGACAATCATACCCAGTGTCACCAGGGTGATCACATTCGCAAGTCGGTCGATGCGATCATTCCAGGATTTCTTCACGCCCAGCATCGCCAGCCAGGCAAAAAATCCACCCACGATTCCGGCAGTGGCAAAATTGGTGCCACAATTGGGGTGAATCGCCAGGTGATGTTCGCCTTTGTTCAAGCGATTACGGGCTTCTTCTGCCGCTGCAAAGAGTGTCTCGGGATCAATCTCACCCAGAACCCAGAATCCACGGGTATCGGAGAGCCCACTCAATCGATGGGGGTGCTTTTTTTCAGCCAGAATTTGCAAGGTGGCGTGTTCCAGAGCATGATTGCGGCGTACACGTAATGCCGGATTAGTCGTTTTCAATTGTTCAAGAAATTGCATTGGATTTTTCCTTTTAAAAGATGTATTCCTTTTATACCATAGATGTGACTTCCTGAAATTAACAGAATCGAAAGACCTGGTTTTCAGGCGATTTTTGAATTTTTTGATTGACAACCGGAATATTTCGATATAAACTTCCTATACAAAAATTTATTTCGATTTATCGATCTTTTTTCATGGCACCTTTAGGGTTGTGTCGGGCATCGTCTGGCTGACTACGGGGTGTTATTTAATTCAAAGGAGTAAGAATGAGTATTATTGAAGTCAGTCATTTAACCAAATATTATGGTAAATCACGGGGGATTGTGGATGTCTCGTTCAACGTGGAAGATGGTGAAATTTTTGGCTTCATCGGTCCCAATGGAGCTGGAAAATCCACTACCATCCGCCTGCTGCTTTCGTTGATCCACCCCACCGAAGGGGAAGGCAAAGTTTTTGGGTTGGATGTCACCAAACATGGACCCGAGATCCGGCGTTCCATCGGTTATCTGCCATCGGAAGTCTTTTATTACGAGGGCATGAAAGTGATCGACCTGCTCAAGTACTCCGCCAGTTTTTATGAAGGTAATTTTACCGAGAGGATGAAGTATCTTTCAGAAATAATGGAATTGGAAATGAACCGTCGAATCAGCGATCTCTCATACGGCAATAAGAAGAAGGTCGGAATTGTGCAGGGTTTGTTGCATAGTCCCAAACTGCTCTTCCTGGATGAACCCACCAGTGGTTTGGATCCCCTCATGCAGCGCAAATTCTTTGACCTGATCAAAGAAGAAAACAAACGCGGTGTAACTGTTTTCTTCTCCTCACACATTTTGGGAGAAGTGCAACGCTTATGCAACCGGGTAGGCATCATTCGCGAAGGCAGCATGGTGGAGATTTCCGATATCCGCTCATTACAACAAAACAACTATAAAAAGATCAGTGTGACTGCCCACGGACTTACCCCTGAATTCTTTGATACCCCTGGGGTAACCAATGTGCAAACTGAAAATGGATCGGTTACTTTCTTCTTCAAAGGCGATATCAATGCCATGGTACAGAAAGTTAGCAGTTTACAACTGGACGATGTCATTATTGAAGAACCAACGCTGGAAGAAATTTTCATGCACTACTACGAATAGGCAGCGATCATGAATAAAATGATTTTTAAACACGAATTTCTCATTCGGATCAAATCAGTGATCACCTGGTCGCTGTCAGTATCAGCACTGCTCTTTGTCTTCTTCTCCTTCTTCTCTGTTTTTGCAGATCAAGCCGAGATGATGAACCAAGTGCTGGAAAAGTTTCCCAAAGAATTATTAATCGCCTTTGGTATGAATAATATGAATTACGATACGGTGCTGGGATACATCAGCTTCTATTTCTTGTTCATCCAGCTCCTTCTCGCGATCCAGGCAGGCAATTATGGCTTTGGATTGGTCTCGATCGAAGAAACCGAGATGACAGCCGACTTTCTGTTGACCCGGCCGGTCAGCCGCTCCAATATCCTCACCAGCAAGTTGATGGCTGCCTTAGCCAGTATGCTGCTGACAGATGTGGTCATGTGGATCAGTATGTTCACAGCCATCTCCATATTCTCGGAAGGTAAAGAGTATGATTTACCCACACTGCTGTTATTGCTTTTCAGTGTTATCCTTTTCCAGCTCTTTTTCTTCAGCGTTGGGCTGATGGTCTCTTTATTGGTCAAACGCGTGCGCAGTGTCACGCCCTATTCACTGGGTCTGGCATTCGGTTCTTACGTGCTGAGTGCCTTCAGTGGTGTTTTTGGGGATGTTAAACTGGAATACATCACACCATTCAAACACTTTGAACCGGCTTACATCGTCAATAACGGAGCATTAAACACCCCATTGGTCCTGATCAATGTGGCGATCACGGTCATCGCCCTGGTAGGTGGGTACTGGTTGTATCTCCATCGCGATATACATGCGGTTTCATAAGGAGAGATCATGAACATTTTTCTACGTGAATTAAAAGCCAATCTAAAATCCCTGCTTATCTGGAGCTTCATCATCGTGCTATTGATTCTGATCGCCGTCTCCAAATTTTCCGCTTTTGCCGGTGACCCGGAAATGCTAAAAATTCTGGATACCATGCCACCCGCTGTGATGGAAGCCATGAACATGAATGCCTTTAACTTGACCACCCTGACAGGTTTTTATGGTCTGATGTTCCTCTATTTTGGATTGATGGGTGCTTTTGCGGCTGCGATGTGGGGTAGCGATATCATCTCCAAAGAAGAACGTGACAAGACGGTTGAGTTCTCTCTGGTACTGCCTGTTTCCCGCAGCCGGGTGGTGACCGCTAAAGCCCTGGCAGCCCTGGTGAATTGTGTTGTTTTTGTCTTGATTACCTGGGGATTTTCGGTTGTGGCGGTGCAAACCTATAATCCCGACCAGGCATTCTACGATTTCCTGGCGCTTGAGATGCAGGCGATGTTTATGATGGAACTGATCTTCCTGGCAATCGGATTAATGCTGGGATGCGCACTGAAAAAATACAAAAGCTCTGGCTCAACCGCCACTGGGATCATCCTGGCAACTTACTTCATGTCGGTGATTGCCAGCATGAATGACAAATTCGAGTTCCTCAAACATTTCACCCCCTTTTACTATTACGACGCTGGTGAAATCTTCCGCTACAGGAGAATTGAACACGACCTATCTGGCTATTTCGTTCGCTATCGTAGTGGTAGCGCTCATTGCCGCATATACGGTCTACAACAAACGCGATTTGTATATTTAGAAGTACTGGCGTTCGGCCGAACGCCAGTACATCGGCCGAATGCCCCTGAATTTAAAAAATCATGATTACACAAGAGGATGCCATCCAAATTCTCCAGCTCCTGGAATCCAATGATATCCCTGTCTGGTTGGTGGGTGGTTGGGGAATTGATGCCTTATTGGGTCGGCAAACCCGGGAACATAAAGATCTGGATATTCTGTTGTTACGGGATGATGTTGTCCGGGTAAATGAGGTGCTGATAAAAACGGGTTATCACCTGAAAGAATTGTGGTCCGAGAATCGCCAGGTGATTGACAACCACGGCAATAAGATTGACATGGCGTTTGTGCTACATAATGCTGAAGGATTTGAAATTGACGCGCATGCCTTCCATTTTGAAGGTGATCAGGTCATTCCAGATTGGGAGGATTCAGAAGGGTTTCATATCACAAGAGCTGGTCTCGACCACACAGGCTTCATTGCCGGTGTTAAGGTGCGTTGCATATCTGCTCAATTACAATTGTTATTCCATACCGGTTATACCCCACCTGATTACCAGGTACAGGATATACGATTGTTGAGAGAGAAATGTTTGTAGGGGCGGGTTCAGAACCCGCCCCTATAAATTCACATGGGTGCAAATGCTGGAACCCGTCCTGACACATCTGTCCTAAAATAAAGAAAGAATTTCAAATTGGAGATAATCCATGCAAATCAATCCAGCCAAAAATCATAGGCAATCAATTCGTTTGAAAGATTATGATTATTCACAACCCGGTTCTTATTTTGTTACCATTTGCACACATAACTATAAAAATTTGTTTGGAGATATTGTAATCGTAGGGACGGGTTCGGAACCCGCACCTATGAGAGGATCAGATTATCATTTATTAGAATCCTCCTCAACAGAATATGTGAAAATGAATCTCAATAATTATGGAGAAATTGTCTTATATACATGGAAGGATTTAGTCAATCACAATAAAGGGATTACATTAGGTGAATTTGTCATCATGCCTAATCATTTTCATGGAATCATCCATATGATTGATCCTGAAACTGAATGGGATGATTTTATTCCATCCAATTTTATATTTCACGACGTAGGGGCGGGTTCTGAACCCGCCCCTACAAACCCAATATCAATTGAAACTGTTAATCCCACCTATTCAAATCACCAAAAACGAACTCCCTTATTTGAAATCATACGGCAATTTAAAACTTTTTCTGCTCGAAGAATCAACCAAATTTGTAACAGCCCTGGAAATCCAGTTTGGCAACGCAATTATTACGAACACATTATTCGAAATCAGGAATCATACAATCATATCGTCGATTACATTCAAAACAATCCAATAAATTGGAAAATGGATAAATTATTTGTTGATTAATCGGCGTAGGGGCGGGTTCAGAACCCGCCCCTACATTCCATACGCTTTCAATATTCGTTCGATCTCGGCGTGATCTGTTGCGTCGACCTTGCATCTCTCCGGATCCGCTTCAAACTGGGCGATGGTGCGCTGGATGCCCTGGTGGAAAGGAATCACTGCCTGATACTCAGGCACGGTTGCTTTTATCTTACTGTTGTCAAAAATCACACTCCACGTCTTATCGCCGATCAGTGTGCCCAGATATTCCGGTGCTACGGTGACGATGAACTCGGATGCGATATGCATAATCTTCGGCTCTACACCGACAGCTGCCCCAATGGCCCGGTAAATGTCATTCCAGGTCAGACGCTCATCCGAGGTGATGTGGAATGCCTGTCCCAATGCACCTGGATGCCCGAGCAGTCCTAAAAATCCCAGCGCAAAATCCTCAGCATGCGTGACTACCCACAGGGAAGTGCCATCACCATGCACAATCACAGGTAAACCTTTGCGCATCCTGTCCACTATGGTGAACTTATCCCAATCACCGACTGCAATCGGAATGTATTTATCGTAAGTGTGCGAGGGACGCACGATTGTCATCGGGAATCCCTGATCACGATAAGCCTGCATGAGCCGCTCCTCACAGGCGATTTTATTGCGCGAATACTGCCAGAAGGGGTTGTGCAACGGGGTCGATTCGCGGATGATTACATTGCTGGGTGGTTTTTGATAAGCGGATGCCGAGCTTATGAACACAAATTGCCCGGTTTTGCCTGCGAAGAGTGCCAGATCACGCTCGATATCCTGTGGGGTGAAAGCAATCCAATCCACCACCACATCGAAGCTCTCATTTGCCAATACTTCTTGAGTCTCAGCCATATTATGAAAATCGGCTGTCAACCAACGTGCACCGGGGATGTTCACTGTTGTCTTCCCGCGGTTGAGCAAGGTCAGCTCAATGCCACGCTCAATCGCCAATCGCGAAACAGAGGTGCTGATATTACCACTGCCACCAATAAAGAGTGCTTTCATTTTGGAACCTCTTTCTTCAGGGAGCCCTGATATATAATCTTTTTGGATATTGCTTAAAAAGAAAGGTTCAGATTGGTAACGAATGTCTGATTAAATTCTATCAAAATTGGAGCAGAATAAAATCGTTAAACGTGACCAATCTTGAGGATAATGAGCAACTCTGCCAGATCTCGAATCTCATATGTGATCGGATAGCCATTCTTATCCTGCTCACCACGCGGGTTATACCAGCAGGTATCCAACCCATACCCCACACCCCCAGCCATGTCCGAACTGAGACTATCCCCAATCACCAGCACATTTTCTTTGGCTGGCTGGCCAATCCCGGCAAAGACCGCATCAAAGAAACCCTGAGCTGGTTTGAACACCCCGATCGCTTCCGAGGTGAAAATAAATGGGAAATATCGCCCCAAACCAGATAGTCTTATGCGTGAATGCTGCACATCCGTGATCCCATTGGTGATGATGGCCAGGCGGAAACGGCCGTACAATTGCTCCAGGACTTCCAAAGTGCCTGGGATCAGATGAGCCGAGCGCCCCAGATATTGCAGATAGGTCTGGCTGAATGCCAGCGCATCCTGATGGATCCCCAACTCAGCGAATAGATCCGCAAAGCGTTGCCAGCGCAAATCCATCAGACTGATCGTCTGCTCCTCTAAGCGTCGCCACATGGACTGATTGATTCTCTTGTACACAGTAGAAACTTCATCCGTGAAAGTCAACTGATAATGCGCGAACACATTTTGCAATGCTTCTTCCTCCGCGCCATCATAAGCGAATAAAGTACCGTCTGCGTCGAATAGTAGCCAGGTGAACTGCATTTTATGCTCCAGGGATATTAAATGTAAGATTATTTACTGCAAATTCTAAAGATATAACACTCATGCCAGTCAAGATCAAATTTCCTGCTGATCCCATTAACCTGATTATTATTTTACACAATCAGGTTAGATTTTGTTGCCATTAATCTTTCGGATATATCCTGAATTCAAGACAAGAATCAGGTTCTTCATTCTGTTATCAAGATGGTTTCTAACCAGCTCTTAATGAACAAAAAAAGGAAATTACATGCTTTCCGAAACTCATGATGAAACAATGAATGACCTTCTCTATAAGTCTTCAACTCCAATTCAAAAAAGAGTGATGTGGTGAGCCAGGCACATTGGACTGGTACATGGCTACCATTGTGATCAGATTTTGTAGCCGCAAACAGATGGGAAGCAAATTCATCCATTTGGTTTTCTTCCCTGTAATCATGCATAAACCCACAAATAAATTAGTCCAAGCGTTGTTCCCAATCTGATTTCTTGAATATACTGGAATACAACAACATGGTTTCGGCTATAATGATTGATAAACCAGTAATAAGCACAGTCATTTAAATCAAACAGGATAATTTAGCCTTTTTCCAGACGGATAATAGTCGGATTGACGTCACCTTGGATGATACCATAATCATCCAGGTTGGCTTGCAATTGGCTGAATAGGACTTGAATATCAGGTTTGGTCCAACAAATTATTTGGTAATGGAAACACAATCTGCATCGTTGTCCCCTTTCCAAGACCCTCGGAGAAAGCATTGATAATCCCTCCTTGTGCCTGAACCAGCGCCCTGGATATGGTCAAGCCTAAACCAGCCTTACCCCCATGTCCAGTGCGAGAGGAATCTATACGGTAAAAGCGGTCAAAAATATGGGGAAGATCATTTACATTGATACCATCGCCATTGTCCTGAACAACAAAAATAATTTTGTTCTGGAGGCTCTTAACGCGAAGGGTAATTTCTCCATTTTTTTGTGTATAACGCATTGCATTTTCCACCAGGTTTTTTAGCACCTGAAGCATACGTCCTTCGTCTAGTGGTACCATTGGCAAATGAGGTTGAATTTCTTTTTTGAATACAATACCTGCTTTGTCCATCATAGGTTGGTAAATTTGATAAATTTGATTCATTAATTGCCCGGGATCAATTGAGTCAACTTGAACAACCAATTTTTTTGCATCTGCCTGGGATAACATATTCAAATCTTCCAACATCCGCCGCAGGTGTTCGATCTCTGTGTTGATAATCTCTATTCGCTTTGGGGTAAGCCCATTCGGCTCCCCTTCTAACATTTCCATATAACCAGAAATCACCTGTAAGGGAGTCCCCAGATCGTGTGTAATGTCGGCAGTCATTTGTTTTCGTTGTTCATCAGCATATTTTAAATCCATACTCATTTTATTAAAGGCTTCGGAGAGTTGCCCTAACTCATCCTGAGAGGTAACCGGCACCTGTTGTTCCAGATCTCCGGCTGCCATCGCCTGGCTGGCTTGCATTAAGTTGCGAATGGGCTTTAATAAGATTCCCGCCAATAAAACCCCCATTATAATCGCTCCTGCCACACCAATTATGGCAGCAATCAAAATCATATTATTCGTGCGCTCTAAAAAAATTTCTTCTTCTGCACTTAATTTAAATTTTATATTTCGATCAGGAATCAAATAAGCAATCGTCTCTCCATCTAAATCCAATGGGATTTTATCTTCATTGTATATGGATGGCAATTCTTCTCCGACATTCAATCCAAAAGCCGGGAAAATCAGGCGGTTTTGTAAATTAACCATTGCCACCAATGGACGCTGTTCACGATCACCAACAATAACATCCGGCGGTCTATTCTCCGGGTTAATTTCCCTGAAGAGATCAGGTGGTTTGTTATTGGTTTTAATATAATCGAAAAAACCTACCCAGGTCCCGTTTTCTTGAAAATAAGTTAAAGCATCTTCTTTAATCACTGCAGCTTGTTTATCTACAACCAATCTTAATAATCGTTCATTTGAGCTCATGCGAAGTGTAACAGCAATTACGACAACAGAAATGAGGGCCACCACTAAAAATGAAACAATCAATTTAAGTCGTAAGGAACGATTCATAAAACTTCCTTCGCAAAACGATACCCGATGCCAAAGACGGTTTCTATATATTCCGGTTGGTTCGGATCAGCTTCAATTTTATTCCGCAAATTTCGCACATGGATTTTTAAAGTCGCTTCTGATCCGCTAAATCCATTCTCAATCAGACGAACACATAAAGCAGCTCTACGAATTACCTGCCCATGCGATTCCATCATGTTAATCAGAAGGCTATATTCAAGTGGGGTTAAATCCACTGTGTTATTATTCAAGAGTACTTCATGTTTGTTTTTTTCCACCACTAAATTGCCTGCTGTCAAAATAGCTTCTATGAGGGATTTTTGGTAAAGCACGCCGTAAAATCGCCCGCATGCGTACCAGAAGCTCCCGCATTTGAAATGGTTTGGTGATGTAATCATCTGCTCCCAGATCAAAACCTTTGATCACATCATTTTCTTGCTGTTTCGCTGTAATCATGATCACAGGAATACTTGATTCTTTGCGTAATTTACTGATGAATTGGTATCCGTCCATGGACGGCATCATAATGTCCAGCAAAATTAAATCAATGTCTTGATTTTCTAAAACCGAAAATGCTTCATAACCATCAGAAGCACAGGTCACTTTAAAACCCTGTCCAGATAAAAACTCAGCCAATAGAAGCTGCATATTTTTATGATCATCCACTACCAGAACTTGTCTTGACATTGTAATCCTATATATTTCGTTTACCCATTGTATATCAAAATACATTTTTAAAAATAGCTGGATTACACAGATAGGCTTTCGCTACCTATGTGTAATCTTTATCAGCGGAGAAAGAAGACGAAAATTTTTGCAATTAGCGTATCCCCTTTCATTGTTATCTATGATAATTCCTTTCAATTCCTGTTTGGTTTAGATTTGGTATAGAAATTAAAAGAGAGCAGTATAAAATCGCTCTCTTTTTAAGGGGAAATGCAGATTATCTTATTGGTTGTTTAGGAAAGTTTGCCCTGCCATGTAACGGCTATTAACATGTGTAATCAATTCATCAACGGATTGATTAAAAAGGTCTATCGATCTTAGCTGTGTATATCCCTGGGTTTCTGCCAGCACATAAGGTTCAATCAGATCGTGATATTTCTGGTAGATTTCAGTCATTCTCTCTGGATAGAATACATTTTCCAGGGTGAAGTCTACATCATCCACATAGATTTGATAATAGACTTCATCATCCAATAAATACCGTATCAAAGGCCAGTTATCTCCAATATTATCCTGCTCAAGCGTTTTGGGCTGCCCCTTCCCAACAGAACTGGTTAGCGCCATATTATTATCCCAGGGAATCCAGGTTACCAAACCGGTTGTTGGATCGGTATATAGGTAATAATTATGGTTCATTATTCCGTAGGTATCCCAATTTTGTACCAATGTATCCACTGCAAGCCAATTTAGGAAAGCATCGACATCAAAAACAGATTCTAAATCGGCCCGCCACTGAGCCGGATCGGTTTGGCGTGTATCTGCATGTAATGCTGCAAACACAGCTTCAATATCAGACCAATCTTCCTCTTCCTGATTGGTTAATTTTTCAAAACTCTCTTCCGAAAAAGTTCCTTCCGCGAAGGATGCTCCAGTGCCTTCCGGTTTATAAACATTCCCATCATTATCGTCAAACTGGGTATCAATCACTGAATCATCAACCATTTCTAGCACAGTATACAAACCGAAGTAAATGGGGCCTTCACCATTATCCACATACACTTCATAATAGGCTGTTTGAGCGGCAGCTACCCCAGCATCACGGAATATATCCGCAGTCACCTTTTCTCTTAATAATGAGTTATCAAATGAATTGCTCGAAAACACCAATTTTTTAAAGCCATAAAAACGTTGATCGTCGATCTCAGGAAATAAATCTTCAAACTCATCAAAATCCAACATAAATGAGATTTTTGAGGTTCCATTTGACCATGATGTTCGTAGCGTAGAATTACCACGATAACGAATGCCAACATTTGTCCAGGTATCACCTTCAAAGCTAACTGTTGTTGTAAAATAATCAGGGTCTGGGGAGGATAGTGCAGGGCCACCAGCACCACCACGGTCTTGCTTAGCATTTTCCATTGGTAAAGCACCATTCTCCGGTGGAACCATCCCGCCAAGTGGAATCATTCGATCGGGTTGTCCCATCTCTGCGCCTTCGGGAGGAACACGTCCAACACCATTTCTTTCACCACCCCCCATACCCACCGATGTCCCATCTCCCGGTTCGCCATAAAGTGCAGTCATATTTTCCTGCATCGCCTGCCAGGTTTCAGCTGTGATGGTAAGGTCAATCCGATTCACTTCATCCTGTGGAAATACAACCTCATAATTTTGGTCCGCTGATTTATCATGAGTTTCTTCCGTCCAACCTTCCGGACGAGAAACTTCCTCATTTTCCTCAACTACATCAACATTACTGGTATCAAGTTGTTCGGTAATACTGTTTTCGTTTTGTGCCTGAGCATCAACTGCCTGTGAACTGCACGCAGACAGCGTCAACGACCCCAGGAGGATTATTAAAATTGTGATGAATAAAATATTTTTCTTTTTCATTATCATATCCTTTATAAAGTATCTTCATCTTGAATATAAGCAGATAAATTGTCTTCCATCTGCAACCATTCTTCATGTTCCGGGTCATCGTAATAAATTTTTATCTCAGCTGTATCCCGTAAAAAATTTACTTTTCCAATCACAACCCGTTTTATGATCAGTCCAGTACGTTCTTCCAAATCACTGATCAATTCATGTCGATTTTGAGGTTTGATCAGTTCTATCTTTTCGTAAAGAATTTTTTTGGATGCCTCATAGTGGAAGCCCCATTCCCGTTCTAGAATAAACAAAATGATTAAGACGGAGAGATTCGCAATCACCAATTCCAACCAGATCTCGCTCTTCAATCCAGCAGAATTCATGACTGGTAATGCTGTAATGACAAACAAATACGTCATTTCCCGAATTGGAATTGGATCCGTACGGTAGCGCAGGATGGAGAAGATCGCAAACATACCAAAGCCTACACCCACGCTAATCTCAATGCTGGTCAAAAAACTCAGCACAAAGTAAATAATGGTGTTAAACGCCAGAAAGGTAAATACATATCGCTTGTTTTGGGTCTTCGGATAATAAATTAACCGTACAACCACCAAAACAATACTTAAATTGAACAAAAAGCTAATAAAAAAGGCCATTAATTTATCCATAATTCACGCTCATTTGTAATTTTTTAACCATCAGAAGCTTTGGTTTCAGTGTATTTTTCTTCACACCATCATAAAGCATGGATACACCCATACAATATTTACTAAACCCGGTCGACCGGATTCCTATCTCCCGCATCAATTGAATAAAATGGGACTTTGCTGATAACCTGTCCTGTTTAACTTCTGCGATAACAATACCCGGCAAACCCACCTGTCGGTTATCATTTGAAAACTGTAAATCCAAATCAATTGTCAGGCGTTCCTGATATCGATTGCTCACCAAAGTGATTCTAGTAAAAGTGTTCCAAAGTTTTGCTTCCAATTCCTGGCTGTTGAACGGATAATATTTTTTCAAAAAATTGCAGGTATTGTTTTTCAACTCATCCACCGGATTTTGCATAATCATTCGGTTTTTAATTGTCCTTTTTTTCTGGTTTTTATATTTCACTTCCATAAACGATAGCCGACTGTCAACATACTCTCTTGACCGGACTTTATAATAATTTCTTCCGCGCGTGATATGCTGATCATAAAGGTCAAATGATGCGGTATCAAAATATTGGCTGCGATAATGATTTAGTCGCACACCATTGACATCAAGCACCCGATAATTGGATTTTAGGATATTCAAAATCGGAATCAGTTGGTTTTCCCTCAACACATATTTTGAATCGACACGATTTAACAAAGCGTACGAATCCATCTCTCTTAAGTTAATACCCTCATAATCGTTAATTATCTTTTCAAGCCGTGTTGTTTTTGATTGAATAATCTTTATATTTTCTGGAACCATTGTTAACATTGTTCACTTCCTGCTATTCTTTAAGGAGAATCTCTTCATGAATGTTATTTGACCAATAAAAATCAGAGCAGTTATTGATTGATCAAATCATATCGTTTTCCCCATTTAAACTGGTTTAGATTTGGTATAGAAGGAAAGAATTAAAAATAAGCCCAGGTGTTTACATCTGCACTCATTCGGTTTATCGCAATTATTAAATTTTACTGGCCGTTATTGTGGTAACCTGTTTGCGGAAACATAAAGACTATTACTGAATCAATAAATGAACTTCAAGAGCACAATACTGCTCTTTTAAATTATTGAAAGATTTGTTTTATTTCAAATCGGGGATTGGGCTACTACCAATTCACTCTTCAAGCCCATCATTGAAAGATCATTTGCTGAGATGATTTTGAATCCAGCAGTTTCTAAGGATTGCTGAACAAAAATCGGACGGCAATCAAAGAACAAAGGAAACATTCTGTGAAGCCATTCGTAAAGTCCAGTCATCAAATTGGGATGCTTCCGGGATAATCCCACAACGCTGATTCGTCCACCTGTTCGCAGGCATCTTTTACATTCTGCCAGCAACAGTGGAATCTCAGGGGAATCAAACAGCTCCAATGTAAAACTTATCAAAATCCCGTCAAAATATCCATCATCAAATGGCAACTGCATCCCATCGCCACAAATCAACGTAACCTGATCACCTGCCCCCATCTTTCTCACCCTGGCTTGAGCGACATTGAGCATTCCATTTGAAATATCAATACCAAAGACCTTTCCAGATTGACTCACCAGCTCTGCCATCTTTACAATCGCCTGGCCAGTTCCACATCCAATCTCCAGTATCATTTCTCCAGTATCTGGTGCTAATTGATGTATGGCTGCATTCCGTGGTTTGCGCTCAAAGTCTCCCGCCATCAGATCATACCAACGGCTGAGCTTGTTATAAGCGGATCTGGCTTGATTTTTGGAGCGGGTCACTCTACTGACTTGAGACATTTATTCCCTTTCAATCCAGGAGCCATCTCCAAATTGGAACCAGTTCTAGTTCAAACCCTTTTTCTCTAATCACGCCCTCCTCATCATATGTTATGATCATTAACTTATCGCAATGAAGATGATTTGACAACTTGTATAATGCATTGACCTCACGATCATATGTTATCGGATCCTTTAATGAAAAACATACCTGTATTGCTAAAGACACGCTGGGAATATAAAAATCAACCTCGATGTTTTTTTCATAATAATAAACCGCCTGATCTCTTCCGTATTTTTTTATCAAAGCTATTGCTACCAGGTTTTCAAGTAATGCAGCTTCGGAATTAATCAAAAAGAGGTTTAATAATCCATTATCTATAAAATAGTATTTGGGTGTTGTAGTTCTTTGTGCTAAAGTAGAAGCGTAATTTTCCACCGAAAAGATGAGCTGTGATTCTTCAGCATATTGTAGATACTGAATCACCGTGCTTGTGCCAACACTTATGCCGACAGACTTTACTATATTAGTTAGCCTGGAAAACGAGATAGGATGACGAACAGTTTCTGCAAGCTTTTTCATCAAAACCTCAAGTGCCTTATAATTCGTCACGCCATAACGCACGATAATATCGCCTAAATAAATTTTGTCGTAAATGCTATTAAGATAACTTCTTTTTAATGTGATATGGGTAAGCTCAGGGAATCCTCCATAATAAAAATAATCTTCAAGCAATTTGATTATTTGTCCCTTACCAGATGTAGAAAACAGATGTTTATTGTCTGGATTCATTTGATTTGCGCTTAAGAACTCCTCGAATGAATATGTGTATACTAATTCCACCAGGTATCTACCGCCAAGAGTTGAGGCCATTTCCTGACTCAACATTTTTGCATTGCTGCCAGTGATGTAAACTATCCGTTTCTCATCAGCCATTCGCCTTGCAAATTTTTCCCAACCATCAATATTTTGAATTTCATCTAAGAATAAAATTGGTGGCTTTTGATTTAACGAGTAATGTGCTTCCAGGAGTGAGTTAAAGTCTGAGGAATTAAATCCGATGAGTCTTTCGTCTTCAAAATTGATGTATAGGAACTCATCCCATTTGTGTCCGGTGGAGACAAGTTCAAACATGCGTTGATAAAGCAAAAATGATTTTCCGCAACGCCGGACGCCAACGAAGATATATGGCATACTTGTTTCTATTTGTACGTTGCGATGCACATACTCTGTTCGTTGAACATTTTCAATCGCATCTAATAATACTGTTTTCAGGCGGTTCATATCCATTGACATTAATTCACCTCCAATTTTTCCTGCGTATAAGATGATTATATTATATTTACATCCTGTTTACAAGATGAAAACGCCTTATTTTATCCTGTTCACAGGATGGTTTTGTTATTCACGGTGAAATTAATCCAGGAATTTACAGGCTGCTCGAAAGTCATAATGAAACAACGGATGACCTTCGCGATAAGTCTTCAACACCAATTCATAAAAGGAGTGATATTGCGAACCAGGCACATTGGCCTGGTGCATGGCTACCAGGGTGATCAAATTTTGCAGACGCATACAGGTGGGCAACAGGTTCAACCATTTGTCATCCAGATGATTTTCTTCCTCATAACCACGCATAAACCAGACAATATATTCATTCAACCGGGTTTCCCAATCCGATTTTGAAAACATGCTGGAATACAACGGCATGGCTACGGCAATATCATTGATAAACCAGTTATAAGCGCAGTCATCAAAATCAAAGAGGGTAATTTGGCCATTATCCAAATGGAAATTGGTTGGATTGACGTCATTGTGAATAAGACCATAATCATCCGGGCTGGTGGGCAACTGGGTGAATTGTTGAAGAATTCTCATCTATTTCATCAGCGGCTTCCATCTGGTCTGGTGGCAGGTACTGTCTGGCGTTTTGCAGTAAATCATCTTCGTACCAATGCGGGCGTCTTTGTGACAAATGAATGGGATCATAAGCTTTTGTTGCCTGGTGCATTTTACCCAGTAGACGTCCCAAGCTGTGAAATAAGCCAGTGTTCCATTGAGCGGGATCAGCACTTGCGATTAATTGACCTGGTGCAAAAGCAAAACTGACCGCGGTGAAATACGAGTCTTCTACTGAAAATACTTCCGTCAAACGTTTGTTATTCGAGAGGTAGGGTTGGGAGACCGGAACTCCAGAATCAAATAAACAATTAACCCAATCCAATTCAGCCAGGATCTGGTCTTCCGTGCGATGCGAACTATGGGTGATGCGCAGGATCTTCCAGCGCTTTTCGCTCTGAAATTGGTACACAAAATTCGCCACATCATCCAGCAACTCGATTTTTCCATGCCCGGACCACAAGGCAGCAGTCTGGCGGACGATTTTATTATTGATTAAAACTTTAATTTCTTCTCTCATGAGCCAAGATATGATTTGATTTTTGGTTTAAAAATTGAAAAGTTAAATGGTTCTCCATGCCCGGGATAAACCATGCTGATGCCCTCATGTTGCAGACGCATCAGGCTGGAGTTGGCAGCGGTCTGGTCATCCATTAAAGAGGTGAAAGTCGGCTCTTTGGTGTTATCCAAAAGATCTCCACTGATTAAATCACCACTTTCCAGGCGAATTCCAATCGAACCTTTTGAGTGACCTGGCATTGAGATGACCCTGGCTTCCAAGCCATATGGCGTCAACAGATCTCCATCCTGCAATAAAATATCGGGCGAAAAGTGTTTGGATTTTCTGAAACCCATAAAAAGTGGAGCGAGAAGCCGAATCAGAATGTTGGGTTTTTTGCGATTATGAAACATGTTTCCCTGTTCAGCCATACCTGTATCATCCGGGTGCATGGCGATTTTCAGACCATAGTGGTTTTTTAGAAAAGCTGCATTGCCAATATGGTCAAAATCCCCGTGTGTGATGATGACCAATGAAAGTTGTTCCGCAGGGCAACCAGCATTCTTGAGTTCCTCAAGCAACATCTTTTCATTGTTTGGCGCACCTGTATCAATCAAGAAGTTTCCATTCAGATTTTTAATCAGGTAACAGTTGACAGATCCCATCCCCAAAGCCATCGGCAGGGTTATTTTTAAAATTTCCTGGTTCATAAAATCTCCTTTGAGGGCTATAACCCATGACCCCATTTTTGATTATGGGTCGATCCATAATTTGAAAATGGATCATAATAATTACAAAGAACGAAATCAGGGTTACAACATATTCAGTATAGCATTTCTGTTGCTTAATTGTTTTTGCATATTCTGAACAAAGGCTTCAAATTCACCGTCCTGATACACAGGCGGATCAATTCGTCCATAATCAATGGATGTGCCTGCAAATGGATCCTCCAGATAACGAGGGAAAAGGTGTAAGTGTAAATGCGGAACCGTATTCCCATGGATTTCATAATTGATTTTGAATGCACCGGTAACCTCTTTAAGTACACGGGCAGCCAGTTGCACTTCCTGCATAAATCCATTCAAGGTTTCCGGGTCCATATCAAATAGCTCCACATAATGTTCGCGGGTGATCAGATAACAGGTGCCTCTCAAACACACCTGAGGATGAGCGCATAATTCAGAGTGTTTGAATAATTTCAAGGTTACCGAATTGGAAGGGTCATCTGCTTTCTGACAATAAGGGCAATTCTCTTTTTGAGCGAGGAACAGCCATTCATCAGGGTTATGATGAAAACTCATGTATTTCCTCCTTGATTAGCTGGTGCCTGAGTTTATTTCATTCGATCAGCCAGAGCCGCCTTAACCGCATCACTGGCGTTAAAAATGCCACGCACTTTGATCTCCTCGATGACTTCCACTGCCAGTTCGGGTGGAATATCATCCTGCAGGTGCAGCATCCCGATGATGGAGAGCGAAAGCTTTTTGCCTTTCTGTTTGCGTTTTTCCAGATCAGCCTTGTTATAGGAAAGAACCCCGATGACAGAGGAATGGCGGGTCACGGATTGCTGAATTTCGAAAGTGTGTTTTTCCAGTTGAGAGCGGATGGCCGTTCGAATGAAATCGGTGCGATTACTGTACAAGCCTTCATTGACCAAGGTGTCAACTTTGCCCAGGTCGACAGCCGACATATTAATCGTTATCTTTTCGGTATCTGACATTTTTTCTCCTTTAATTTTTATTGATTCAAGTATTCCTGAACTTTTGCAATTTCCATCTGCCAGAGAATGCTGGTCATGTATGGTTTGAAGCCGAGTTCATTGTTGATACGCAGCATGGCCGCATTCGTATCGGCATTGGTGGTGCGCACAAACTTTATTTCCGGGTGGAGCTTGAGCTGCCTGTCCAGCATGGCTGCTTTCAACCAGCGTCCCAATCCCTTGCCGCGATATTGAGGAAAGACTCCGGTCATGTCCTGACGCAGAATCTCTGGTCGATTGGCATTCCAGACGGTCTCGGTATAACCAGCAAACTTTCCAGTAGCCTTTTCGACCACATAGAATGTACAACGCTGATTACCACGGGCTGCATCCATTTTCTGCATTTCGATCAATTGATCCGGGGTAATGTGCATCTCTTCAACCGCCAGATCTCCAAATGGTTGTTGGTTGGTGAGATCCAAGAGCTCAACAATCTCTTGTAGTTGTTCCTGCGGATAATTGCCTTCCCAAAATCCCAGCTCAAATTCCGCTGTGTTTTTCTGGCCATTATCTAGCCATTGCTGAATCAACGTTCTGTCAAGATCGACCATCTTCAATTGATTGACATGTCCTTCCAATCCTCGTTGGGCGGCCAATCTATGCATGAATGCTTCACCCGCCGGAATGCGATCATTTGTGTCCGTTAGCAGCAAGCGGCGATGATCTGCCAGGGCTGCCTCAGTAATAAAACTCAATAGATGTTTACCGATACCCCGGCGGCGATAATTCGGATGCACGATGATATCAAATTGGGCAAGATGTTTATTTTCTTCCGTACGCATCAAACCGACATTTCCCTGGGCAATCATTTCTGAAAGATCCTCATTCCAGACGCACCACATTTTCAAGTCGACGAATGATGGTAGGTTTTTCAGTTGATTGGTGGTTTCTTCCAGTGGAATGGGGGGATCATCCGGCTGGCGTTCGTAGCGGACAGTGTTGATAATTTTATTCAGAGCATAATACTCTTCATCGCTGGCAGATTTTAAGTTAAGTAAGATTATTTGGTAATTTTTGTTCATGTTTCTCCTTAAAAACATCCATGTGGATGGTTGACAGATGATATAACATTATTATAAAGAATATTTTTTGTTTGTCAATAGAGAAAACATCTATGTGGATGGTGAGGGGATGATAATAAATTAGACGGTTATTTATGGTTCTGACCTTTATACTTGGTTTTATGCCATGATTGACACCACTCCAAAAATTTTTTCACCCAGTTCAATATCTCCAGTGATTTTTATTGACTTGCTTGCGATATCTTTTCTCACAGCTTTTGTGAATAATCTCCATGCCATATTCTGATCTATTTGAATGCTGGTTGTGGCTTGAGTGTCCTGCCCAATCAATAATTGCCAATCGGATTGATCTCTTATCAATGTCCAGGTTTTCCCAGCATCCCCTGTAATTTGGATTGATATACTCGTACCAACATCTCTTGTTACAGATCTGTACGAAAATGGAAGAGCAAGCATAAATGTGTCTAGAACAGGAGTTAACCATTTTTTGTCAGTAAGTAGCGGAAAATCAACTGCTTCTCGTATATGCTGTTGATGGAGCCACTTTTCTGTGAATTCACGAGCAATATCAAGCCAATTGGGTGGCAAATGATTACTTGCCCAGGCAACTGTGATGCTAGCCGTATCAAATGGATTCAGGTTTTTGAAATATTCATACAGGTACTGATCTGTTATTTGAAGTAATTCAATCAACATTTCTGGGCTTATTCTTTTAGCCGCCTGTACCCACAATTCGTTATTTTGATTGATAAGCTTGACCAGTTGATCAAAACTTTGATTTTGATTCTCCATTTTGGTTTTTTTAACTGGCTGGTACCAAAGACGACCAAAATTTCCACCGAGCAGATGGGCTGCCACGTCTTTTACTGACCAAGGTGAACAAATAGTCAATCGATCCCAATCAGACGGTGTGAGCGTATTAAGAACAGAATTTAATTCTTTACTCAGTAATGGAAAAAGATCTACAACTTGAATGGGTTCTATAGATTTCATTTAATCATCATAAATTAATCGGATCTGATTTGCAAAATCCTGCACACTGCGGCGTAAAGCCAATGGTTCCAATACCTCAATCGCGCCTCCATAACTCAATACCATCCGACGAGCTTCTTCAAAGGATTCAACCTCCAAAGTTAATTCCTGCCAGGGGCTGTTGTCCTGCATGGGAGGCGTCATCAAGGTGGCAGGACGATGTTCGGATATAATTTTTGCCAGGGTCGTTGTGACTCTTGCCCGGATCTGGTAGCCTGTGTGATTTTCCTTTTGCTCACTGCACCATTTTTTCCAATACGTTGTCAGATCAAAAACATGTGGATAATCAAATGATTGATTTCGAATTCTGGCGGAACGAATACGGCTTACTTGCAGCGTCCGGTAATGTCCACCACGCAGGATCACCAGATACCAGCGTTGGGACTTAGCTACCAGGCCTATCGGAGCTGCAACTATTTCCAGATTCGTGTTGAATTCCGATCGATAAAGGATTTCTAACATACGATTTTTCTGTAAGGCTTCCTGACAGGTCTTTAACCAGGGAACCGCTTCTTGAGTCTGGTTCCAATCCAGTGCATCCAACATGATTTTCGGATGCGTCTTTGTTTCCTTTTGCTTCTGACTGTCAGGTAATGTTGCTGAAAGTTTCAAGAAGGCTTTGCGAATGGTTTCCCCAACACCTAATTGTTCCAGTGTTTGTGGAATTTCCAGCATGAAAAGCGCCTGCACCTCGTTTGGCTTAAGACCGATCAATCCACTGCGGTATTCTTCCACCAATCCGATCCCACCACCAGGCCCTTTGATAGTAAAGATGGGAACACCAACGGCACTTAAGGCTATCACATCCCGATAGATGGTGCGCTCAGTAACCTCCAGTTCTTGAGCCAATTCACCGGCTGTCAGCGTGCCATGAGTTTGTAATATCGTTACAATCGATAGTAATCGGTCAGCTCTCAAAGTATCTCCATTGAAAAATCGAAACTCTTTTATATATTACCATAAATACCTGACATTAGATGTCAGGTATTAGTTTTATACTTATCATAATCTTCAAAGAAAAATTTTAAAATCTGGAGCGAAATATGAATGACTTACCTGTACGAATTGTTACCCTGAAGCCCATGACCTTGATTTGTTTCAACGGTTATGGCACCGAACCTGAAAACCAGGCTTTACAAATGTTAAAACAGTGGGCAGAAGAAAACCATCAACAAGGCCGCATTTTCGGATACAACAATCCTGATCCTGCTGAAGGTAGTCCGAATTATGGCTATGACGCCTGTATGCTGGTGGATTCCGACACACAACCAGTTGAAGGCGCGCGTATTCGTCACCTGGTCGAGGGCTTGTATGCTGTCCTGAACTGCCCGGTCAAAGAACCCTGGGAGGATATCCCCGGAAGCTGGCAAAAACTGGTGCAATGGGCGGATGCGAATGATTATACTCTGGGTTCGCATCAATGGTTGGAAGAGCATTTACCGGGAGAAAAAAGCGATCCATCTGCGCTCTTCACTCTGGATTTGTATATGCCGATTAAAAAATGATGATCAAAATTATGGGTGAATGGAAGTTCCATTCACCCATAATTTTTTCAAAGTAATCGAAAGAAAAGGTTCATGAGTCTAAATACAACCCACCCGTCATTTCCAGCCAATCAGCAATGGTATCCGCGGCATTGGAAACCGAATTATCTGACACATCCAGATGCAAAACTGGCAAGAGAGAGTGACTCGCCAGCTCATGGATGCGTTCCT
>CAVQSU010000036.1:0-9306 GCA_963715915.1 uncultured Chloroflexia bacterium | reverse complement strand
GGCTTGTTAGTTGTCATAGTGACCATCCTTTCTGTATAGTAAGTTTCTTCAACTTGTTGAAGTTTATCATATTCCCAATCTTGCTTCCCTGATATAAATTCACTCAAAAACCAATCTGACCGTTTCTTAAATTTAAAAAGCCGCTTTTTTTGATTAAATTCTTTGTTGTTAATTTTTGGTTAATTTACGGTTTTTATTTGCATGATAGAACTGAAATGGATGAAATTATTAATTCTTGATGATAATTCCATCGAAAATTAACTATTTTTTTAATCGCCTTAGTTTTTCTGAAATTATCAATCGAATAAATAAAGTGATCAAATTATATCCTGCCAACACCAAAGCTTGTTCAATCGAAGTCACCATCTGTAATGATGTTGTGAAAATGGTAAACTTATGAATCACCTGGATTCCCTGATTTTTTATCCTGTCACGGCACTTAAGTAAGCAAAAACTGCGGAATGCGTTCGGACTGTGCCATTCGCAGAATCGAAGCAATTCGACAGGTCGGATTTGGTCACGTATCATGACACATCGCTCTTCAGGAATTTCTTTAAATTATTGGAAGCCTTATTATCGAAATTGATAACTTAGAATATCTATGCAATATTAATATATATGAGATAATCATTTGATTATCTCAAAATCAATTTAATAATTTATATTTTTTTGACTGGGTAATCATTGAATCCTTTTATGGTGATTTGATGTTAACATTTCACTTCAACCATTCCTGCCATCATTCCAATTCCAATTACCTGGCCCATTGAATCATCAGCCTGAGGAAATAATTCCACCGGGAAGACATTGTTTTTATTTGAACAGGTAAATATGGCAATAAACTTGAAAAGTGTTCTTGGAAATACCAAAAACAGATTTACCTATTTGCTTTCAGGAAACTTTTTTTTAGGTAAACAAATTTTTTTTCAAGGACGCAGATGGTATAGTAAAAACAAACTTAATCATGTTAAAAATGAAATATATGGGGGAATCACAAACCAGATTGGCACACATCTTCTAGCCATTCTGAGAATTTACTTACTTAGAGTCGATTATAGCCCTCCGATGTTTTTCTAATTATTGGAATTAAATCTCAATAGTGTGCCTGAGCTCTTAAAATAACAGAAGTTTCCCTGCAGAAATTTTTTTAATTCAAACTCATTTAGAAAAAAACGAATGGATACGAAGACCTCGTTTATCATCTGTCGTATTTCAAAAAATAGCATTGTTGAATTAAAAAGTTCACCAATTTAAATAATTTGAATATCAAAAAATAAAGATAAAAGCGACCAAATAGTGCAATTGAGGTAACCAAAATGACCCAATCTTCCCGAACATTCCGTATCTTTATCAGCTCCACCTTCAGCGATCTTAAACAAGAGCGTGATGCTCTTCAGAAAAATGTCTTCCCACGGTTGCGCGATTTAGCAATGACGCATGGTTTCCGGTTCCAAGCAATTGATCTGCGTTGGGGTGTCAGCGAAGAAGCTGCGCTTGACCAACAAACCATGAAAATCTGCCTAGATGAGATTGACCATTGTCAGAAAAATATGCTGAAACCTAATTTTCTGATCCTCATGGGAGATCGGTATGGTTGGCGTCCCTTGCCACATGAAATTCCAGCTACTGAGATGCAAAAAATTATTAAATATCTTTCACCAACCCAATCTCAGCTGACTATATGGGAAGAGAACGATGAAATTGCAGGAATACCAGAAATGGCTTCCTGGAATGGTGGTCAAATAAAAGGCCAATATGGTTGGTACCGGCTGGATCGAAATGCGATTCCTGAAGTATATGTGTTACAACCCCGTCCGAAAGGTAGTATTTTTGAATCGTATACTGCCTGGGAAAGCGAAGTCGAACATCCCCTTGGAATGGCTTTGGAACAGGCTTCCCGTCAGGTTGGTTTTAATGATGTGGAGCTTGTCAAGTTGTTTTATTCTGCAACTGGCCAGGAAATTTTCAATGGAGTACTTCAGACAACCGATGCTCACAAACATGTATTTGGTTTTCTGCGCACCATTAATAACCTTGATTCTCTCGAAAATGATTTAAATGAAGAAAAACTCAAACAAGGTGATAAACCACTTGTAAGACATTTCATCGATCTGGATTCTGATCAAAAACCTGACGGAGTGGCAAGGTCTCACTTGCAAGAGCTAAGAAAGCAAATAAAAGAATATTTAACGGATCATGTTTTTGAATATTCATCCACCTGGACAGGAAATGGGATATCCACAGATCATTTGGATCAATTCTGCGCGGATGTTGAATCTTCATTACGAAGTGTGATGGAGCTTGAATTTCAGGACCTTGATGAAATTGACCCATTACAGGCAGAAATTGCTGAACATATTTCTTTCTCAACCCAATTAGACAAAAATTTTTTTGGAAAGCGTGATGAAGTTGCGCAGATCATTGATTATTTTACAAATCCACTTATCGGGCCATTCCCCCTGGTAATACAGGGAAGTGAAGGTAGTGGAAAATCAGCCTTAATTGCAGTTGCTTATAAAAGATCTCAGTTCTATTGTAAAAATGGGGAAACTATTGTTCGTTTTATTGGACATACCCCTGATTCGGCGAATTCGCGAACCTTTCTTGCTGGTTTGTGTGAGGAAATAGGCGTCAAATTGGGTGTTCCCGTCCAGGAAGTTCCAGATGATTATGACAATCTCTGCAAATTGTTTGTAAACCAAATCGCTAAGGTCAGACCTGAGAAACCACTAACATTGTGTTTAGATTCAATTGATCGGTTGGTTTCTGATAAAGAAGAAGCATTTGATTGGCTTCCGGTTAAGCTGCCGGAAGGTGTCCGATTGATCTTTAGTGTAGGATCTAGACCACCTGCTCGCTTGTTACAAATTATGGGGCAAAGATTTACCCCTTTGGTTATCAGTTCATTAAAACGCGATGAAGGCGAAGTGCTTCTAAAGCACTGGTTAGAGGAAAAACGTCGAACCCTGACAGAAAATCAGCTTGAGCAAGTTCTAAAAACATTATCTTATAACGGATCACCGCAAGTTTTACGGTTTGCTTTTGAAGAGAGTTTATTTTGGAAATCTTATACCTTGACTAATTTGAAAGGTGGAGACATAAGTTCTCTGATTCAACAGAGTTTTACAAAATTATCAAAAGAAGAAAATCATGGTAGTGTATTGGTTAGCAGGGTACTCGGTTATCTGGCAAACGCAAAATCCGGGTTAACCGAGGATGAATTGCTTGATTTGCTTTCTATGGATGAAGTGGTGATGACAGATTTTCATCGTCGTTCACCCAAATCACCTGATACCCTGAGTTTACCAGTGGTCATCTGGGCACGTCTGAGCCATGATCTATCACCTTATCTCACAATCCGACGTCATAATGGATTGGAATACCTGATCCTATCATATATAGGCACTGGTTTATTATCCTTATATGTGCAATTTGAAAAGATAGCTTTGAGCGAAATTCAAACAGGTCGTTATTCAGGTTATGCCGCTCCGAGTGCTGTTCATGCATGGATGCAGGGCAAAACAATTCTGCATGCTCGAATGGCAGAGTTTTTTGAAAAACAACCTTCATTTCTGGATGAATCTCGTACTCAACCAAACTGGCACAGAGCAGCCGAGTTGCTCTTTCACATAAAAATGGCAGGGAATCTCGCGGGTTATCCTGAGAAAAGTTATACCGCGTTGCTTGATTTTGATTACATTCAGGCAAAAGTCCAGAGCTTTGATATACGAACCTTGGTCGAAGAATACGACAGCACTATTTCAGTTGGTTTGCCATCTGAAAAAGAACGGGTTTTGAATTTAATCAAACGAACGCTCGTTTTATCAGGTATGGCTGTAAAAAGGGATGTTAACCAATTATCAGGACAATTGATCGCTCGATTAATGAAATTTACAGAACCGGAAATATCTGCTTTTCTTACAAATGTACGTGAGAATGCCTGCCGCCCATTCCTATTTCCTTTGGACCCATGTCTTGAATCAGCTTCAACCACCCTTATTTCTTCTACCAATTTTAAAACCTGCACCCGTTTAGCCATATCATCAAATGCGAGATGGGGAATAAATGCATTTGATAGGAACCTATCTATTCTCGATTTAGATAAGGGTGAGATCCTGCACTCGTTTGCCACTTTCAGTGGTTATACTCCTGGTAGCATTGTGACGGCTGTTGCGATTTTTGATGATGGGAAATATGCAATCTCTGCAAAGGAAGATTATCTGCAAGTGTGGGATGTTCAGGGGATCATTTTACATAAAAATCGCTCCGCACCACGTTGTAATGTATTAAAAGACCATCTGTCTGCAATTACATGCCTGGATATCTCGTCTCCCGACAGAAAAAGTGAACTTCACCTGGCTCTCAGCGGTACCAAAGACGGGACATTGAACTTTTGGAGTCTGGATCAACTTACCTGCATAAAAGTTTTGGAAGGTCATACAGCTGCGGTTAAAGCTGTGAAATTCTCTGAAAATGGACAATGGGCCTGCTCGCTCGCTGAGGATGATACCCTGCGGGTTTGGGACTTAAAACAAGGAAAATGCGTTTTTGTATTGTCAGAAAACATTCATAATACCCGGTCAGTAGCCATCTCCCCTGATGGAAATTTCGTCGCTTTCGATCAGGATAAAACCATACTTGTTCTGGATTGGAAAAGAAAAACAATCCCCCTAAAAATACCTTATCAAACAGATTGGGTAAAAACAATTTTCGTGAATTCTAAACACATTGTTGCATTGGGTGGGGGTCGAGAGGGAAATATTAAAGTATGGAATATTAAGGATGGTCTTAATATCCAGACTTTTATTCATGAAGGTGGATTATTAACGGGTTGCCTGAATGGGAAACGAGAATTATTTCATAGTGGCTCAAAAAGTGGGGTCATCAAGACCTGGAGTTTGGAAAGCAATTCATCTGAAAATGCAGAAATTAAATCTCGTTCTCATAAAAAATTATTGACATCTGGAGATAAAAGCAAGGTTTTTTCAAGCGCTGCTGATGGAGAAATGACAGTTTACGAGGTTTCAACAGGGAAACGTTTAATGAGATCTTTCCGACATATTGGAGAAATCTCATCAATAGCGGTTTCACCGAATGGAAAAAATCTCTTAACCGGAGGAGAAGATGGCGCGTTACTGGTTTGGGATTTAGAAACTGGGGAGCGGATTCTCAGGTTGGCCGCCCATTCTAAAACAGTTTTGGGTGTGATAGTAAGCCCTGCAGGAGATTTATCAATCTCATATTCTTTCGATGAATTTGCTATTTGCGATCTGATTAGAAACAGTTGTTTACACATTATCCCTGAAAAAGTTTTCGCAGCTGACTTTCTGCCGAATAGTAATTTCGTAATAACAATTTCAGTGACAGCCATACAAATCTGGGATTTGAATCAGGGACAATGTATAAAATCAAACCAGACCAGTTACCCTTCCGCTACCCAAGCTCAATTATCCTCTGACGGCAAAAAAGTAGTAATCGCGTCCAACGATGGTGAAATCCATGTTTGGGATGTAGAAAATGGCAAGCTGTTGCATGGATTTAACTGCGGTCTTCGATTTATTCATGTTTTAGCTCTCTCACACGATGATAAACTTTTAGCAATTGCAACAGAATCAAAAGTGGAAGTATGGAATTTATCGGGTGAAAACACCAAACCAATTTTTAGTGTTCGAAATAATGGTGTCAACAGCCTGGAATTCGATCCTGACGGTAGCCGACTATTTTCTGGATCAGAAAACGGTTCGATTTATGAGTTAAATCTTTCAACCGGCAGCCTGCTTAATTTCATTAAAAATATCAACTATCTGAGCCATTTTCGAACGGTTCCAGGACACAACCAGATTGTCACAACAAGTAAAAATCGTCAAATCATTCAGGTGTGGGATCTGGAAAAATCAGAAACAGTTAAAACGTATGAGACCTTATTTAACCGTTCTTATGAACAACCTCCCATCCAGTGGATCAGCCCGGATGGTCAATTTTTATTAGTACTTGGTGGGAACAAAGATCGTCGATATGATCATGATATCCATATTTATGATCTGAAAAAAGGAATTTTTACCGGTGAAATAAAAGGGCATATCAATTACATCCAAAGCCTCGCGTTTATACCTGGAACACCAAATCTGATTTCATCTTCGAAGGACGGCTCTATACGATTATGGGATTGGATTGCAGAGGTTGAACGTTGTCAGATGAATGGGTTTGAATCCCCCGCTTTACACCTTTTACCAATCGAAAATAGTGAACAAGTGATTGTGTATTTTCAAAATCAAAGCTTGATGCGGGTTGACCTGCATGAAGGATCGATAATTTGGTCGAATCAGGATTTATCATCTCCAATAAAGAGCATTTGGCTAAATGATAGTGGTTCTCTCGTTTTTTCACATTCGGAAGATAAAATTGTTCGCTCTTACAACACGCTCACCGGTCAACAACATAAAACCCTAGAACACATCTTGGGAAACCCTTCAAACCTGGTAATCAGTCCAGATGGAACACGGGCCATAGCGAATAATAAAGACCAATGGAAGCTGTGGGATCTTGAAAACGGAAGTATTATCAAGGATCTGGGAAATGATTACTGGAATTTATGGCGTGGAATAAGCAACCTGGAGAGAAATCACCAGATTGGGTGGGGAGAACTTCGCGGTGTTCATGTGAAAGACTTCCTGGGAGATAAACCAACTTCCATTTTCCAGAGTAAAGCAGATTTATTATCCCTTGCATATATTCCAGAAATGCAATTGTTATGGGTTACTGATTTGGCTGGGGAAATTTTCCGGCTTTGTTATATTACGGAAGATTATGACTGGCAGTTCTCAGACATCGAACCAATTGAAATTTATACTCCAATAAAATTACCAATTGTGGCTGATAAGCAGATTTTGACCGTCGAACAACATTCTTTACCAACAGGAAATGCCCAGGAATTTGGTGGTGAAGGGATAAACTCTCCTAAATTAAAAGAAGTAAATCCAAACACGCAGCCACCAACACCATCGAAATCGATAAAAAAAGTTGTTGGTAATCCTTCCCCTTCCCTGTCCAAAGAAATGACAAGCCAGGTAGTTGCCTCTAAAAAAACGACAACAATTCCTCAATTTTCCAGCCCAGCTGAAACAGATAAAAAAAGCACGCCACTCCTCCGAAGAATGAGAAAGTGGTTGATTGGTTTATTCATTCTGATTTTCCTGATCGCTGCTTATTTGGTTTTCGATCAGGTGTTATTGCCCACACCAGAAATTTCTCAAACACCTTTACCCATGGTGACGCAAGTTGTTCCTTAAGTTATTCTAAAAATCATGATCCGGAGGATATCAATGTTCAAATTCAACAAAAAAATGTTTATGTTAATTAATGTATTTTTCACACTCGCTGTCATGTTGTTTTCCAGCGGGTGTATACCCGAAGAAAAAAACAGACCCGAGATCTATCTCTTGCCTGGTGAAACAGCTACGCGAACAGATTCTTTTTGTTTTTATATTGGCACGGAAGGGAAGGCAAAAGACCAGAAAATATTAAATATCCCATCTTCAATAATGTCGGAACTTGTTGCTGATCCTGTCTGGACCATGCCCCAGGGTCTGAGTGTGAAAACTTCAACAATCAATATTCTGCCCTATATTGTTTCGTGGGAGGCTGATAGTATGAAGTACACAGCACCTGGAGCAGCTATGGTAATTGATTATGAAGTGACCGCCGATAAATCTGCTGTCGCCGGAAAGGGAGAAATCTCAATCATTTTTGAAAACCTAAATCTACTCAAGGGCGATAATATTTTTTACATTCAGAAAAATGTGGGTAGTGGGTGTTTTTCTTCTCCAAAAGCAAATCCCGATTCAGAAGCATGGAAATTGAATGACGTGGTTGTATTTGCAAATGCAGATGAGAAAGGATCCGCCACGACTAAAAGTAATGTCAATTATGTTCTAGCAGGAATCATTGGTGGTGTAATAATTTTTGCATTAATGGCCTTAGCCAGTTGGGCGAGAAGATCGTAAATAAAAACAATTGATTTCGGTATGACTTCATACGATCTCAAGAACATAAGAGACCCATCATTTCAACTGATTTTCCTGGTCGCTGCTTATGTGATTTTCGATCAAGCGTCATTGCCCACACCAGAAATTTCTCAAACACCATCACCAATGGTGACACAGGTAGTTCAATAAATTTTACAAAAAAATCTTTGTCTGGAGGATATCAATGTTCACATTCAACAAAAAAATGTTCCTGGTAATTAATGTTTTCTTCACACTCGGCGTCATGTTGTTTTCCACTAGGTGCACCACAATAGAAAAAAATAAGTCTGAAATATTCCTTTCGCCTGGTGAAACAGCTATGCGTTCCAAAAATTTTTGTTTTTATATTGGCACAGGAGGAAAGATAGAAGACCAGAAAACACTTAACCTAACTTCATCTATATTAACAGAACTTATTGCAGACCCGGTCTGGTTCATACCTCAAGGCATAAGCATAGAAACCTCGACGATTGATGTCTACCCAACCACAATTAAATGGAGAAATTCAGGGATGGAATACAAAGCACCTGGAGTGAGAATTGATATTGACTATGAAGTAACCGCGGATACATCTGTATCCGCCGGAAAAGGAGAAATTTTTATAGAATTTGAAAATCTAAATCTGCTCAAAGGCAACAATTATATTTATATGACGGAAGATGGAAGTTGTTATGGGAATGAACCAATAGCAAATACTGAATTTCAAGCATGGAAATTGAATAATGTGGTTGTATTTGAAAATGCAGAAGAGAAAGAATCTGCCACAAAGGAAAGCAATGCCGGTAGTCGTTTTATTATAGGATTCATTTTACTTATCGTGGGATTTTCGGTCATTTACGGATTTTATCAAGCATGGGAATATAAAAATAAATAATTTCTGGTATTGCCCTCTTCGATCTAAATGTAAAAAGCGGCTTAACTTTCCGATAGGTCTCTTTCCTCTGGCGGGAGCGATTGCGCAGCATCCTGTAAGGACGGGGTTTGAACATGCGCTCTCGAGATCCAAAAAGACCCTCTTGCGAAGGTCTTTTTACTCTGGCGGGAGCGACGGGGTTCGAACCCGCGGTCTCGGCCTTGACAGGGCCGCATGTTAGCCACTACACCACGCCCCCGAGTAAAAAAGATTCTACCATAATCCACCAAAAAAGGAAGGGAGAAATTTTCATAACTTTGTATCTGCTCTTTCCACCGACCATCTTTTCATTGTTTTTAAACGATCTCATTTGGAAAAAATCTAAACAAATGACCAGGGAAACTCTGTCCCTCTGTGTGAAGCAATATT
>CAVQSU010000035.1:0-361061 GCA_963715915.1 uncultured Chloroflexia bacterium | reverse complement strand
ATCCCACAGGAATTGAGCTGGCAGAGTCTCGATCCCCTTGCAAGGCGCAGAACTGGAAGCGCAATACATCCACATCCTCAATCAATTGGGTACTGGTTCCGGTCTGGTACCGGTTATTTTCCGTAAAGCGCAAAACCGAATCCAGGATCCGGCTAAACTACAACGCCTGATCGAATTGATCAACAGCGAAACCTGGTTGGGCTTGGATATGGATATCAAAGGGGATATCTACGAAGGGCTGCTGGAGAAAAACGCGCAGGATACCAAATCGGGTGCCGGGCAATACTTCACCCCTCGGGCATTGATCAAAGCTATCGTGGATGTGATGCTACCCAAACCGGGAGACACCATTTGTGATCCAGCTTGTGGCACTGGTGGTTTCTTGCTGGCGGCTTATGATCATATTACAAGACAACACAGCCCTTTGGATAAAGACGCCCTTGATCATTTAAACTCACCAAGCTTTACACGGCTGGGAGATTGTCGATAACACCGCCCGGTTATGCGTGATGAACCTGTACCTGCATGGCATTGGTGCCAATGGCGGTTCCTCCCCGATCCATGTTCAGGATGCCTTGGAAAGAGCACCAGGTGAACGCTTCTCGATGGTGCTCACCAATCCGCCCTTCTCGGCAAGAAGAGCAGTGTGACCTTCATCACCGAAAGTGGCCGAGAAAACCGAAGCCCAAACAATTGTCGCGATGACTTTTTGGAAATCGACCAGCAACAAACAACTGAATTTTGTTCAGCATGTCAAAACCATCCTGGATATGCACGGCAAGGCGGCTGTGGTTGTGCCAGACAATGTCCTGTTCGAAGGCGGCGCTGGCGGGATCAGTCCGCACCAAGTTGCTGCATGATTTTGATGTGCACACACTCTTAACCGACCGGATTGTTCTACGCCCAGGGTGTCAAAGCCAATGTGCTCTTCTTTGACAAAAAGCCGGCCAGTGAAGAAGCCTGGACGAAAAAGCTGTGGATTTACGACCTGCGCACAAACCAGAATTTCACCCTCAAAACCCGCATGTTACAACGATTCGATTTAGATGAATTTGTTGCTTGCTATCACACTGAAAATCGCCTAGATCGCCAACCCACCTGGAGCGAAGACAACCCTGAAGGTCGCTGGCGGGCATTCGACTACGCAGAACTCATTGCCAGAGACAAAGCCAACCTGGACATCTTCTGGCTTGGGTGAAAATCCTGGAAGACAGCGCTAACCTGCCTGCACCCGAGGTGCTGGCACAGGAGATCGCCAATGATTTGGAGGTGGCGCTGGAGCAGATAAGAGGAGTGCTGGAGAGTTTGGAGTAAAAACACAATAAGATGGTTCTTCATACAATTATCAATTTTCTTATAATATAATATGGTAGATTATCAGTCACTTTATAAAAAAGAAAGCTATATTTAAAAATGAGTTCAGGAAATTTATTAAAGCAATTGTTTGCTAGTTATAAGAGAGGTGACACAAAAGAATTCTATGTCATAGCTCAAGAGATCATAGCTGAAGAAGAGCAGCGAAATCATCATGTTTTAGCACGTGATTTAAAGAAAATTTTAGAAAATAACAACGGTAAATCCGTAAGTTCCATAAATAAATTTGATCTTGAACCACTTCCAAAAGATAGTGAACGTGGTGGCACCTAGATATAAGGGTACCAAATCGATATATAAATGAATTAATAATCAGTTCAGAACTTAAAAATCAAATAGATGTTATTCTAAAAGAATATCTTGCCTTAAATATATTTCAGACAAATAATCTCAGGCCAAAGCAAAAAATTTTATTAGCTGGTCCTCCTGGTTGTGGAAAAACTTTGAGTGCTGAAGTTATTGCTACGGAGTTAGGTTTACCCCTTATTTATACACGATTTGATGCAGTGATTTCGTCTTCTTTAGGTGAAATCTCAGCTAATTTAAGAAAGGTTTTTGGATTTGCCAAAAAAGGAACATGGGTTGTTTTTTTCGACGAGTTTGATGCTATTGGTAAATCCCGTGAAGACGTAGAAGACCATGGGGAATTAAAGAGGTTGTAATACATTTCTTCAATTATTAGATGATTTTGTCTCTGATAGCATTTTTATTGCTGCAACTAATCACGAACGATTATTAGATAAGGCATTATGGCGTAGATTTGATGATATTTTATTTTTTGATCTGCCAACTCAAGACCAAATCAAAAAATTAATAAATTAAAACTTTTAAGTGTCCCTCACCAAGATTCAAGGATTGACAGATATATTCGATTAATGACAGGTTGGTCACATGCTGATATTAAATCTGTTTGCTTTGAAGCCATAAAAATTGCCATCTTATCGCATCATCCAATAATAACTGACAATATATTCTTAATGGCATTCGAACGTCAAGCCAGAAGGATAGAAGATAGTAAAAAAGAACGATTAAGTAAAAGGGGTTTGAATGAGCAAATCATCTGGTACTGGTTTAATGAGCATCTTAAACTTCGTAGGGTTTCGATTGAGCAGCAGCGACATAAAAATCCTAGTTTCCCAAAAAGACCCCAAAGGGACAACATAACATATGGTAAAACCATAAGCCATAGTATTGATCTAGTTGTGAATTAGTTTCTGAAAAAAAGGTCAAAGCTAGACCTCAGAATTTGACCCTGCATTAATTTTAAGTTAAGATTGATGAGGGTAATATACCGAGGATGAATGGAGAAGAAGCAATTTAACAATTCTCAGTGAGGATCTGAAGGCACTATATAGTTTTATTCTCTCCTGATCAACTTAAGGAATTTCGAAATAAGTAAGGCATATAGTGAACCATTAGTTGAAGATCAAAAAAACCCACATTATGCTTGGGTTTCTTCACTTTCTGAAGAAATTGAACTTTGGGGTCGTGAGAACAGAATTGGTAAAAAAATAAGTCAAGTTGAGTTAGATCCGCGCTTGCATTTTTATCTCGATGTTGAATTATGGGTTTATGGGGATGAACAAGAAAATAAAAATAGATATGTTTCATTGAGAAAATTTATTGAAAGTAAAAATGGCCGTATAACAGATCATTTTTAGGGGAGAGTTTACATATTGTTCGTATTTACGTTATCGAGTCAGTAATTGAGGAATTATTAGAAATAGGGGATATTCGATCGATCGATATCCCTCCCGAACCATTATTTGAAATTCCGACACATATAAATAGTAGAATTGATGATTTTCCAAATCCAATTAAACCACCCTCGGAGAATTCTCCAGGTATTTGTGTAATTGATAGTGGATTAGCAACTGGACATCCTTTACTCTCAAAAGCAGTCGGTGACGCCACTGCATTCCCCCCATCATTAGGTAATGAGTGGATCAAAATGGACATGGCACAATGGTTGCTGGAATTTCATTATATGGTGATATTCAAGCTTGTATTGATTCTCTTAATTTTTCCCCAAATGTATTTGTTTATAGTGCTAGAGTGACCAATGCTGAAAACAGATTTGATGATGAAAGCCAATCATCACACAAATTCAATCAGCAATTACCTATTTCAAGTCCAATTACAATTGTAGAATATTTAATATCTCTCTAGCAGACCCTGATCTTGTTTATAATGATGGCAAACCCTCTTATTGGGCAAGTGTTTTAGACAATTTAGCAAATAAATATAATATTGTAATTGTCATATATTAGGGAAACATTCCAATTAATTCATATAATGGGGCTGAAGCTATAGATATTAGAGAAAATTATCCAAATTATTTGTTAGATAATTCCTCAAGAATTTTAGAACCTTCTACGGCTGTTTAACACTTTGACAGTAGGTTCAATTGCCTTGAATAATAATTCTTTTCATGCAAGTAAAAAACCAGGAGATTTAATAAATCAATTGCAGAGGAGAATATGCCATCACCATTTACTCGTAGTGGTCCTGGTGTTAATGGAGCTGTCAAACCAGATGTGGTTGAATATGGGGGTAATTCTACGATATTTATCTCACAGCAAAGATTTTTTCAAAATGATCCAACCGTAGAAGTCGTTTCAATGAGTAATGATTTCCGAAATAAATTGTTTGCTTCAATGAGCGGAACAAGTTTCAGTGCGCCTAAAGTATCAAACCTTGCTGCTCTAATTCTTAACCAATATCCTGATATTTCTGCAAATATGGTTCGGGCGCTTATAGCTAATTCTGCAAAAATCCCAGATATAGCTCCTGAGAGTTTGAATAACGATGATATTTCCCGAATATATGGTTATGGGTTACCTGGATTTTATCAAGAGCGATTTATTCGACGCATAATAGAATATGCTTAATGGCTGAAGATGAAATTAAAAATGACAGCATCCATTTATATGAGATTCCAATTCCTGATGAATTTCGGGTAACCAATGGCAAACGGACTATAACTATTTGTTTGGCATTTAATCCTCCCGCATAACACACAAGGAAAGATTACATTGGGGTTAGATTAGAATATCGATTAATTAGAGGTCAAACATCACAACAAATTGTCGGATTGGTATAGTGATCAAAGGTCTAGCGATACTGAACAATTGGCTCCAAGATACTTGTGTGATCTCCAACCATCTATTCAAAATAGAGGGTGGCGGAACTCTGCATAAAGCAACTTTTACAGTAAAAAAGAAATAGTGCCTTCGAAGATTACCAAGGGGAAGACTTTCACTTATTAATACAATCGAAAAAAGGGTGGCTTGATGATGATATCATTCCATCTCAAGCTTATGCTGTCACAGTTACATTAGAACACCATGATTTGAAATTATCTGATATGATTTATTACAAGCAAGAGTAAGACAAGAAGCTCAACAGCGAGTAAGAGCAAGAGCTTAATATTTAAAAATATCTTAAAATTTTCTTTTAAATAATAAATTATTTTGAGTTTTTTTCAAAATTTGCATATCATGAGTGTATCTACTTTACTACTATATCCCTGAACTCATTGTCAGTCATCAAAATAATTATTTATTTCATATCTTTCAAAAAACTAAGGTTTACGAACACCAATTTTTGTGAGAAATACTAATTAATATAATAAGGAAAAATTTTAATATCGGTCTCAAAATACATTAAAGAAATTTGTTTGGGTAGATGTTTTACACCTAATAAACAAATTAATCAATTATTATTATATAATTATCTGAAATAGTATTCTCCTTTACAAATATTATATTTTTTTATATCATTTTCAAAGATATTCCTAAGTTTTTTCCTTAATAATTCATTTTATTTTATATCTAAATGTAATCAACTATATACTGAGAAGGGTACTTCAATGAATGAATTATTACAATTCATCAAATTCCCGAAAATATTATTTCTGAGATCGATGAAAAAGACTTTTATTATTCTGACCCAATAGGTAAAATATTTTTAAGATTTTTAAATATAACCTTTTTAAAACATTGTTAATAGCCGAAATAATTTATGTTGTTTTATTGATCAAGTTAATCTCTTTATTTTATCATCAGAAAAATGTTGCTTTTTTAAAAATATATAAATTATCGGGAATTGCCTATAGCTATATTTGCATTTCTAATAACATCTCCAATTGTTTGGTCTATATATTCAAACCAACCCCAAAAAATTTCCTCCTTTAAGAATCTTAAATCTACAGCAATAAGAAAAAATAATACAGAAAAAAGCAAATTTTTTCCAAAAGTAAAAGCGATCTACATAGTTTCCGCATTCCTAGTTACTATTGTTGGTTTTTGGATTTGGTTAAGTGTTTTGTCATCCAACAATCCTTTTAATTTTGGCCATAAAATGGATGACTGTTATCCCCTTTATTTTTGGATTATTTACGTTCCATTTACCTTTATAAATATTTATATGCTATTCTGGGTGGTTTTTCGAAAAGTTATGACCGTTATAGTGATAAATCGATTATTTAACGAATACGAAATTACACCAAGATTGTTACCATCCAGACAAATGTAAATGGTTTATCATCGGTAGGCAATTACGCTATAAATAGTTCATACATTGCCATTTATTTTGGTTTTTGGTTGTTTTATTTTTATCAGCTTTCCTATTTTTTTTGATGGAGCAATCAACTTAAAAATAGATACTATTATCTTGTCATTGTTTATATGATATCTGTACCTTTAACATTGTTTCCTCCAATTTGGAAAACACATGTAGAGATGTCAAAATATAAAAAAAACATACTAAAAAGGGTTGGCTTTTCAAATTGAAAAATTATTATTAAATAATCAAGAAATTGATGTGATTGGAAATAAAAATTTGCTAAAAGAACTGAAGAAAAGATATAAAATTATGGAGATGGAGTTAAAAAGATGGCCAAAATCATGCCATTTACTTTTAAAAGAATAATATCAACATCTTTAATACCATTGTTTTCAACAGTTCTAACATATTTTAGAGAATTTTGAGATATTTAAAAACTTAATTGATAATCTACCCGAATAATTTTATCTCTCAATTTAATTTTCTTTCATATTGTTAGTTTCTGACACTGCATATTGTTTTCTTGTCTTTATTTTTAGATATATATTTGAGTTATTAATGTCCTCGGTCTATCCTTATTGACCTGGATGGAAAACCACATTCATGTTCAGAAGATAAAATTCGAAATTGAATTTACACTTATCTACTGTGAAATTTAAGCAATAAAAGTGCAACAGGAGAATAAATTTTGTAATCCATAGTCCTATTGTTTTTGTTAAGTTTCAGATAGACAAAAATTCTATATAATAAAAACACATCATAAACGATGATGGGGTCATCAATGAAACAAGTAGATCCAACAGAATTTTATAATTACGCAGAAAATCATCCAGGTGTTTGGAATATACTCATCATTTCACAATAGAGAACAAGGAGAAAATCATCATGACCATCCCAAAACAAACATTCCAGAAGACGAAGTTCACGAAGCGAAAGTTTCTTCCGAGCTTAACGCAGCCAAACAACTCGCAAAGTCGATGAATTTTGATGAAGTCAAGAGCGGAGAATGGTTTGTCAATCTTTTACGAAAAGTTATTCAAGCCTACGACCGTAATGCCAGAGCAACGTATTTTCAGAAAAAGTATCCAGGCTTACCTCCGGATGAAATTGCCGATATTTTAACATCTGTAACCGTTCGGTATGCTACGATTGCTGGAGCTATCGCCGGAGCAGCAGCAACAGCGAATCAAATTGCGGCCTTAAGTTCTGCGGGGATGACAGCAGCGCTCTTCCTGGGTTCTATCGGAGCTGAGATGCTTTATCTGGCTCAAATTCAGATGCGTCTGGTCCTCGATCTTTCTGTTGTTTATGATCTCCAGCTTGATCCGGAAGACCCCGAAGATGTGTTGATGATTTTTGGTTATGCTTTAGGCGTGACGCCCACAGAAATGCTTGGTAAGGGAGTTCAAGTGGCAGCGGGTGCTGCTACGAAAGGGGCTGTCAAAAAATACATTAGCAAAGGAACACTTAAAGCTATTCAAGATTTTGGACGCAGGCTGGGTTTTAAGATTTTACAGCGCACCATTCTTAAATATGCTGTTCCTGTAGCTTCTGCAGCTGTGGGGAGCAGCTACAATTATGCCACGACGAAATCAGTTGGTAAAATTGCCAAAGCGCGTCTAAAAAATAGAGGTGGAGTTACCGAGGAGTTACGTCTTTTGGTATCCCGTCAAAACACCTACGATTTAGCATTTCCAGCCGCAGTCATGTATATGGCCCAGGTGGATGGTCAGTTTTCTCAAAAAGAAAAGGAATTTTATAAAGCGGTGTTATCGCGGATGTCCTTTGATGAACATACGCAAGCAGAATTTCAAAAGCTGATCGCCTCTGAGGATAATATTCTTGATGCCTTTGCGAACATTGAAGATGTAGAAGTGCGGCACAGTTTAATGGAAACATTGATCCTGATGGCGATTTATGATGGCGAACTGGCTGAGAAGGAGCTTAAATTTTTAGAAGTTGTTGCCGAGCGTTTGAATATATCGGTAGATATCGCTGACGTTGAGCGACGGGCTCAAGATTATCAAATTGTCATTCAGAAGAACATATTTGAAAAAACAGCAGGTGTCGCCGGTGGAGCAGCCGTTAAAGCCATCGGTGTAGCCGGGCAAGCAGCCAGTAGTGTCAAAGATTCAGCCGCCGGGGCAGGCGAGAAAGTTAAAGGTGCGTTTGGTAAGGTCTTTACCCGTAAGAAAGATGATGGAAAGCAAACCCGCTGTTTCGGAAAAGTCAACCATAACTTGCTCAAAGTGTGGCAAAGAAGTTCCATCTGAGTATCAATTTTGTCCTGGCTGCGGGCAATCGATGGCGACTGAAAAAAGCTGTATATCCTGCAATAAACTGATTCCCATTGATTTTGCTTTTTGTCCACATTGTGGTGCAACGCAGGCACAACCAGATTAATCCTGTGGTTCATACCCGTTCCGAGTACACGAACCACAGGTTACCAGCCTCAAACCATACAGGGGGCATACTATCTCAAGATGGTTAACACCTCTCCCAACCGATTTCAATCGGTTTGAAATCTCGCCAGACCCGAGGTTCGCGCCCTCGGAACGGGGGTTAACCCAGGGGGCGAGAGGGTCAACCTAATCCTTCCGAAGGACTCCGTAGCATGCCCCTTGGGTAAAATGCTTTTTGAGGAGGAAATCCTGACAGCATACCATGAATATTAACAAATTTCATCTGCAATATTGTCTCTTCAATCAAGGATCTGATAAATCCTGTAAATCCTAGTTCGGATCTTTTGCCGTCAGCTGTCAGCCGCTTGTGCCCCGTAGGGGTATCAGCCTTCAGCCCTTCACCCTTCGCCTTTTCCTGTCCTCCGTCCCCCGTCCCCGGTCGTTTTTTCCGTATCGTCCCCTATGCTATAATGAATTTTTATATTTGTTTACAAGATCCAGAAATAGATAATAGGGAAAGAGGCTCTGATGAAAAAGCGTATCGCTTTGTTCACCTGGTTAGGTATTTTCTTAATCCTTTCAATGGCATGTTCGTTACCAATTGCCGCCACAACCCCTGCACCAGAGATCGAAATTGATGCAACTTTCACATCTGCGCCGCTGATCGACATTGACGCAACCATCACCTCGATTGCCTTCACGCAGACCGCACTGCAAGCCCCATCCACACCCCAGCAACCAACAGAACTACCTTCAGCAACATGGCTGCCAACGCTCGCACCCACCTTGGCGCCATCTGTTCCCATGGTAATGGTCAGTGTGGACACAAATTGCCGTACGGGACCTGGAACCAATTTTAATTTTCTGATCGCGTTACAGGTCGGGGAGCAGGCCGAAGTGATTGGAAAATATACGGTTGTAAATCCAACCTACTGGGTCATCAAGAAGGGCACGATCACTTGCTGGTTGTGGGGGCAGTATGCGACCGTGCAAGGCGATACCAGCGCACTGCCAGAAATGGTGTCGCCGCCAACCCCCACACCTTCAGCGTCCTCAACATCTACGCCGTCCGCAACGGCAACTTCCACACAAACCGCAACGCCTGTCCCCGCTCCACTGGGCGACCTGGAATTGGTTGAATTCTTTCAATTAACAAATCATAATATTGCCATCCGTGTAAAAACAGACCCAACCGGTAGTTTGAGCGGCAACTATGTCTATACAGTCTGGGCGGATGGTGGCAAGGTGAAAGAATCAGTTTGTGCAATACCGACCGGCACAGCGCTTTGTGATACAGGCTATGCGATCAGCGGAACGCAATTTATCGAAGTGGTGATTGATACCAACGAGCGTATTTGGGAAACCGACGAGACCAATAACATCATGTTTCGCACCTGTGCCATGGACTTTTCGTGTAACTAACCCGCCCAGCAGCAATCCTGATAAGCGTAATTTTTGAAACGGAGGCAAAACCATGAAGATATCTTATAAAGACCCCATCCGCTACCATTCGGTCAAAGTCCAGGTCGGGATGATCAGCGCAACGATCTCCCGAGTCTGCCGCCTGGGGCTGCTCATCATGTTGGTATTTGTATTAACGGGTTGTAATCTCCCACGGCCAAATTCATCCGCTGCTGGGGGAGTTCCCAGCGAAACCGGAACACCCATTGCCAATACCCCAACGCCTTCCAGTGATGCTGGTTCAGCTGTCCTCAACCTGGAACGCAGCGTTACATACTATTATTCCAATGGCAGCGACTTCCAACAGGAAGTGGGGAAAATCCCGCTCGTTTTTTCCAAGGCAGAGGAAAATAAATTATCTTCTTGTAGAAGGCACTGGGAAAACCAAATGGACTGAGAAGACGGATTTGCCCAAGTGTAAATATACCGTAGAGGCGGATAGCGCAGTGACGGTCACCGGGATATTTTCGAAAGAGGACTGCCTGTTCCATTTAACAATTACCACCAAGCTTTCGCAGCCTGTTACGACATACACAGAAACGGGGAACTGCACCGGTTCCGTCGTTTTTTCCCAAACAGAATTCACCAGCCGGATTGAACTAAGCCCGGACGCCAGCCGTGATAAGGATCTCACAAATCTGAAGGAGGCCTGGTGGCAGGTGTCGTCCGTCAAGCTCACAGACCTCAAGAGTGAAGAGGTAAGACTCTGCTTCACCCCGCAAAAGCTGGATTAAGATTAGATTTCAGAATCATGATTGAGATGACCATTTGGTTCAACGGAAAAGCGTTCTTCTTGAGTTAGATTAACAGCATTATGGCAGCGTATCAAAAATTTCTATAATGAATAGTTTGGTGTTGGCAGAAAGGTAGTTTATCAAGTGAATGAGAAAAACTCAGTAGAAAATATGAACACCTGGGCTGGAATTTCTTTTGTGCGAATACCGCAAGGTGAATTCATAATGGGTAGTAAAGATAACAACGAATTGGCCTGGGGTGACGAAAAACCTCAGCATAACCTCCAAATCCCTTACGATTATTGGGCAGGGAAATTTCCAATGAGTGTTTCAGGCTTTAGGGAATTTGTTCATGCCACATCGTATGTAACACGAGCAGAGACCGAAGGGTGGTGTTGGGTTTGGAATGTTGAGGGGGAGAAATGGGAGAAATCGGAAGAAGCCTGTTGGAAGCACCCATTGGGAAATAGAAATAGTGTTGAATCTATCGAACATGATCCTGTCATCCAGGTTTGTTGGTATGACGCCATAGCTTTTTGCGAGTGGCTAAATCAATACCACATTCAAAAATTACCGCAAGGTTATCATTTCCGTTTACCAAGTGAAGCTGAATGGGAAAAAGCTGCACGTGGACCCAATGGGAATGAATGGCCTTGGGGAAACTGGTTTGATGCCCAATTATGTAATTCTCGAGAAAGCGGTAGATTGCGTACAGTTAAGGTTGGTAGCTATTCGCCACAAGGAGATAGTGTATATGGTGTGGCAGATATGAGCGGAAATATATGGGAATGGACGATCACTTTATGGGGAGATGACCGCGATAATCCTACTTTCGTTTATCCATATCGCCAACATGATGGTCGCGAGAACCTGAGTGCAGGTGAAAATTTTTACCGGATTGTTCGGGGTGGGTCATACAAAGATGATCCAAAAAATGTTCGCTCTGCAATTCGAGACTTAGATCCACCACACTATTCACTCAGCAACCTGGGTTTTAGAGTTTTTGTGGCACCTATCATAGAAATGTGAAATATTTTTATTACCGCACCTGAACAAAAATAAGCGCTGAAAGCGTTATCTGGGTGGTATATTGGTTCAGTTGTTTAGGGATGTATACATCCGCCAACAAATCCCGATTTCCAATACACCGAGGTGTCCCCCATACCCCGCGAAGTCCTCGGAACGGGGAAGCAAAGCGAGTGGTATCAGCCGTCAGCCGTGAGCCGTGAGCAAAACCATTTCGCCCTTCGCCCTTAGTTTCTCAACTTTCCCTGTCATGTCGACTGCGTAGTACCCGCGAAGTCCTCGGAACGGGGAAGCAAAGCGTGGTATAGCTATCAGCCGTCAGCCGTCAGCCGTGAGCCATCAGCCATCAACCATCCATCCTTATACTGTAGATTCTCAACGCACCATAAATCCTTATAATCATTAATTCAACTCACTGATTAACAAAAGGAGTACAGGATGGAACTGGGTGCATTTTCAATAAGTCTGGCGGTGAAGGATATTCACGCTTCCAGAGCTTTTTACGAGAAGCTTGGGTTTAAGGATTTCGGTGGAGATATTTCACAGAATTGGCTGATCATGAAGAATGGCGAGCATGTGATTGGGCTTTTTCAAGGCATGTTCGAGCAAAACATCTTAACCTTCAATCCCGGTTGGGATCAGAATGCCCAGCAGCTGGATGCGTTTACCGATGTGCGCGAAATCCAGCGCCAACTCAAAGCACAGGGGCTTGAACTGATGAGCGAAGCGGACGAAAGCACCACCGGTCCGGCCAGTCTCATGCTGATGGATCCGGATGGGAATACAATCCTCGTGGATCAACACGTCTAAGCTTGAAATCGAAAAAAGGAGAAAAGAAAATGGAAAAAAGAACCAGAGACAATCCCTGGAAATTGAAAACACCACCGCAAACTTCAGAATATGAAATGTACATCGACGAGAAAGATGGACGTGAGATCATCGTTTGCACGGTTGGGACAACCGTACTGCATTATGACTATCGCTGCCTTGCCGATCTACATGCCATGTTAAAAGCACATGGAGACTGGATGGAACTGGGCAGCAAAGACGAAAAACAGGAAGCCGTTGAAGGAACAGTGGAGTTCTGGGCGCGCTCACCGCAAAATCCCATTGGCGGGTGGTATGGCTTGAAGAAGAACTTTCGCGGTCGCTTTGCGATGTACATTCCACCATTAATGGAAGCGTTGGGTTTGGCTGAGGTGGAGCACAATCCACGCAATAACAGGATGAGAGCAAAATAAACCTGCGCCGGGCAAGCCCAGCACGCAACCCCGCTGAGGTAAACTTTGATTTCTAAGCCCAGGGAAAATTGCAACCTGGTATAGGAAAGCGTCTGCAAACGATTGGACAGTAAACATATGAATGAAGGAGAAATAATGTCAGATCATAACCACGTATATCGATCAGGGCTTGGTAATCTTTGCCAAAGACCTCCAGCGGGTAGCCGATTTTTATATGAAAACCCTCGCGCTGCAGGTGGTGGAACAGGCAGATAGCTATATCGTTCTGCACGGAGCAGGTGTTGAGATTGTCGTTCTACAAATTCGGCCAGAGATTTCTGCTGGCATTACCATCTCAGATCCTCCCGAGGTAAGAGAAGGCACACCATTCAAGCCGGCGTTTATTGTTGATAGTTTTTCTGATGTCCGCAAAATCATCGTCGAAGCAGGCGGCACGCTCCAACCCATGGAAGCTGCCTGGCAGTTTCAAAATACGCTGGTTCTGGATGGCACGGATCCCGAAGGGAATGTTGTCCAGTTCAGGCAACTGCTTGCCAATAAGCAATAGGCGGAAATTGGTAACAAAGATGGGCGAAAGGAGAATTTAAAGGAAAAAATGGGTGAGCAGATGACAAATTCTTTACCAGAAAATTGGCAAATCTTCATGGAACAATATCCTGAGTTCATGAAGCTGCAGCGAAAATTGGCAACGCTGGATTGGTACAAAGACAATGGTTGGGTAATGTTTGTAGGCCATTATCATGCGGGCATTTACTTTCAACATTACAAATCGAACTGGTTCAATTATTCACTGGAAGGCATCCATTTTGAAGCCGGGATGACAGCGGAAAGCTTGAAAACCAAAAAATTACAGTTGGATTTGCACATCGGTCATCGCAACCTTTTTGACCGGGAAAAATTCAACGAAATCACAATCCCGCAAATGGCAGCAGTTGTTGCCACATGGCCTGCGGGTTATCGCTTCTCGAAGACAAACCTGGCCGAAAGATTGAGCGTGGATATACCCTTCACAAAAACGGGGTTTGCCAACCAGGTAGCGGATGCGTTGAACAACATGAACGCTCTGGCAGCCATTATCGACGCTGGTATTGCAAAACTATAAAAAGAGAAAACTGAAAAGGCAACCTGCCACAGTACAGGGGCTGGCGCGATTAAGCGCAGCAGACGAAAGCACCACTGGTCCGGCGAGTTTCACGCTGCTGGATCCGGATGGCAACCCCATCCTGGTGGACCAACACGTATAGCGGGAGACGCATGCAAGCATTTTATGATATACCGGGTTTGAATGTTTATCTTCAAATTTTCGTAACACTTATTTCCATCGGTGTGCATTTGCGCAGCACCCGCCATAAAATTCGCAAAGAATCAACCGTCGAAATCATAGCCATCTACACCATCGGGCTGGCCGGATGGTTCACCATCATGAGTGGGCTTTTCGGTCATATCATTTATGCCGACCAGGTCGCTGCGGGAATTGGTTGGCCGGTCAATAGCGGTTTTCAAATGGAATTGGGATTTGCCGCCATTGGGATCGGTATCGTTGGCTTTCTTGGTTTTTGGAACCAGTCCCTTTGGTTACCGTTCATCATCACCAAAACGGTATTTATGTGGGGTGCAGGCTTTACCCATATTTTACATGCAGTCCAGCATAACAATTTCTCCCCCGGGAATGTAGGCATCATCCTCTATTGGGATTTCATTTTACCCATCTTAATGATTGTCATATATTTGCTTTACCGGCGTGAGAAAGACCGGCGACGGAGGACGGGAGACCATGCGGCGGGATGATGGAACCCGCGCACAACACCCAAACCGCCTCCATCATCCAGGAATTATCTTACTCACCTCCATTTGAATACTGTCACCCAACAGACCCCTTGCGCAATCCAGATCGTATTCCTGCTGAAGACCCAACCAGAATTCAGCCGTGGTGCCCAGGGCTGCGGCCAATCGCAGGGCAGTATCGGGGGTGATGCTGCGTTTTCCTCGCACAATATCGTTGATTTTTTGTTGTGCCACACGCATGGCGAGTGCCAGTTGATGCTGGCTGATGTTAAGAGGGATCAGAAATTCCTCCAACAAGACTTCACCCGGGTGAAGTGGTCCAAAATCTCTATTTTCCATTCTTGCTCCTAGTGATAATCCACAATTTCAACATCATAAACATCCTGGTTTTTCCATCGAAAACAGATCCGATACTGATCATTGATCCGAATGCTGTAATACCCTTCCATTTTACCTTTGAGTTTCTCCAGGTGATTGGAAGGGGGTGCTTTAAGATCGATTAAGTCGTAGGCATTATTGAGCATTTTTAGCTTTCGATACGCCACACGTTGAATGGATTGATCCAGTTTTAGTGATTTGTATCCATCGATAAATTTTTTCAGTTTCTTTGTCGCGAAATGATTTGATCACATCGTCCTCTGAATTATAACATACATAACATGTCATGCGCAATATGTTATTTTCAATAATTTTATTGATTAAGTTTAGCAGAATTATTACAAATAATTGCCCTAAGCACATCTTCAGCACATTGACAGTGGGAGAATCATGGAAATGTAGACGGTGAAAAGACCGGGGACCGGGGAGATGTAGGTCTCGCATCCCCCAACCGATTTCAATCGGCTTGAAACTCACCAGACCCAGAATCTCGTCCTCGGAACGGGGGTCAACCTGGGGTGAGGGGGTGACGTTCAACACATTCATCCTGGGTGGTGTGGTCTATAATATAGGTGCGGTAGCTATGGACGTGCATCCATTCGCGTCCCAACCCAAACCACCTGAAAGAGAAATTCATGGCAAAACAAAAATACTACGTCGTCTGGAAAGGTCGTAAGACCGGGGTCTTCAACACCTGGGAAGAATGTTCCGCCCAGGTGACCGGTTTTAACGGGGCCGAATACAAATCCTTTGAAAATCGCGAACTGGCAGAAGCAGCCTTCCACGCGAGCTATGAAGAATTCAAAGGCAAACGCGTACCCACCCTCAGCCCGGCAATACTGGCAATCATCGGAGACCCGGTCGAAGATAGCTATTGTGTGGATGCCTCATGCATTGGCTATCCCGGTCCGTTGGAATACAAATGTGTGCATACCACCACCGGGAAACAGATCTTCCACCAGGGTCCGTTTGCAAATGGCAGCAACAACATCGGTGAATTTCTCGCAATTGTGCACGCCCTGGCTCTCTTCCGTCAACGCGACATTTCCGCACCCATCTACACCGATTCCGAAACCGCGCTCGCCTGGGTAAAAAACAAAAAATGTAAAACCCAACTTCCGCAGGATGAAAAAAATGCGCCTATATTCGAACTGATCACCCGCGCAGAAGAGTGGTTGAACAAACATGAATACCCCAACGAAGTTTTGAAATGGGACACAAACGCCTGGGGCGAAATCCCCGCTGATTATGGGAGGAAATAGGGGTCAAGCCGAACAATCCCAGTTCGGACTTTTTTTATCCTCTGCCAAAACCTGCTGATTTTCCCCATTTTCACCAAAAAACATGCACATTTAGGCAGGTAGACAAAATTCCCCCATCCATTATCATAGAACTAAGTTTCTATATGTCTATACCCTGTCAGCTGTGAGCTATATTATGCCCTTTGGGTATCAGCCGTGAACCACCAGCTATTTCTCACCTTTCATTTTTGTTAATAGGGTCTACTAACTTTTTCCGTATCGATACATAACCTCTCGCGTCATAAGAGGTGAATCGATCCCAATCAACCCCAATCCTTTAAATTGCAAACAAAAAGAAAGAGAGAGATCCAATGAAAATTGTAACAATCGCAACAATCCTTATGTTGTTGTTGGGTGGTGGAATATCCACCGTGGCCGCGCAGACCAGCCTGCCGGGAGATGTGCTTTATCCGGTCAAAACCTTAATGGAAGATGTTGAATTAGGACTGACAACCGATCCGGATGTTAAGTTTCAAATAGCCTCTCAGCTGGCTCACAAACGTTTTGTTGAAATTCAAACCCTTCTTGAAAGTGGAGAAACTGTTCCCGAACCATTTTTCTTTGAGTGGCAAATGCAACTCTGTACTGCACTGGAATATGCGTTGCAATCTGGTGATCCCACAGGCAATTTATTGATGATGCAACAAATGTTGCAACAACAAACAATGCAGGCAAATAAAGGTGAACATACCGGTGAACCCATCATGAATCTCTTTAAAAACACCCTGAAGACCCAGACGAAACTTGTCGGAGCCGGTATAGATGATCCAGACAAGTTAGCCAGTGAACTTAAATATATGGTCAATTATCAAAAACAAAATGGGAAAAAAGCCCTGGAAGAATCCTGGGAAACCCTTTATTTGGCCGATGCACAACTTGATAGCCAGGATACCAGTGGTGAAATTCGGGACGACTATCAATGGATGTATATGACCGGCAAGATCGTTGATGACGATGATAACAACCAGGATGGCGACAATAATCACCAAAATGGTGGCAACCAGGGCGACAATGAGAATGGTGATGGAAACGGCAGCAGCGGTGGCGATAACGGCGGTAGTGGTGGCAACGGGGGCGGTAATGGCGGCGGTAATGGAGGTGGCAACGGCGGCGGAGGGGGCGGCGGTGGTGGTGGAGGGGGTTAATCCATAACCACAGACACACAACACTCGAAGGGTGCATCAGCGATGCACCTTTTTTTTGCAAGTTGATGTAGCGCATCCATATTGCACCTTTTTCTTTTCTCCCACGACCCGGGTACATCCTCCTGAAAGGGGCATGGTTGTTGATTGATCCGTACGGGTGAAGGATCGGAGAACGAAATTTCGGGTGGAATACCACGTCAATTCTTGCAAAGCACCTGTAGCATAGCGGAAGGCGATCCTTCACCCCTACCCGTCCATCAAAAATCCCCATTTGCAATGCAGTAGGGCATGCTCTAATTCCGGTCCGCAAAGAAGGTGCAATGCACTTTTGGAGTTTGGATTCTCAGTCGCTTTGTTCCGAATGGTGGAGGTTGTTGATCGTTAAGTGCAATGCACCAGGCAAGGACCGAATCCTTCCGCAGGACTCCGTAGCATGCCCCGTGGGTAAAATGTTTTCTGAGGAGGAAATCCTGCAAACATACCAAGAAAATCAACAAACCATAACCTTCAACAGCTCCCGGTAAACCAGACATTTAAAATCCTGTAAATCCCAGTTCGGATCTTTTACCATCAGCTACCAGCCATCAGCCATGAGCTAAACCAATCCCAGTTCAGACTTTCCTGGAACTCAATCAAGCCCCAACTCGTCTTATCCACATTGGCGTATTTATTGCACCGAAATAAATTCTTTTGTACACTAAATTTGGAGAGAATTATGCAACACAGCGCAACATACCTGCCCGTCAGGCCCATACCCAACCCCAACCGCGATCCAATGGCAAGCGGATTCTTGGCAGCATCCTGCTCGTCCTGGCTCTGCTGGCGCTACTGATCCCCATGGCGGCGGTGGCTGGTACAGCGCTGTATGTACGCCAGACGCAAATGGTGCTGCCCGGCGTGTCGGTCGGTCCGGTCGATCTGAGCAACCTGCCCATGGCGGATGCTGCGCAATACATCGACAATTACTGGAACAACACCACCCATTTTGTGGTCCTGAATGAAGAATACAAGTGGACGGTCACGCCGCCCAACATCGGATTGTGGATCGACCCGCTGCAGACTGCCCAGCTGGCCTATGGGGTGGGTCGCGATAGCGGTGGCACAGGCGAGATTCTGCAACTGGCGGCTTTGGGACGCTACGAGATCGCGCCGGTGGTGTCCTTCAACGTGGACTTCGCGCGTGAGACCTTCCGCGATCTGGCGGCCAAAATTGAAATTCCACCCATGGATGCTAAACTGGTACAGGACCCACAGGGTGAGTATGACCAGGGGCACTGGATTTCGCAGCCGGGCACGGATGGCTGGGGGCTGGATGTGGAAGCCACCCTGGCGCTCATCCAGAAGGATCCAGGGGCGGTGTTGCAGGCGGGATATTTGCAGCTGCCCATGGTGGCGATTCCCCCGGCAGTGGCCGATCTATCCTCCGAAGTGCAGCGCATCGCGACTTATTACGAGCGTCCGCTTCATTTACGCGCCTGGGATGCCATCACCGATGAACTGCTCACCTGGACGCTACCGCAAGAGCTGGTGGCGGGTTGGGTGCGGCTGGATGACCCCTATGGGGAGCCCTATCTACAGGTGGATGCCGCCGAATTCGAGGCCTATCTGCAGGAGTGGCAGTCCACCATTGGTAACCGCGAGATCGATTTCAAAGATCCGGTCGACAATCTGGATGACCTCTGGGAGAGTGGCGACGTCTACACCATCTTCCTGCGCCACAAACCAACCGAATATACCGTACAATACGGCGACAACCTGGTCGGGATCGGCTTCAAAGTCGGGATGCCCTACTGGAAAATCCAGGAAGCCAACCCGGGCAGCAGCATCTACGGGGTGCATGCCGGGCAGGTGCTGACCATTCCGTCCAAAAACGAGATGCTACCCTATCCGCCGGTACTCGGCAAGCGCATCGTGATCAGCATCACAGAGCAACACATGTGGGTGTACGAGAACTTCGAACTCAAATCCGAGCACGTCATCAGCACCGGGATGTCCAATTCCCCTACGCTTCCAGGCGTCTTCCAGATCCAGACCCACGAGATCAACGCCTATGCCTCCAACTGGGATTTATGGATGCCGCACTTTATGGGCATCTACGAGGCGGTGCCGGGCTTCATGAACGGCATCCACGGGCTACCGGTGCTCTCCAGTGGGGTGCGATTGTGGGCCAATGTGCTGGGACGTCCGGCGTCGTATGGCTGCATCATCCTCGATCTGCAAGCTGGTGAGGAAGTCTACAACTGGGCAGAGAACGGCGTGGTGGTCGAGATTCTGCCATAAATGCCAAATAACGGTACAATTGGGCTCTGAAGGAGTTCCCATGCATACCATTGTCATCATCTTTTCATCACACGCTGAATGGCGGGCAGCCCGTAAATGTTGCAAGGTCACCTTTGTAGAAACCACCCCCTTTGGCGAATGCTTTGCCCTGCTGGAGAACGAGCGCACGCTGATCTATCTGGAAGGCGGCTGGGGCAAGATCTCAGCGGCAGCCAGCGCACAGTACGCCATCGTCCGCTGGAAGCCCGATCTGGTGATCAATCTGGGCACCTGTGGCGGTCTGCAGGGAGCCGTAGAACCCGGCACGGTGATTTTAGCCGAGCGCACCCTGGTCTACGACGTGATCGAACAGATGGGCGATCAGCAACAAGCCTACGATCATTACACCACCGACCTGGATTTAAGCTGGCTTCCAACGGAGGAACCCTATCCCCAACCCGTGCAGCGCGGCATGTTACTCTCAGCCGATCGGGACATTCTGCCCGAGCAGGTGACCTGGCTGCAGGAGCAGTTTGGCGGCGTGGCTGCCGACTGGGAAAGCGGCGCGATTGCCTGGGTGTGCAGCAAGAATCATGTCAAGTGTCTGATCCTGCGCGGGGTCAGCGATATGGTTGGCCCTGATGGCGGCGAAGCCTATGGGAATATCAAAGTCTTCCATCAGGCCAGCGAAAAGATCATCGCCAATCTACTGCAACACCTGCCAGCCTGGTTGAAACAGGCAGATTTGTAATGATTATAATTTTTGCGTGACCACACCGATCCAGTCACCACCGGCGGCGTAAGGCGTACCTAACAGGTCATTCCACAGGCTGTCCACACGCAAGCCGGCGCGGGTCAGTTCGCGGGTGATGCTGTCGGCGTTGAAATCCTGGAACCAGTTACGGTAGACGGATAACCTGCCATCGGCTTCAATCACGATCGATTGATCCAGGTAGATGTCCAGTTCGGGATAATCAAAGCCTTCCTCCAGCACCAGGTGTGGGCCGGGCTTCCAGAATCCGGATTCAAGCATATACCAGCCGTTTTTCTGTCCCCATTTAGCGCGTCCATCGCGGGTGGTCACATCCAGCACGAAGTAGCCACCGGGCTTGAGCGCACGCTTGATGTTTTCCAGTAACTGGCTGCGTTGTTCAGGGGAAAGTGGGCAGTAATCACCGTAAATCAAGAGGACCAGATCGTATTGAGCGCTGTCCGTGATGGTCAGGTAATCCTGATAGCGATAGATGATCGGCAATCCCATCTCATCGGCGGTGCGAGTGGCATATTCGATCGAATTTTGCGAGTAATCCACACCCGTCACCTGCAATCCCTGCTGCGCCAGACGCGTGGCATACAGCCCGGGACCGCAGCCGAGATCCAGCACAGATTGCCCGATCTTAAGCCCCAGGTACTCCACCAGCCAATCCACCGTTCGTGCGATGGTTTCCTGCTTGCGGCTGGCAGCATCCGTCTTCTGGCTGAGGTGAGCAGCCAACATTTGTTGGGAGATATGTGGATCGTTCCAGAAGAGTGGCTCACCGGGCGTGAAAGGCTCGGGTTTTTGCTGCAAGCGCAGCAGTTTATCCAGATTGAGATAACCAAAGTTAAAGAGATATTCGGGTTTATCGGTAGGCATGGTCATTATTCAAATCCTGATTGTTGGACATAGTTACTTACATCTGCATTATAGACGATTTCCAGCGTGGTGAAACGTGCCCAGGGCGAGTCTTCATCCTGCCAGGTGACAGCGCTACGGACCGGTTGGGTGAATTCCCCGAGCGTCTGCCACTCAAGGACTTCATTGATCCAGAGCGTTTTTTCGCTGCTTTCTTCTCCTTTGTAGCGCATTGACTGCATCGATTGCAACAAACCGGTTTCAGGATCGAAAGAAACGGTGAAATATTCTTCCTCAACGGTAGAAGCGCCAGCTTCCTTCGTAAATGGAACAATCAGTGTGGCTGAGTTCTCATCAATTGCTTCCCAACGGGCACGTGAATCGGATACCCAGAGGGAGGGCATCCAGATCGCCTCCGCCCAGAGTGCCAGGTTGGCACCCTGATCCACCTTTGCGCCTTCACTGACACCAAATGGCAATTCCAGGCGCGCTTTACCATTCAGATGATGTTCGTTAACCTTTAATAGTGGCAGTCCAAACAGAGTTGTTTCAATATAATGGCGGTAATCCTGGCCGGAGATGTGCACGAAACGGAATCTTGCTGGCAATGAAATACCATTGATGCGCAAACGTCCGGTGCCACTGATCACCGCTGAATCGATGACCGGAATGGTTTCTCCGTACAGTTGGCGGTAAAATCGTTTCACGGGGGCGGGTAAATTGTCCGGCAGCGGGATGGTTTGCAGCGGGGTGGAGGGGGCAGAATAAGATGGAAAGGGCTTAGGTAGTATTTGCAGCCCCAACCACAATAAAAGAATAATTAAGACGAGCAATGCAAAAATTGTAAAAACAGGTTTCATCGGGCACTCCTGATTGTAATGTTACTTCAAATATTTGAGGTAAACATGGGTGAAGCGGCGGAAATTATAGCTGTACTTTCAACGGGAGTACACCTGGCCAGATGGATAGATTTTGTAAAAAAGCGCCAATTTAAGTTTAAATCACCTCAAAAATCCTTGACACCTAGAAAAACAATGATACAATCACACAAAGATACAATTATACAATGATACAATATTTACAAAGTCACTCAAGTATTGGTAAAAAGGATCGAAAATGACAGAAGCTGTCCCCTTGTATATTGAAATTGATTTTCGCTCAGGTATACCTATTACCGATCAGATTGTGGAACAGATTTATGACCGCATCGTGTTGGGAGAACTGCGCACGGGTGAACAATTGCCGACCGTGCGTGATCTGGCGCGACAATTGAAGGTCAATTTCAACACGGTAGCGCGTGCCTATCGCATTCTGGATCAAGCCGGGGTCATCAATACCCAACATGGTCGTGGGACTTACATTCTGCCGGATGTTCCCCCACAGGAGACGGAAAAATCCAAAGAATTGGATCGGATGACAAGAGATTTCCTGGAAAAGATGGAAAAACAGGGATTTACCAGTGTAGAAATACAGGCTGTGTTTCGGCGCAATCTGCGTGAAAGACAAAAATTAGTTGAATCCAATGATCGATAACTCAAAAAAATCAGATAAAAATGTTTCACGTGAAACATAAAGGAGAATTCATGAAAGCACGTACAGTATTAATTTGGACCATTATTCTCTCAGTTGCAGCTATTGCTTTGGGATTGATACTCGAACCTCGATTTCCTGATCCCATGGCGATTCACTGGAACGAATTGGGCGAGGCGGACGGTTATGGTTCGCGATTTATGGGCTTGTGGTTTCTACCCTTGATGACTATTGGATTGACCTTGCTGTTACTGGGCGTTCCAAAGATCGACCCGTTGAAGAAAAATATCGAAAAATTTCGCAAAGAATATTATACGTTTATTCTGATGTTTGTTGTTTTCTTTGTTTATTTGCATGTTATCAGTTTGCTCTTTAACTTGGGTTTGCGCTTCAATATGTTGGCGTTAATGATCCCTGCCTTTGGAGGTTTCTTCTATTACATCGGGGTCATGATGGAAAAAGCAAAACAGAATTACTTCATTGGCGTTCGCACCCCCTGGACATTGGCTGATGAAGACGTCTGGAATGAGACCCACCGGGTTGGTGCAAAAGGGTTTAAGGTAAGTGGTATTTTAACATTGGTTGGGGTCATTTTTCCGAGTATAGCTATATGGGCTATGATGGTGCCATTATTAGTCGTATCTATTTACACGGTCGTTTATTCGTATGTGGCGTATCGACGAAAACATCCGAATATGAATGGAAATGGTAAATAACGTGAATAGCAATGTTTCACGTGAAACAAGTAGAGGATAAAAGCATGGAAAAAATTATTGAAGTATCGCATTTGCAACACAAGTATGGTGATTTCCAGGCAATTCAGGATCTAACATTTAATGTTGAACACGGAGAAGTGTTCGGCTTGTTAGGCCCGAATGGCGCAGGAAAAACAACCACGGTTCGTCTTTTGAATGGGATGTTCGAAGCCAGTGGTGGCTCCATCTCGGTGATGGGATTTGACCCGATGAAATCTGGTGAGAAAATCCGCGAGAAGGCCGGCGTGCTGACAGAAACACCTGCTTTATATGAGCGTCTTACTGCCCGGCAAAACCTGCGTTTCTTTGGGGTGTTGGCAGGGATGGATGATCAGCAGATCGAACACCGGAGCGATGAATTACTGGAAATGTTTGATCTCAGTCATCGGGGGAATGACCGCGCCGGGACGTTCAGCAAAGGTATGAAACAACGTCTGGCGCTGTCACGGGCGTGGTTGACACACCCAAAATTACTCTTTTTGGATGAACCAACCTCGGGATTGGATCCGGAAGCTGCTGTCCAGGTGCGCGAATTAATTGCTGATGTGCGCCAGAAGGAAGGCACTACGGTCTTGATCTGTACGCATAACCTGGATGAAGCACAGCGCCTGTGTGATCGCTTGTTGATCATGCGCGAGGGTAGCACGCTGGCGATGGGCAGCCTGGCGGATTTACGCCGGTTGGTTTCTCCTGGCATGTGGCTGGAGGTTCAGTTCTTGAGTCCATTTGAAAAAATGGATCAACTAAAAGCTGCTCCAGGGGTGTTGAGCCTGGATGTGAAATCTTCGCGAAGCCTCAAAATCGAGGTCGAATCAGAGAACGTGATTCCGCAAGTCGTCGCGCGTTTAACGGGGATGGACGGTCAGATATTACGCCTGCAACCACAGGAAATTCCGCTCGAACAAGTGTATTTACAATTACAAAACAGTAACCATAATGGACACAAGGGACATAACGGAGGTGAAAAATGAACTGGCGCAAAATTCGTATTATTGCCTGGAAAGATATCTTGGAAGTAAGACAAAATAAATCGGTGCTGATCTCGATGGTGATGGTGCCGTTGATTATCATGGTGGTTTTACCGGCTGTGATGCTGGTGATTGTCAATACCACAGGCTCCGCGGATGCTTTGAATGACCCGGATATCCAGATGATGTTTGAAAGAATTCCGCCGTCCATTGCACTCATGCTGGGTGATTTGAACGATGCACAATTATCCATCGCCATGATTTTAGGTTTCCTGTTTGCGCCAATGTTTCTGATCATGCCGATCATGCTGTCTTCCAGTATCGCCGCAGAATCCTTCGCGGGTGAACGCGAGCGCAAGACGTTAGAAGCGTTGCTCTATACGGCTGCAACCGATACTGAATTATTCATTGGGAAGGCGTTGGCTGCCTTTGTTCCCGCGGTTCTGGTGTCGCTGATAAGTTTCGTGATTTATACAGTGGTCTTGAATGTCGGTGGTTATCCTCTGTTTGGCTATCTTTGGTTCCCGTTGAACACCTGGTATCCACTCGTATTTTGGGTAAGTCCTGCGTTTGCTGCTCTAGGAGTTGGTGCCACGGTATTAATTTCGGCTAAAGTTCAAACCTTTATGGGGGCTTACCAAACCAGCGGTTCATTGGTGATTTTTGTGCTGGCTCTCGTGATGGGCCAAGCAACGGGATTACTTTACTTGAGTGTCTGGGTGGGATTGGTGTTAGGTTTTGTAGTCTGGCTGGCAGCGGGTGTGCTCTTCTTCCTGGGAATCCAGCAATTCAATCGCAAAGCACTCCTGTATCAGAGCGCACATTAAAGTCGCATAAGAGATGAGAGGTTCGCAATGGAAAGTAATCCGAATATTGTCTTAATCATCATGTTTTTGTTGGCCGGGACATTTAATGTTATCTTCCCGCTGATTCTTGGATGGTGGATTATTAAGAGAAAGGGAACCAGCTGGAAATTGTTCGGTGTAGGTGTGCTGACTTTTATCGGATCGCAGATCTTCCATTTGCCGGTACTCAATGGACTGACCAAAGCCTTTTCTTCTGGTTTATTACCGCATGTTGATCCGGGTTTTGCGCCTTTCTTTAATGCGATTGTGTTGGGTCTGCTGGCTGGCATTTTTGAAGAGACTGCCCGATGGGTTGGATATAAACTGTTGAAGAAACAGGGCGATTCCTTCGGTGCAGCGCTCACCCTGGGTGCCGGACACGGTGGTATCGAAGCGATCATTATTGGTGGAAGTGTGCTGGCTACATTGATTTCGATCCTTTCTCTTTCAAGCTCGGATGCTGTGTTATCAGGATTAGGTCCAAACCAGGCTGAACTGGCACGTCAACAGGTTCAGGCATACTGGGCTACTGCCTGGCATATGCCTTTAGCTGGCGCGGTCGAACGCATTGCAGCCCTGGGTCTACACATTGGATTAAGCGTGATGGTCTGGATTGCCATTTCGTTCCGCAAACCGATCTGGTTCTGGCTGGCTATCCTGTATCATGCCGTGGTAGATGGGCTGGCGGTCCTGGCGATTACGTTCGGGGTACAAGTCTGGTTGATTGAAGCTGGGCTGATCCTGATCTCGTTTGGTATGTTGTATTTGATCATCAGGACGGCGAAACGAATGGACAGGGAAAGAGTTGTCCTACTTGATATTTAATGAATGAGAAAAAGGTATGTAGAGCTGCTTACCGAGTAGGAAGCAGCTCTATTATTTATTTTTAGATCGTAAGGATTGAATAATTCGGAGTGTCACAAATAGAACAAATGTTTTATATAATTTGATTGTGGAACTCAAATTTGCAACTAAAAGACAGTCAGCTGACATTCAAAATTGTATGTTTAATAAGAATCGATACTAATTATTGCAATGAATTGCTTACCACCTGAAACCAAACAACTGTATTGGAACGCCTCCTTGCCAACCTCCTACATCTTCTTTCGTTGGACCTGATTCAACACGGATGGTATGCGTTCCCGGAGTAATGCACACAGCTTCAACATAGAGGCCATACCACCCCAAACCACTATTCTCGTCCGGGTCAATGACGCATTCAGAGGTATCTCCCTCCCACATAACAGCGCCATCGAACAGCACGCGTGCCCATCCAATCGTTTGATCTCCGAAAATTGACACACCTATTGCGCTGTATGGATCACTTGTAGTTGCTTCAATCCAGTTTTCTGGGCCATTAAGAATAACGCTGACATCATAGGACCTCTGGGAGGATGTGGTTATCTTAATGCCATTTGGTGGAATTCTGAATTCAGTGTTGGCATATGCATAGACATCCAAAGGATACACTGGTTCCTGGAATACATTACCCACGAATGAATGGAAATAAACGGCTTTCCCAGTACAGTCTTCCTTCAAGAATGGCATGCCACATTTCCCTGCATAAATTGAGGCTGTGTCTGGCGGCGCACTGATTGTAACTTTCTCGGCAAACGCTAAATCATCGCTGTCGCTATCATTCAGCAGGGTAGTTGCTGTTTCAACATAGTGATAATAATCAAAATAGCCGTCCCCATCTTTGTCTTCTTCTTCCCAATCGATACACCAGGTATAAGTTCCCAAAGGCAAAGAGAGGTAACTGCTCGTATTTGGCGAATTCCACCCACCTCCAGATGCAGAAGAGACAGTCGATGTATCAGGTGGATTCTGAAACCCCTGAGAATCCAACGGGATATAAGACCATGGTTGAACAGTAGCGTTAATTGTACCGACATTAATAAATCCGACTGGTTTTAGAGGAAGATTGTTGACAATATTTGATGCACCTTCCTCTGGCGCGACGGGATTCATGGATTCTTCTTGAATATCCATAACAACCCCACTTCCCCCAGGGTCACCAGGTTCACCTGGGTCCACAGGCATACTCTGATTTTCCTCATCGACAAGATCTTCAATATCGGGGAAAGATGTGCCGGATAGCATATCTTGTAAATTAGTAGGGCCGTCAAAGAATTTAATCAGGTTGCAAGCTGAGAGAGAAACAACGAAAGAGATAAGGCAGATTAAATAAATAATCAGCTTTGTAATTTTGTCCATTGCCCACTCCTTGGGTATTCAATCAATATTATGGAATTTTGCTGATCGATGGAAGACGTATATATGAACACAGCAATAAGAAGATATAACCATATTGTATATTTTTTTAATTATTTATTCAATAGAGTATCAGGAAAGCAAAAATTATTTGTTAGAATGAAGTATAGAGTTGTTATAGAAAGCTCAAAAGACAATGCAACAAGGAGGAAGACATGATTTCAGAAACGGATATTGCAATTCGATTAGGTATAGCTTTTTTGCTAGGCGCAATCATTGGTGTTGAGCGAGAATTAGACAACCAACCAGCAGGACTGCGCACCAACATTATCCTGGTGATGGGATCTGCATTGGCGATGATCATTTCGGTGTCGCTTTCGTATGTATATCAACCAACGGGAGGTATGGGTGACCCGGCGCGCCTGGCTGCGCAGGTGATATCGGGTATCGGATTCCTGGGGGCAGGTGCAATTCTGCATGCTGGGGTGAACATCCGTGGTTTAACAACGGCAGCCACCATCTGGACGATGGCAGTGGTAGGCCTGGCAGTTGGTGCAGGATTTTTCTCTGCGGCAGTAATTGTTACTATTGTTCTTTTTATTGTCCTATCTGTTCTGAATAAATTGGAAAATAAGTTGTTTCATCCAAAAACAATTGCACCCATTACCATGTGGATTAAAGATGGCCCACCTGATCTGGCAGAAATCCGCAATTTTTTTGACCACAAACATGTTCGACTCATCACTTTCAGTCATGAGCATGATTTTACAGATGATGAAACCAAAATTAATTTAGAATATAGTTGTAAACGTGAGGAATTGATTGACGAAATTCAAAGGAAAATTTACGCATTGCCAGGTTTGCGGAAAGTTCATTTTGGAAAGACTATTCAGATTTAATTTTATTCAGGTAAAAGGATGAAAACAAAGATTCAGTCGTATAATGGGATTTAAGACATGAAACCAATTGTGCAATAGGGGAGCAAAAAGTAAATGTACCTCCCTGGTTCGAAAATGAGTACATATAAGCGCTTGAATCAAGTCCATGAGGTAGCAAAACACCTCTCGATTGATAATGATTCCCGCATCATTATCTTCAGTGATTGTCATCGTGGTGATTATGGTTGGGCGGACGATTTTGCCAAGAATCAGAACCTGGTTTATCACGCCCTGTCTTATTATTTTCATGAAGGATATACTTATATCGAATTAGGGGATGGGGATGATCTGTGGAAAAACCGTAGCTTCCACGAAATTTTTACTGCTCACAAGGTAATATTTGAGGTAATGATGCGTTTTCATGCAGAAAATCGCTTCTACATGTTGCTGGGTAATCATGATATTGAGAAATCCTCTCCGCGTTTTGTACAGACAAACCTGCATACGTATTTTGATGAAATTTCTCAAGAACGAAAGCCGCTCTTCCCAAATCTTAAGATCTATCCCGGTCTGATTCTAAAACATGAAACCACCCAACGCGAACTATTCCTGGTGCATGGTCATCAGGGAGATTTACTTTCGGATCTGTACTGGCCGATTGGACGCTTCTTTGTACGTGCCTTCTGGCGTAATTTACAACTCTATGGATTAGGAGACCCCACCAGCGCTGCCAAGAACTTTACTATTGCCAAGCGTGTGGACAAGAAATTAATCTATTGGAGCAGGGAAAAACGCAAGATGATTGTTGCTGGTCACACGCATCGACCACGTTTTCCCGCCTTGAGTCATGTGCCTTACTTCAACACTGGCTCAGTAGTTTCGCCGTACAGCATTACCGGGATCGAGATCCGCCATGGTCAAATTGCCATGATTCGCTGGAGTGTGCGGCCGGATATTGTTGGCAATTTACGGATTGTCAGGGATGTGATGTCCGGTCCGCAGCCATTGGATGCATGGATGTATTAATAGCTATTTTGCTGTTGAGCGCATAAGCTGTTAAGCTAAGTGAATAGAAAAAAGTTGACAGCAATTGGCAGAAAGGGTGCATTGCACTTGGGGGTCGTCGTCATACATATGAATGAATTACATCGGCCCAATATAAGAATGTAAAAAGTGCATTGTACTCTGGTTTGAGCAATGAGGTTTAAGGGCAGGTGCAATGCACTTTTGGAGGATTGATGGAAAGAATGTTCATCGGTGATCGATGTGAGTCAGTTAATCTTTAAGTGCAATGCACCAGATTGATAGTGGTACATTGCACTCTTTAAATCTTTTCTTAAACAGCTCAAGAGCTCACTAGTACGGATAAATGATATCCACGTATTCGAATTCGACGATAATCGGTGTTGAATTGTAGGAAGAAGCTGAGATACCGATCAAGCCTTCCTTAAAGGTACGATCCCGCACACTATTGGTTTCGTAGCCATTGATCCACAAAGTCAACGTATCACCAGCGCATTGGATGGCATATTCGTTGTATTCCTTCCCGGTTTTGATGCGAGTGGAACCGCCATTGGCAAGCAAAGTGTAACCTCCAGTGCTGAGTGATCCATCGAACCGCAGGATATCATACAAGCCATCGCTGCCAACGTTGAATTCATACCAACCGAGATTTTCATCATAACGGCACACCAAGCTGATGCTGTTGGAATTCATACCTCTGTTTTCCACCAGGGTTTGCACAAAGACATCATCATAATAATATTCGCCATACGTTAGATATGCCCAGATGTCCGTATCATACATTTCGAAGATAATTCGTCCATTATCCTGATAAATATCCAGTTGGCTTTCATCACCATTGGTTGTAAACCAGGTCCACCAGTCGATATTACCATCGAATTCTTCAGTGCGGAATGCTTCGTTCTCGGTATAAGTAGTGGTACCTTCCTCCTCCACCCATTCTTCTGCTTCGCCGGAAAGACCAGCATAACCCCAGAATGCCAGAGGAGTGCCATTCAAAGAGCCCTCAAACAACTCATCAGTCTCCCATCGATACACAAAGACTTTGAGTTCATCTTCCAGATCATGGCTCTTGAGGATGTCACAATAATCTTTCATAGTGCCATCGGTAGCAACCAGGATGTCCTCGACCTCGTGTATGATATCGCCGGGTTTGATGCCGGCTTTATCAGCGATACTGCCGGTCGTTATTGAATTAACCCAGATGCCCGGATATTCGCTATTAGGTCCAAATACAATCGCAAAACCATCCAATCCAAGCGAAGCAACATTCTGTCGTTCGCGGAGACGATTTACAATCGATATTGCCTGGTCAGTCGGGATGGCAAATTGTTGGTCGTAGGTAGCCCGGGTCATGTAATTAATGCCAACGACTCTTCCGTCTGCGGTAACCAATGGCCCGCCGGAGTTGCCGGGATTGATCTTAGCATCATGACCATAAATATAGGACATGGATGACCAGGACGTCTGACCATCTGCTTCCACTTTGGAGATGATGCCCTTGGTGAGGTTATACTCCGGATCCAGCAGTGGGAAGCCGGCGGCATACACATCCAGACCGGTCTTGACTTCATCCTCATACCAATCCAGGTAAGCAAAATCGCTGCCTTCCACCTGTACCACGGCCAGATCGGCACATTCAGAAGTTCCCAGAACACGCACATTACGTGGGGTGGTTTCGCCATTGACATAGGCTTTCAGGATGGCAGCACCGGCAACCACATGGTTGTTGGTCACGCCGATACCGGAAGGATCAATGAAGAAGCCGGATCCACCCCATTCGGCGTTTAACACCAATCCCTGCTCAATATCATTGTAGGTGCCGGTAGCAAATAACTGGAAATACAGCCGGGCGTACATCATCAATACTCTTAGCTGCGCTCACTCTCATTGACTGGTTGAGCAGGTTCCACAGGTGCGGCTGGATCTGGTTGGCTGGTAGGTTCTTCAGATACAGCCACCCGCGCTGGTTCTTCGGTTACTTGAGAAATCTTGTCAGCTGACAAGATTACACGATAATGACAACAACATCAAAACCATTAAGGGAATAAAAAACTTTTAAGTTTCATCATACCTCCAGAAAACAGGAATACTTAAAAACATGAAAAATCAAATTTTCATTCATTAGGAAATTGTACAAACCGTTTTAGATAAATTAATCACAAAAATCCAATTGAAACGATATATTCAATTTTAGATTGGATTTTCATTAAAGTCAACCATTAATTCAGAAAGGATATAGCCGTAAAACATTACAAAATTGAAGGTTTGTTTCCAGTAAAACTGTCTAATAAATGAGACAAATTCAGGTATTACAGCGGTTTTCAAGTACAATAAAGCATATGAATCGAGCCAACACGGACGAAGACCAGATTATTCTAGGGGATTGTATTGAAGTCATGCGCCAGATGGAGCCTGACTCGGTGGATATGATTTTTGCCGATCCGCCCTATAATTTACAACTCAAACAGCAACTGTACCGTCCGGATCTCTCACACGTCGAAGCAGTAAATGACGAATGGGATAAATTTGATAATTTTCAAACATATGACCAATTCACGCGTGATTGGTTGGCAGCCTGCAAACACATTCTGAAACCAGGGGGAACTCTTTGGGTGATTGGTAGTTATCATAATATCTACCGGGTGGGGACTGTGCTGCAGGATCTGGGTTATTGGATTCTGAATGATGTGGTCTGGGTGAAATCGAATCCGATGCCAAACTTCAGAGGTGTGCGGTTGACGAATGCGCATGAGACCTTGATCTGGGCACAAAAAGAACGTGGTGCTCCATACACCTTCAACCATCACAGTCTGAAGATGAGCAACGATGAATTACAAATGCGTAGCGATTGGTACTTCCCGCGCTGCAGTGGCAAGGAAAGGCTGAAGGAGAATGGCTCCAGAGCTCATTCCACGCAAAAACCATTAGCGCTTTTATACCGCGTACTGCAGGTCTGTACCAACGAAGGAGACCTGGTTCTCGACCCTTTCTTCGGCAGTGGTACAACGGGAGCAGCTGCGCGACTATTAAGGCGACGCTTTATCGGTATCGAGCGCGAGGAATCCTATGTGCGCATTGCATCCGAACGAATTGCCGGCGTTACTCCTTTGGGTGAAGATTTTCTGCTTTCACAGCTCAATCCCCGTCGTGAACCACGTTTGCCATTTGGCGAATTAATTGAAAATGGTTTCTTAATGCCCGGTACCACACTATATTTCGGAGAAAACAGTACCCTGGCAGCACAGGTGATGGCAGATGGGTCGTTAACGATGGACGGAAAACGTGGTTCCATTCATCAATTGGGCCGGCAAATCAAGTCGGGTCCGGTCAATGGCTGGACAGCCTGGTACTATCTGGACGAAATCAAAGGCAAGCGCTATCCGATAGATCGCTTGAGACAGAAATTACGAGAATATTTATCAGAAAAAGGAGATATTGAATGACAAAGTATCAACAAACCCGTTGGAGTCTTGGGGATTTATACCCGGGTCCTAAGTCTGCTGAATTAGATGCAGCCTTTGGTACATTAGAACAACTGGTGGAAACACTGGAGAAACGCCGACCAGAATTGAATGATGATATCAGCCTGGAAACCTTCCTGTCATTTGTTAAGGAAATTGATGCTATCACGGTTCTGGGTCAGAAAATCTATACTTTTGCCGGACTGTATTTTTCAGAAGATACTCAAAACCAGGTCGCCCAGAACCTGATGGCAAAAGTGGAACAATTTGTGGCTGAATTGACCAATCGAATTCTCTTCTTCAACCTGTGGTGGAAAGCGCTTCCGGAAGAGAAAGCCAAGTCTCTGGTAGCTGGCAGCGGTGATTATGCCTACTGGTTGGAAGCGATGCGTCTGTTTATCCCGCATACCCTCAGCGAACCGGAAGAAAAGATCATCAATATCAAGAATGTCACCGGTCAGAGCGCTTTACAGATGGTCTACTCTTCCATTACCAACCGCTATGTGTTCAAGCTGGAGGTGAATGGTGAGGTGAAAGAACTGACGCGTGGTGAACTGATGATGTATGTTCGCACCGCAGATCCTGAGATCCGGGCAAAGGCATACCAGGAACTATACAAGGTCTATGGCGATGACGGTTCAATTTTAGGTCAGATTTACCAGACACTGGTACGCGACTGGCGCAACGAGCAGGTCACTCTGCGAAAATACACTTCCCCGATTGCTGCCCGTAACCTGGTCAACGATATCCCGGACGAGGTAGTGGACACTTTGCTGGATGTCTGCCAGAAGAATGCGAAAGTTTTCCAACGCTTCTTTGATCTCAAAGCAAAATTAATCGGTGTTGAACGCTTGCGCCGTTATGATCTGTACGCACCAGTGGTGAAATCAGACAAAACATACCCCTTTGAAGTGGGTACACAACTGGTTCTGGACGCCTATCAGGGGTTTGACCCGCATGTTGCCAAACTGGCGGAGCGTGTTTTTGCTGAAAACCATCTGGATAGTGAAGTGCGTAAAGGCAAACGTGGTGGCGCTTTCTGTTGGGGATCAGGTCCGGATCTGACCCCCTGGGTCATGCTCAATTATCAGGGCAAAGCGGATGACGTCTCCACCATGGCGCATGAACTGGGACATGCTGTGCATAGCATGCTGGCTTCGGATCATAGCGTCCTGACACACCATTCCAATCTGCCACTGGCTGAAACCGCTTCGACCTTTGGTGAAATGGTACTGGTCGATCATCTGCTCAAGCTGGAGACAGATGAAACCGTACGACGCGACATCCTCTTCAGCCAGATCGATGATGCCTATGCCACCATCATGCGCCAGGCATATTTCGCTCTGTTCGAACGCCAGGCACATGATATGATCCAGAAAGGTGCCTCAGTGGATGAGTTGGCGGAAGCGTATATGCAGAATCTGAAGGATCAATTTGGGGATTCCATTGAAGTCAGCGATGAATTCCGCTGGGAATGGGTCTCAATTCCGCATATTTACGACGTACCCTTCTATGTATATGCCTACACTTTTGGGCAGCTGCTGGTGCTCTCGCTATACCAGCAATACAAACGAGAAGGCGAAAGCTTTATCCCACGCTACACCAAGATCCTGGCGACCGGTGGCTCCAAAGCGCCTGTTGAGGTACTCTCAGAAGCGGGTATCGATGTGTATGATGCCGCTTTCTGGCAGGGTGGCTTTGATGTAATCAGCGGATTGGTGGATGAGCTGGAAGCGTTGTAGGGGTTAGGCATTAGTCTTGTAGGGGTTAGCAAAAAAGATAAGTAGGGGCATGGTCCGTAACCTGCCCCTTTTTGTGTTCCGAACTGTGATTATTGGGGATTATTAGGATGAAAAAACGTCTGAACTGTGATTATAGGGGATTTGTATTATGGACTATGATGAAAGAAATCCGAACTATGATTATAAGGGATTAACATGATTGACTATGATGAAAAATATGAACCATGATTACAGGGAATTCTCATAAGGATTATGATTGAAATATCATAGTTATTCATGAAATCATTAAAATCATAGTTCAGACATTTTAATACTGCGCTGAATCGCCCATTCAATCATTTTGGGATCGCGTGCTTGAGGCGTGCAGAGTCTTTTCGGATGAGGGCGGATACCGGCACGCATCAGGTCAAGACGGTCTGCGTCCCAGCAGGTGCTGATGGTGATGTCTGGGTGGCATTTACCGTTGGTGTGACCGGAAGTAGCCAGGCAGAGAAGATTAACTTCATCGGGAGTCAGGTCAATACGATCGAGCAGATGTGCACGAATAAATTTGCAAGCACGTGCTCCATGCCCTGGGTCATAGCCATCGGATTTCCGTTGAATGTCATGGGTAAAGGCGAAGTACTCGACCACCTTCTGATTGGCACCATTTAAAGCAGCCAGACTTCAGGCCGTTCTCGCGCACCCGCACCCAGTGCTGGAAGCCGTGCAATCCATCCCAATGCAGTGGGTAATGACTTTTGAGAAAGTCGAGTAGATCCTGGGTGATGAGTAGGGCTGAGGTCCATTGGATTATTGTAACAGAATGAGTTTAATGGGGACAGTCCACAGTTGACAGGGAGTGAAGGCAAAAAGGCTAAGGGCGAAAGGCTAAAGAGACTATTCCTAAAATCATTCCTGAAAATTGCATCTTGATAGTTTGATAAAATCCTTTAACTAAAAGTGTTTAGACTGAATACGTTTAGTTAAAGTGGTTATTAGTCTATGACTTTATAAAAATTTTTGTCTTATTTACCTGTAATACAAACCTGCCAGTTGCATTTGTTTGTTGAAGGAGATGGTGTAGGTGAAGGTTTGGTTTTCATATTTTGCGTTGACAACAGCCGTGGCAAATTCTTCACCCGTATTTTTATCTGTTGATCCTACCACCGTGATGTTGTCGATCGCTTCAAATTGACCTCCTCCTTCTATGGCTGCGTAGATCTGAACGAAGACATCATCAGTAATGGCGGTGTTCATTTGTTCAGTGAACAGGGATCGCAGACCTTGCGTGTCCTGGGCGTTCAGCAAGGAGACAACATCCTGGGCCAAAAGCTTGACATCCTCTTCACTGAAATCAGCGGATAAGGCTGGTGCACTGCAGGCTGTGAGTAGCAACACGGATAGAATGGTTGACAGGAGAATAATGGTCAGAGTTTTAAGGTTTGCTTTTTTCATTTGGAGACCTCTTTGATGTGATTTTTAGGTGAAAGGAATTTTATCTAGCTCGAGTATACTTCACAAGCTTTCCACCACCAATCTTTTTAACCAGACCTTTTTCTACCATGTTCCGTAACAGCAAAACAGAGGTCTGTTGAGAAATATTGAGATCTGACTCAACATCTTTTCGTTGAATATATCCTTTTTGATCAATTAATTGCATCACTTGATTTTCCCTGCTGCTTAATAAATCATTTTGCTTTGCTGAAAAAGAGGAAGATGGACTGTTAATGTTTGGAAGGGAAATTTTGAAAGCATTATCTGTAACCTCAATTATTGGTTTGACCACATTTTCGGTATAAGCCCCCATAATTTTGGGTATTCCAGTGCCGTATGCCTCAATCAGGTTTAATCGATAAAAAATATTCGCCAGGTGTTGGTTGCGAAGAACTGATACCCCGAGCATAATATCATTGAGGGAGATACCTTTTACCAGGCCACCAATGGTTGTAAATTCAACGCGATCATCAAAAATGCTGATCAAAGTACTGCTGCTGAAGGAATAATCACGGTGGACAATTGCATTCAGTAGCGCTTCACGGATAGCCTCCGGGGGATAATCGCGCATATCGATGCGATCAAGTCCTTTGAATTCAGCCCTGGTTCGGTTGAAGCGATCAATAAATGCGTAAGCTTCTTCAAGCTGATGGAGTAAAGAACCAGAGAATTCCCTGCGTTCTTTAAAAATAGCTTTCCTATCTCCTTCAAAAACAGCTAATTTTATGGTATGGGCACACTGTTCTGAAAGTAATAAGGCTAAATTGGTGTACATGCCATCCTCACCAATCAGCCCCAATGTCTTTTTTTGTGAATTCTCAAAGGCAATACTTTTTCTATTGAAATACGCACTTGCGTCATGAAATGTCAATCGTTGATTCAGAGAACGAGCAGCTTCATAACTATCACCGCTGGTTTCTTTTATCATATTTAATATGGCAGTCTCCGTGGCAGGTACGGTGGAAGATCCCTGGCGTACGTATACACCTTCTGGTCGAATGCCTTTTCCAGCGAGATAATATGGACGAGCAGTTCCTCTCTGGACTAAAATGACGACGACAGTTTTCTCATCTATTTGCTCTACAATTGTTTCCGTAAATAAGGTTACATCCGGTCGAATAGCATCACGAACTGCATTATTAACCTGCAAAATTACTGAATCAGGTTGAGAAACCCCTAAAATATTGCCATCATCCTCTACTCCAACAAAAATCTTTCCCCCGTCTGTATTGGCAAAAGCAATTACAGTCTTTTTTATGTCGTCTGTAAATTCTTGTTTGTACTCAATAGTTTTACTTTCAGGTAACATGAGGCAATCACCTCTTTCTAATAATCTAATTATTATTCTAATAATCATTATATCATTAGAATAATTAGAATCAATAGTTACTTGTGAATAACACCCATTTTATTTAACGTATAAAATTGTAAAACTATTAATGAATGGGCTACTCCCACTCAATTGTCGCGGGGGGTTTGGAGGTGACATCATACACCACGCGATTGACACCACTGACCTCATTCACAATACGGCTGGCGACACGGGCTAACAGGTCGTAATCCAGGCGCGCCCAATCGGCGGTCATGAAGTCGTCGGTAGCCACGGCGCGCAGGGCGATGGCTTCCTGGTAGGTGCGCGCATCCCCCATGACACCCACCGAGCGCACGGGCAGCAATACGGCGAAAGCCTGGGCAATACCCGGCTGCTGCGCATCGACGCTCTTGCGCTTACCCAGCAGTCCAGCTTGGGTGAGTTCTTCGGTGAAAATGGCATCGGCAGCGCGTAAGGTAGCCAGGCGTTGCATGGTGATATCCCCCAGGCAGCGCACAGCCAGCCCGGGACCCGGGAAGGGTTGCCGCCAGACCAGTTCGACTGGTAATCCCAGCGCTTCGCCCACAGCACGCACTTCGTCTTTGAATAAATAACGTAGCGGTTCGACCAGCTCGAAGGAAAGGTCCTCCGGTAGCCCACCCACGTTATGATGTGATTTAATTTTGTGTCCCTTGTTGCGATCCGGCGCGCTGGACTCGATCACGTCTGGATAGATGGTGCCCTGCACCAGAAAACCCGGCTTACCGACTTTGAGGGCAGCCTGTTCGAAGACGCGGATGAAAGTAGTTGCCGATGGCTCTGCGTTTGGCCTCGGGATCGGTGACCCCGTCCAATGCATCCATGAAGTCCTCGATAGCATCCACCGTGTGCATCTCGACACCCAGATTGGCTTTGAAGGCGATCTCCACCTGCTGCCGTTCGTCCTGGCGCAATAGTCCATGATCGACAAAGACTGCCACCAATTGATCCCCGATGGCATGGTGCACCAGGGCAGCCGCTACACTCGAATCGACGCCACCACTAACGCCCACCAGCACGCGTTCTTGCCCAACCTGGGCACGGATGCGGGTGACACTCTGCTCGATGATCGAATCAGCTGTCCAGGTGGGGGTTGCGCCGCAGATCTCGACGGCAAAACGCCGGATCATCTCCAGCCCAATGGGGGTATGACGTACTTCCGGGTGGAATTGTACGCCGTAATAATGGCGTTGCAGATCCCCCATGGCGGCAAAGGGGCTGTTGTTGCTGGAAGCCAGTTTCACAAATCCGGGCGGGAGAGATTCCAGGCGATCGCCATGCGACATCCAGACCGGGTAAATACCAACATCGATCAAAGGATTTGGTTGCAGTACATTGACTTCGGCGGTTCCATATTCACGTTCCTGGGAAGGCGATACCTTGCCACCCAGCGCAACCGTGATGGCCTGCATCCCATAGCAGATGCCCAGTATGCGGTAAACCCGGATGTGAGCACATACTCCGGCACATAAGGAGCACCTGGTTCATAAGCGGAATTCGGACCTCCGGAGAGGATGAAGCCCTTTGGGTTGCAAAGCCATGACCTGCTGTTCAGGTGCATCCCAGGGGAACATCTCAGCATAAACCTGCACCTCGCGCACCCGCCGGGTGATCAGCTGGCTGTATTGCGAACCGAAATCAAGGACGACCAGGGTATCACTCATGCTGGATCAATCCAGGAATTCGATTTTGCCGTCGTCCATGTTGCTGATGATGACCAGGGATTCAATCGGAATTTTGAGAGCGGAGAGTTTCTGACGGCCGCCTTCGAAGATCTTCTCCACGAGGGCACCGATCCCGACCAGTTTGGCACCTGCAGCCAGGGTCAGACGTACCAATCCCTGAATGGTATTACCGGAAGCCAGGAAGTCATCGATGATCAGCACTTTTTCCCCACGGGCGATGTATTCGGGCGAGACGATCAACTCCACCAGACGGCCTTTGGTGTGGGATGGGGCAGTGGTCAGGTAAACTGTATCCGGCATGGTGATGGGCTTGGACTTACGCGCGTACACCACCGGGATGCCCAGATATTTGGCAGCCATGACAGCGGGAGCAATCCCGGAGATCTCGGCGGTAAGCACTTTGGTAGCACCTACATGCGAGAAACGGTTGGCCAGTTCCTGCCCACAGGCATCCATCAACATCGGATCGACCTGGTGGTTGATGAATCCATCCACCTTTAAAATACCACCCCCCAGATTTGCCCCTTTTTGCAAAATCATATCTCGTAATAATTGCATGCGAACTCCTCGAATTTAAAAACAAAAAAACTAAGCGGTACGCCAGTTCACTTTATTTTACAATGAAATGGGTGAAATGATTGTTAAAGTTTGGGGGGAAAATTCAGTGCCGTCCACGAATAAGTACCACGAATTCACGAATATAAACACGATGTCGAATACGAAAAGGGGCTACGTAAAACAAACAAACATGAAATAATATATTATCAATCTTTAGGTAAATATGGTACTTATTTTGTATTGAGAAATTCATTTTTTCTAGAAGAAGTTAATTGTTTGAGTGTTTTCAACCAGCGCTCGGTTTGGCGGGGGTGGGTGAAGCGCAGCACCTGCAGATGGGCATGCTGTGGCTCCTGAAACGCCAGCGGGTAGTTCTTCTTGTGTTTGGGGCGCGAGGTGACCAGCCAGACGAACAGGGAATCGCGGGAGAGGAAGTTGTCCCGAAAGCGCTCACGGTTACCGTTCCAGAGTTCAACCTTGAGAAAAACTCTTTTGAGGGTGCGGATAAAAAGACGTAAGAAAATAGGAGAGGAAGGGATAATCCAGCCAGATGATCGTATCAGCACGCGGCCAGATCAGATCACGCACCTGGCTGTAGTTACCGTCCGTGATCCAGCTGTCCTGCCTGGTCATCGGGTCCAGCTCAGCGCGGATTTCCGGCCAGGGTTTCTCCGTCCAGCCGGGCATCCAGTGCAGCGCATCCAGCTCGATCACCGGCAGATCCAGGATAACACCCAGGCGCTGTGCCAGGGTGGTTTTGCCGCTGCCGGTCGCGCCGATCACGGCTATGCGATTGCCAGGTTTGGGGAAAGTGGTTGAATTTCGGGTCAAAATAGGAACTCCTGAAGAGAATGCATAAATTCTAACCGACCACCACTCAATCGTGCACTGCTAAAAGAAGGAAATCTACACTGGACGTTTGACCAGATTGGCTTACTTATGCTCGAAAATCACTTCGTTATATTCCTGGATGGCATCCTCCAGCAGGGTGGAATCCGCGTTTACCAGGTGTTGGTCGAAGAAACCAACCAGAAAATCGTTAAACAGGCTGATTTCTCGGTCAGCTTTGATAGGACCCTTCAATCCCAGCGTCGCACCCAGGGGAGAATAGAGTGAGATATCCGAGAAGTCGTAATGTTGGGTGCCCAGAATGGTCATGCGCTGTGCGCCGGGTGGTTGGTTGTCCCACAGCTGGTTAACCAGGGTGCGGTTAGGTTCTTTCAACCAGTTTTCGGAGAACATATTTAAGGAAGGTTGGATCAATCCACTGGCTGGGATGGCACGGTCGTACGGCACCAACCAGGGGTCTTCCCCCACCACTGCCTTGCAGCGTTCATCCTGCCAGCAGGTTTGCAGTACAGCGCCGCCCCCGGTGGAGTGCCCAAACATCCCGATGCGGTTGGTATCCAGGTGTCCCTGGAAGATGGAAGGCATCTCGCCGGATTGCAGACGTTCAACCTGGTCCAGCGTGAAGACCAGATCCCCGACCCAGCTCTGCCCGAGGATATAAGCGGCTGCGTCGTATTCCTCGTCCGAAACGCCGGAAGGTAGCGCGCCATCCTTGTTGTAGATGCGAGTGCCGTCCGGATAAACCGTCACCACCGCACCATAGGCATGCTCGGGGGCAAAGACAATATAGCCATGAGAAGCCAACGCTTCCATCTGGGCGGTGTTCTGGTAGCGCATACCATTCCAGCCGTGCGAGAAGACCAGTACCGGCCACTGCTCGAAGCAGGTTGCGATGGGTGCATTCAGCAAGCCGTTGGTGGTAGCGTGTTGGAAATGATTGAGGAAGAAAGCGGGAAAGCCAAAGCTGGTGGCCAAGGCTTGCGCATCGATGACGCCGTCCGGTAAGTAGGGTGTCGGTTCACCGTCTTGCCCGGCAGTGGCTGGATACCAGACCTGCACCATCACCTGGCGCGATTCGCTGGGCGGGTCGGCATACACCAGATCAGGATCCGGGCTGTAGGCTTCCAGACGATCCTGATCCACCCAGTAGAAAGAGGTGGTACCAACTGCGTAGGGACCTGTGGTGTCCGGAAAGACCGGTACGGGTAACAAGATTGGCAGAGCACCGCCAACCAGCAACAGGATAGCTGCTAGGATGGTGAATCCCAGCTTGAATCGGTGCTCGGGCTGCATAACTTTACGGATCCCCATGGGAATGAAAGCAATCGCCAGGATGTAGAGCGGAATCATCTGCCAGCGCGCACCCTCGAAGAACAGGTGGTAGGCAAAAGCCAACAGGTTCAGGGTGGGTAGCAGGTAGATCCAGGTGAGTTTCTTTAATTGAAGGAAACGTATCAAGAAGGAAAGGAAGGTAATAACCAGAATAATGATTTCAAATAAGCGCATGCTGCACCCCGTAAATGAATTGTATGCTTAGCTTATCATTGATGACGGGGATGGGCAAGGGAAAGTAGCTGGTTAGCTCATAGCTAATAGCTAATGGCTGATGGCTGATACCCATAGGGCATGATATAGCTGATACCCTACGGGCATGATATGGCAAAAAATGTCTGAACTATGATTACAGGGGATTACCATGATTGACTATGATGGGGAAGAGCGATGAGAGGAGTACGCGTACATTGCCTGCGACCCCGAAGGAAGGTTGTCGAAGTTGCCTCTGGTTAAGGTGCGTTGTCGCAGATGCCCTTTGGGTACACTTAGGGATCGTCATAATACTTCCTAAAAAACAAAATTTCCATCAATCCAAAATTCAAAAGTGCGATACACCTGTTTTTAAAAATTCGATAATTAGAAATTAGGTGCAGCGCACTTCTGGTCTTGTGTTAAACAATCTCTTCTGCCCAGATGGATGAGGTTTGTTAATTTTCAGGTGTAATTTTGCCAATTAATATAATAAAAATCGTCCAAATTCTATAATAAAATCGGTCCAAATCATATAGTAAAACACGTCCAAATCGTATAATGCACTCAGTTAAATGAATTGAAAATACGGATGATAACCCAAGCTTCTTGATTAAAAGGTGCGTTGCACTTAGGGAAAAGAAGTCTATTTTGAATGGAGAATGAAGAATGAGAATCAAGAATCCAAAAGTGCGTCGCACCTAGTTTTTATAAACCTCGAGGACTTGAATTCTGGTGCATCGCACTTCTGGGCTTGTGAAAACCTAGCGCTTCTACCATGATGTTTGACATGTGTTAATCCCTAAGTGCAACGCACTTCATTCTTCGACAACGCACCAACAACTCATAGAAAGTTCACCATTGTTTTCCGCCTTGTTGTACAATTAAGCAGTCACAAAGAACAGGAATCACCCATGCCACCCAATCCCAGCCTAACCCCAATCAACATCTACACCGACGGTGCCTGTATTGGCAACCCCGGGCCGGGCGGGTATGGGGTGATCATCGAACAGGATGGCAAGCGCCGGGAGCTCTCGCAGGGCTATCGCCTGACGACCAACAACCGCATGGAGTTGCTGGCTGCGATTGTGGGGCTGAAAGCCATCCCGCCCGGTGCACGTGTGCGTCTTTACACGGATTCGAAATACCTCTCGGATGCGATTAACTTGGGATGGGTGGATATCTGGCGGGCGAAAAACTGGAAAAAAACCGGCAAGGGCAAAGTGCTCAACCCGGATTTGTGGAAAGAGCTGGTGGCGTTACTGGATGAGCACGAGGTGGAATTGATCTGGGTGCGTGGGCACGCCGGGCACCCTGAGAACGAACGCTGCGACCAGCTTGCGGTGCAGGCTGCCCAGGGACGCCACTTATTAACCGACCATGGCTACGAAACCAGCCAGGTGGACAACACGCAACAACCGGGGTTATTCTAGCCGGCTTTGACCACCTGCTTGAGCAAGCTGTTGATCTGCTGGATCTCGTCCGCATTGACGGTGTGCCCCATCCCGGAGTAGATGCTGAGGCGTACATCGGCCTGCATGCTCTCAAACAGGCTGGCGGTCTCTTCCACGCGTGAAAGTGGGATGTGCTGGTCGATATCGCTACAGCCGATGAAGACCGGCATACCGTCCAGGTTGGCGTCCGTGCTGCGCTGCATGGTTTGTGGACCAATCCAGCCGCCACTCAGCACAATCAACCCGCCATATCGGCGCGGATTGCGGATCACGTACTCGCTGGCCAGGCAGGCGCCCTGCGAGAACCCCGCCAGGACGATCTGATCCAACCGTTTGCCGGATTTGAGCAGTCGATTGACCAGGGCATCCACCCGCTCCAGGGCAAACGTGAGATCCGGCTCGTTGCGCTCGAGCGGCGAAAGGAAGCTATTCGGGTACCAGCGGTATTGATCGGCCTGGGGTGCCAGGAAATGTGTCTCGGGGGCATCCAGTTCAGCCGCCAGCGAGAGGATCGACTCGGCGCTGGCACCACGCCCATGCAGCAGGATCATCACCTGCTGGGCATCCTTGAAGGGTGCTCCCAGACTGAGCACCGGTTGTGCGAGGTGTGGGTTGGGCGATGCGTTCATGCATTCACCTCCTGCGGTAAGCTACGTCGAATGGGAGGTAAGTGGGCTTCGATCTCATCCCGGCGCGCTTCATACCAGGGCGGCAGCACCAGTTGGGAACCCAGTTCGTCTGCTGATTCATTCACGGTGAAGCCGGGTTGATCGGTGGCGATTTCGAACAATACGCCGCCGGGGGTGCGGAAGTAAACCGAGCGGAAATACTGGCGGTCGATCACCTGCGTGGCGTGGATACCCATCTTGCGTACCTGCTGCTGGATCTCCTGCTGATGCTCGTCGGAGGAGGCGCGGAAGGCGATGTGATGGATGGAGCTGGCGCCAAAGATCCCCCGCCCGGTGTTGGGCTTGTGTACCAGGTCGACCACCTTGCCGGGTGCATCCCCGGGCACGCTGAAGCGGTAGCGGTTGCCTTCCTGCCCGACCTGCTGATAACCCAGGATCTCGCTCAAAATCCGCGTGGTGGACTCAATCTCGTCCAGCCACAGACTGACACCATAAAAACCGTGCAACTCGTGCTCTTCCGGCACCGGGCTGCCTGGCCAGAATTCCACCGCGGGTAAATTTTCCTCAGCCACCAGTTCCATGCGCATCCCTTCCGGATCGTCGAAGGGGATCACGTCCTGCCCGAAGCGCGACTCAACGCGTGCGGGCGAGAATCCCATCTGCTTGAGACGCGCATTCCAGTATCCCACCGAATGCTGTGGGATGCTGTAAGCCACGGCCTGGGTTTCTCCCGCTGCCCACCTTGCCCGGAACGGTGTTCAACCAGCCAAAGAAAGTCATGGCCGTGCCGGGAACCCCGGTGTAATCGCCATAGTAGAGATGGTAAGCCCCGGGATCGTCGAAATTGACGGTCGTTTTCACCAGGCGCTGCCCGAGCACCTGCTGGTAAAAGTCGATATTGGTTTGTAAGTCTCTCGTGACGGCTGTGATGTGATGTAAACCAGCTGTTTTCATTTGTAAATCCTTTCGAATAAATAGTTCGATATCGAAATAATATCAGAGCCGAGAGGGATGGGCAATGGGTTTGTATAATGTTCGATGTCGAAGGGTTTTTATAGCTCAACGCTCACAGCTGAAAGCTCAAAGCAAAAAATGACCTGGTGCATTGTCGAAGACGACCTTTCGGTTGCACTTGAGGATCAGCGCAGAACAATCAAAATGGAAAAAAGATTCCCCAACCTGTTTTGAACAGGTTTGACCTTTGGTAGCCGTGGATTTGAATCCACGGGGTGATGGAAACCATGAATTTAACCGTGCTGTCATGGATCCAAACGTAGTCTTTGCACACCTCGGTTTTTGTTTACACAGCTTCCAATGAATCAATCCACAGGATTAGTATCCACGGGATAGGTATCCACGGGATAGGTATTCATAGGATATTCACCCTCAAATCCTTTAAAAAGGATTGCCCAACCTGTTTCGAACAGGTTTGAACTTTTGTAACCGTGGATTTGAATCCACGGAGGGCCATGGATACTATGTATCTACCCTAGGCGCGCATGGATCCAAGTGTCGTCTTTCCACCCCTCGGTTTTGGTTTACACAGGTTCCTTTGAATAAATCCACGGGATAGGTATTCATAGGATATTCACCCTCAAATCCTTTAAAAAGGATTGCCTAACCTGTTTCGAACGGGTTTGACCTTTGGTAGCCGTGGATTTGAATCCACGGGTGTTATGGAAACCATGAACCCACCCACGAAGGCTTAACAACAACCCTGAACTATGCCCCAAAAAATCAAAGGAATAATTAAATAATGGATTGCAGTTTATTTTTTAGTGAAGGGAGGTCTTTTGTCAGAATATCCCACACGATCTGTAATTTAATCTGGTCATAACCATGAACAATCAGACCTTGTCCCAATAATGGAAGACCAGGGTATTTCAGGATGTACTTCTTGAAAATCCTGACCGATTCTATTGGCTGCTTCTCCTAAGATGATTATGTTGTACATGATTGCGTCCTGTGTTTTTTCATCATCCAGAAAAGCTTCTAAAGAGAAAACGTGATAACTCTCAATTGACTCGATTGCATGAATCATATCGCTGATTAATGTCTCGATATTTTTCATAACAATACCGCTTCCTTTTCGATATTTTTCACAAATTCTCGATCTTTTGTTTGTGGTAATACCGACTTGGGAACTACATCCACCTGAATGCCTAATAATTGTTGGGCTTCATATCCAAAACCACCCACCCCAAACAAAGACGAACCTGGTTTCATTTCAACCAGAAAATCAACATCACTCTGGATTCGACCCTCTCCACGCGCAATAGAACCAAAAACATAAAGCTTTTTAATTCCATATTTTTTTGCCAGGCGCATTAATTGTGGTCTGAATTCGCGAAGTTGTTCAAAATTCATATCGTTCCTTACGATTAAATTATACATTAAGCGCTCCTATATCGGAGAAATTTCAAAAAACTGAATCCCGAATTCTGAAACCTGAATCCTAAGAATTGGCAAGAATCTTGCTATATCTACAGTATCAAACAATCACACGGAGAAGCAACCCGATGGAATCAGTGCTTGACTTGCAAAACGTATCCAATAAAAAGATGATCGATATCACCAGCCTGGTGACAGTGGCAGCCGAGAATGTATATGCCAATGTCGGACCCGGGTTTGAGATTCAGATTTACCAGCGCGCCATGGGGCTGGAATTGGATGCCTTAAAGATTCCCTACTCACGCGATCTATGGATTGATCTGGTCTATCGCCAGCAACGTATCGGGCATAAAAGGGTGGATTTTGTGGTCGAAGACCTGATGATCCTGGTTCGGGCGCAAACATGTTTAGAAATCCAGGACGAAATTCAGGCCAGCACCTACCTGCGTAATACCGGTTGTAAAGCCGTGTTGCTGGTCAACTTTAGTGCTGAACAGTTTGAATTCCGGCACATCCAGCCGGGTGCATATGTGAATTACTAATCCCAATGGAATAAATGGCTGTTTTGTTTGAGCCATTTTCGTTTCTCAGCATAATCCGGCACCATAGACTGCACCAGCGACCAGAAATCCCGGCTGTGATTGTGGTGAGCGGTATGTGCCAGCTCATGTAAAACGACATAATCGATGATTTCTGGCGGGGCCATGATCAGACGCCAGGCAAAGCTGAGCGTACCTCTGGCGCTACAGGAGCCCCAACGGGTACGGGCACTGGTAATTTTGATCAACTTATATTGAAAATTGTATAAATTTCCAAAATACTGCACACGTTCCATCAGATAAAGCCGTGCCTGTTCGCGATACCAATGCTCGAAGCGCTTTTTGGCCTGCGGAGCGGATTTTTCATCCAACTTAAATGCCAGATGAAATTGCAATGCTGGGCGTTGCGGAGTCACCAGTTGCAAAGGGTATTGTTTTCCCAGATACCAGAAGAGTTCTCCGGGGATGAAATACCTTTTTGGAAAGAACTTTCTCCGGGCGTGTTGCGATTGACGTGATTTTTCGATCCAGTCGGCTTTACTGGTAACAAACGCATCAATGATTTTCTGGCTGGTGCGCAGTGGTGCACGCACCACCAGACGTCCATCCGGTTGCACCACCAATGCGATGGTTTTTCGGCGGCTGCGTACCACTTCATCGACCGCAATTGCACTCATGCAGGCGATTGTATCATACTGGTGGGTATTCGTAAGATTATTTGAGTATGAAGAACATTATTTGTATAATGGTTTTATATCGATCAAGGCTCACCCCCAAAGATAAACAGAACAAGATCTTTTTTCATCTGAGAAAATGAAACCATTTGGGCTTTAGAAAAATTTATTTACAAAAAAACATTGGTTTAAAGTTGAACAGGAGAAAGGAGTTGTAAAATGATTGATTTTTCTTCTGAATTTGGGAAGCACGTGGAAAAAAGATTAGAACAGGAAACAGTAATCTGGCTTACAACAGTGTCAGTAGACGGAACACCACAACCAAACCCGGTATGGTTTTACTGGAATGGGGAGAATTTTCTTATCTATTCAACCCCCATCGCAGCGAAATTAAAGAATATCACCTCTAACGCTAGAGTGTCACTGAATTTTGAGGGTGCCAGTTCTCTTGGTGGTGATGTCGTGGTGTTTACAGGTGATGCAGCGATTGAAACTAATCATGCAAACCCCGACCCTGATTATGAAAAAAAGTATTTAAGCATTGTTACAGATGAATGGAACCGAACGATTGATGATCTTTTTGCAGAATATAGTGTCGCAATTAGAGTAACACCCCAAAAGCTAAGGGGTTTCCATTAATCCGCCCACAAATGGTTATCACATTGACTATCCAAGAGTTTTTGTTATGGAAATAATCAAATTGAATCAATGAGGGAGTGATTATGTTCAGTATTTCAGATTTTGAACCCTGGTGGCGTTTCGGTTTTTCTCTGTTAATTGGCGCATTGATCGGTTTGGAACGGGAATTTTACCAGCAAAAAGAGGATTCACCTGATTTTGCTGGAATTCGCACATTTTCTTTAATTGCTTTGTTGGGGGCTGTCACGGCTTATCTGATCGCTGATTTTGGTGTCATCCTGATGGCACTGGCTTTGGGGGCTTTGATCCTGATGATCACAGTCAGTTATTTCAGCGCGACCAGCCGCAAGAAACGTGAAACCGGCATCACCACCGAAATTGCAGCCCTGTTAACCTTCCTGTTTGGTGTTCTGGTCATGAGTGATCATGCTCTGATCGCCATTTCTCTGGCGGTAGTAACGTCTCTGCTGTTGGCCTTTAAAGGCACATTACATGGGTTTATTCGTAATATGAGTTCGGAAGACATTCACGTTACCTTGAAGTTTGCCTTGGTCGCAGCCGTCATCCTGCCATTGCTGCCCAATCGCACGATTGATCCCTGGGGTTTGTTCAATCCCTTCCAGATCTGGTTGATGGTGGTGTTGGTGTCCGGGATCGGCTTCAGCGGGTATGTGATGATGAAACTACTGGGCGCTTCTCGCGGAATCAACCTGACCGGCATTTTTGGCGGATTGGCCAGCAGTACCGCCACGACCATCAGTTTTTCTTCAGCCAGTCGCGAATATCCCGAGATGTCAGATCATTACGCCAGAGCTGTAGTACTGGCTTCCACCGTCATGTTTCCGCGCATTCTTGTATTGATCTTTGTTATCCACCCACCGTTAGCGTTCAGGCTTCTAATACCTTTGCTGCTGATGCTGGCAACCGGGCTCATTACAATTTTTCTCATACAACGAAAAGACCGCAAGAAAGAAGATGCCGTTCACCCCGAGTTTTCGATTACGAACCCGCTGAAGTTATCAACTGCGATCAAGTTTGGTCTATTCTTTGCGGTGATCATTGTGGTGGTGGAATATGCCCAACGTTATCTGGGTACTTCAGGGGTATATCTGACCAGCCTCTTCGCTGGGTTGACAGATGTAGATGCCATCTCGTTGAGTTTGTCGCGGTTGGCCAACCGCTCGCAGATTGCTTTGGATGTTGCCGGTTCTGCTGTCATCATCGCTGCGCTTGTGAACACAGTGACCAAAGGTGTGATTACATATGTATCCGGAACGAAGGAATTGCGTGAACCGGTCATCAAGACTTTTCTCTTTATACTGCTGGTTGGGATTGCAAGTGGCGTGGTTGTTTTTAATCTTTTCTAATACTTCAGCGTGAGTGGAGATGATCAGGCGGTACAAGTTCAAATAATTCATTATAAGATGGTCAACAATTAAGCGTCCAAGGAGGAAAAAATGGGAGCACTACTTAATAATTTAATCACCCGTTTACAGGAGTTTTTTGATCCTGAAAGATTAGGGGTGCTATTTGCGGAAATTTTTATTAATATCATCATCATTGCCATTGTGTTTGTTATCTTTTACCTGTTATGGCAGATTTTGAAGAGGATGGCAATGCCTCGTCTGAAGCGCAATATGGATGACACCAATGCTGCTTTTGCTGAAACTGTCCTGAAATTTTTTGTGTTCAGCATTGGTATTCTGGCCGCCCTCAGTGCTACGGGTTTTCAGACAAGTGCAGTTCTGGCTTCATTAGGTGTTGTGGGCCTTACGATTGGATTTGCATTACGGGATACCTTGTCCAATATCATATCTGGTCTCCTGATTTTTATTGATCGCCCATTTACCATTGGAGACCTGATTGAAATTGATGAAAAATACGGCCGGGTAGAGCGCATATCCCTGCGCACCACACGGGTCGTAACCCCCGATGGAAAAATGCTGGCTGTTCCTAATGCAGAAGTGATGAACAAAACGGTGACTTCCTATACTAATTTTCCCAACATTCGTCTGGATATTGCTGTAACGATCGGTGTGCATGAAAATCTTGATCGAGTCCGGTCCATTCTGTTGTCATTGGTTCGTGATAACCCGGATTATCTGTCCGAACCTGCACCCGGTGTTGTTGTGACCGCGTTGAATGATTACAATGTGGCTTTGGAATTACGGGTTTGGCTTGAAAATGAACGCCTGCATATTCAAAAAAGGTTTGAATTGCGTGAACAGATCTTTAAAACCCTGACATCCCAAGGCGTAGATATGCCTTTTGAGACAGTCCGATCGATTATCGTAAACGCTGATTAATCATTTAAATGTAAAACCCCCGTTTTTTCTGATAACTTGAATATTTCCTTAATTTGTTAGGTTTCAATTTGCTTGAAAGGATAAAACCTTTTCAAGTTCTTGAAATATATTAAGAATTTATTACAAATCACAAAAATAGCGTTCTCCAGTTATACAAATCCTACCACTGGCGGACAAATATTGGTTTAATGGTAGTAGCTAATAATAATAAAGACAGGTGAAAGCCTGATATGTTTATAGGTAAAGGAAGTAAAGGATGAAAGAAATCGATCGATCTGAAATAACACCAAAATGGTTGTATATGAATCGCAGAAAGTTTTTACAAAAAGTTTCACTGGTGGGTGGGGCTGCTGTTTTGGCAGCCTGTGCACCAGGCGTAATACCTACCGAAGAAGAGATGCAAATCATTAATAGCGAGGAAGAAGCGCTTACGGATCTCGAATCCATCAAAACCTACAACAACTACTATGAATTCTCACTCAGTAAGGATAGGGTCCACGTTGTCTCAAAAGATTTCAAAACGGATCCCTGGAATGTAGAAGTTTACGGATTGGTGGAAAATCCCACCACCTTTAGCATGCAGGATATTCTGGAACAATTCCCGCAGGAAGAACGTATCTATCGCTTGCGCTGTGTGGAAGGCTGGTCGATGGTGATCCCCTGGGTGGGATTTCCACTATCAAAGCTGCTGGATGTGGTCAAACCGACAGAAGAAGCGAAGTTTGTGCGTTTTCAGACCATAGCGGATTTTGATCAGATGCCAGGGCTGGAAGCGAATTTTCCCTGGCCGTACCAGGAAGGTTTGCGGCTGGATGAAGCAATGAATGACCTCACGATCCTGGCAACCGGGATCTATGATGAACCTCTCTCACCAGCCAATGGCGCTCCGATCCGCCTCGTAGTGCCGTGGAAGTATGGTTTTAAGAGCGGCAAATCACTGATAAAAATCGAACTGGTTTCAGAGATGCCCGATACCTTCTGGAATTTGACTGCTCCACGTGAATATGGATTCTACTCGAACGTTAACCCGGATGTGCCTCATCCGCGATGGTCGCAGGCTACCGAACGTCGCATTGGCGAACTACAGCGCCGCCCAACCCTGAAGTTCAATGGGTATGAGGAAGAGGTGGCGTATCTGTATGAAGGCATGGATTTGAAGGCGAATTATTGATAGCTGATAAGCTCATAAGCTGTTAAGCCAGAAGGTTGAGTGCGATGTCATCGGCCCTTTAAGGTACACCTTGAGAACCGAACTATGATTACAGGGGATTGTTATGATTGACTACGATTAGGTCTTGAATCTCATTCGCAAACACAAAATTTCAATTCTGTCAGGGACTCACCTCCCCGGCGATATTCTCTGCTCCATTACATCAAAGCCTGATCACGGTTCAGTTCTCATCACGATGAACGGCTTGGATTTCACCGATGAACCATTGGTGAGAACCTGGGTAGTCGACTTTATGGACAATGACACACACCTGGAAGAATGACTGTCAATGACGTCTGCTAACAGGATAATGGACAAATATAAGTGATGCATGAGTTCTCTGGACTAGTCGTTCGGGGATGGAACCCAGGCTGCGTAGGAAGCGTTTCGGGGTACCCATTTCTGTGACAATGACTAGAGATTGGGATTTGACATGACTACTTATGGCTCGTACTGTGTCACCTTCCAGATGATCGACTTTGAAAGACAAATCAAGATGCCTTAGTTCAATCGCCTCAATCAGCGTATGCACATTAGGATTTCTTACCAAAACAAGTAAAGGAATGTTGATCTCTTGAGCAATTAGCAGCGAAAGGTCGAGAGTGTGCCTGGTCAATATAGGAGAAAGAATTTCCTGTGGAATTGCAAGGATTACCTGATCAATGGCATTGATGGAAGTGGTGATGCGTCCGACCAGTACTGGTACCCTGGCTTTCCAGACGACTTCGTCAAGAACCGTTCCGAAGATGCTTTGCTGCATGGTTGGATGTCCACGCCAACCTAAAAAGATGGAGGTGGCTTCTTTTTCGATCGCAGCGCGCAAAATTCCACTCGCGAAGGATGAATTCACCCGGCGAATCAGTTCCACCTTGGCATCGGGATTGGCGATCAGGTCGGGTACTCGATCAAGCAATTTGCGTTGGTGATCCAAACCAATCACCTGTCCACGAACCTCCTGCGCTACATTCAATGCCAGCAATGTGCCCCCCTTATTATATGTTAACAAGCTCGCAAGAGATATTAGATTTTCCTGGGTTTCCGGGTTGGCTACCGAGACCAATAATCGATCAAAAAGATTGTGGCTTACTTTTTCAATTTCAGAAGGTTTAATTTTCCTTCCAAAGCGTTGCACAATCATAGGGGAAGTGATCGAAGTAAAAAGTATCATCATAATGGCGGAATTGAAAAGATTCTCTTTGAACAATCCAACCTCAAGACCAAGAACCAGGGTGGGAATGGTGACGGCAGCTTGTGCTTGGGAAAGCCCCCATACCGTCATCAACTCCGCTCGAGAGTAATTAAATAAGCGACCAGCAATCCAGGCAGCAATGAATTTGGAAACATACGCAATGGCTGTTACACCGAGACCGATCAGAATGGTTGTTTTGTTAGTGAAGAAAGCTCCGGGGTCGGTAATCATACCGCTATAGACAAGGAAAATTGGGATGAAAAGCGCTTCACCCACAAAAAGCACCCGATTGGTGATGGCGGAATGGCGGGGAAGAGAGGAATTGATCGCCAGACCTGCCAAAAAAGCGCCAACCACTGCATGCACCCCGATCAGTTCGGCCAGCAAAGCGGAGACGAATAGGATCAGGATCACGAACTGGAATTCGATGGCATGCCCATGAAAGCGGCGGAAGAAAAATTTTCCCAGACGGGGCAATCCCAGAAGAATCAATGCTGCATATATTCCCAAGCCTGCGAATAGACCGACAAAGTATACCGGTGAAAGCGCGCCATCTTTCAAGCTGAGGACAATCGCAAGAACAATAAAGGCAGCAATGTCGGTAATCACGGTAGCCCCTACCGTTACGGAGATGGCTTCGTTTTTTACGATGCCCAAACGGGATAGGATAGGAAAGGCAATAAGGGTGTGAGAAGAGAATGCGGATCCGAGCAGAATGGCTCCCAGCCAGTTCAAGCCCAGCCAGAGTCCAAAAGCCATTCCCATCATCTGGGGAATTAAAAACGTGAACAAACCAAAGATCAGGGCACGGGTGCGAACTCGCTTGAAGAGGTGTATGTCAACTTCCAGACCTGCGCTAAACATCAGGTATAACAAACCAATGGTCGCAAGCAATTCGATCGAGGTATCATTTCTTAACCACCCCAACCCGTTTGGACCGATCAGAATTCCCCCGATGATCAATCCCACGATTCCAGGCAATCGGAACGATTCGGAGATCAGCGGTGTAATCACGAGAACCGCCATAATGGTCAGGAAGATGGCGACGGGATCAGTGATGGGTCATTCCTTTGCTGGTAATTTTATCAATTGAATTCAATTTCAAATCTAATTATTACTCTTGAATTCCATGCAGCGAAGCATAATTGTGTGACTTCCAATATTGTATCATTTAACGATGATTTTTTATTGGAATAAATTGAAATGTAAGGCAGCAGCCATCATGATATTGTGTCCGAGTATTTCTAGTACAACAGAAAAAGAGGGTAATAACTTAATTCACTTGTTTATTTTTTCTTCCAGTATATTCATTTTTTCAAGATTACATAAATTTGATTCAGAAAGGTAGGCCAAACCAGTGGCAGAGTTCATTTTCAGGAAACTAAATCCAATTCACAGCGAGCCCACTCAGCCACTTTTTTGAATCCAAGTTTCAGATAAACCGGCTCAAATAGCCTGTGTTCATTGATCAGATCGGCAATCAGATGACCGATCCCTTGGTCACAACATTGATTGACAGCACTGGCAAGTAAGGAGGACAAACTTTCTTCATCAGGGGTGTAAATGTAATAATTAGCTGCAGTTTCATGGCGCAATACATTTTTAGCAGTCAAACAAGCTGCTATCCACTTCCCTTGCGAGCGGATTCCATGATGCGAGAGTATGCCATATTGGTGCCACTCCAAAAGTCGTTGTAAACACCAGTTGGCAGGTTGTTGATACCAACGGGCTGCTAATTCGGCCAAATCCGGTAAATCCCGACCAGGGTTAATCATTTCAATCACTCTATCTGAAATGTCTAATTTACCTTGAGACATGTTGTATTAGTAATATACTTTGTGTCCCCAATCATAAATGGTAAAACCAGCCTGTTCAGCCCATTCAATCTCCTTTGGATTCATTGTGGAGACTCTGCCCAGAACTTGTTGAATCCCTTTTTTAGGAATTCTTTCCAAAGCCGTTTCGATTAGTAACAGGGCCGCCTGCTCATGCCCGGGTTTCATTTTGGGAAAATCAATTCTAGTTGCTGATATTCCTGTATCAGGGATTGCGATCGGAGACAAAGTAAGATACCCAACCATTTCGTCATGCAAAAAACAATACAGGTGTGTTTCCGGGTCAAATTCTGGCTGGGAGTGGATTTTCAACAAATCATCTTGATCATATGCAAAGGGCCAGACCCATTTTAAGGCGACATTGATCCCAATTTCAGCTTGATGAGCATCAAAACCTGGTTGGTATGTGAAGATTTGGTATTTTTTCAATCGATATTTCCTTCAACAATTGCGGTATTTTTTATAAATTGGAAAAAATTCCCAACATGATCGGGATATCCATCCCTGCATGGAAAAGGATCGAACCCCACACAGAATCTGTTTTTTGCATGAGAAAACCCCAAGCCAAAGCTAACGGAAAGAGAACAACCAGGAATATCATTTGATCGTTAGTGTACGTAGCCAGTCCATGCAGTAGGGTGAAAACGGAAGCAATCATCAGGTTTGAGAGGAATTTACCCAGGAATGGTTGAAGTTTTCTTAAAAATAAACCTCGGAAAAGGGTTTCTTCCATAAGAGCATTTGCAAAGACGAAAATCAGGATCCAGGGAATCCAGGGGGTTGTCTGACGAATAGTCAAATTCTGGGCGTTAAAGAGAGCGGCCATTGGAAAAGACCCAATCGCAGCAAGGACAAAGGCAATGAACCCGACCGAAAGCCCGAGTTTTAGATTACCTTTCTGTAAGTATATTGAATGGAGATCATTACCAGATGCCAGGGTACAAGCAATCACCACACTCACAACGATAAAAGCTTCGTTCAACTTTGGGAGTGCCCAACCAGCGGGAGTAGTATCCAATATGCCCAGATATTTAATCATGTATTGACCAAAAATCAAATCAAGGCCGAGCGCCAGATTTAAAATAAACAAAGCGAAAACAATTTGCCAGTACCGGTGAAAGCGTTGGCTCTTGCGCGTAAGAAAAGTCAAAATAAGCAGCAAAATTCCGGTCGCAATTTTTGCCATATAATCCGGGATTTTATCTAAAACTGGACCTGAGCCCCAGGGATTAAATAAGAAAAAAATCATACTGGAACTGAGCATAAATAAGACGGCAAAAATCAAGCGCTCACCCCATCCTGTTTTTAGTTGGTTTACGGCGTTCATAGACAACTTTCCTTTCCATCAAGTAAATGATCAAATTGAAAACAATAACTTTGTGAAAGAATGAAATTTCTACCAATAAACAAAAAAAGAACTTTGGATAACAGGTTTATCGCGTTGATTGCGACAATAAAACTAGAGCATTGAAAAGACACTCAAGATGATAGGGATGTCCATCCCGGCATGAAACAGGATCGACCCCCACAGTCCTTCTGTCTTCTGGGTGATATAACCCCAGGCCAGTGCCAGTGGAAAGACAACTGCGAGGAAGGCATATTGGTCGCGTGGATAGGTGGCTGCGCCATGGATGAGTGTGAACACTACAGCAATCAAAACGTTGGAAAGCAGTTTTCCAAAGAAACGGTCCAGTTTTCGCAGGAAGAGTCCACGAAAGAGGGTCTCTTCCAGGCTGGCATTTGCCAAAACGAAGATCAATATCCAGGGCAGCCAGGGGATCACGCGTGAGATGGTCAGATTCTGCGTATTGAAGAAGGTTGCCATGGGAATGGATAGCAAGGCAGCCAGTAAAAAGGCGATTAGCCCAATCCTTAATCCGAGTTTCCAGTTGCCTTTCTGCATGTAGATCGAACTGAGGTCGTTGCCGGATGCCAGGGTACAACCGATCACCGCGCTGATGACGATCAGGGCTTCGTTCAGTTTTTGCAAGGCAATCGTGGCTGGCGTGTTGACAGGGACTTTGAGGTAATCAAGAATGTAAACATTCGCAATTAAATCCAACGTGTAAACGAGCGTCAAAACAAATAATGCGAACAGTAGTTGCCAGTACGAATGAAACCGATGACTATTACGAGCCAGTAAACTTAACACCAGCAGTAGAACACAAACACCGATTTTTAGCAGGTAGTCTGTTGTTCTGGGAAGAATGGTCTCATATTGCCAGGGATTGAAAAAATACACAATTGCTGCACCACTGACAATAAAGAAGAGAGCCAGAATACTGCGTTCCAGCCAATTGTCTTTTGATAAAGGAGTTGTGGTCATGGTAACCTTACCTTTTTTAAATTAAGCAGGGAGATAACATCGCTGGCACTTGACCATTGGCAAGCGCGTTGGGTTATGGGATCTGTCAGATGGTTTGGCGTGATTAAGCTCAGTATAGCGATTCAAAAACCAAAAAACACCGGCTGTTGGACCAGACAGGACTGGACAAAAGTTGTAATTTGTTGATTATTTTAACCTAAATACGCATTTAGAAATCAAGGCATGGACAACTGCAATACCATCACGCCAAATGCTGGTATCTCAGCAACTGGCTGATAATCAGCGAAGCTACCTTGCGGGTTGATGGTTAAATCAGCGAAATCACCATTACCCAGAATAGGGATCAGTTGATGGTCTCCTTCCATTAAATTACTGCTTTCCAGAGAAAGTTGGTAGTCAACAATGGTCTCATTGCCCAGGTTGATTAACACCAGTATGGTTTCTTCCGGACTACTGCGCAGGACGCTGTAGAGGGCGTTATTGCCGGATTTGATCAGCATCATCTCGCCAACCCGCAGGGCGATATGCTGGTTGCGAGCCTGAATCAAGTTGCGATACAAAGAAAACATTGAAGATGGGTCTCCATTTTGATTCTCAACGTTGAAGATCTCCCAGGCCGGGTTGAGCGGCTGCCAGGGCTCAACTGTTGAGAAACCTGCAAAGTCAGCTGAAGACCACTGCATCGGAGATCGAATTTGCTGGTCGGGCTTGACCCCTTGCAAACCGATCTCTTCCCCATAGTACAGGAAAGGCACACCCGGAGCTGTCAGCAGTACAGCTGCAGCTACTCTGGCTTTGTTGGGATCATTTCCGAATTGGCTGATCACACGATCTTGATCATGGTTGGTTAGAAAGGTGGCAAATTGCTGTTCGGGAATTAATTCATACGCGAGCGCTAACTGGTTGATGAGTTTGGAGACATCCACCTCATTGATCGCCTGAATGGTTGAACCTGCCAGGTAAAATTCAAAGGATAGATCCATTTCATCACCTTGCAGGTATTTAGCCATGGTGGAGGTTTCATCCCACACTTCTCCCACGATCATAGCATTTGGATTGATAGCTTTGTAGTACGGCCGGAAGTTTTTATACCATTGATGTGTGGCATTTGAATTTGCCTGAATTTTGCCTTCTTCTACCAGATGCTTGGAGGCGTCCAACCGGAATCCGTCCACCCCCACATCTTCCAACCAGAAACCGACCACATTATTCATCTCAGCAGTTACATCCGGATTTGTATAATTTAAATCGGGCATTCCGGCAGAGAAGGTGGAGTAGAAAAATTTTCCATTTAAAGGAAACCAAACCTGTTGCCCCCAGGAGCCGGTATATCCCGGATCAGTATCTGACCAGATATACCAGTCATGATAAGAAGATGCAGGATCTGAGGCGGCTTGAAACCAGGGGTGATCGATGGAGGTATGGTTCAGTACCAGGTCAATAATTACACGAATGCCACGGGCATGTGCTTCCTGCAAAAAGTTCTTGAATTCATCCATGCTGCCAAATTCTGGATTGACTGCGTAGTAATCCGTGACGGAATAACCGTGGTAGGAAGGTGTCGGGTTGATGGGCATCAACCAGATGCCTGTGATACCGAGGTCAGTACTGGTATCTGGATTTCCATCATTCAGATAATCCAGTTTCTGGGTTATGCCGTTAAAATCACCAATTCCATCGCCGTTACTATCATAAAACGAGCGCACAAAGATTTCATAGAAGACACTATCATTCCACCAGGGAAAACCATTGCTGCCGGTTGGCATACCTATGATGGGGGATACAGGTCTGGCATCACCTATTTGAGAAATGGTAGTGGATGTTATAGGATTAACAGGAGGCAATTCGGCAACAGTAACAGGTTCTTCACTCAAAAATTCTTCAAATGGAAATTTGACGCTAAAGGAGTTGAGCCCATCACCTTTAATCCCATCCCACATATAAGATTTGATGACCAACCATTCGTTATTTAAAAACCGAGAGAAATCCACGCGGGTCATCCCAATATCGCCGCGTTCAAGCATGAGTAAAACATTTCTGTATGCTGGTTGGTAAGCCAATTGCCCTTCCACCACCATTTCAACACTGGCTCCGGTTTCCGAACGGGCGAGGTCCTGGCCTAAGCTAAAGTGATTCCCCTGCACTTCAGCTGTGACAGCCTCTGGGCTGCCGAAAACCATATTGGGATTTACAAAATCAGCCCCTAGAATTATTTTGAAATCCGTCCAATCAGAGGTGGTAATCAATCGGATGCGGACAGGTATAGGGTTGGATGTGTCTGTCACCGGAATGGACGTCGCCTGTGGAGCTTGAGCGGGTTCTGTTGTCACAGTTGGATGAATGTTGCTTTGGGAAAGATTACAACCTGCTGAAGAAGTAAGCAGAACCAAATACACCAAAAACATCTGGAAAGCACGTCTCAAATTACGCATAGCAACCTTCTCTCCACTTGTTGATTGTTGAAAGTCAATGAGAATTGATAATGAAAATCCAGTTATGAGGCTTGATCAGGAACCTGCTTTGTATACACCCTGGTTTCTTTGTATTTAAAACCAGTATAGCATGGTATTAAATATGGTTTGTATTTTTAATATATAATTAAAGAAATTTAATCCCCAGAAGGTTTGCATTGTGAAAAAACTTCTCCTGTATTTTGTTTGAGCCGTAAGGCTGAGCGCTGGTCAGCGCTGTGGGCTTCACTTTCACGTGCTTGATATGGGTTAAGCAGACAACCGCTGTCTCCTGAACCACTGGCACGTGTCAGTGGTTTTTTTCTATGTATAGAAAGGAGACAACTAAATAAAATCTATATTCCTATCATCAACAGCTATGAGATCTTATTTTATTTAAACAAAAGGAGTAGATTTATGTCTGATAAACTCACCCGATTCTTTGCATCCCGATGGGGAATTATCTTGGTAGGTGCCATCATTGGAATTTTTGGGCCTACCTTACAAAAATTGGGAAACCCTGCCAATATGGGCATTTGTGTAGCTTGTTTTGAGCGAGATATTGCCGGTGCGTTGGGATTGCACCGTGCTGCTGTGGTTCAATATCTGCGCCCCGAAATCATCGGATTTGTGTTGGGTGCGACGATCGCTGCCTTGATCTTCAAAGAATTCAAAGCCAGATCCGGTTCCGCACCGATTGTACGCTTTATTTTGGGATTCTTTGCGATGGTAGGCGCACTGGTGTTTCTGGGTTGTCCCTGGCGCGCTGGTTTTCGCCTGGCAGGTGGTGATATGAACGCCATCCCTGCGCTGATCGGATTAACGTTGGGAATAGCGATGGGTGTATTTTTCCTGCGGAAAGGGTACAATCTCGGTCGCAGCCATAAGACCTACCCGATGGTTGGTTGGATTTTGCCACTCATCATGGTCGGATTATTATTATTGCGGATTTTTAAACCAGTTTTTGCTGAAGGCGGACCAATCTTTTTCAGTGAATCCGGACCCGGTTCTCTGTATGCACCATTGTTGGTTTCATTGGTCATCGGATTGGTGATCGGATTCCTGGCGCAACGCACCCGTTTCTGTACCATGGGAGCTGTGCGGGATGTTATCCTGATGCGCGATACACATCTTATTGAGTGGATTGTTAGCCTTAATTGTATTTGCCTTCTTCACCAATCTTGTTTTTGGGCAATTTAAGTTTGGTTACGCGGCCCAGCCAGTTTCACACTCTAACCTATTGGCAAACTTCATGGGCATGGTGTTGGCAGGGTTGGCGTATGCGCTGGCAGGTGGTTGCCCGGGCCGGCAACTATTTCTTTCCGGCGAAGGAGATGGCGATTCGGCTGTTTTTGTGTTGGGTATGATTGCAGGAGCAGCCTTTTCGCATAATTTTGCCATTGCTGCCAAACCAGATTCGATTGTGGATGGGGTACTCACAGTAGGAGGAATTTCCCCCATTGGTTGGTGGGCAGTCATTCTTGGCCTGGTCGTCTGCCTGATATTTGGTTTCAGTATGCGTGAAAAGATAGCATAGAGAGAGGTTTGAAATGAGCAAAGTAATCGTAGATGCGCGTGGGTTTTCGTGCCCACAACCCGTTATTTTGGTGCAAAATGCAATCGATGAAGGTAAATTTCCTATCGAAGTGTTGGTTGATTCTGTTACATCCCGTGAAAATGTGCGCCGAATGGCAAGTAGAGCGGGATGTAGTATTGAGATTGTTGAAAAAGATGATGAGTTTTAATGGTATTAAAGAAATGAGTATCAATATAGTTCGAACTCCATCAGTAACTACCTTTGATGGTGCCATCTATTTTGATAATGCTGCTACCTCCTGGCCTAAACCGCCAGGGGTGGCAGCTGCCATGCTGGATTATCTGGAACGGGTGGGAGCCAATCCTGGTCGTTCGGGTCATCGAGCCTCGATTGAAGCCGGGCGTATTCTATATCAAACCCGCGAACTGGTGGCGGAGACATTTCATTGTGATGATCCCATGCGTGTTGCCTTCACCCTGAATATCACCCAGGCGATCAATCTGGTACTGAAAGGAGTGTTGAAAGCGGGTGATCATGTGCTGACCAGCAGTATGGAGCATAATTCTGTCATGCGCCCCTTACGGGCATTGGAACATGAAGGTGTGGGGATCAGTTGTACCCCCTGTACTGCAGATGGAAAATTAAATCCATCCGACCTGGAGAAACTGATCCGCCCAGAAACGCGTATGATTGTCCTGAATTATGCTTCCAATGTCAGTGGAACAATCCTTCCACTGAAGGAAGTGGCCCAGATTGCCCGAAAGCACAACATCCTGATGCTGGTGGACGCTGCTCAAACGGCCGGGGTATTACCGATTGATGTGGAATTTGACCAGATCGATTTTTAACATTTACCGGGCATAAATCGCTGTATGGCCCCACCGGAACAGGCGGCGTGATCATTGGAAAGCAAGTGGATATCGAGATGGTACAACCCCTCACACACGGGGGTACGGGCAGCCGGTCCGAAAGGGAAGAGCAACCCACCTTTTTGCCGGATCGGTTTGAGAGTGGAACCCAGAATGTGGTCGGGCTGGCTGGTCTTGGCGCTAGCTTGATATGGTTGCGGGAGCAAGGTATCTCTGCGTTACGCCAGCAGGACGAGTATTTTTGCGAAATCATGCTACAAGGATTGAAGGAAATCCCTGGTATTAGTATATACGGACCTGACGATGCCAGCCAGCAAACAGCCACAGTAGCCATTAATATGGAAGGCTATTCCCCGGCAGAGTTGGGTTTGACCCTGGATGAAGAGTATGGAATCCTGTGTAGGGTAGGGCTGCATTGTGCACCAGCAGCACACCGAACGTTGGGAACATTCCCTACTGGCAGTGTGCGCATCAGCCTGGGAGCATTTCACCAGGAAAGTAATATTGAATACCTGTTGGAAGCTTTACAAAAGATCAGCCAGGAGAGAAGGCCATGAACAACCAATTTATGGTTATTTTGGTGGATTCCACCAGCCATGCCTTACGCATTGAACAAATTATGGTGCGGAATGAGATCCCCTGCAAGATGATCCCGGTACCGCGACACTTGAGCTCTGATTGCGGTGTGTGTGTGCGAATTGAGTTAGGGGATTGGGAAAAAATCAAAGAGTTGTTGGAACAACAAAAGGCTTCTTATCGAGAAACACATAAATTGTAATTTACTGGGAAAGCAACCCTAATCTGGAAGTTTTCTTTTCTGCAACAGGTTCAACTCTCGTTGGTTTATTGCTCCCAGAGAGCTGCACTTTCCTCCTTAAGCACCCCGCCGAGATAGTTGTAAATATTACGCTGGACATGTGGCATCTCTAACATCGGTGCGGTGTTGATCCAACGATCCGGCAGGGCATAGACGATATGATTGACAGCGTCGCTCATTACGATGGCACCCAGGCACATCTCGCACGGTTCTAAGGTGGTGTAGATGACTGCATCTCCCCGATGATAATCATATAGGTTGCTGGCCACTGAGAATAAGGCATTCAGCTCGGCGTGTGCCAGTAGGTTGTGGGTGTTCTTGTGCTGGGCATATCCGCGTCTGATAATTTGTTCGTTGTGAACAATGGCAGCACCAATCAGGCGTTCACCTGCTTGTAGGCTAATCCAGCTTCTTGAAGGGCTGCGCCTATGAAGAAGGGATGATCGAGGGAGTTGAAGTCAAAAGTCATGGTTTTCCTATAAATTGTTAGATAAAAAAGAACAGATGATTATTCCATTATGAAGGCTTTTTTGAGATCCACCAATCTTTTACCCAAATAAAAATCGTTAGGATAGGTGCGATTATGATTAAATAAATAATAACCAGGGTAAAAAATATGGGTAAAAATAAATTTTCATACCACTTTAAGGGTTTTACCTGCTGTCTATGACGGATGTCTCTTCGTGCGCCACACAGATCGCAAATTTCAACAACCGGGCAATTAAGACCATCGCGATATACATCTGGATCATCATACGCAGTCCATTTGTGTTTACACTCAGTCATTTCAGTTTCAGATATCATGAACTACCGTTATTGATTTCTATTACAAAAACTGATGAAAATGCAAAACCGACTCATCAATGTATCTTTTTTGAGTTTTTCCATCCGGGACATCCACACTGGAAAGATCGTATGGTGGATAATGCATGGAGTTGTATGGGGAAATGTGTCTATTACCACAGTTTCTGCAGCGGTACCGAAGATAGATGTCTTTCCAGGGCAGGTACAACGCAATTAAAACCAGCGGTAGCAGACAGGTTAACCATTGCGAATCATTGATCTGGCGATATAACCAATATCCCGCGAAGAGAATACCTGCTGTGATGATCCATTTTGTAAAGGGAATAAACTTTTTTATATTGAAAGAACCACAAGCATCGCAATAAATATACAGAGTGGCTTCCATGATCGGATACCCACGATCCCAACCAATCTGTCTTTCCTGCATGGCGACTGCACCCATTATGATTCCTTTGATACGGGTTGTAATGGAGATTCGTTGATGAAGAATTAATGCTAGTATATCAATGCAGATACTTTTTGCAATCAGGAATTTTTCGTCCAAATTTCTTGAAAATGACCTCGCTTTCTTCTGCCCTTCCGTTCAAATTCCTATATAATCATCAAAGTATTAGAGGAGAGAACGATGAATTTACATTTTTCAGACCAGGATATGCAGCGCGTCAAACAGGATTGGATCGAGTGGTGGGCCGGGACGCTGGATCACCCTTTCTTTGGGGTGGAGGCGGTGGACGATGCCCTGGCCGGGTTGCCATTTCAATATAATGAAGTTACCCCGGTCGAAAGCGATGATCTCTCTGTGCAGCAAATTCTGGATGGCGTGGAAGCTTTCGGTGAAACCATCCACTGGTTCGGTGGTGCCTACCCCAAATTCTGGCCAAATTATGGCCCCGGGGTACTGGCGGCTTTCCTCGGCTCCGAATTGCACATCCGCCCGGACACGGTCTGGTTTGATCCGCTACCCGTAGAGCACCTGGTGGAAATTCAGCCGCGTTTTGACCCGATCAACCTGTGGTGGCAGCGCGTGCAGCGTCTCACCGACCAGGCAACCCTGACGCTGGCAGGGTAAAGCTATGGTGGGGCTGACTGACCTGGGTGGTAACCTGGACATTCTGGCTTCCCTGCGCAGCAGTGAAAAATTACTGCTGGATCTGAGCGATACCCCGGAGGAAGTGTTGCGTATTTGTGCAGATATCACGCGGGTGTGGATGTACACCTACGACCTGCTCTTCGACCTGACCAACGGAAAAAAATCGGGCAGCTGCGGTTGGAGTCCTTTATGGGCACCCGGCAAGCTCTACATGCTGCAATCTGATTTCTCGTACATGATCTCACCACGCATGTTCAAACGTTTTGTCATGCCGGATCTGACAGCCTGTTGTGATTTTTTGGATTACCCCTTCTATCATCTGGATGGTGTGGGAGAGCTGAATCACCTGGACCAGATCCTCTCAATTCCCTACTCTGCGCGGCCTCCAATGGATCCCCGGTGCCGGCCAACCTGAACCAGAAGAATGGCTGGACGTGCTCAAGAAGATTCGGGAGGCTGGCAAGCTCTGTCAGGTGTACGTCACCCGCGCCGGGATGGAGAAGATCATCGCAGCGTTGGGGTGGCAGGGTTTTTATTTCCACATCAATGAAGATGTCATGCTAACTGCCAGCCAGGCCAGAGAATTTTGTAAGGAACATGAGAGAACAGCCACAAATGACTAATTTCTGATTGATAAAAAAATCAATAACAGAAATTCTAATCATCTTGATAATAGGGACATTTTTTTGTATACTGAAAATGCCCCTTTTTCCTCAGTCCATCGAACATTTCAATATAACCCGTGTGGGTGGAATAGTTATGCCTACCCAAGGATCAAAAAGAAATATTCTTCCTAACGCCAATAATGGATTTGTTTTGGCTAAGTTGTACATATTTCTTTTCATATCAGTCATCGTTATATCAGTTGGTTGTATCCCTCGAAATAATTCGAATGTAAGGACTGTAAACGGGATTGTCATAGATCAAAACAACGTTCCGATCGTAAATGCCATTGTGCGTGTGCAATCGACAGACATCAGTTCAATCAGTGATACTGAAGGGCACTTTCAGCTGTCTATCCCAGTCTCTGAAAAGAATGACTTCATTACAGCATGGGCACAAGGGTATTTCAATGCTGGCCCCATTGATCTGAATATGAAAAAAGGGGAAATTGAGATTAAATTATCTCCCCACACCGATCAAGATAATCCGGATTATCGCTGGCTTTCAGCCTTGGATCAATCAGGCGACGGCGAAAATCAAGCATGTGTAGAATGCCATAGCTCACAGGGCAAAGATCAATCATTCACTTTGCCGGTTGATGAATGGTTACAGGATGCGCATGCGAATACTGCAACAAATCTGCAATTTTTGAGCATGTATTCAGGAACAGATGTCAATGGAAATCAAAGCCCATTAACCCGTTTTGTCAGCATAAAAGATTATGGAACGGAACCCATCAAGCCTGATTCATCACAAGCATATTATGGTCCTGGCTATAAACTCGATTTCCCTGATACGGATGGGAACTGCGCTACCTGTCACACCCCATTGTCTGCTGTCAACGCTCCTTATCATTCAGATCCATCAAATCTGGAAGGTGTCTACGCGGAGGGGGTTTCCTGTGATTTCTGCCATAAAATCTGGGATGTCATTCTAGATCCATCCACAGGGCTACCCTATCAGAATATGCCCGGTGTTCTTTCATACGAGTTTCGGCGGCCTCAGGAAGGTCACCAATTCTTTGCTGGACCTTATGATGATGTTGCTCCCGGCGAGGATACCTATTCACACTTACAGACACAAAGTCAGTTCTGTGCCGGTTGTCATTATGGCGTTTTCTGGGACGTGGTGGTTTATGATTCCTTTGGGGAGTGGTTGCGCAGCTCGTATAGTGACCCAGAAAATGGTCAGACCTGCCAGGAATGCCATATGCCAACAACCGGTGTCACACATTTTGCATTACCAGAACAAGGAGGTTTAGCCAGAGATCCTGAAACGATATACAGCCACAAAATGTCTGGAGCCAGTGATATCACCCTATTACAGAATTCTGTCAGTATGGATGTTTCCTACACAGTAGCAGGGGATTCCATCCGGGTCCAGGTATCGCTGGTCAATGATCAAACCGGGCATTATGTGCCCACCAATTCACCGCTGCGCCATCTAATTCTGCTGGTAAGCGTCTCGGATCAGGATGGACAACCCTATCCGCAAACCGTCGGTACGCAGTTGCCTGAATGGTGCGGGATCGGAGATGTGCAGGAGGGTGCCTATGCAAGTGCAGCTGGGAAGGTGTATGCCAAGGTATTGGCGGAACAATGGACCAATATCAGTCCTACAGCTGCCTATTGGAACCCGACCTACCTGGTCAGTGATAATCGTCTGGCTCCTTTTGAGGAAGATATAACCAATTATGAGTTTCAAATCAATCCGGAAGAGGGGATACACGTCCAGGTTCAATTGCTGTATCGCAGAGCTTTTTTTGATTTGATGCTACAAAAAGGCTGGCAGGTTCCGGATATTTTGATGGAAGAAGAAGAATTGCAGATTGGCCCTCAGGCTAACTGATATAGAAAAGGAAGGGAAGTATGTCCAAGAAAAACAGATTAAAAGCAATCGTCTCGATTTTTATATCCATTATAATTCTGCTGGCTATCCCATCTCACCAAAACACCAATGATCTATTGACCACGAATAGCGAACCATCCGGCTCTGAATTTGTCAGTGTTGCAGCGTCCACCAAAACCGGGACGTTGTACATTGAGGACTTTGAAGATGGTTTTACGGATTGGAGCACGGATAGCAACTGGTCAATTGTTTATGAAGGAATGAACGCGGTAGCACAAGGCACCGACCACGCCTGGATGACCCTTAACCAGGGATCCAACTGGACGGATTATACCTTTGATGCGGATGTAAAGATTATAAGCGACACAGTACAATTAATGTTCCGGTTATCGGATGATCGCGGCCGCTATATCCTCGGGATCAAGCCGGGAGGGCTTTATCTCAACCGCGAATACCCGTGGGAAAAAATTGAAAGCAATTTGATTACCTACACCGGTTCCATAACGACCAACACCTGGCACCATATCCGAATTGAAGCAACACTGAAGAATATCAAAGTTTATTTGGACGATGTCTTACGAATAAACTATGATGATATCTGGGCAAAAACGCTCTGGCAGGGATCGATCGGGTTGGAAGTAACCCCGGGCACTGGAGCACAGGCACGCTTCGACAATATTGTAATTTATGGCGTCATTTCACCGGAAGCAGACTGGGTTAAAACAGGCGGTCCTGTGGGCGGGTTGGGTTATGATGTCCGTTACGGCAGTTCCACCCAGGTGATGTATGTTACTGATAACTATAGTGGCGTGTCGAAAAGTCAGGATGGTGGCAAAACCTGGTTTGCATCGAACCGAGGAATAACTGGCCGCTTTGGTGTCTCTGGTGACGCCATCCCAGTATTTACGCTCACTGTGGATCCCAATAACCCTGATATTATCTGGGCAGGATTAAAGAACTCAAAAGGGCTGTATAAAAGCACTAATGCGGGGCAAACCTGGGTGGATGTAACCCCGCCAATTACCGAGGCTCAATTCGTCTTCCGCGGGGTGACTGTGCAACAGGGTAACTCCAATGTTGTCTATGCCCAGGGTGAATTGCCGATGAATGACCCTGGTCTGGTTCATGATAAAGTCAAAGGTCGTATTTACCGAACAGAAGATGGTGGATTGAATTGGACGATGATATGGGAAGGGGATAACCTGGTGCGTTATGTCTTCATTCACCCGGAAAATAATGAGTTATTGTTTGCTTCGTTGGGAATTTTTGATCGGGAAGCAAATGATTCGAATTGTCCTGTGGAGCATGGGACAGGCGGTGTTCTGAAATTAACCAAGGAAGGCAGTGGTTGGGACAATTACTTCATGAATAATGGGTTGACGGATATGTATGTAGGCACGTTATCCATGCATCCAGACAACCCTGATATCATGCTGGCTGGGGCAGGCAACACAGCTTGCTCACGGTACGAAGACCCTGTCGGTGTCTGGAATCTAACCGGAGGGGTGTTTTTAACCATCGATGGCGGAGAAACCTGGAATAAGACCCTGGCGAATGACACGATCACCTCAGTCGAATTCTCACCGAATGACCCGGATGTTGCTTATGCAGGCGGCCAACATAAAATTTACCGCAGCGATAATGGTGGTGTGAGTTGGGTGCCAATTTCCGGGCTGACATTCGCCTGGGGGCCAGTTGGCGCTCCAGCAGGTTTCCCCATTGATTTTTTAATTGATCCATCCAACCCGGGCACGATATTTTCGAACAACTATGGGGGCGGGAATACAAAATCGACAGACGGAGGTGCAACCTGGACATTAGCCAGTGATGGCTATACTGGCGCGTTGATGCTCGATGTGGCTGTTAATCCAAACAACCCCAATATTGTTTACGGTACGGCACGCAGTGGTGTGTTTCGCAGTAAGAATGGCGGAAAGACCTGGCAAGGTCTTGCTACTCCTCCCGCCTATCTCTCCACTGCGTATGGAATCGCTGTAAAACCCGATGACCCGAATGTAATCATTGTCTCACACGAACTTCTCGGTTCTGTATTTCGCAGTGTTGATGGAGGGTTAAATTGGACGCAGGTCTTTACCATCCCGAATGTTGTACCCGGGGTGGATGCCGACCAGCACGGTTTCAAGAGCATCGAATTTGCTGCAGAACCGAACAGTCACATTGTTTATGCTGGTGCTTGCCGGGGAAGTGTGGCGCTGGATGATATTTTTAATAATGACAAGAAATTAAGTGAAGGTGTTTTTAAATCCACTAATGGAGGTGTTACCTGGGTGGATGCATCTGATTCAAAAGTAACAGACAAATGTATGACTTCCATTGCCATCCACCCAACGGACCCGAACATCGTTTATGCATCGGCGCCTTATGCTGGGGTTTATAAAACCATTGATGGAGGAAAAAATTGGTTACTTTTATCTGGGTTACCGGTCGATATGCGCTCTGTAGCGATTGATCCCATCAACTCCAACATTGTGTATGCGGGTGCATTACAAGGTGGTGTTTACCGCTCTACAAATGGTGGTTCAACCTGGGTTGCTTTTAAGGACGGTATGGAACCCAATGACCCAATTCTGGATATCGTTATTGATCCAACCAATCATGAAAGGATCTGGGCTGCCAGCAGGGCAACAGGAATATACCTCTGGTTGGCGGAAGAAGGTCTTTGGACGCACATAAATAACGGGCTTTTGACTCGCTCAATCCAATCAATTGACATCTCATCTGATGGTCAAGTCCTTTATGCAGCCACATCCGGCGAAGGTGTCTTTCGCTTGGGAGAGGTAACCTCAGGAAATATTTATTTGCCGCTCATAACGAAATAGAAATAACAGGGCTGGTCTCTTCCTCACCCACTACGATTTACACCATGTTGCGATTTTTGAACCGGTTAAGTTGAAATTATTACCCAATAAACCATCAATCTACTGGTAACCTTTTTCACGGGCCAACCTGTCCAAAGACCAGGTCAGGATCGGTTCAGCTGTCAGATCGACCGCAGTACCGGTAACACGTTGATCTAGAGCCTTGAGGTATCGTTTACAACTGTCACACACATACAACCGGTGGGATTTTTTCTCTCCTGCAGGAAAAAAGCGTAACGACTTAGGATCGGTGTTATTGCAATATGGACAACCGGTACGCCTGTATCGCCACTGATACCGACACCGTGAACAAACCAGAATACGTATTCCCTCAGCGTCTAAATAAGCAAAATTCGAGTCCGCTCCACAACATGGGCAGTTACCTCGCAGCCACTTTTTGGTGTCCAGATATGGCATGACCTGCCTGGCAGTGTGTTCCAGATAAGGCATTAGCGCTTGTTCGATTGCCAGGTCCAATAGATCAGGTTTTTCCATGGCTTGGGTTTTCTGAAAACTATGGTGTGCTTTTTCGATCAGGTCATCTTCTATTAATTCCGGAATGTCCACATCTTCTCCCTGATAATCGACCAGTAAAGCAAGGATTCTCTCCACCAATTTTGAAAATAAATGTGGATTGATTGATAGATGCTCAAAGGATAACTGTGGAAGTCCTGAGTGCAGGCGATCGTTCATTACGCTCTCATCAACTAATTCCAGATTGGTTGTTAAATTGTTGTCTACCTCCTCTTGAATAAGTAATAGATTCTGATAAAGCTGGTAATAGGGACTCAAATCTAACTCATTTTTTTTCGCTTCTTCAAGATAATGAATTGCCTTTTGGCGAAAATTATGTTGCATGAAGGTATACTTCCTTTATTCTGTTTTCTCTGGGTGATGACTTGAAAAGACAGCCAGGTAGCGTGAAGCAAGAACAAAAACAAGAGCGCCGATTGAGACCATACCAATTGAAATAAACAATTCCTGCCAGGTTGGCCAATAAGGAGCGCCATCAAAGCCAATTATGCTAATATTAATGCGGTTAAAGATCAATCCAAAAACCACAAGAATAGCTGCCCAGAACATCCTATACCGATTCTTCCTGGTGGTTGGCATCGAGAACAAGATGATTGGTACAATCACTCCCAGAAGCATTTCAGCCCAGAATAGAAGACTGTATAAATCTCCGGAGAACATATAACCCAAGTCCCCAGCCACCAACATATCAATGATCCGTAAGGCCAGATACAATCCCAGCACATAGGGGATTGCTTTGGCTAGTTTTCCCAGCAGGCCAACCTCAAGGCGGTGATTTAATCCGGCAGAACTCAGGGTTGCTTCAATAATCACCATTGCCAACCCGGCAGCAATCGCAGAAATATAAAACAGGATTGGTAATATCGCTGAATACCAAAGAGGGTTAACCCGGGATAGCATTGGCAAAAAAAGTGTTCCCAACGACGATTGATGCATGGTTGAAAGGACAACACCCAGTATGACCAATGGAATCGTAATCGAACGTATCAGTTTCATTGGTGCTTTAAGGTTGAATTTTTCAAAGACAATCGGAGAAATCTCCAACCCAAGCACTGTCAGATATGTCATAACACACCATCCCACTTCAAAGAGAGGCGAGTGCACGTTCCAATAGATTAACAGATGCCAGATACGGTGCGGAAAGCCAAGGTCTATTGAGATTGACAGGGCAGCCAGGCCGTAACCGATAAACCCGGTGAGGACCGTCGGCCGCAGGATTGGGTAAAACTCCTTCAGCTGGAAGATATATACAACAGCAGCCACACTAAATGCACCTGCAGCCAGCGCGATTCCACACAAGACATCAAAACCAATCCAGATGCCCCAGCCCCTGCCATCTATCATAGCGGTTGTAGCGCCCAACCCGGTCACCCAGCGGATGATCATCAGGGTAAAGCCAAAGACTGATAGACCTACCAGTACAAGCGTCCCAGAACCAAAAGAAGGTTTGCTTTTTTGAACAATTGCTGTCATGTCATTCCTCCTTTTTCTCTTCCTGTGTCTGGTTACGCTTTTTGGTAACCCAGTAGATACCGCCCATCAAGCTGGTGACAACAACAGCAATTCCGGGTACAGCTGCCATCCAGGGCCAGGTAAGCCCCGCCAACGACACTGTGCTCAATGCCTGGAACCCGAGCAGCTCAAAGGGCACATGCGAGATGTACAGTTGTGAGGTGCCACCGACCTCGTATTCTCCATAGATGTGATCAACATAGCGGGAGTCATTTTTGATACGTTCTCTGGCAATTTCAAGCAATTCTTCCCGCTTGCCAAACATGAGTGCACCTGTCGGGCAGGCGCTGGAACATGCAGGCTGTAGCCCAGCTTCCTGTCGGTCAGCACAAAAATCACATTTTTGGATGAGTGGAAAAACCTTATCCCATTGGTACTTGGGAATATCAAAAGGACAGGCAGCCATGCAATAACGACAACCAAAACATTTTTTGTCGTCATATACCACTGCTCCGGTTTCTGATTTCGTTAATGCGCCAACCGGACAGACCGACACGCATGCTGGATGAAGACAATGCATACACTGTACTTTCACAAAGCTGGAACGACTGTCATCTGTCTCATCTTTATATAATTTGATTAATGACCATGTATAGGCGGATAGGTCTGCAGGATTGAGATCATATTCGCTGATATCCTCTTCGGGGTTGAGAGAATTGAGCCGCAGTTTGCAAGCCACCTGGCACTCTTTACATCCGACACACTTTGATGCATCGAACAAAATACCATAACTGCCTTCTGAGCTTTCTGAGCTGAGTCTCAGTTTGCTCACATCAGGTTGAACAAGCAGACCACCCAGACCAATTCCCGTTTTTTTGAGAAAATCTCTTCGGTTTATCGTCATGGCAATCTCTTTCACTCTTCAGGAACTTCGACGTCTGATTTCTTCATCCGTAATTGTCTGAGCGCGATTATGCTGGCGGCACCGGCAAGTACCCCGAGCAAACCACTGGTAACACCAATGTTTAGGGGGGACACTGGTTCGCGTTCTTTCTCAATACCTGGATACAGGTAGGATGGTTTGAATTGTGAGACGTCTATTGGCTCAGCAGGAAGACTCACAAAGCCCAACGCTTCAAATGGGACGGGCGAGAGATACATCCAGGCTGTACCACCGACTTCGTTTTCGCCGTAGATGTGGTCGACATATTTATTGGGGAATTTTGCTATGCGTTTTCTGGCTTCAACTAAAAGTTCGTCACGATTGCCAAATGTGAGAGCATCTGTGGGGCAGGCTTTCACGCAGGCTGGCTCCATTCCATTACTGATGCGATCAAAACAGAAAACACACTTGGTCATTTGTGGTTCAACACTGACAAAAGCAAGGTTCGGGTTATCGACCCAATTAATGTGTGGCACGCCAAATGGACAAACCTTCATGCAGTTTTGACAGCCAATACATTTCTCACTATCCACCGTCACAGCGCCATTTTCTTCTTTCTGATAAACCTGTTCCGGGCAGACAGCGATGCAAGCAGGGTTGAGACAATGCATACACTGAATTTTTGACATGACCAGCTTAACAGCCCCCTTTACCTCAACTTCTGCAAACTTGACCAGTGACCAGGTGATAGGCGTCAGGCTTGGGGGATTATCATAGGCACCCCAGAAACTGGTTTGTTCACCAGGATTGTCGTTCCAGGATTTGCAGGCAACCTGGCAGGAACGGCAACCAATACAACGAGTCAAATCGATCAGAGCGCCTACACTCATGATAAACCTCCTTTTCTGACATCCACTAGAAAGGCTTTGTATTCCGGTATCAATGTATTGGGATCACCCACATACGAAGTCAGAAGGTTTGCGCTTTGTCCGGTGAATTGACCTTTAAATCCCCAATGCCAGGGTAGTGCAATATGGTGAACAGGTTTTCCATCAATGATTAAGGGTTTCAATCGCTTCGTTATGATGGCGGCACACTCAACAGCACCGCGCTTTGAATCGACTGTCACAACGTCTCCTCCGGAGATACCCTTTTCGGCTGCCAGTTCTTCACTGATCTGCACAAACATCTTAGGCATGAGTTCTCCCAGCCAAGGCAGGTTGCGGGTCATCTGGCCAGCCTGCCAGTGTTCGGTCAATCGATAGGTGGTACACACAATCGGGTATTTGTCAGAAGTCCCAATCTCATTAGGCCGCCAGAGTTTTACGACAGGATTGACCTGCGTGCTGGATAGCTGGTTGCTTACCGGACTCTCAAGCGGTTCATAGTGTTCCGCAAATGGCCCATCTACCAGTCCATTACCAAAGATGTGAGAAAAACCGTGTTGTTTCATGATGAACGCATAACGGGTACCCTCCTGATTCATAGGCGGCCATCCACCATCAGGTACGTCACCTTCCCAGGCTTCCCCATTCCAGTTGATTACATAGTCTTCCGGATCCCACGGCTTGCCATCCAGATCAACGGATGCCCGATTGTAAAGGATACGGCGATTGAGCGGCCAGCACCATGCCCAATTTGCATAAGTACCTATACCAGCCGGATGAGTATCGACATTATCACGCCATTTCTGGCGATTGCCATCTTTTTTATTGTAACTTTGGGTGTAGAGCCAGTTACTGGAGGAGGTCTTTCCATCCATTAATAAGTGGGCGAAAGATGACAACAAATCACCTTTTTCGTATTGAACAGTGCCATCCGGGTTGAGGATTTCTTCTTCCGCGAAGCCATTAATTTCTCTTGAAACCAGGTCAACCAGACTTTCTGCACCATTCTTTCCAACCGGGTTGTCATACCAGCCTTTCCAGCGTAGTTTGGTGAGCGCTTCAGCAACCGGACCGCCTTCTTTCTCGTAGAGATCGATGATCTCTACCATTAATTCGGTGATAATTTCCAGATCAGCTTTGGCTTCCCCAACTGGTTCAACTGCTTTCCAACGCCATTGGCTCCAGCGACCGCTGTTGATCACGGTGCCTTCCTTTTCATTGAATGCCGCTGCTGGAAGCAGGAAGACTTCTGTGTTAATATTGGCAGGATTTAATTCGGGCATATCCCAAAAACTTGCAGTTTCCGTATCCCATAGGTCAACCGCCACCAACCAGTTCAGTTTTTTGAGTGCTTCGACAACTGCATGACCATTGGGGCTACCGACGACAGGATTCTGTCCCCAGCAGAAAAGTCCTTTAATATCGCCTTTTAACATCGCCTCAAAGAGAGCAATATGGGAGTAGTTGGAACCGGGATTAATTTTTGGAAGCCAACCAAAACCGAAGTCGTTTTCTTCTGTTGCATTGTCCCCATACCAGGATTTTAGCAGACTGGTCATATATTTTGGATAATTTTGCCACCAATTAGCACTTTTAGGATCGGAAGAAACAGGTGTAGCGCGTTTATTATGGTCTGCCAGGGTAAGGTCACTCGCTTCTGGGACTTTGAGGTAACCAGGCATGCTGTTAAATAACATGCCATGATCGGTAGATCCCTGAACATTTGATTCACCACGCAGGGCATTAATGCCGCCACCAGCAACACCGATATTTCCCAACAATAATTGCAGGATGGCATAAGAGCGGATGTTCTGTGTACCGTGGGTATGTTGTGTTGTACCCATGGCATACATGATTGTTCCGGATTTTCCGGCGGGTCCTGTCTTACGGGCGTAGGTTTCGGCAACTTGCAGGAAGGTTTCTTTCGGTGTTCCGGTCACGCTTGAGACTGTATCAGGGTCATAACGCGCATATTGTTTTTTCAATAATTGAAAAACACAATTGGGATCTTTCAATGTTGGATCTCTCAATAGAATGCCTTCGCTATCCGTCTGGAAAGACCAGGTTTCCCGGTCATATTTACCAAAATCAGGATTGCTGCCGGGTGTAAAACCGGAGAACTTTCCATCTAACTCAGCCGCGGTTTTAAAGTCTGGATTTACCAGGGTTGCTGCATTGGTGTACTCGGTGATGTAAGTCATGTTGTACAGATCAGGGTTAACCTCAATATCCTCCAGCACCCATTTGATCATACCGCCTATGAACGCGATATCGGTGCCAGAACGAAGTGGTGCATAAATATCTGACAACGCAGCGGTGCGGGTATTGCGCGGGTCTACTACGATCAGTGTTGCATCATTTTCTTCCTTAGCTTTGACAACATACTTAAAGGAAACGGGGTGATTTACAGCTGCATTGCTTCCGATAATAAAAACACAATCACTATTCTGGATATCATTCCAGTGATTTGTCATTGCTCCTCTTCCAAACGACTCTGCCAGAGCCGCAACGGTTGAAGAGTGTCAGAGACGTGCCTGGTGTTCGAAATACACCAGGCCCAATGAGCGCATTGCTTTCGTAACTAGAGAACATTCCTCGTTGTCCAGTGCAGCCCCACCTAGAGAAGCGATGGCTTCCAGGCGGTTGACTGTTCTGCCCTCTGAGTCTGTTTCAATTAAATATTGATCGCGGGTTTTTTTGATTCGCTGGGCAATGCGGTTGAGAGCCCAGTCCCAATCTTTTTCCTCCCACTTATTACTGCCTGGAGCGCGGTATTTGACTGTTTGGACACGGTGAGGATTTACGACTCCATCAACGGTATTGATTTGCGCCATTGCCATACCCTTTGGACAAAGACTGCCCTGGTTGATGGGATGATCTGGGTCACCCTCCAGATTGATGACGCGTCCATCCTGTGAGGCAACGATCGCTCCACATCCCACACCACAGAAGCAGCAAATGGTTGCTGATTCTCCAATGGGTTTGTGCAGTTGCATTGTCACTGGGAGGGAGAAAAACGATTTGGGCATGATCAGCCCACCGGAGAATACGACGGAAGCCTTCAGAAATTCTCGTCGGCTTAATTCCCTTGATCCTTTCATACTACACTCCTTTTATTGTCTGGATTCCTGGAGAATGAAATTCGATAGAACGAAAGATTAAAAGCTCATCAATAAGTGACAAGGTGGACATGGTGTCCGATCTCTCTGTCGGAAAAATGAAGATGTACCAATAATCAACAATGATATTTGTTATGCAATGATGGAAGGGTGATGGTTCTAAAGAAAAAAGAATTAGTTCACAGCAGATAAAACTTATCAATAATTATAAGAATATATAATATCATGTCAATAAAAAAACAAGACATTTTGTGAAATTCATCACTATTTCTGGAAATTGGTTAAAATATTCCCTTATAAATTTTGTTTTGGTGGCACGGCAACTACACCATGTGAAAATTAACCGGATATACCACAAAACAGGTGGTTTTCAGAAAAATAATCTTATGACCACAGGGAAAACCCTGAGTTTAAATTGGCAACAGTTTCCATAAACAAGAACTGATTTTTTGTTTCTTAGTAAGATCTCATCCACCCAAAAGGTGATTGACAATTAACATATCTAATTCCTCATAATCACGTGTTGACCTTAATTGTTCAACCATAGCTACATCAAGCGATCTGACTAGATCTACCAGGCGGAGGAAAATTTCACGGCTATTTCGCAAATGTTTGGTGGATTTTTCCTTAACCTGTGTTCTGAGAGCTTTCACATCCAGACCGATCATTTCGCCATTTTGTCCATATCCATTACGTTCCAATACCCAGACCTGATTGAATGCACGCCGGATATCCACGACACCAAAAGACTTATCCTCATCGAATTTCAAGACCATTTTGATCATTTAAATGCACTGACCACAATTTTTTCTGGTAAAGTGCATACGCCATTTCATCGGAAGGATCCAATCCTGCAAGAATTGCATGTGCGGATTCAATTAATGTACCAACACGAGAGGGATCAATCGTCAGGCTTACGAGACCTAAAAAGTGGCCAGTGGTCGGGAGATAGGCCTGATCCATGGGTTCATTTGGTTTCATTTCACCGAGAATACGAATATCTTTGTTGTACTCCAACATACTATTCAACCATTCGACTAATCGAGCAATAGATGCAACAGGGTCTTTCGCTTCGCGCATATACGTACCTTCCCGCGCTGGCCACAGAACAATATTTTTGGTTCCGACAATCTGGGCAATATCAATCGCTCGTTTCGAACGGTCAAAAGCATATTTTCTGGCTTCGGGTGAATTAGAAGTGATAGCACCATCAATGGTCAAAGGATGTTCCCATAAGCGCGGAGCAACGAATTCCGCGATCAGTCCATGCTCATCCAGTAATTTGCGAATGTTCTTGGCGTCGCTTTCTTGTTTTGCCCAGGGATCATCTGCATTGGCGACAATATCATCATCATGGAATTGAACTCCATCAAAACCAAGCTGTTTGTAAAATTCAAGTTTTTCAGCGAAGGCGAATTCCTCCCGTACTTCAGGTCCAAATGGATCAGCTCCCGTATGAATATTCCAGGGACCAAACGAAAAACGATATGTAGTTGACATAGATCTCCTTTAATAATTTTTCTTTTCTTCAGATTGATATTTGTCAAGACATAATTGGAGACAGTGTTCATTTGACAATATCATATAATTATCGCATGGTCATCAAAGAAATCCAATCGAAAGCATCCTTTCGAAATCCAAGATCTTTCCGTACGTGATCAACCCCTACGTGGGTTGCCAGGATAGTTGCACGTATTGCTATGCCCGTTTTATGAAGCGCTTCACCGATAACCCAGAGCACTGAAGACATTTCGTTTACATGATGAGTTTGATATGACTTAAATTCATGATTTAATTGCTATAATTATTCAATATCAATGATCTTTCCTCCCACCTGATAAAAGGGCAACTTGCTAGATTCTCTGATCTCAACGAAATTTCATAATCCACTGACGGTTGGTCGGTTAACAAATCGACCTCGTTTAGATTTACACCTTGGATCAAGGTTTGATAATGGGTTCTCGACTGGTTTTGGTAACGGCACCCGCTGGATTTGGAAAATCAACCCTGGTCAGTGCCTGGCTTAGACATCAAACACTTCCTTTTTCCTGGCTTTCATTGGATGTGAACGACAATGATCCCAAACAATTCCTCAGCTATTTGGTGGGAGCATTACAAAAGATAGATGAATCCTTAGGTATAGATCAATTTAAACGCATACAAACGGCTGATTCTTCAGACCGCGAAGCTGTATATATGGATGTAATGGCACATTTGATCAATGAAATTGCTGCTTTGTCGCTCTCATTTTTATTGGTGATGGATGATTGCCATCATTTAAAAGATCAACTTATTTTACGATTATTCAATTTTCTAATAGAGCACCAACCTGTTCAAATGAATTTGATATTAATCTCCAGAGAAGATTTACCCATTCCAATCTCCAGGTTACGGGTTCGTAGACAAATTGTTGAAATTCGCCAATCTGATTTGCAATTCACCACACTTGAAGCAGAAGATTTCTTAAAAGAAGGAATGGGTATTGAGTCGTTGACACGCAACGATATTCAGTTGTTAGAGCAGCAAACCGAGGGCTGGGTAGCTGGTTTACAATTAGCTGGGTTATCCATTAAATCTGATCCTGATCCGACTACTTTTATTAAATCCTTTACGGGCAGTAACCGGTATATTCTGGATTATCTGATGGAAGAAGTGGTCAAAAATCAACCCACAGAGATTCAGACATTTTTATTAGCCACATCAATTCTGTCTCGATTCTGTGCATCTCTGTGTGATTCTATTCTGGAAGAGATGTATGGGAATTTTGATGTTGATAGAATTCAATCTAAAACGCTCATAAAAAGGATTGAAAATTCAAATCTTTTCCTGATTCCATTGGATTACAATCGTCAATGGTTTCGCTACCATCACCTATTCTCTGATTTATTACGACATTCATTGAGACAGATCGAACCAGAAAAAATCCCTGATTTACATCGTCGAGCCAGTCAATGGTTTGAGTTAAACGGATTTATTCTCGAAGCCGTTGAGCATGCCTTTCAGTCGCAAGATTGGATCTATGCAGCCGAACTGGTAGAACGACATGCCTGGAATATGATTCTTCATAGCCAGGTTGGCACAGTCTCCAATTGGTGTCAAAATTTTCCAGAAAAGATCATTAGCAATCGTCATGCATTATGTATTTACCATGGTTGGGCATTGATCATTGCCTTTAAGAAAGATGATTTTCCTGCAGCCAGAATCCGGATTGAACAGGCTGATGCAGCCTTGTCGGAAATTGATCCGGAAGTTCAAATAACACTTGTTCCAGGGGCAAAACCGGTAAACAAACTGGCCTGGGTGACTGGACAACTCACCTTACTACGATCTTTTATACTGATGACAGAACCAAGAAAACATGCCAACCCAAAGGCGCTGGTTGATCTGGGTCAACAAGCGTATGATCAACTACCCCCCGAAGATATTACCGGACTCTCTGTCGGTTTATTGGATATCTGTTATGCCAGCCAGGCTCGTAGCGATGCTGAAGATGCTGAAAGAAAATTTCAGCATGTGGCTGGTGTTGCAATCAGTGGTGGCAATTTTTTTGGCGCTGTGGTGGCAGAATATCATCGTGCCCATGGACTTCTATCGCAGGGCAAACTTCAAGAGACTGTTGATTTTTGCCAACAGAAAAAGAAAGAATATGAAGCATATTTTGATAATCCCATCCAGGAACTACCTGCTATTGCTCTTTTGGATCAGGCATTGGGATGCGCTTATCTTGAACTGAATGAGGTTTCTCAAGCTGAAGAACTCCTTAGAAAAGGCCTGGCTGTGGGCCAATGGATGCCAAGGGAAGAAGTTCCGGGTTATCTTGCTCTGGCTCGGTTATGTTATATCAAGGATGATGTACAGGGGATATATGATAGTTTACGAAGATTGGATATGCGATGGCCAGATATTAAGTACTGTACACAGGCAATCAGAACCCTATATGATTTAAAACTAAATCCAGAAGATCCTGTGGTACGCCGAAATGCAGTGAGCTGGGCTCAATCAAATATTCCGGAGATCGGGCCGGATATTGTCATCCCAGGCATTGGTCCGGTATGGAATGATGAATCCGATCATGCTGTCTATTCAGCCTGGGCTCAAATTCAAATCACACTTTGTAACACGATAGAAGCACTGGGGGTGATAGAGCCAATGTTGAAAGTGGCGATAGAAAACAAATTAATCCATCGGGTCATCTATCTATCTCTGTTACAAGCCCAGGCATATTATATTCAGGGGCAAAAAGAATATACCTGGAAATCTCTTCAATTTGCATTATCGAATGCCGAAAGCAAAGGTTACCTGAAAATCATTGATCAGAATCCAATCCTCATTCGTATGCTTTTAGAAGCAAAAAAAATGGGGATGATGCCGAACTATATTCAGAAAATATTGGATATCGATAACCTCACCCCTAATTTAACGAACGTCTCAGTGGAATCTGACGAATTACAACCCAAAAACAGCTTGATCGGGTCCATCGATGGATTGATTGAGCCACTCAGCAGCCGTGAAATTGAAGTGTTGGTTTTATTAGCACAGGGCTTTTCGAACGCCGAAATCGCATCCAGATTATATCTCTCGCCCAACACCTTAAAATCGCATACCCAGAACATATTTGGGAAACTTGGTGTGCACAGCAGGGTACAGGCGGTCAACAAAGCACGACTTCTCAATTTGATCAAATAAGATCTGAACAATCCAGGACACATAGGGTGCTAATGGGCTTCCCATCCCAATAGTTAATCCCTGGATTAATCCATTTACCCCATTACTACTATTGGTTCTTACAGTAGACTGATATTGCAATGGAAGAACGATGATCCATTCAAAAAAATATCTGTTAATAATTGGAGAAAAAATGAAAAAATATTTTGCGTTATCAGGAATGCTTGCATCGATGATCTATATTGGAACTGTTGTTCTCGGCGGAATTCTCAGACCCGGCTATAGCCATGTTACAGCAGCAATCAGTGAATTAGTCGCCGCAGGTGCACCGAATAAGTTGTTACTTAGTTCAATGTTCATTATCTACAACCTGTTGTGTATTATTTTTGGCATTGGCATGTACCAAATGGTAAAAAAATCCACTGGCCGAAAGGTAAGTGGCACACTCGGTGCGATTTCTTTGGCAATCGTTGGTTTTATTGGTTTGCTACTGGAGCTCTTCTTTCCACAGGATCCGGGTGGACCTGCAGTTACATTTGCGGGTACGATGCACATCGTTCTCGCTGGTATTGCAGCGCTTGGAACAATGATCGCGATTGTTGCAATAGGATTATGGTTCAAGAATTATTTGGCGATGAAATATTATTGCGGGTATTCACTGGCAACATTTGCGATCATACTGATATCCGGTGGATCCACGCCTATCCTGGGTATGGATTTTCCATTCTTTGGAGTTCTTGAAAGAATAACAATAGGCAGTTTTATCATTTGGCTGTTCGTAACAGCTACAATGACGTACTCTTTAAAAGAGAAGAGATCCAATCTTAAAAGCGAAATGATGAAAGGTTCTGCTATTTGTTCACGAAGCAAAGAATAGCGGACTTCCTTGTGAAGAAGAAATCTTGTATATTGAAACATCGGAAAACTTGCTGTTCATAACAGACTATAGGTGGGTAAAAATACGCATGAACGCATGTCAATAAAATAAAAATTAAAGAATCAGTACATTAAGGGTTTGTGATATTTTCACAAACCTTTTTTAATCCCTGGATTAATCCTTTTACCTCATTACTTCTTTGGTTGCTTTGGATAGACTGATATTGAAGCGGAAGATTGAGGATCCATTCAAAAGATCTAGTCAAATGGAGAGCAGATGAACGAAATTACACCTGTTATCATGAAAAATATTAAGGAAGGCGATGAGGTAGCTTTTGGTACTGTTGTTGATAATTTTCAAAGACCTGTGTTCAACCTGTGTTACAGAATGTTAGGAAATTTTGAATCAGCTGAGGATGCAACCCAGGAAACATTTTGGAGGGCGTATCAATCCATTTATAAATATAATCCTGAACGCTCTTTTCTTACCTGGTTGTTATCCATAGCCGCCCATTATTGTATTGATCAACACCGAAAAAGGAAAATCCCAATGATTGAGATTAATGATTATGTAGACGAAATCGTGCCAGACCATTTACCAAATCCTGAATCGATATTTATGCAAAAAGAAAAGCAAAAACAAGTACAAGAATTACTCAATGGACTTCCAGATATAGATCAAGCGTCAATTATTTTACGATATTGGCATGAATGTTCTGAGGAAGAAATTAGTCAGATCCTGGACATTTCTAAAAATGCAGTGAAAAGTCGCTTATACCATGCCAGAAAGAAACTTGCAGCTGACTGGCAAAAGCAAAGTCAATATTCCACGCACGTGAATAGAAGGAACTACCTGCTCCTGGGCATTTAGAGCCAATACGAGGAATGAAAATATGATCCAAACAAAAATTCAAATCAAAGGGGTGTTGGATCCGAGCTGGGCGGATTGGTTTGGAGAATTGGAAATCCAATCTAACAACACCGGTGACACAATTCTAACTGGAAATCTTCCTGATAAATCTGCGGTCTATGGTGTGGTTTCGCGCCTTAGTAGCCTGGGGATTACATTAGTTTCGATGACATGTCAGGAAGAAGAGAAATAATTTATTCAATTCAAAATCAATCACAAAATAATTGAGACAAGAAGCTAAAGGAGAAAAAAATGTACCCGATCCAGACAAAAAAACAATCAAATGAAAAAAAGGATGGAGCTCTGATTGAGCTTCACCAGGTAGAAAAAACTTTCAAAAGTGCTGCAGGAAATTTTCATGCGCTGAAAACAATTGATTTAAATATTAAACGCGGTGAATTTGTTGGCATTATCGGCAAGTCTGGGAGTGGAAAATCGACCCTTATCAATATGATCACTGGCATTGATCGCCCTTCTGGTGGAGAAGTTTTGGTAGGCGATGTTCCCGTTCATACTCTGAATGAGAATAAAATGGCAAGCTGGCGAGGGAGAAATCTTGGGATTGTATTTCAATTCTTTCAACTACTCCCCAACCTTTCCATCATTGATAATGTGCGCTTACCCATGGACTTTTGCCATACCTATACTCCAAAAGAACGACATTCAAGAGCAATGAAGTTATTGGATCTGGTAGACATGGCTGATCATGCACATAAATTACCAGCTACGCTCTCCGGTGGTCAACAACAACGAGTTGCCATTGCTCGGGCATTAGCGAATGACCCCCCGATCATTATTGCAGATGAACCAACAGGAAATCTGGATTCAAAAACAGCCGATGCGGTCTTCGATCTATTCAAAAAGCTGACCGAGGAAGGCAAAACAGTTGTCATGGTAACTCATGATGGTGGTATGGCTCGTAGAGTAGAACGAACTGTGATTATCGCAGATGGTGAAGTCGTAAATGAGTATGTGGCAAAAGCGCTTCCGGTTTTATCCCCGACATTAATGCTCGAAGTAAGTCGAAAAGCCAAGAAAACAAAATTTGCTGCAGGTGAGACCATTATTCATGAAAACTTCACCTGACAAACTCTTTTACATCGTCACGGATGGAATAGCTGAAGTAACCCTTCGCAGGCCAAACGGGGTGGATGTGGTTGTGGACCGGATGGGTCCTGGTAAGTACTTCGGAGAAATTTCTTTATTTACTAATAAACGAACCATCGCAACTGTCCGGGCAATTCCGGACGCTCCATTACAGGCATTGGCGCTAGACCAGGAACTCTTCCAGAAGCTTCTAAATGAATCGCCAGAATTTAAGACGGTAATACAAAACGTAGTATCTGAACGTTTGGCAGAGAACCAATCAATCAGTGAAGGAAAGGAATAGAAAATGTCTGCTATTTACAAGAAAATATTTGCGGATTTATGGACTAATAAAGTCCGCTCGATCCTTGTTGCCCTTTCTATTGGTGTTGGAATTTTTGCCGTCGGAATCATGATCAGCACCAGGATCATTATCAAACATGATATGGATTTGGATTTTTTTTCCACAAACCCGCACACCTCACGTCTTTATACACAGGATTTTGATGACAACTTGCTGGAAGAAATAAGTGGTCTTCCTGAAGTCGAAAGTATTGATGCCAGCTATAATCTCTGGGTAAAAATTGCATCCCCCAGTGGCAAGTTGTTTGAGATCAACTTAAACAGTATTGATTCGATTGATTCGATTGAAGTCGACAAAATTGTTTTAGAATCTGGCAAAGATTCCCTCAAAGAAGGTGAAATCTACCTGGAACGACAGGGAGCGGCTGGCCTTGGGTTAAAAACAGGAGACTCAGTGAAATTGACTCTTGAGGATGGTCAGGTCGTCACGCTGAAATTGGCTGGAATTGTTCATGATGTTCAGTCAAATCCATTTAAATTCAACAGTAAAACAAGTGGGTTTGTACTTCCGGCTGAAATGGAAAAACTGGGTGGTTCGAATCTGAACAACTTTGTCAATCTGGTGACGACAGGTTCCCACACAGATGTTGATCATGTTCGGCAAATGTCTGAAAAAATTGCCGAAGTAGTCAAGGCAAATGGTTTTACAGTCTACAATGTAAATGTCAATCGTCCCGGTCAACCTCCTGCCCAGGCTACTGTTGATACCATTATGGCGCTTTTAGGTGCATTAAGTGTGTTGATTGTGTTATTGAGCACCTTTTTGGTTACCAATACAATCTCCTCCTTGATGAGTCAACAGATCAAGCATATTGGTATTATCAAGGCAATTGGAGCAACCTTCGCGCAAGTAGCAGGCATTTATTTGGGATTGGTTATTGCTTTTGGATTGATTGCGTTACTGATAGCCGTTCCATTGAGTATATTCGCGTCCTATGGATTTACACGCTGGTTGATTGGTATGCTCAATGCAAATCCCTCTCCTTTTGTAGTTCCTGCTGAAACAATTCTTGTGCAACTCATGATAGGACTATTTGTTCCGATCGCTGGCGCATTGATTCCAATCGTCTCTGGAGCAAAAAAAACCGTTCGCGAGGCAATCACCAGTTATGGTTTGAATGCCAATGGGCATCCTGGGTTGGTGGATTGGATACTAAAGACGATACCATGGTTACCTCGCCCATTGATCCTCTCCATCCGCAATACCTTTCGAAGGAAAGCCCGTCTCATTCTGACGCTTGCTACTTTAATTCTTGGTGGGGCTATCTTTATCGCCATGCTGGGCGTGCGGGAATCCATGTACACGGAAGTTAATCGATCATTTTCGTACTTCCAAAGTGACGTGAATGCCACCTTTGCCAATTTTTATTCAACCGAAGAATTACAAGCAGCGGTTGCTGACATACCGGGTATCACCCATATTGAAAGCTGGACTTCTTTTAATGCAAACATCGTTCGACCGGATGGAATAAACACAGACCTGATTACCTTATATATTCCTCCTGTAGATACTGACCTGCTCACTCCCATCTTAATCGATGGGCGTTGGCTTCAAGCAGGCGATGAAAATGCCATTGTGGTTTCAAACCACTTTGTTAATCTTCGTCCCGAAGTCAAGGTTGGGGATGAAGTTCAACTTCGCTGGCATGATAAAGACACACTTTTCAAGGTGGTGGGAATCTTTCGCATGTCAGGAACATATCCTGCTCCGATAACTTATATTGCGCCTGAGGGATTAGCATTAATCGATGGGGATCCAATGCAAGCAAATCAATTAAAACTTGTCACAGATCTCCATACCCAGGAGCGTCAGGAAGAAATACTTATGACTGTCCAGACCCGATTGAGTGACCTGGGCTTGAAATCAACTTTAGAAACAGGAAATGAAATCATCGGGCAACAACGATCAGTTGTCAATATACTCATTTCCCTGTTGGTTGCCATGGGAATGTTGATTGCCATTGTTGGCGGGTTGGGTTTAATGGGCACAATGGGTATGAATGTTTTGGAACGGACCCGAGAGATTGGCGTGATGCGTTCGATCGGTGCTGGTAATGCCGAAATCTTCCGCCTTGTTTTAATGGAAGGACTATTGATCGGTCTGATCAGCTGGGGATTGAGTGCTCTGGTTGCTATCCCAATCACTCAATTTTTGGACAACTCTTTAGGCCAGGCGCTGATGACAATTCCAATCGTCTATATTTTCTCTGTTCAGGGATTATTTATCTGGCTTGGCATTGTGCTGGTTCTATCAACCATTGCCTGCCTGATTCCTGCACGTAATGCAGTTCGCTTGACGATCCGAGATGTCCTGGCATATGAGTGAAAAATCGAATTATATGACCAAAAAGGAAAAATCTAATGAATCAAACCGAAGATAATAAGACGGATCAGATCGCAGAGAAAATCATAGGCTATTTGAGATCTGAACTCAATATTTCCTCTATTGTGTATGAAAATCCTCTGACTCAGTTACGGGGAGGAATAGAAACCGCAACGTATCAGTTCCAGCTGAAAGGGGCAAAAGATCTCGATAAGCGCATGGTGTTGCGATTATATCCAGAATATCGAAATCCTGAAGAAGTGGCATGGGAAAGTAATGTGCAAAATGCGCTGGCAGATGCAGGCTATCCTGTACCTAGAGCGCACCTGATATGTTTGGATAAGACGATTCTTGGTGGTGCTTTTTTTATTATGGATTTTTTACCCGGGAAACCTATGCTGCAGGCTCACCAAGCGAATTGGCCAGAAATGCTTGGACAATTACATGCTGCCTTGCACAAGATTGATCCGAATCCGCTAATTAAAGCTTTTACGGAAAAAGGTTTTAATCAGAATTGGTACAGGAAAAATGTTAAAGATGATATGGCAAAGGCTCAAAAAGAATGTACTTGGACTCAAGATATTGCTGATTGGTTGATTAAGAACTTTCCCAATGAATCTCAGAATCAGGTGCTATGTCACAATGATTTTCATCCATATAATATTCTTCTTCAGGACGGAAAAGTAACCGGTGTGTTAGATTGGCACTTATCAATTTCTGATCCGGCTTTGGATGTTGCCAGCACAATGCAAATTTTAAAGGTGAAGGCAAAATATCTGGCTGGCTCAGAGTTCTCATCCGTTGATTGGAAAATGAGTGCGCAATTATATCTTGAAGCTTATCAGGCACAGATTCCACTGGATAATAAAAAAATGGAATATTATCGTGTTTTGCAGTGTCTTGGCGACTTGATCGGTGGTTTATGGAGTTATGAATTACGACATCCATTAATCGTTTTGGATTCGACCAATTTTATTCAGGAGATTACTGGCATTCGAATAACCATGCCAAAGTAAACGCTCATAATAGCGCTCAGACAAGAATATTCGAGTTTTTTATGGCGGAGATTCAAGTTTGATAAGTGGAAATTGCTAATAGAAAGATTACCATGATGAAATGAGGTGATTCAAAGACCCAGCTTGATCTTCTACAAGTGGTATTGGAATATTTAATTTTGATCAAGTATTAAATAAATTTGATGTTCGATAGTCACTTAATAAATTTCACAAAGCGCAAATGATCCCTAGCGACCTGGCGTGCACCTTGCTCTGTGCCATCCCATTCATAACCCAGTACCGAAAAAAGCATCCCGGTGACCTTGCCATACCGCTGGTAATAGTGCGCCATGATATCTGCGCCATCTTCCGGTGAGAGCATTTTAATGCTGACCTTAAATTTGTGTTTTCCAAGCTGGATAGTGGTGGATTGCATAAGTTGAAGGTTCTGATACCATTGGGTTTGGCTACCGTAACCAGCAACCACAATCACATTACCAGTATCCTTCTCAATCTCAACAACTTCCACCACGGTCTGGTAGTGTTTGCCGGATTTCCTGCCAATATGCTGGAAGAGGACAAAGCGTTTACCAAACAGCCAACCTAAACCCCACCTATAGAAAAAAACCGGTATGCGATATAACCTTTGCAATAATTTGCTGGGCGGGTAATTACCCTGGTTTTTACTGGCCATTGTTTACCACCCAGAGCATTTGTTTCTGGATTTCATTCGCGAGAAACTCGGGTTCATCACTGCCAATGCGAAAACGCTCTTTATTTTTAAAAATAAGCTCCACACCACCGAATCCGGAGACATTGAACATCCAGCCACGTGGAGCTGGACGGATCCCCCAGCCGTAATAAAATGGGGTGCTCACAACATTCACCTGGTCAATTACGGAAAGAGAGATTTTTTTGTGGATGATACCAAAACCAAAGAAAACCAGAATATAATCGGATTTTACTTCGACGGTGAGTGACCAGAATAATAACAGGCTACAAAAAATCAGTAGAGATACCAGCACAGTGATGAGTTTAGCCGGTCCGGGAGGGGTTCTGAATAGTATCAGGAGCATCATGATAAGGCCTAGCCCCAACCCGGTGACCATTAATGTGCCAAATTGTCTGTGTTTATAAGATTGCATGATAACTCCTTTGATGGGATCTGATTTTATTATATACCTTGAAATAGGATGGGTGAATAAAAATGATTTTCTGTGATAATCCCAAGCAGCCGCGTACCGTATTTCCAAATGTAGGAATTAAGGATCGGATGTCGAAATGTTGAATGGAAATCAGAGAAAATTATCCGATCCTTCATCCCTACTACGGGTAATCATCAACGATATTTCTTAGAAGAAATAAAAAAAAAGGTGCATCACCTATGCACCCTACGTTTGAGAAAAAGTGATTATGGATTAACCTCCTCCTCCACCACCGCCGCCGCCCCCTCCGCCGCCATTATCTCCACCTTTGCCTCCACTACCCCCATTTTGACCACTGCTGCTGCCGTTACCATCGCCATTTTCATTGTCGCCCTGGTTCCCGGATACCTTCACCCCCATCCTGGGCGGACTGCTTGCGGATCACATCATGGAACCCGCCATGCTTTCGCAAACCTGGCTCTCCAGCACCTTTGGCGGGTTGGTAGGTACCACGCCCGGCTCCGGGATGGCCTTGATCATGGTCATCGCTGGAACCCTCATGATCCTGACCATGTTCACTAGTTATCTGATCCCCATCATCCACAATATGGAGGATCTGCTGCCGGATCATGAACAGGGGTGAAGAAGAGCTAATTTCTGATGGCTCATTGCTAAAAGCTAAGAAATAAGCCATACATACTTGAACTTGACGATAGTACAAGTTATCAGCTATATCAAACCCTTTAGGTTGTGAGTTATTGTTCCTCTACAGCTAACGACAAGAGCTGATCCAATACGTTTACCGTTTGCCAAGCCAGGGCTGCCCTAACTTCTTCCATCGCAAAACAACGCCTTTCGATCACCTCAAATTGTGGTTTGAATTCCCTCAAACGCACGTTTGCCCTGAAACGCCCCTGGAAATAAACCTTCTTCCCTTCAGGATTACCTGGGTCATTCACCTCCTGTGGACCCAGATAGCGCATTTCCAGCACCTTTGCACCGGTTTCTTCCGCTACCTCGCGCACAAATGCATGCTCAATGTTCTCCCCCGGTTCGGGATGCCCACTCACCAGCTGCCATGAAATTCCATCTTTGGTTACCAAAACCACCCTGCCATCCACTATGAAGCACACCCTGCTGGCTTGCGTCACCATTGGACGTGGGGGGATAAATTCCGCTCCCCGCCAGATCACACGGATTGGCCGTCCATCCTGGATGATGTCGTCGTAGATTGGATCAGTCATGCGCTACAGGATCATTCAACAGCTTGCGCAATGCTTCCAGCTCCTGCGCGGTCAGTGTCACGCCTTTGCCCATCGTCGTCCCGTCTGGTGACCATTCTCGGATGTCGTACTTGGGATCGCGGTCATTCCACGAGACGAGATTCAGCTCCTTTGTCCAACCTTTGCTGGATGTGGATAACACACCAATTCGTTTTATAATTTCAAATTTGATCTCTGCCATGGTAAGCCTCCTGAAAGGTGATGTTGTATTTATTGTATCTCAGGGACGCAAAGTGAGCAAAGTACGTGAAGTATTCAACCTTAAAGCGTGGATGGTAAGGACTTCTTCTCGGAAATATCTCGGAGTCCTTTGGACGGTTTCTGTTTTCAGGTTGCTTTCCATTGTGTTACAGGTGCTAAGTTAGGCTAAATTCTGAACCCTATGAGCGACCAGCAGTCAGCCACGAGCTAATTCATGCTAAAATGAAATGGAATGACACGGAGGTAAATTCCAATTCATGTGCGCCAGACCACAAAAACGCGTTCCCAAGGTCGGTTGGGACATGACAAACGCTGTTCCGGGTACACTGATCAAGTGCTTCTTCCTTAAAAACGAAGAGGTGCTCTTCAAAAAGGACAAAACCGGAAAGACCTACCAATGCGTCCCATACACCTGGGAGTGGATCCGCGATGATCATATCGATTGGAATATCGCTGGTATCACCGGCACCTCCGATACCTTCCGCGTCATCAGCCGGGAGGAAGCAGCCGAATTCATACAATCACGCGGGGGAGATGTACAAAAACTGCTGCGGGAGTGATTGAGCTCATCGCTCAAGGCTGACAGCTGATTCCTAAAAGCTGACTGTTGATAGTCGATACACAGAGGGTATGGATAAAGGTGAAACTCAATAATAAATCTACCTGCCGGTAATACCAGCGTACAGACTGGCTGCACTGCACATTATCACCAGGCATGAGATGACAAGGATGATGATAGCAAAAACCCATTTAGTTTTGTTGGTATTTTGCTGGTTGGCGACGCGAGCTTTGCGGTTTGCCAGGAAATCTGGAACAATGAGCACACCCAGCACCACTAATCCGGTTACTCCTAGTATGAGACCGATGAACCCGCCCAGAAAGAGTACCCGCCACCCCGGCAACCAGGAAGGAAGGGAATTGCTTTCTGGTTGATCACCTACTTCTGCTAACCCAGGGAGTTGATTGAACCAGGTTGCTTCTGATCCCATTGCAAGTAGCTCGGGTTGAATAGATCCCTCATCCCAAACTAGAGCTTCCTTGGCTGCCATTAACTCATACAACACACCATCTGTAACAGCCAGTTGATAGAGCGCTACCCCCTGCCCATCGCGCTCGAAATCGACCCAATCCTGTACCATCACATATGCCTGGCCTTCCCCGGTGCCTTCCATGACCAGACGATAGCCAGCACCGAGTGGATAGATCAGCTCGGTAAAAGTCGTTCCATCTTGCAAGGGAAAGGCACTGAAAAGCACATCTTCCAGTTCATAATAAATCCCATCGCTGGCAATTCCACTGCGATAGCCATTTGCATCGGTTACATAAAGCACTAACGGACAATCCGCCATCACATGTTGAATAGCATCCTTCCCTCCCAATCTCATCGAAAGCCAGTATTTTTGCTGTGTTTTCGACAATTTTTTAAACAACGCTTGCTTCTCTTCAGGTAGTGTTTTGATAAAAGCGTTCTCTTCTTTGGTGAGACCCTGCATGCCGGGCTGCACATAATCCCCGTTGAACATTGGGTAGGCTGCTGCATCGCGATATACCACACTGGGGCTAATCCCAATGAATGATCCATCCACTGTCCAATCGATCACCCGGCCTGGTTCTCCTCCCAAACCTGCAACACTGAAATATATTGCCCAGTCCTTTACTTTGTAATCCGCAGGAAATTGCGTAATCCAAGGATCAAGAACGATACCGGTTTCCATCCAATTGGTTGCCCAGGGATAAATGACCACTGCCTGATGACCACCCCACCATGCTTGTATTGGACCATATTCCCATTTCTCTAACAATGCTTGTTCACAGGGGTCTTTGCTGAATTTGAGTGAATTAAGGAAATTGAGCACCTTGGATTGGTAACCGCCACAGGCAAATTCATCATAACCCTCATATCCCAGAAAATCTAAAATATTATTCTTTTCTCCGGAAGAGGCTATGCCTTTCGGAATTCTCTCATAGTACAAAGCCAGAATCTTTTGCAGTTTATCTTCTTCGGTCTGCTCTTCACACTGGATTGGGGTTGCCGTCAGAATTGGTGTGGGGGTATCTTGAGGGGTTGCGCTGGGAAATGGTGTTTCAGTATCCATCGGTGTTGGAATCACACAGCGGTACTCATATTTATAACGTATGCTGCCTCCTGCCACCGCTGAATCACCGAACCCTATGATCTCCATGGTTGCCCCTTCCGAAGAACCCGCAGGTACTGTCCAGGTGATACTGTTCTCAATGGATCCACTTGGATCCGTTGTGAAATTAATTGATTTTTGATGAGCCTCCACACGACTCATAAAATTAAAATTTAAATAGGTATTGAGGCCGCCAACCATATTGAGATCGGAACTGGTATCCCAATCCCAGACTGTGCTGACCTCAAAATACATCTCATCCCCTGGGGTTAAAACGCTCGCCGGTGCAGTCCAGGTGTGTACCACAGTCAAACCTTTCCAGCTGACCGTGACGGTGGTTCCAATTAAAGAAGCCGTTGCTTCTGGAGCTGTGGAGGCTGTCATGGTCGCAGGCGTTTCTTTAATCAAATGCCAGGTGCAAACCTTCTCTTGCATCGCTACTTCTGGCAAAGTAACAAATGCCAGTGAAAAAGCGGATAAAAAAATACAAATCACCAGGAAAATAGCAGCTTGTTTTTTCATGTGGACCTCGGGAAAAATTCAGAAAATGAACTAACGGGTTAATTAGAAGGGGATGCGGATTGAACCCGCTCATGAATATCAGCAATTGGGATTAGTAAATTGGGTATAAAATTGCTTTAAATGATGATTTATTATAGCAACTTTTATTTGGCAAGTTTCTGTTCCATGAATAAAATTTGAATATAATTAATTGATTCCTCCAGTTATTTAGGACAATTAAATCATCTTATGTGAGGAAATGATGGCTAGAATTTTTAAGATTTCTTTTTTTTCTTTGCTAGTATTAGCAATTTTTTATTTACCAGCCTGTGTTCCCAGTAATCTTACGTATTTAAACGAACCAACCATCGAAAAGAAAGAAAAAACAGCCACCCTGGCACCTACATCCACGATGGATCCCAATACCTACTTAACTGCAACCCCTGATATTTCTGGCCAGGAGTTGTTGTTTGAGGTTGCTGACTCCATGGCGGTGAATAATGGGGTCTCTGGGGATGCTGTCTTTACGCTGAAACGAAGCTGGTTGATCACCCAGATCATTACTTACCATTGGAATGGGGCTACAGGAGCTGTACCCGGTACCATTGCTTTGCGAGCACAGGATGGCACACTCTATGGTCCCTGGCAAGCCATTGGTTCACCTGGACAAAATAATGTTCCTAACGCAAACTGGAATGTGTATCCGAATGAAGTTATTCCAAAAGGGACGTACACGATTGTGGATTCTGACCCGGCCACTTGGTCATCTAACCTCAATACAAATGGGATTGGTATGGTGTTTGTGTATGGTCGAAAACAATAAGATACCTATGATTCAAGGCTGATTACTGATGTCTGTAGGTTGAATAAATCAGGTTTGTGATTTAAGGTTTATTAGGAATTTTCTGATCTTTAAGGACGGAACCTGATGTTCATTTCTGGCATCAGGATTTGTAGGATAATTTAGGCTGTATCCGTACTGCTTCACGTTTCAACTATTGCCCATTTAGCACAATCGTTATAATAAAAATATCTCACCAATAGGACCTCACATGAAACCTGCTTTATTGATTATCGATATGCAAAACGATGGAATTAAACCCGAATCGCGGCTATACACACCTGGCACGCTGGAGATTATCCCGGCTATCAACCAGTTGAGCGCGGCTGCCCGATCCCACAGGGTTCCAGTGATCTGGATCTGCCAGGAGCATCGTCACCAGTTGACCGACTTTGGTCGCGAAGCCGATATCAGCCCGATCCATTGCGTAGAGGATTCACGGGGTGCAGCTCTGATCAATGGTCTGGTGCAGCTGCCGGAGGATTACACGGTCATCAAACGACGCTACTCTGGTTTTTATAACACCGATCTGGAGGTGCTCTTGCGTTGCCTTCAGGTGGATACCGTGGTGGTGACCGGTATTATCACCGATGGCTGTGTACTGATGACAGCCATGGACGCGCACGCCCGTGATTTCTACCTGCGTGTGGTGATGGATGCGACTACCACGACCGACGATGAGGCACATCAGGCCGCCCTGCGGATTATGGCTCGTACGCAACCGGGGGTGTTGGTGAATAGTGAAGAAGCTATTGAGCTGTTGAGCGGCTAAGTTGTTAAGCTCATAATGAAACATCTTGCTGTTTTTTCCCTTTTGACAATTCTACTGCTAAGCGCATGCGCCACAGACCAGGAAGTTGAACCGCTGGTTGTTTCCGTCAGTCCTGACGAACTTGAAGCTACCGATAGTTGGTGGCAACCCGAGACCAGGCTTACCTGGCAATGGCAATTGGATTCAACGGATGTGGATGCCTCTCTGGCTGTGCAGGTGATTGACCTGGATTATGAGACCGATCCGGCGGTGATTGCAGCGCTGAAGGAAAAGGGTATCCGCGCGATTTGTTACATCAGCGTTGGTTCCTGGGAGAATTGGCGTCCCGATGCGAATCAATTCCCGGCGGAGTTGTTGGGGAAACGCTACCGAGGTTGGCCGGGAGAACGCTGGCTGGATATCCGCCGGCTGGATTTGTTAGCACCCTTGCTGGGTGCTCGGTTGGATCACTGCCAAAAAAGCGGGTTTGATGCTATCGAGCCGGATAATATGGATATTGCGAGTAATGCCTCCGGGTTTCCCATTACCTATGCAGACCAACTTGCTTTTGCCCAATGGCTGGCACAGGAAGCACATGCCCGTGGATTGGCCATTGGGCAAAAAAATGCCCCGGAGATGACTGCGGACCTTGTGGACGTTTTTGATTTTGCCATCAGTGAGGATTGTTTTGCCCAGGGATGGTGCGAGGAGTTGCTGCCATATAACAATGCAGGGAAAGCGGTGTTTGCAGCTGAGTATACGGATACTGATGTAGATTTTCCAGCAGCCTGCAAGTGGGCAACCCAAACTGATTTTTCTTTTATCCTGAAGAACCGGGATCTGGATTCCTGGATACAGAATTGTGAGGATGCACTCCAGTAGGCTGTAATTGCTTACTAAACAGATCGGTCCCACCTATCATTGAATAATGGGATTCCTTTCGAGTTTTATTTTGGCACAAGCTTATCCATTTAACCTGTTTTAATCCCAGAGAATCACTTGAAAGAGCAGTTGAGCTGTCATTTTCAGTCATGATTTTAGGACTAGTCAGGCCTAGTCAACTTGAGCAACAAGCTACGAGTCATCAGCTATGAGCTAATTAGTCTTTCTTTTTTCTTTAAAATATGCTAAGGTAAAGAGGATAGATTGGAATGCTACCTTAAGGAGGTATTGATGGGCAAAGACAAAGACAAAGATAAAGGCAAGGACAAGGACAAAGGAAAAGATAAAGATAAGAAGAAGAAAAAAGACAAGAAGAAAGATAAGAAATAATCTAATCTTCTAACCCTTCTCCCAATCCCCACCTGAAAACCAAAATCAAAGAACGAATCAACCTGGATCCTGGATGACAACTGTTTTGTTGTTGACCGAATCGATACCGGGTGGTTTGATGTAGAAATTAATCGACCTTGTCAGGGTGGCTTTGTGTTGGATAATGATATGGTTACTTGATGTGTTAATAAAATAAATGCCAGATAGAGGAGATCCGACTGGCATTTACTTTATGTCCGAAGACATTACAACCACCTGATTTATTATAATATATTTATTACATAATACAAATAATATTTACAATGAGTTTAGCAATGACCACTGAATTTAATCATAGGTCGATTGAGTAAAATTTTCGTTTCGGTTCTTATGAAATCGCACCAGGCAATCAGAAAATAGTATAATCGAAGGTAATCTTAAATCAGGCAGGGTAAAACTATGAAAATTTATATCACCGGAATCAGCGGTTTCCTCTCCATCAATCTGGTACGCTATCTACTCGCACATGGCTATACCGACATCAGCGGCATAGACCTGGTGGACTTCACCTACCCCGAGCGTGATCAGATCCAGTTCCTGCAGGGGGACATCCGCAAAGAAGCCGATCTGCGCAAAAGTATGCAAGACGCCGACGTGGTCATTCACACCGCCGCTGCTCTGCCGCTTTATACACCGGAAGAGATCTACTCCACCGATGTGGTCGGCACGCGACTTGTCTTGCAAACTGCACAGGCGTACGGGGTCAAACGCGTCATCCATATCTCCTCCACCGCCGTATACGGTGTCCCTGATCATCATCCCTTATATGAGAGCGATCCGATGATTGGCGTGGGCGATTACGGAAAAGCCAAAATCCAAGCAGAGCAAGTCTGCCATGAGTTCCGTGAGTCGGGTTTGTGTGTCCCCATCCTGCGTCCAAAGTCCTTTGTGGGGCCAGAACGCCTGGGTGTGTTCGCGATCTTCTACGAATGGGCATCCGAGGGTAAGAATTTTCCCAATATTGGCAGTGGGAATAACCGCTATCAGCTACTAGATGTGGAAGACCTGTGTGAAGCAATCCACGCCTGCATGACGCTGGATGAGGATGTGGTCAACGACACCTTCAACATTGCCGCGACCGAATTCACCACCATGAAGGGTGATTATCAGGCGGTTCTGGATGAAGCCGGTTTCGGCAAGAAGATCATTCCCTTCCCGGCAGGCCCGGTGGTGCTGGCGCTACGTGTGCTGGAAGCGCTCAAGCTCTCCCCGCTGTATCCATGGATCTACGAAACCGCCTCGAAAGATTCGTTTGTATCGGTAGAGAAGGCACAAGAGAAGCTCAACTACCAGCCCATGTACTCCAATCAGCAAGCCATGATCCGCAACTACCACTGGTACCTTGCCAACCGCGATCGTCTGCAAGCTGAACCCAGCACAGGTGTGACCCACCGTGTCCCCTGGAAGCAGAAAGCGCTCAAGTGGGTGAAAATCTTCTTCTAGGACGCAAAGCTGCAAAAATTTCGCTAAGGGAGCAAAGAAAGAGCAGTTGAACTGTAATTTTCAGTCATGATTATGAGACTAGTCACTCATCGATAATGGATTAATTTTTTCAGCTTTCGACTTTCCCCTCATAAGTTTATGCGATCTGTTGAAATCGCCATCATTTTTCACCATAATAAATAATTGGAGGAACAATGGCCGATTTGAAGACAACCAAAAATGATGCAGATGTAGAATCATTCCTGAACGGTGTGGATCACGAAGGAAAACGTGCCGATAGCTTCAAATTGTTGGAGTTGATGGGCAGAGTAACTGGTCTCGAGCCTAAAATGTGGGGACCCAGTATCGTCGGCTTCGGAGAATACCATTATCGCTATGCCACAGGTCATGAAGGGGATGCCGCGTTGGTAGGCTTTTCCCCGCGCAAACAAAACCTGACTCTTTACCTGATGGGTTGTTATATTCGACCAGAGGATAAATCCTACAATGAGCTCTTTGGTAAACTTGGAAAGCATAAACTGGGCAAATCATGTCTGTACATCAACAAGCTGGCAGATGTGGATATGGGGATTTTGGAAGAATTGGTGCGAAAATCCTTCGAGGATATGAAAACCTATTACCCCTCTTAACCCGTCATGTTCTGTAGCGGCAGAGACTTGTCCTTGCCCTGTGAATTATCCCTGCCCCAATCGTTCAAGAAACTAGCAGCACCACAGCGATAATCACCAGCACAATCACTGCAATCGCCCCCATGACTAACCAATTGACAGGTTTTGAATCGACACCACTGGCTGGTCGCTCGGGACGTGTCAAGAGCTCACGGTGACAGTAATAACAGAAGATCGCCTCTTCTGGTAAACTCTTGCCACAAAACTTGCACTTCTTCATCTTCTGTTCTACGCTCATGCTGGCTCCCATCATCCGAAATGTTCTTTGATTATATCCTATTGAACTGTCAACATTTTTTAGGACTAGTCACGACACATTTTGGGCTATCAGCTATGAGCCATATTATGCCCTTTGGGTATGAGCTACCAGCTAATTGGCAGCCCCACCCCTTCCAAAGTCAGCAATGCCTGCTTTCGCCATACGCCCCCGGCGTACCCCGTCAGGCTACCATCAGCACCGATCACACGATGACACGGCACCAGAATAGCAATCGGGTTACGGGCATTCGCATTCGCCACCGCACGGCTGGATTCTGTGCTCGAGCGACCAACTTTAACTGCCAGCTGACCATAGGATATGGTGGTGCCAAAGGGAATTGTCAGCAGGGCATCCCACACCTGGCGTTGAAAGGTTGTTCCATGCAGCGCCAGTGGCAGATCAAAATGCTTGCGTTTCCCCTGGAAGTAACGTCTCAACTGTTTATCCAACTCATCCAGCAGTGCATCCCGCTCAAAGGAGATCTCGTCCGTAATCCCATGCTTTATCGCCAGAGAACGCAGCCCGTCCTCATCCAGCGGATTGTCAAGGAAGTCCAGGCGCACGATCCCCTCCGGTTCTGCGACGGCGAACAAAGTGCCTAACGGGCAATGAAACTGGGTGATATGGTTCATATTTCTTCCTCTTTAGTGATTGTCATCCATCAAACACAATCCTGATTTGATTATACAGTTTCCTAAAATATGTGGGCCCATACTTATTTTTTCCAACTAATCCGTGGATTTAAATCCACGGATACCTGGAATTCAAACCTGTTCAATCAGGTTACCTCGAGGACGGACCATGCAGAATCCTTTTCAAAGGATTTTTGGGTTTAATATCCTATGAATAGATTCATAGGATACCTATCCAGTGGATTGAGTTATAGTTTCCCTGTGGAAAACCAACCCGATCTGTACACAGAAAGGTTGTTTTCCCACTACTCTATGGATTCAAATCCATGGATAGCCAGTAACCAAACCTGTTCAAACAGATTGGAGAATCATTTTCAAAGGATTTATGTTTTTTTATCCTATGACTTGAGTCATTGGATAACCTAGGGCATACGATCACTCACATCCACTCAAAGCTTGTATTCACCAAATTTTGTAATAATTTCATCATTATTATTCAGTTTATGTTAGAAATAATGTATACTATTATCAATACAATGTCATGTTGGGGTAAAAAGGAGGTTTTATGGCTGAAGCAAAAGATGGTTGTGTCAAGCCTTCCAAAGGCATAATTATGCCGGAAGTGGAAGTATCCGCTGACCAACCGCAAATGAAAAAGGAGGTTCCAAAAATGTTAGCAAAAGTTGGTAAACCTGCCCCCGATTTCGAGCTGAGTGCTTTTTTCGAGGGTGGATTTAAGAATTTCCGTTTGTCGGATTACAAAGGAAAGTGGATCGTCATCTGCTTTTATCCAGGTGACTTCACCTTTGTCTGACCGACTGAATTGTCGGCAGTTGCCGTCAAATATCCTGAACTACAAAAATTAGGTGTTGAACTCCTTGCGATTTCCACCGACAGCCGTTTCTCCCACAAGATTTGGCAGGAAGAAGAACTTTCCAAAATGGTGGAGGGTGGCGTACCCTTCCCACTGCTTTCTGATGCGGGTGGACGCGTTGGCACTGTGTATGGTGTTTATGATGAAGATGCCGGCGTGGATATCCGTGGCCGTTTCCTCATCGACCCGGATTTCAACATCCGCGCTATGGAAGTGATGACCCCTGAGGTCGGACGCAATGTCGCTGAGTTGATCCGCCAGGTCAAAGCCTTCCAGCATGTCGTCGCCACCGGTGAGGTCACTCCTGCCGGCTGGGTGCCTGGTAAACCAACCCTGACACCAGGTCCAGATCTGGCTGGCAAGGTTTGGAAAGTCTGGAACGTGGACAACGCATTCTAATATCGATAATCCCCAACATTTGTATAAAACAGAAAGCCGCCTGCAATCAAATCAGGCGGTTTTTATTTGCGGTTGGATGTGATCAACCAGCTTGTTTGAAGGCGAACTGAGCCTCAAAAGCAATTAGATGGTTGGTCAGATTGGTTGCCACAGCCGAGAACACTCCGGGTTGGTCGGACAATTCGGTCATTTCAATGTTGATGCTTTCCTCCGGCTTGACCTCATTGCTATAGTTGATCTGCAGCCATTCAAACTGATATTTACGCCAGAACGAAACCGGGAAACAATCACACAGCCAGTCAATGTACTGAGTGTTGTTAACATGACCCATCAGATCCAGGCTGGAATAACGTGCTTGAAAGACATGTTCCTTGCTGAAGCCAGTCGGGTGTGTAAGCTTATCAAGCTTCTCATCCAGAATGAATTTACCTTCGTTATCTGGCAATGCTACACTCAATGTCTCCGGTTTAACAAACTTGCGGGTTTTGGTATTAACCAGCAGCCAGGCCGTGGTGGCATGTGCCACCGATTTGCCCTTCTCATTGGCAAGTGAATAATCGCGCATGCCAAAAATCTTCTGCTGCCAGCCACGCGGCCAGGTCTGCGCAATAATTCGAGTGCCTACCGAGGGGAATTCATAGAAACGCACCTTGGTTCGCACCAGGATCCACGCCAGATTCATTTCCTTCAGACTGTAGTAATCCACCCCCAGGTGAAAGGAATGATGCACAGTAATCTCTTCCATGACCCGCAAAATGGCAGCTGGTTTCCAGCGTAAGGCAAAATCAGTTTCATGTGATCGGACTTCAAAATTTTCCTGCCAGATGGTTTGTTGTGCCAATGTACTCTCCCTGATTGATAATATCCTTTATTCTATCGCCATTTTTCACTTTCCGGGTGTCCTTTCAATAATGAACGGTCAAAGGACAATCGAGCAGAACCATTTTGGAATAATTATCGATTGATTTAAAAATTGGCCCAATAATTGCAACTATACTAGCAACTTGAAATTGGCTATCGTCTGAAATCATTATCTCACGGATACACCCTCGGACTGGTCAAGAACCGTCGATTATTGTTTACGAAAATTGGAGGACATCATGCAAATATTCTTAGTTTTAGCACTGATCATCGCTTTGGTTGCCGTAGTGTTTACCATTCAAAATACAGCCATGGTCACCGTTACATTCCTGGTGTGGGAACTGAACCACTCTCTGGCATTTATCTTCTTGCTGGCAATTTTAGCCGGTGTATTAATCAGCCAGTTTGTGTCTGTTCCAGGTAAAGTCAAACGAACCATGGAAAACACCAACCAGAAAAAGAAGATCAAAGAACTGGATACTGAGTTGATGAGCACCAAAGTGAAGCTGGAAGCAGCGAAACAGGAATCAGAAATCTATCGCACAAAATTAGATTTACCTGCATCCAGTCAAACCCAGGAACCTGTCAATATGCCAGCTGCGAAAAGAATTTTGAATGGCTTCAAAGCAAAACTGAAACCGTAAGTCCCCAACTTTAATAAACAAATTCTGTTTACCCCTTAAACCGTCAACTTCCAGGGATTGTTTGAGGGGTATTCTACTTAAGCAGAGACAACACCACGAGTACGTTACTTGGTCTGCATGATATAAAAAACGTATCCATACCATTCATGGTATTTGTTGAAAATGTTTATTTCTTCCTGTTCAAAATCCAGTTGTTGCAAGCGATCTGGATCGGACTGGTATTGTTGGCGCAGCATCATAATTCGCGCCTGCATGGGCTGATAATATTCATCCGTCCAACTGCTATTGGGCAGCACGAAATAGTCAATCAGGTAATAATCACAGGTATGGATGATATCCAGGTTCTCTTCCAGGCTTTTCATGCTGGGATAGCCTTCATTCCAGAATTCTTTCACTTCTGCCGGAGGATCAGGTTTTAGCCAGGTCAGTTCAGTCACAGCAATGTATCCGCCTGGTTTCAGTAACGGTTTCCACGCGCGCAAACCGGTTTCAAATCCCATGATATAGATCGCGCCTTCTGACCAGATCAGATTAAAACTCGCAGGTGGAAACTGCAACTCATTCATTGACTGCTTGAGCACATGGATGCGTTGGTCCAACCCCAGCGCTGTTACTTTTTCTTGCAGGCGATCCAGGAAGGGCTGATGGGTATCAACGGCGTAAATCATCCCATCTGAAAACTCTGCCAGGTCAAGCGTCTGTGCACCGGGGCCACAACCTACGTCCAGGATACCGGGTTCCTCAGGTAGTGCAGACAGCTTGCGGAAAGCACGCCAGGTCGATTCGGAATCGCCCGGTCCCTCACGCGGCAAGTCTTTGTGTATTTCGAAGAAAAAATCCATCACTCGCTCCTGAAATTTTGCGTATTTTTTAATCTAATGTTATTTTATTTTGAAAACGATCCAGTTCTTCATGCTTTTCTGGGCTTCATATTTTCCCAATGAACAGGCTGGGTAATCCGGGTTTCCAGCGTCCACCAGGATGAATTCGATGCCCTGCTCTAACAACCACGCATGATCGCAAATTCTGTCATCCGGGTAGATGGGCACAATCATGCGGGTAAAGTGCTCACCAAACAATCCATATTCGTAATAAACGATCGCCTGGGTAGCAATACCAAGTACTCCGTCTTCCGGCACAGTTTGGTCCACCACGTACAGCATCTCCTTGGTTGTATAAGATTGAGCCGAGATTGAATCAAAGCGGTGTTGCTTCCAGAAAGCTTTATAACCCCAAAAAGCTTTGGCAGGATTACCATAGACCGACATTATCAGTGTCAGGATCGAAAAGGCACTGATGCAGTAGATCAACACCAGACCGAGTTTCGGTTTGAGTGTATCCAGCAGGGCTGTTAAACCCAGACACAGAAAGGCAAACAATATCATAAAGTAGCGTCCATCATAGGGCGTCCACCCTGAACGCAAGAAAGCAAATGTCACTGGTGTTGTCAACAAAAATAGACTGGTAAGTATCATCAGGGGTTGTTTTTGTCGGATTGTTATCACCATTACAAAGATGGAGACGATGAAGAAAACGAATACACCCACCAGCCCAAACCAGGACGAGTTTTCGGAAAAAAGAATATGGTCGCGATAACCAAAGGTGTGCTGATTCAGCAAGGATTTGTCCACTTCGAGCGAAATACCAGTTTTTTTTGCGATTTCATTCGGAAGCCAGGCTTTCAATTCCATCATTTTGGTCAGGTAAGCTTCCGGGATGCCCTGGAAATCCACGATCTGATAAGCCCATCTTCCAGCCATCAATGCAGTATGCTCAATTGGGGAAGCATCCTGCTCATGAGCGTTTTGGGATGTCATTTCGAGTGCATCCGGTCCCAGGAAGGAACCAAAATGTACGTAATTGCTGATATAAATCGCTGAACTGAACAGAAAAAATGCGAGCAAGGTTGATGCAGACAGGGTTGTAATCTCCCGGAAGTTAACCTTGCGGAATACCAGCCAATAGATCAGGAAGAAGAGTGCTAAACCTGGCAAATAACCCGCCACAGAGTAATTGGTTCCGATAGAAAGACCCAGCCCCAATCCGGATAAAATCAAGTAACTTGTATTCTTCTCCTTCAGATGATGATAGAAGAAATACACGGCAGCGATCAGCATAAACGAACTGACGTGATCGTGTCGGGTGGAACTAAAGTTCATCTGCACCACCGGGAAGGCAGCCCAGGTGAGAGCGGAAAGCAATGCCAGGCTTTTTCGGTTGGTGATTTCCAGACCCAGGCGGTAGATCAATAAGACTGATAGGTAGCCCGTGATATAGGCGATCAAACCCAGAAGATGCTCTCCCCGCGTAAAGAGCAGTGTCCAATAGCTGATGAGTTCAGCGTTCATCGGGAAGGTCAACTGCCAGACCACTTTTGTATTCCATGGCAACCAGCTGCCGAACTGATCCCACATCCCAATCCGGGCGAGATGAATAGCCAGGGAATCGTTATTATTCGGTGGCACCAATAAAACATACACAAGATTGAGAATGGCGACAGAAGCACTGGTAATCAGGAAAACCGATACAGGGAGTGTGATTCCCTTTTCCTTAAAATTAAGTCTAGGTAGCGGAAACGGAAATAGCGTTTGATCAGGCTTTATCCAATAACGGCTTATTGCGGTGGTGATAAAGAGCAGAATGATCTGAAATATCAGCACAAACAGCGGTTGATTCATCCGGTAAACCAACCCCGACGCTGTCATGACCAGAATAATCAGGGAGACCAGAATGAAAAATGCCCCCAGGAACCAATCAAACCATTTCTTGTAGGAAAAATATTGATTAATTTGCAGTGAAGTGAATAAAAATATGAGGAATGAGACAATCAACAAAAGCATTAAGATGCCTGAATTTCCCTATTTTCGTTAAGAATAATTGATCATTTGAATAGATTGTTACTCACATTTTATCATAAGTATCGCTAAGGATTTTCACCTGAATTCAAAATACAAGAATTTGTGCTTGACTTCGCTTTGGGAATCATTATAATTTTAACTGGTAAGACCTCTTACCAATTTTATTCCACTTTTCACGATCACTTATTTCAGCGAGGTTCTGATGGAATATCCTGGTTGGCGCGCAACAGTGTGGGCTGATCTACAACAGCCTTGGGATGTTATTGTCATTGGGGGTGGTATCGTTGGGGCAGGCGTTTTCCGGGAAGCGGTTGAAGCCGGCTTGAAGACCTTGTTGTTGGAAGGACACGATTTCTCTTCCGGCACCTCCAGTCGATCTTCGAAAATGGTACATGGGGGCCTGCGTTATCTCAAGAATGCGCAGGTGAAACTGACCCTGGATTCGTCCCGTGAACGCCAGCGTCTGCTGCATGAAGGGGCAGGGCTCATCGATCCGTTGCACTTTAGCCTGGTAAATTATCACGGGGATCATACGCCGGGTTGGGTATTCGGTCTGGGTCTGATTGCTTATGATCTGATGGCATTGCGCTGGAAGCATACACATCTTACGCGACAACGATTGAAGGAGATTTGCCCTCAGCTTAATGAAAAACGACTGGAGGGTGGATACGGTTTTTATGATGCTCAGACCGATGATGCCCGTCTCGTCTATCGGGTCATTCAGGAGGGACAGGCAGCGGGTGGGACGGCCATCAACTATGCCAGCGTAGAAGGTTTGTTGCGCAATAATAAAGGCAAAGTATGTGGAGTGCAGGTCAAGGATACCCTGAATGGAGCCGAAAAAGAAGTCAGAGCCGGGTTGGTGATCAATGCCAGCGGTGCCTGGGCAGATGAACTGCGCGGTAAAATAGGAAGATCTTCCCGACTGCGTCTGTTACGTGGCAGCCATTTGATTTTTACACGCGAAAGGATACCCCTGGATGATGCCATCAGTTTTTTGCACCCGGATGATCAACGCCCGGTGTTTGCCTTTTCCTGGGAAGGCGCCACGCTCGTAGGTACCACCGATGTAGACCATGATCATCCCATGGCGACCGATCCCTGGATATCTCCTCAGGAAACGGACTACCTCATGAGCGCAGTGAACCACATTTTCGATTGTCTCAACCTGACCACGGATGATGTCCTGTCCACGTTTGCCGGGATTCGCTCTGTATTGGACACTGGCAAGGCAGATCCTTCCAAAGAAGCACGTGATGAAATCCTGTGGGACGAAGACGGACTCATCACCATTACCGGTGGAAAGCTAACCATGTTCAGTCATATGGCACAAAGAACCTTACGATTTGCCCAAAAATATTTACCAAAAAAAATCAAGATCGATAGAGATAAACGCGCTCTGGATCTGGTCAACGGGGATAGATTCAAATCCATTTTAAATTATCCTGGTTTGTCCGCAGAACAGAAAATCCGTTTATTAGGTCGTTACAGCCACAACACACCCAATTTGATCCTCTCATCACACGGGAAAGATTTTGAAAAAATTCTCGAGACTCCCACACTCTGGGCCGAGTTGAAATGGGCGGCCCGTCATGAGCAAGTAATCCATCTGGAGGATCTGTTATTAAGACGAACACGCATCGGTAGCCTGCTTCCCCAGGGTGGCCTGCCCATCATGCAGCAAATCCGCGCGCTTTGCCAACCACAGCTTGGCTGGGACGATTCGCGTTGGCAGGCTGAAGTGCTGGCTTTTCAGCAGTTATATGCTCAATCCTATTCCCTTCCACTACCGTTGACAGCTTGAGAGAGAAGATATTCTTGTTGTTAAAGCGCTTATCGGGCAGTACTGATAATTAAAAACCACAGAATGGTGAAGATAACCACCATCCATTCCAGAAATGGCATCCACCAGAAACGTGGCCGATTGGTGATCGAGGATGTATCCAAAACACTTGAATCTTTTTGCCTGGTGGCTTTCCCCAGGTGAATGAGAAACGAGAAATAAGAAGCGAAAGCTAACACGCCGATTACCAGAGAATAAAGCGGAATGACACGTGCGTCTGCTGGTTGCACCAGAATAGCAATACTGAACAACAGCACCGTTGCCAAACCAGCCCGAAAATAAGTCATGGCTGCCTTGATGTGTGGTTTGATGTTATTCATTGGGTAGATCCCCACAAAGAGGCATCCCATTGCAGCAACCATACCCACAACAGAGCCCAGGTAGCCCCAAACGCTATTCAGACTCAATCCCACCCCCGGCATCATCCAGAAAAAGATAAAACTACCGATGATGAGGCCGCCATTAAATACCCATGCCAGACGTGAAACCCCCACCTCACCTAATTCTGAAACAAAATGAGTGCTGATAGTATAGCGCTCTCCTTGTTTTCCCCGATAAGCCATGGCTGCGATAAAACCGGAAAGTAAAATAACCAGGCTGCCAGCCCAGCCTAATATTGGAAAAATACTTAGTAACCATGCTTCCATATCTTTATGTGTCCTGGAAAAATAAACTTGTATCATTTACTTAACTTGCAACGCGAAAATTTGACGGTTTTTACTTAGCGAAGCAACTGCACAAAACGTGACATAGCGTTGTCAAGTTGAAGCAGTTGTTAGATTGGTATCTTTCTTGTAGCATGTTTAATGATCCACTTCGTATTATGATTATCTGATTCAGACCATTCTCTCAATAATTCTTTTGCCTTTTCATAATTTACTTTTAGGTAATCGGCTATATTATTGGCTACTGATTTTTGAACAAATTTGATTTCATCTTCTTTTAGTATGTTCAAAATTTTAAAAACTGGTTCGGGATTTTCAATAAAAATATCCAACTTGGTCGACCATGGTAATTTCGGCCTACTACCTTCAGATGCCAACCTACGCAAATGAAAATTATCTGATTGTGCCCACACTAGTAATTTATTTATTGTTTTTTCAGGGTACTTCCTTAAAAAGGGTCTTATTGCATATTCACCAGTGTTTCTTTTCGTTATTTCTTCTATAGCAATCATCGATAGATCGAAATATTCCAAACCAAATAATTCCACATACTTGCCAATAGGCATGATCCAATAATACTCAGTAAACATACCTGTTTCCTTTTGATTTTCTTTTCCAAGAATAGATATTAGAATTCTTATGGAATCTTCGTATTTTTTTGGAAGAACATTATTTAATTCATTAGCATGCAATTCTATTCTCTGTGTATAGCTGAGATTGTCAGTTTTATATTTTATTGCATTGATATATGCACTACTATCAAAGGTGGGAAATACTGTAATTATCTTTTCTGATAAGAGCTCAGCAAGATTCATTCCAAAATGCTGTGTGATGCTTTTTTCTGAATTCATTAAGTCTCCTCATCCCGAAGGGGCAATCTAACAATTGTATAACCTGTTGACGATGTTGTGATCGTATTTCCAATACAATATAAACACCTCACTTATATGTTGATTTCAAATTATAAACGAACCATCGGAGTTGCGCATGTATAACACTTTTTCGGAAGATTATGATCGCTTTGTGAATTGGAAGGACCGCCTGGCATACGAAATGCCCTTCATTGAGAAACAAATCAGCTTTGTGCAAGATGGCCTTGATAGACCACTGAATATTCTGGACACAGCCTGTGGAACCGGCATGCACGCCATTGCCCTTGCCAGTGCTGGTCACCGGGTCAGCGCGGCAGATCTCTTTCCGGAAATGATCACCAAAAGCCAGCTGAACGCCCATCAGTGCAGGAGTCCAGGTGCGTTTTAAAACAGCCGGATTGGGTGAAATGACGGGTTCCTTTGGTCAGAATCAATTCGACCTGCTGCTTTGCCTGGGAAATTCACTACCCCACCTCACCAGCGAACAGGAATTGATCGTTTCTCTGCAGGATTTCCACTCATCATTACGCCCGGGTGGTATGCTCTTCATCCAGAACCGTAATTTCGATATGGTGCATGCAGCGTCAAGAACGCTGGATGGAACCTCAGACCTACCAGGTCGATGGAGATGAGTGGATCTTCCAGCGCTTCTATGATTTTCTCCCGGATGGGCTGATCCGCTTTAACATTGTCACCCTGCAACGCAAAGCTGATTCCGGTTGGCAATCTGCTGTCAATAGCACCCTGTTGCGTCCACAATTGAGTAGCGAGCTTAAAGATCAACTGGGTCGAGCTGGTTTTCAGGAGATTCATGCATTTGGAAGCATGCAAGGGGAACCATTCTCATCCGATTCGAGTGGTAACCTGATCATTACCGCCATCAGACCATAAGTATCAGACAGATCTCTGATTACACTGTAGGAAGAAATTTTCTGAATTACCGCTAAAAAAGATGGATCCATGCTTGACTTCAGGCGTGGAATCATTATAATCTTAACTGGTATGACCTCTTACCAATTTTCAGAATATTCCGCATCATCATAATTACGGACAACAAATAATCAATTTCACAGAATTCATAGTTTCTTGTACGAACAAGAAGCGAGGTGGACATGAGCAAATCCAGGAAATTTCAACCACCCTGGCTGGAACAGACAGCCTCTCCGCGTTCCTATCGCAGTTTGTATAAATGGGGTGAGCCAGATGGGTTTAAACATCCCAATCAGGGAATGTACCAGATGGTTAAAGATGTCTTTCAGCTGGAAGACATCGACTTTCAAGCTCCTATCAATACCGGTCTGGAGGAATTCAGGGAGAAAATCCCCTGCCAGATGTCAACACGGCATCTTGGGCATCTGACAAAGATTGTTGGGGAGGAAAACCTTTCTACCGATACCTATCAACGTACGCGCAGTTCCTATGGGGCAGGCATGATTGATGCCTTACGTGTACGCCAGAGAATATTTGAGAATTTGCCGGATGTGGTGGTTGCTCCGCGAAATAATCAGGAGATCGCTACCATTCTTGATTATTGTCAACGCGAAGGATTGCCGGTTTATATCTATGGAGCCGGGTCAACTGTCACCCGTGGTGTCGAAGCGGTGCAGGGTGGGGTCTGTTTGGATATGAGCCGGCACATGGTCAAGGTGCTGGATTTCAATGAGGTCAACCAGACCATCACAGTTCAGGCTGGCATCTACGGGCCAGCCCTGGAAGACATTCTGAACAATGCCCCGACGAAACTTAACGCCCAACGCCGTTATACCTGCGGTCATTTTCCCCAATCTTTTCTGCATTCCAGTGTTGGCGGTTGGGTGGTCACCCGCGGCGCCGGGCAAAACTCCACTTACTATGGAAAGATCGAAGACCTGGTACTCTCTCAAAAATACATCACACCGCTTGGCGAGCTTCAGACACCATCTTATCCGCGTTGCGCTACTGGACCCGACTATAACCAGGTTATGATCGGATCTGAGGGCTGTTTTGGCGTGCTGGCAGAAGTGACCTTGAAATTGCATCGATATCAGCCAGAGAACATTCAACGCTATAGCTACTTATTCAAAAACTGGGAAGATGCCCAGCTGGCCGTGCGGGAAATCATGCAGGCAGAAGCCGGATTTCCATCGGTATTCCGCCTCTCCGACCCGGAAGAAACGGATGTTGCCATGCGCATGTATCACATCCATGGTTCACCAGCCGATACGGTGCTTAAGACTCTCGGGTACCAACCCATGCAACGCTGTCTGTTGTTGGGATCCTGTGATGGAGACAAAACCTATGCACGCCTGGTGAAGCGCACTATCGCTCGAACCGCCCGAAAATACAAAGCCTTCCCATTGACGCCTTTTGGTGTCACCCAACGTTGGGAGAAGAGCCGGTTTACTGATCCCTATTTACGAGAAGATCTGATGGACTTCGGTATCCTGATCGACACCCTCGAATGTGCAGTCAGCTGGGATCAGATGCCTGAGGTGCATGCGCACGTGCGTAAGTTTGTCAAAAGTCATCCTCGAACCGTCTGTATGACTCATCTTTCACACGCTTATCCGCAGGGTGCTAACCTATACTTCATTTTTATCGCCAAAATCACAGAGATTGATGACTACCTGAAATTACAATATGGCATCTTACAGGCTGTCCAGGAATCCGGTGCAGCCATAAGTCACCATCATGGCATTGGAAAACAGACCGGACCCTGGTTGGAAAAACAAATTGGTTCCCCAAACATGGACATCCTGCGCGCACTCAAACAGCACTTTGATCCAAACAACATCATGAATCCAGGTGGCACACTGGGACTGGATATGAGTGAAGAACAGCGTGAAAAACGCTGGGGATTTCGAAGCGTACATATTGATTGACTTTTAAAAATCAGATGGTCCGGGCTGCCAGTTGGTTTGCTGTGCCCATTCTTCTGCTGCCAGATAGATCAGATCCACAGCCGGGTCTTTGACATCCGGATACATAAAGGGGTCAGCCAGATGCTCGGATAGCATGCGCTTCAGGCGCGCATACGCTTCAGCGGTTTGGGAATGAGCACGTAGATAATCACGAAACAGCAAAGGATAACGTTGGTTAGCGCGTCCGTGGACGCGCACATGCGTATGGGTGCGACGCTGATTGGCAGGTGGGTGAAAAAACATTTTTTCCCAATGCTGTGGATGCTCATCCTGACCAGGTGGGACATGATCACCCAGATTTCCTTCAGACAATGAATACCCTAGCTTTTCCATGGCATTGACCACATCCTGGTTCAATGCCACCACCGTAATTTGGATATCAATCACATCTTTGGCAGCCAAACCCGGCACTGCCGTGGATCCGATATGATCGATGCGTAATGCCAGTTCACCCAGTCCTTCGCGCAGTTGGCTGGCAATGTGGGCAAATTCCTGCGGCCAGCTTACTTTGTAATCAACAATCTCGTATTTAGGATTTATCATTCGATCCTTCGATTAAGCCTGGTCGAGACTGAAAATTTCGTTTCGGATCGTCTTTTCCATGGGCCAGAGCGCACCGTTTGTATTCGCCAAAAGAGTGATTTGCAGATTTTCATCCGGGAAATATCCTGAATAAAATTCAACACCCGGATCCTCCCCGACCACCGAGAAACATGTTCGGCCAGCATATTCATCAATCCAGACACCATAACCATACTGACCGGAGGATTCCGGACGGATTGGAACATGCCGGGTTGTCATTTGTGTGAGCATTTCCGCATCAAAATAGGTGCGCGAAAACAAGGCTTTCCAGAAACGTCCCATATCGGCTGCTGTGGTGTAGACGCCTCCATCTCCATGCCCAATCACCGGGATGGAGAAAATATTCGAGCGCCAGGTGCCATCCGAGTCCATCACATATCCTGTCGCACAATGCGCAGGCAGGCAATCACTGGAGAAATATCCCGAAGATCGCATCCAGGCCGGTCCAAAGATCTTCTCTTCGATGTATGTCTGAAAGCGTATACCTGTGATCTTTTCAACCACCAGCCCCAGTAAAACAAATCCCATATTGTTGTAACCAAAGCGCTCCCCGGGCGTAAACTTCATCTCCTTATCCCGGATCAAAGGAATAAAATCCAGGGCTGAGCGCATCTGATAAACAGGAACGTACCGCCAGCAGGCTGCATAATCGGTTTCAATTTCCTCATCAAAGTAATCCGGAATGCCACTGGTATGTGTCAGCAAATGTGCGATGGTTACGCGTGGATCCAGTTTTGGCAGCAGATCTGGAATCAGTTCTACTAAGGGCTGATCAAAGGATAGGCTTCCAGCAGAGACCAACTGGCATATCGCGGTGGCAGTAAAAATTTTGCCACCAGAGGCGATCCCAAAGCGGGTATTGAGGCGGTTGGGGATTTGGTCACTGCGATTGGCTATTCCATACGCATGCGAGTAAATAGGAGTATCCTGATACGCAACATGCATCACACCACTGAAAGGATTTTGTCTGTGTTGTTCTTCAATGGCGACGGTTAAGGTATCAAAATTCAATTCACTCACAGAACACCTCTGTGTTGCGTTAATTTACTGTCCTAGATATTGAAACGAATATTCAGGATGTCCCCATCCTTAACGACATACTCTTTACCTTCAAGGCGTAGTTTCCCTTTGGCTTTGACTTCATTCATTCCGCCAAAGGCAATCAGATCATCATAGGCAACGACCTCTGCCCGAATGAATCCTTTCTGTAAGTCCGTGTGAATGACACCGGCAGCTTCGGGTGCCAGTGCGCCATTTCGCACGGTCCAGGCACGGCATTCATCGGGACCCACGGTAAAAAAGGAGTGCTGCCACAAGCAGGTCATAAGAATATTTGATCATACGGTTCAGGCTTAATTCTTCGATCCCATACTCTTGCATGAACATTTCAGCATCTTCCGGGGAGAGTTTGGCCATATCCATTTCCAGTTTCCCCTGCAGATCAACCACCAGACTGTGCTGGTGTGGATAATCCATTTTAGGGGCGGTTTTCCCTTCCGCCAGATTCAACAGCAGCATAACGGGTTTGAGGGTTAAGAAACCAAAACCGGATAGACTGGCGATTTCATCATCACTCATACCCATATCCCGTAGCGGAATCTCTTCATTTAAAGCAGTCTGCATTTTTTCAAACAACTGGATATCACGATCAATGCTGGCTTTATCCCGCCCGGCTCCTTTGCGGCGTTCATCCGCCAGGCGTTCCAGCTTGCGTTCCACAAAGATCAGATCATTAATGATGAATTCGCTGTCCATCATGTGCAGATCGCGTACCGGATCTACCGAGCCTTCCTGATGGGGCACATTGTCATCTTCAAAGCAGCGCAGCACATGAATGAAGCCATCCATCTGGGTCAGCTGGTTGAGCAGAGCTACCCGAGATGCCACTCTTACCGGCACTGCCATCCAGACCAGCGATATCCACGTAGGTGATCTTGGCATAGATGGTCTTTTTCGGATTAAACATGGCCGAAAGTTTATCCACCCGCGGATCCGGCACATCCACAACGGCGGTATTAACCTGAACCGTCCTGCTGAGATTCCGGTGGGGATATCTCCACGCGTAACAGCATTAAAAATGGTGGTTTTTCCAGTCTGGGGTAACCCGATGATTCCTAAACGCATATGAATGATTTCCTTGACCCTTCCGAGTTTTTTAGATATACTCTGCACTATCCAAGAGCCGGAGTGGCGGAACAGGCAGACGCGCACGACTCAAAATCGTGTACCTTCGGGTATGTGGGTTCGATTCCCACCTTCGGCACACAGCGATTATATCATAGGCGTCAGACATGAAAGAAGTTGGCAAAATCAGCCAGCTTTTTTGTTTAATCCCCTTCATTCAGACCTAGATCACAAACCGTGTGCGTGCATCCTGGTTCAATGCCTGATAAACAGCTTCCAATTGTTCACGATCCTGGGCAGTAAAAGGCACTGTCACCGCCAGGTACTTGTTTCCATTACTCAAGCGCGTGGAGATCTCTCCCTGCTCCAGTTCCCCCACAATCCCGACAACTGCATCGATGACAAACTGTAAATAATCATCCACGTCTTCTCCAATTGATTTAATGGAGTAAGCACATGGAAACGCTAAAACTTGATCTTCTGGTTGCATCATGATTCCTGAACAATAATTTTTCACTCAATTTCAGAATAATATCATAACTAACTACAAAATTCTCTCTATGTACCAACTTGGTAGTTGAAACTATTCGAAAATGGAAATAAACCAAATATGCATTTTCAAAACCGATGTAATCTTATCTTTTTGTTCCTCATTTCTGTTATATAAACTGAAATATGCCAAAAACTGGTTGGTTTTTGGAATCATCACTAATTCTTGAATTGCAAACCAATCGGTGTGCGTCACCATCAGGTGGGAGTTGTGGATGCGCAGCGCAATCTGGTGGTGTGGCGGCGGAAAGAGGTGCGAAGTGGGATCCCCGGATGGATTGACTGGGGGGATTGGCGGAGACGGAGTTTGGGGAGGTGGTTAGGTTGGAGGTGTGGGAGTGGAGGGGGTGAGGGGTAGCGGGGTGAATAGTGGATTAGCGTTCGGCGTGATTGCCAATTTCTAACAATTTTTGCAAAAGGGTGAGGAAATTAATATTCTTAATCCCCTCCATCTAGACCGGTGATAAAAGGTTTATGATGTAAGCTAACCAGACATTTTCATTTGATGAGATTGTGGAAAAATGCTTGTTACAAAGCATCTTGATAAGTGTTCTTTCTGGCAATCCATCGATATGAGTTTAGTAGACTTAAAGCACAAATAAGGCATGATCGATAAATTGGATATTAAGGTCTATACCCACTAATATCCTAACGTTGGTGCGTTTGTTAGGAAATATTATCTTAAATGAGATTTTGTATCTGATTCACAGAAATGTTCATTTTGCTTTGCCATTAGGTATTGAGGAGCTTCATTGCAGCCAGGATGCGTTCCGGGGTCATGGGGGCTTCGGTCAACCTTACGCCAATCGTATTTGCGATTGCTGGCGCAACGGTGCCAAGTGTCACTTTCCTCGAGGACAACCTGGGGTCCACTTCGTTGCAGTAATGGAATTAGGCGATCATAACCTCACACTGAAATATCAATCAAGATTGACAAGATATTTCGTTTATTCCCAAAAATAGCATAGACGGTTTCGGAAGATACGGCAGCTTCTTGGGCTATGGAATCAATCATAGCTTCCTCATAACCAAAAATAAAGAATTATTTACCAGCAGCTGAAATGACTTGCCTACGAGTTTCATTGGCTTGTAGCTTGGCGTCTAGTGGAGTTATATCGACGTTTGGGCTGTGAAGTTTGGATCACATTCTCACTCTTGACAATTAGACAAATTGGATATATTATATCTATATTAGATACAGTGTAACTGCAATGAATTTAAATAGTAAGCATTGTAAGTATAACTGAAACTAAAGCAATGTCACATTATTTTTTAAGGAGCATCAAATGTCAACAAAACAAAACCAAGACGCTTTCCGTCAAGTGATCGCTGAAGCATTCAACCAGGGTAATTACGAGTGTGCTCTATAATCATTTCGATCCCGATTTCATTGAGCATCAATTTGGGCTACATTCAACCATCGACGGTCTAAAAGAAGATATTCAATATCTGCGCACTGCTTTCCCAGATTTTTCTTTGACAATTGAAGATATGGTTACAGATGGGGATAAGCTTTGGGCTCGGATGATCGCTCGTGGGACTAATCGAGGTGGTTTTATGGGACCACCCAATGGAAGAACCTTTGAGGCTACAGTCTTCGATATGTGTCGATTCCTGGATGGAAAGATCGTCGAACACTGGGGATCACCTGATCGTTTCGCCATCTTAGCCCAACTAGGCCTGCTTCCTCAATAGCAATTTTATCAATGGGCAAAGTTAAATTACTGAATTTGAATCGCTTCAAGAATTAGGAGACTTTACAGTGAAAACTATTTCAAAATTTGCTCTTCCGATCGCGATTCTGGTAGGTTTGTTTTTATTGATCTCAGGGAATTTATTCTCAGTCAACCCATTCTTCTTGGTTCAGGTGCTGGCAATTGCTATGATGCCTTGGGCTCGACGCAGCTTTCAACCGGGACAATTTAACATCCATGCAGAACCCAATGAAGGGAAATTGATCTCATCAGGGCCTTATAAGTTCATCCGTCATCCAATGTATGCTTCAACCTTGGTGATTATCTGGTCTGGCATTTTAGGTCATTTTTCTCAGATTAACCTTATTGTGGGGGTGATTGTTACGATTGTAATATCTATCCGTATGATGGTCGAAGAACAATATCTTATCGAAATCTATCCAGAATACGCAGATTATTCACAGAAAACCAAGATGATCGTTCCATTTATCTTTTAAGGACGCGTAATTAAGTCAAAGCTTTTACTATATCGAAATAGAATTCAAATCGTTTTCCTGTTCCGCAACAAACGTTGGGGGCCAAACGCTCAGACCACCAGCCAACAGTCTTGTAATAAGATGAAGTGGTGCGGTTAATATCAGGAAAACGGGTTTGCAACAATTGATGGCAAAATTGCTCAATGGCTGTGGATAATGCTTACTGGTATGTCTGCGACTTGGAGTGAAAGACATCGATTTCGAGGGACTCAAATCATCGTAGGGGAGAAGGACCGAGCGGCAGTTAGCTGCGATTGCCAAATGGCTTGACGATTTGGGTGAATAAATCAAATAAATCGGTAAAAGTTCCATAAAAAAACAAAACCCCCTGAGGTTTGATTGCCAAGGGTTTTTGTTTTCAATTAAGAAGTAGATTTTTTCAATCGTAATCGAAATGATTATTATTTCTTTGAACTCCACTTATGGCTCAAGATAATACTCCTGCTGATTTCCTTCTGCGGTCCAGCCTGAGCCGTTTGGTAAACGGGCATCTGCGATTTCCCAAAATACCAGGCCATCCGCACAGACAGGTCCATCAAGAACAATGTAAGACTCGCCGCTAATCAGTTCGCCGATGATGTTGTCTCCTTTTTGGGGTGCAGAACGGATGCGGTTGGGAATTTCACCCAGATTGTTTACATAACCACCGATTTTAAGTTGGCTCCACCCATTTGTGCAATCCTCCCTGGGATTTGGTTGACCATCGGATAGAGCCGTCTTCATTAATGGAGACCAAGCCAGGTTGTAGTCAGCATAATGGGGAATCTGCAGAGGAACTATCTCCCCATTCTTAATGTCAACAATATAATTGTGCGGTACGCAGGTGTTATCACAATTAAAATCTGTGAATAAAAGGAATTTTCCATCTGGCGACCAACTGAAACTTTTCACATCGAATGAATCCGACGTAAGAGCCTGCATCCCGCCGCCTTGTGCCGGCATGATATAAAGATAGCCATTGACAATTTCTGGATCATACCTGATAAAGGCTATCCATCTGCCATCTGGTGAGTAGATGGGGTGTTCATTAAAACCACTGGAAGTAATTGCTCGTGAGCCTGTACCGTCTGGGTTCATCACATAGATTTGACCGTCAGGTCTGCGGCTGAAAATGATTTGTTTCCCATCAATCGACCATGAAGGAAATTCACTACTGTTGCGATAACTGCTGCCAGGGGTTAGATTGGTCAGCCCACTCCCATTGCTGCTGATTCGATAAATTTGACCTTCGTTATAGGCAAAAAAGAGTATAACTTTCCCGTCCGGAGAAACTGCCGGGGGGTTCAAAATAATTGAGAACTCCTGAGTGCTTGGAAGGTTTCTGATTTCTTTCTCGGGATATGAAAGGATATTGATCCCGTCCCAGGTTGTGGCAAGGAGGATAAATTTACCATCGCGTGACCAGGCGAGGTCGGTCACAGAGACAAGGTCAGTTGGGACAAACCAGTCGAATTCAGATCCGTTTGGATTGACCAGTCGTATGGTGGCAGTTTCGGATTCATCGATATAAGCGATCGGGCCATATTTGCGGAAATCATAAGTGGTTGCTTGGTTAACAGGTGTGGCAGTTTTCAGCGGTGCAACGGTCTTTGTGGGTGAAGGCGGGAGAAAATATGTCTGTTTAGGCGTTGGGAGCCCGGTAAGGGGGGTTCTGCTGGCCGTGGGAATGACCATCGCCGTGGTAGTCGGTGCCATTGTGGGTGCTGGAGTTGGTGTTTCAGGGGCCGCTTTCGAGGTGCAGGCAACCAGAAACAGTACAAGACAGGTTATTGAGATTCGTTTAATTAACATCTATTAAACTCCAAAAATAGAATTAAGTATCTGAAAACCTATTGGTTTGGAAATCCAATCTTGGGTAAAGATGCTGTAAACGGGAGCAGACTTCGCCAATTGTCTGAGGCGTTTAAACTACTGGCATCCAGCCACCAAGAAAAACTGTCCTGCGGAAGAAAACTCGTTGGGAAGGAAATCTCGGCTTTCAACCCGTTAACTTTGAATTTAATCTCGCTGTAACTATCCTGGAGAATCTTCTCAAGGGCAACTGGCGAAACTGGAATAATATCTGCGCGCCACCCAAACTCGTCCAGAGATAAATGAATGTTGTAATCGTTACCCAGATGGCTTTGCCCAGTTTCCTGGTTATTGTCGGCGTCCACAAACCAAATGATATCAATCCTCCCGCCGCCTCTCAGCTGCTTTGGCTCGGGTAAGACGCGGTCCGCCGTAACCCGGAATACATAGCGTCCGTTTTCGACGATCACTGCGGAGGTCAGGGTCGTTTCCGTGCTCAGCAACAAGTGGTTGGTGGTTAGATAATATGCTTTACCATCCCCTTCGGCTGTCCAGACCGTCTTGGCAGAAATTAACGGGCTTTCCACTTTCCACCAAATATAACCATCCGCACACACGGGACCATCAAGGATCTTAATCAGTGACCCTGGCGGTAGTCCGCCGATGATTTTTGCGAATAAACCTGGCGCTTCACGAGCGTTATTTGCCAACAAATTATCGGTCGCAACACTGGTATAAGGCCCTATTTCAATTCGAGACCAACCTATCCCACAAGGATTGACTGTTGGACTCGGTACATATATAACCGTCTGAGTAGGGGTAAGAGAATGAATTACGTTAAATGTAGGTGAAATTGAAGGGAGCGGTGACAAGGTGCTTTGCACTGTTGAAGGCAGTTGTGGAAGAGTGGGCTGGCTTTGGGTTGGTAAGACTGAGACCGCATTGGGGGTACAGGCGGTCAAAATAAATATTCCCAAAATTGGGATCAGAATTCGTAGGAAAACCTTCATATTTTTCTCCAGATTTTTTCACCTAAATTGCGATAATATGAGGAACATTATTCACCTAAGAAAATAAATAAACAGATTATTAAGCAGAGTTTTTGGTGTGACTTGAATTCACTTAATTTTCTTTAGTCTATTGCTGATTCAATAGGCATTAATATGGATTTGAGGTAAGTTGATGATTGTTGGGGATGTCGAGGTTGATTTGATTTTGGAAATTTTTATTCTATAACACTAAATAGCAATTATTTTATGAATTTCAACGTCAACACCTAATTATAAATCATTTTTCCAAATAATGATGAATCTTTTGGCTGTTTTTTCTTTCTGTTCACATAAACGTTTAAAATAAACAAAATATTAGATGAAAATCACACAAAAACGGATATTCTATCACTTTTAGCAAGGGGTGTTTCAGTATTCTCATGTGATTTCATACTATAGAAATCGAGATCCACAAATTCGTGGTAAAAGATAACATCGAATCAATCATCTTCCTAGTGTCCTTTGGCAAGGATTATAGCTTTTATAGCTTGATTGAGAGATTCTGGTCCAATGGTTTGAATTTCCCCTTTCACTTTATCACGGATTGACTCTAGATTGGCATCTGTTAAATATACTGCTCGTGGTTGACTACCTATCCCACAAAAATTGAATCATATTATACTTTTTATCAATTAGTCCTTTTTTTCATTATTCTTCGATTGTCTTATTTGGATGGACAATATGAGCTTGATATTACTGGAATTTTTTATCTTCTCATTGTATACTTTTTAAATTCAGGAAGAGTCAGTTTTAGCGACATTCCCATTAGAAAAATACCATGGATTTGAGGATAGCACATGAAAGCATCAGTCTCACAACAAGAATTGGCACATGGCTTAAGCACCGTTTCACGCGCAGTTTCACCTCGCAGCACGCTGCCTGTTTTGGCAAACGTTTTGATTGCAACCGATGAAGGACGAATCCGTCTCTCGGCCACCAATCTCGAATTGGGCATCTCCTGCTGGATCAAAGCGACGGTGGAAGAAGAGGGTTCCATCACCATACCAGCGCGCACGATATCTGATCTGGTGAGCACCTTGCCCAATGATCGGGTCGAAATGTTGCTGAACGATCGCACCCAGACACTCAATGTCCGTTGTGGGACAAACAGTACCGATATCAAAGGAATTGATGCGCAGGAATATCCTCCCATGCCGTTGCCTGAAAAATCTGGCGGGGTAGAACTGAATGTTGCCGACCTCAAAGAAATGATCCAACAGGTTGCATTTGCCGCTTCATCCGATGAAGCGCGCCCGGTTTTACAGGGTGTGCTAACACAGATCGAAGGCAGCACCATCACGATGGCTGCCACGGATGGTTTCCGCATTTCGGTGCGTTCTTCTAGCGTGACAAACCCCAACGATAAGACGATTTCCGTGATTATCCCGGCACGTGCCATGAATGAGCTGGCCAGGATCGCTGCCAATGGGGATGCTACCGTCAGCATGAGTGTCCCGGCTGGCAGAGGACAGGTTGTTTTCAACCTGAAAGATGCGGAACTGGTCTCCCAATTAATTGAAGGCAATTTCCCCGATTACAAAGTGATCATCCCACGCAGTTACAAGACACATACTGTGGTTTCCACACCCAGCTTCCAGAAGGCTTGCCGCCAGGCTGAAATTATTGCCCGGGATGGCAATAATATTATCCGTATGCATATTCAACCCAAGATGGAAGGTCCTGGTATTGTGGAAATATCTGCACAATCAGAAGAAACAGGCAACTCCGAGGTTCAGCTGGATGCCAATATTGATGGGGATGGTCTGCTGATTGCCTTCAATGTGCGTTATTTACGTGAAGTATTGGATGTGGTAAAAACCCCGAGTGTTGCCCTTGAAACCAATGCCAACAACACACCTGCTACCATTAAACCCATTGGAGAAGATGAATTCACGCATGTAATCATGCCTATGCATTTGGGGTAAAGATCAAAAAGCATCTCGATACCCGGTTATCTATTGTGAATAAAGTCGTATATAGAAAATTTTACGGTCAGTGATGAGGTATTAAGAATGGCATCCAATTCCAATTCCACCGACCGCTTATTAACCATTTACCTGGCTTTAGGCCAATATCCCATTCTCAGCGGTAGAATTCGGGCAAGAATGCGACGTCTGATGTTTGAGCGTGGCGTGATTCAGCCACATGCTTTTGAAGCCCGGGTGCGTGAAATGGCCATCCGCTCACAGGAACGTGAGGGGTTAATTGATCCATATAATGAAGAAGCCTCGGATGTATGGGATACACGAATACAACGCATTCGTGATCAACTCACCGATTTGCTGTTCAGTCATCAGGTTTCATTTGATGAGTTCGAGCGCATCACCAATGAAGTTCTCTCAGAACGTGGCATTTCACAACAGGATCACCTGCTTTCTGTTAATCCGGAATTGGCACCTCAGGAGATCGTCTTCGAACAGGCTATGATGTTCGAAAAATTGAGCCCTGAAGATCGCGCCCGTTATGAAGCCAGAATGCATGAGGCAAAAGTTGTTTTGATCCGCAACCTGATCAGCGATCAATTGCAATATATCAACATTGCCAAAGAATGGTTCACGCTTGGAGATTTACTCGAGATCCGTAAACGTAAAATTGGGGCCGGAAAAATTGGCGGAAAAGCCGCCGGTATGCTCCTGGCACATCGCGTATTAGCAGATTCAAAAGAATTCGACCTCAGCTCCTGTATGAGCCCACCGGAATCGTACTATATTGGGTCAAATGAAATTTACACATTCATGACCATTAACGATCTCACACACTGGAATGACCAGAAGTATAAAAGCGAAGAGGAAATGCGCGCAGAGTATCCTGCGATTGTGCGTGAGTTTCAGGCGGGAGCTTTTCCACCTGACATCCTGGATCGACTGACTGCCATCCTGGAAAAAGTTGAAAAACAACCCATGATTGTGCGCTCTTCCAGCCAACTGGAAGATAATTTTGGCACCTCCTTTGCTGGCAAATATGACAGTGTTTTTCTACCCAATCAGGGATCTTTGGATCAAAATCTGAAAGACCTGACACGGGCTATCGCTACCATTTACGCATCCACACTCAATCCGAATGCGTTACTCTACCGGCGAGCACGTGGTTTGCAGGATTATGACGAACGCATGGCTGTTCTCATTCAGGAAGTCCAGGGGAACCGCTTTGGGAAATATTACTTCCCGCACGGCGCCGGGGTAGCCTTCAGTCGCAATACCTATCGCTGGGCACCACAAATTCGGGCGGAAGATGGTTTTGTGCGTCTGGTATGGGGTCTGGGAACCCGCGCTGTGGATCGGGTAGGGAATGATTATCCACGCGTGATTGCCCTTTCGCACCCCTTGCTGCGTCCTTCCACCATACCAAAACTTATCCGGCGATATTCACAGCAATATGTGGATGTGATCGACCTGGAAGAAAACGCCTTTAAATCTCTGCCCATTCATGATGTACTGGATTCGAGTTATAAACCTTTAAGGTATATTGCTCAATTAGCACAGGGTGGCGATTTTCAACCCATTCGCAGCCGGATCATTGATGGAGACCCTAAAAATCTGGTCGTAACGTATGATGAATTTCTCAAGCGCACCGATTTTGCGGAAACGATGCGCGAAATGCTGACAGTGCTGGAGCATGCTTATAAACTCCCCGTTGATGTGGAGTTTACCATTGCAATCGACGAGCCGGAATTGGGGAAGCCAGATATTTGCATCAGCGTTGTGCAATGCCGTCCACAAGCGCAGTTAATGTCATCCGCTGAAGTGAAAATCCCAAAAAAGATCCCGGAATCTGATCTTATCTTTGACACCCATTTTGTGGTACCGCATGGAGAGATTCAGAGAATTACTCATGTGATTTATGTGCCCCACGAGACTTATTTCTCATTGCCGACGAATAATGATCGCTTCAATCTGGCCCGTGCCATTGGTCGCCTCAACAAAGCGCTGGAAGGAGATGTTTTCATCTGTGTCGGCCCAGGACGCTGGGGGAGTTCAAACGCCGATCTGGGTGTGCCGATCGACTATGGTGATATTTATAATTCACGGGCATTGATTGAATTAGCCGGTGAACATTTCGGTTTACCCCCGGAACCATCCCTGGGAACGCACTTCTTCCAGGACTTGATGGAATCTCAGATTTATCCATTAGCAATCCCGCTGGATGAAGGCCAGAATATGATCAATGAAGAATTCTTTGAACAGACCCCGAACCATGTCTTCGATTTTATTGACCTTGATCCAAATTTGAAGGATTCTCTACGATTAATCCAGGTCAGTGATTATCGACCCGAACATCAAATTCGCGTCTTGATGAATGATGATGACAGCCGGGCAGTTGGCTATCTGGTGCCTGAGACTTTTGATTAGGTAGATATATTCTCTGCTAACAATTTTCTAAATACGATTATTCATTGGTTTCAAAAGCATCAGCTTCATCTACAATATGAGGTTGATCCTTTTCAGGCAAAATTTCCTCTTCCAGGCTATGGGTCGTTAATTTGTAATGGCCATACAGATCGTCCTGTACAGTGCCTTTCCATAAAGGTACACCATCAAAATACGCGGCACGCCCCAGCATGTGTGCAGCTACCGGTGCAGTCACAAAAAGAAATGCGATGAGCGCAATTGCCCGTGTATAAATAGCAAACTCATCAAAATGAATGGCAGCGCCCAACACCATCAGACCTGTACCCAGTGTTCCAGCCTTTGCAGTGGCTGACATACGCAGGAAAAGATCAGGCATGCGCAGCAAACCAATCCCAGCGACCAATACAAGGAATGAACCGAGCAGAAATATTCCCAGGATTAAATATTCACCCATATCTAAACTCGCCTTTCAAGATAATAAGCAAAAGCCACTGTACCTAAGAAGGTAATAATCGCCAGAATGATGGAGACATCCAGAAAACTGGATTGATCATAAAGAACAGCATATGCTACAAAAAAACCAATCGCCATGATCGAAATCAGATCCAGAGAAATGATCCGATCCGGTAAATGCGGGCCTTTTGCCAGACGGATGAAAGCAGAAATGAACCCAATTCCCAAAAAAGAAAAAACAACGTACCAGAGAATTTCAACAATCATTCAAGAATCTCCCGGATGCGGCGCTCATAATTTTGCTTTATGTCATCCACAAAATCTTTTGGGTCATCCAAATCAAATACATGCACATACATCATATGTTTATTGGAGGATATATCCAGACTGAGGGTGCCTGGTGTAAGCGTAATCAAATTTGCCAGAAGCACAATACCCACTTCACTTTTCAGATCCAAAGGTACAGCTACGACCGCTGGTCGCAATTTGGGGCGTGGAGACAAGATAGTCGTTGTCAGTCGAAAATTGGAAACAATGATCTCCCACAGGAAAAAGAGGCTAAACTCAATAATTAAAGGAACCTCTTTAAAATATTTCTGAGTTCTGGGTGGTTTCTGAAATAACCATAAAATGAAATAACCCAGCACAAAACCAAACAGTAAATAAGGTGGGTCAAAGTTCCCCATTAATGCACTCCAGGCGAGCGCAAGCAGTACATTCAGTAATAATAAACTCATCGCACCAACCCCAGAACAGCAGTGATATATTGTGTTGGATCCATTAATTGAGCCGCTGCCTGTTGGCAAACTTCAAAAATCGGATTGGCTAACAAGCCTAATAACATAGAAAATACAACGATGGTTATGCTGGGCACCCATCTCCATGCAGAAACAGGTTTTTGTTGATCAGCATACTGCGGATCCTTTGGCGGTTTCCAGTAGGCCTCATTCCAGACCTTGGTCATTGAAAATAATGTCATCAGGCTCACGAACAGTGCTAACCCAATAATGAAGTACTGTTTGCTTTCCAGACCAGCGATGATCAACCCCAATTTCGCAAAGAATCCAGAGAATGGCGGTAATCCGGCCACAGAAAGAGCTGGCAACAGGAATAACATTGATAAACCCACACGGTTTTTATACAAACCACCAAGCTTCTTCAAGTCAAATGAACCCTGAATGGATTCGACCATTCCGGCAGAGAGAAAGAGTGCTGTTTTTGCCAGAATAATATGAACCAGGAAATAGATGCTGGCAGCGATGGCGTATTCGGTAAACAGACCCAGACCCATGAAAATATAGCCGATCTGGCTGATGATGTGGAAGGAAAGCAAGCGCCGTATATCCGTTTGTGAAGCTGCTCCCAGCACGCCGGTTAACATGGTGAAACCTGCAGAGATCAGAATGATGGTGTGTGTATATTCACTTTCAAATGGGAACAACAACGTAAAGAAGCGGATCAGGGTGTACATCCCAACTTTTGTCAGTAAAGCTGAAAACAGGGCTGTTATGGTAACAGGCGGGGTGTGGTAGGAAGCCGGAAGCCAGAAGAACAGGGGAAAAATCGCCGATTTGATCCCAAATGCCACCAGGAAGAGAACCGCGATCACCGTTACCTGACCAGAAGTTTGCACAGCCTGCAGACGTAAAGCCAGGTCGGCCATATTAAGTGTGCCAGCCAGGTTATAGGTTAATCCAATGGCGGAAAGGAAAAGGGTCGATGCCAGCAGGTTAAGAATTACATATTTAACCGCCCCTTCAATTTGTGTGCGTTCTCCACCCAGAGCAATCAACACAAATGAGGACATTAACATGACCTCAAACCAGACATACAGGTTGAAAAGATCGCCCGTGCAGAGCGAACCATTCACGCCCATTAATAAAAATTGGAGGAGTGGAAAATATCCATATTTTCGGCGTGCCAGATCGATACCGCTGATACTATAAATTGAAAGCAAGAAAGCGACAATGGATGTCGTTAATAACATGATAGCGCTGAATAGATCCACTACCAAAGAAATCCCAAATGGTGCTGGCCAATCTCCCACCTGGACAACCTGAATGCCTTCCCGATAAACCAGAAAGAAGATATTGATATTCACAACCATCAATAAACCCGTGCTGATAATAGAAAGAGCGCGTTTTACTCGTTGGTTCTCCCAGAAAAAAACAGTAATAATTGCAAATATCAGTGGTATGAGGATCGGATAGATGATCATATAATTTCATCCTCCAGATCGCTCAGTATTTCTTCCGATTCACAGGGGATATCCGTGCAGTGCATGTTATCCAGATCACCAGTGCCGGTGACTGCGTACACTCTTCGGATCAACACCACGGCAAAAGCTGTCACACCAAAACTGATCACAATGGCCGTTAATATTAATGCCTGAGGAACGGGGTCGGCATATTCAGCGGGTACCCCCATTACCGGATCGATTAATGGTGGGGCTCCACGCATTAATGGAGCGGCATTGAACAAAAGCAGATTAGCGGCATATCCCAACAGAAGAATACCCACCAACACTTTCACCATGCTGCGGCGTAAAATCATGTAAGATCCCTGCGGCAAATAATACACCTGCGGCGATAGCCATTAAGATCAGCATCCTACTCATCCTCCGCAAATTCTAATAAAATCCAGACCACCACCCCAATCACCAGAACATAGACGCCCAGATCAAACAGGGTTGGTGTACCAATTTTGCCCAATACAGGTAATGTTGTTTCAATCCAAACACCTGTCATAAATGGTTTTTTATAGAATAAAGCAATAAAACCGGAGAACAAGGAAATTAATAAGCCAATGCCAGCAATAAAACGCGGATCGATGGGTAATAGTTTCCAGAGTGCACTGGGAGAAGTTGAAATCGCGTATAACATTAATGCACTGGATGCTACCAGACCACCCACAAAACCACCACCAACCTCATTGTGTCCTCGTAGCAAAAGAAAGATAGAGAAAACCAGCATGAGTGGCATCAAGAAACGGGTAGCGACTGGAAGAATGATGGAACGTTGCATCTTAACTATTCCCCCCGCTTTTACTGCCTTTTTTCAATCCTAATAATGCAAACACCCCGATGGCTGCGATCATCAAAACTGTGATCTCGCCCAGGGTGTCAAATCCTCGAAAATCAACCAGGATCACATTGACCACATTACGACCTTTTGCCAATGTCAGGCTGTTTTCCATAAAATACGGTGCCAGGGTTGAGTTGGAAGGAATGGCAGACGTGAGCAGCATAAGGCCAGCCATCATAATACCGCCTGCGACCGAAACAATAATATTCAATGCATTTGCGTGGATTGGATAATTACTTTTGGTATATTTCGGTAGCTGATAAATCACCAACACAAACAAGATGACGGTCAGCGTTTCAACGGCAAACTGTACCATCGCCAGATCAGGCGCACTATATAAAAGGAAAAGGATAGCAATGGAAAAGCCGATTGCTCCCAACAGGGTGATCGTTGCCAATCGCGATTCAGCACGCGTGACCAGGATCGCTGATACAATGATGATGACAATAAAAATGACATCATAAAACCGTGGTTGTGTCCATTGTGGGTTGGGTAAACTGCCATATCGGGTAGCAAGCGTTACGACGGCCAATGTCACAGTGGTCACGATGGTCGTGATAATGTAATAACGCAAGTAGCCACTTTGTAAAATTTTCGTTTGCCAGCTAGCCAGAGACAAAAAAGCACGCATCGAACGACTATAAAATATGTTTGGACCAACAAAGCTGAGTTTCTTCCCAAATGCATCCATCCTGGGAATGAGGGTGCGGGATGTAAAATAGACAACAAAACCAATAATTAATGTAACAATGCTCAGAAGCAGCATAGGTGTAATGCCATGCCACAGTGAGAATTTCACTTTAGTAATTTCCTGTAAAACAGCGGATGTAGCCGTTTCCACCCAGGTTTGTGCTGCCCCCTGGATGAACACACCCATATATAATCCGGTGATCGCCAACACCAGCGGTGGAATCCACAACCACACTGATTCTTTATGGGGATGTAAATCCTCGTCTTTTTGTTCCGGTTTTTGCCAGAATGGACGGATACCCACCCATCCAGCCACTGCCACATTGGCAACATTCGCCAGAACTGCCAATCCTGTTAATAGGTAAGGCAGGAAAGGATAATACAGCGTGCTCTCGTATACATATTCCTTATTAATAAAGCCAATGAATGGCGGTATGCCGGCCATCGACAATGCAGCTAACCCGGCAGCCAATGCGGTAAACGGCATTAACTTTGCCAGTTTTCCCAGTTTCCGGATATCGCGGCTGCCGGCAGAGTGATCGACACCACCTGCCACCAGGAACAATGTGCCTTTGTACAAAGCGTGCGCCAGTAAAAAGAGCATGGCTGATTTGACAGCCAGAGGTGTGCCTAAACCCAGTAAAAAGACCATCCCACCCAGGGAAGAGACAGTTGTGTAAGCTAACAGTTTCTTGAGATCCGTCTGACCCAGCGCTAACAATGCGCCACCGACTAACGTCAGCAGTCCAACCCAGGGGACAACCTGATTCCAGAGTGCTAAACCACCCAGAACAGGGAACAGTCTGGCCAACAGGTAAACGCCGGCTTTGACCATGGTGGCGGAATGCAGATAAGCGCTGACCGGTGTCGGTGCTTCCATAGCATTCGGCAACCAGAAATGGAAGGGGAATTGAGCGGATTTGGTCATAGCACCCAGCAGAATCAGGATGAAGGCCGCTGGGGCGAGTGCACTTTCCTGTACCAGAGTTGAGTTTTGCATCCATTGATTGATCTCAAAACTACCCGTGATCTGACCCAGCAGAACCAGCCCGGCCAGCATTGCCAGACCACCAGCTCCTGTTACCAGCAGTGCCTGCCAGGCAGCCGCCCGGGCACTTTCATATTCGAATTTATATCCAATCAGGAAAAATGAGGAGATACTGGTTAGCTCCCAGAAGACAAACAATACCAATGCATTCCCACTGGTCACCACCCCCAGCATGGAAGCCATAAAAATGATCACCCACAGGAAGAAACGCTCCAGATAAGGGTCATCGCGCAGGTATTCACCACCGTACAGAATCACCAGTGTCCCAATCCCGGCGATTAACATCGCCATCAGGAATCCCAACCCATCCAGCGTGAATGTCATCCATAATCCCATGCTGGGTACCCAGGGAAATTGAATGGAGGGAGCATTCAGGGTATCACTTTGCAATACCAGCAATTGAATCACAACCGCCAGGGGATAGAGCGCCAACACAAAAGCAGCCCGGTGCTTCAAGAGCCTGGTTAAGAAAGGCGCAAGGATTGCAATCAAAAATCCGGCGAGAATGGTGATGCTTAAGGCTGTCATCTACTTCTGAGTACCTGATCCCTTATCAAAATAACTTCGGAATGCCTGTGCAGGTGACTGTTTCAACGGTGCGCTCTGCATTCCACCACTGACATTCACATGTGCTAATTATACAAGGATTGTGTGCCAGAATTCACCATTTGCATAGTTTTCAAGGAAATTCTACGCTGACATGATGGAAATAGAAAACCCGGAATGAATTCATCCCGGGTTTCTGTTGGTTAATTTATTTTGATTATACTTACTTCTTTGGACCTTTTACCTTGTCTTTGTCGTTATTGGCATGTTCAGGTGGACCTACTTCTTTATCTGGTTTTCCATTACGGAAGGTTTCACCTTCCTCAAGTTGCATCTGCTTGCCCTTTTTGAAAAGCCAACCGATGCCACCTTGAAGACCTGGGTGGAGACCAAGTTCTTTGTAATACTCACCCCAACCAATCTCTTTGGCAGCAACTAATAGCGCTCGCAATTCATCCAGTGTAACAGTTGGTGCAGTAGATTCAGATCCTTCTTCAGTTTCAGTGTCCTCTACAACCGTTTCATCTTCCATTGTGAGGAGGTAATATGCTTTAGCAATTTCGCCCATGCCATAACCTTCTGATTGCAAAGTGAGAATATCCTCTGCAGTCAGTCCTGTTAGTGCTGCCAGATAACCAGCGACAGGATTCTGATTGATCGTTTCCTCTTCCTCTGGTTCTGTTTCATCTGCATAGGCCACGCCAAACGTACCAACAAGGAGTCCCATCACAAGAATGAGAGAAAAAAGTATTCGATATTTTTTCATAGGCAAATCCTTTCTCTAGTTGACAATTCCATTATAACCACTTAAAAAGGAAAGGCAACCAGGTGCTATCTATACAACACCTGTCCTTTCAAAAGTGTAATTAAGGAATTGTGACTCAATTTAATTAATTACGGTAAGGGTGTTTTTGGCAGCGTTAGCTGCCAAAAACACCCGATAACCCCGTTAATTAGAGAATATCTTGAATAATTTAGAAAATGGATTCGTGCGGATGTTTTTCGTCTACCTTGGCAAGCGCAAAAGAAGAAATCGCACCGATTACGAATAAAATTGCACACACCAGGATTGTCCAACCGCTGACTCCACTCGGGATAATGGCGATGGTAGAACCAACTACAACACCCAGGATGAAGTGGTACATGAATGTATAGGCTTTTTTAAATAGCCAATTGATTAATTTGGCAAAAAGGACAATACAAATGACAACGCCAATCATTAATGGAATGATGACACCTAGATCTAACTGCCGGATCCCGCTGGCCATGGGTTGGTACCATCCTAAATAGATCAGGAAATTGGAAGGGCTCATCCCCGGAACAATCAAACCTAAAGCAAATATAAAACCGCTCAATACCCAGGTGAAGAAATTGGTATCCGAGGTTCCAGCGTTAATGGTCTCGCCCCAGCGCATAAACGCCAGGGTTCCAGCTGCAAAGAGCACCAGGACCAACCAATGCCAGGATTTGCGACCATGTTTTCCAGCTGTTTTAAACAAAGATGGGAAGGTTCCCACAATGAATCCGACAAACAGCCAGATGAACTGGGCTGGGTAAACCTCGAAAGCAAATTCCACCACAGCCGAGAATCCCACGATCCCGATCACACCCCCAATGCCGATGGGTAAAAAGAAGAACACATTCTTCCAGAATTTGTTGAATATATTGGCTAAAAAGCTAACCAATGGTTCGTAGACGTTGAATACCACCGCCAATACACCGCCGGATAACCCGGGCAGTATCGCACCGATGCCGATTAAAACGCCTTTCAGTAAACGTACAAACCATTCAAGAAGATTACCTGAACGAAAAGATTCGTTCAGGCTGTTTTTAAAGGAAGAATTCATTTCACCCATGAGTAAGTCCTGTTTGTAAAGTTGATGCCACTGGCAACCTCCTGATTGTACATGAGAAATAGGCAGAATGGCAAGAGACGAAAAATTGGAAGAAGGCACACCTTCAAAGTTGATTGGACAACTAAAGGATACGTGAAACTCACTAAACAAATCCATCGTATAATACAGACAACCTCAGTTAATCCCATGAAACCTAAAATCATTCTATTAGCCTTGATCATCATCCTTTCTGGTTGTAATCGTCAGGAGGCAATTCCTGAAAACTTACCATCACAACCCTCAACGATTGAAGAATTGCCGGCAAGTGAATCAACACTGGCATTCACATCGACCCCACGCTCCACCACCATCACCCCACTGCCAACCCGCTCACAACCAACCATTGATCCGCCTTATGATCCACCCACAGATTGGGTGCTGCAAGCAAATGAAAATCTGGGATTTGCTATGAAACTCCCGAATGACTGGGAGCTGGTTGAACCGCAAACCTGGAGTGGGACGAGCGGATCGTTAGCTTATCACATACGTGAAAGTCATTTTGCTGGACCAAACGCCATTTGCCAGATGGAGGTTAACAGCAATCCCAATATAGGTAGCCAACCTGCCCTGCAATTGTGGAACAATAACCAGGGTTTTTATGGTTGCGAGATCCTGCCCTCTGGGGATGCCAGTGACCTAAATGCCATGCTACTCGCCTGGTATCCCAATTCACATGATACTGGTACCATTCTCGAGTTCAATCTGATGCCACGCTACCTGAACCCGATCAAAAACGGCTTACAACCCTGGGGTTCAAATCCAACCACGACTTCTTCCTCTGAAACATCTTCAACTCCCATAATCGATTATCAGGTAACGGAGTACGCTGGTCTGCAATTCGAAGAATATTTTGTGACCAGTGAGGCATGGTATCGCAAACATGATGTGGAAGCCTTTGCCAGCCGATTGCCGGGAGAAGCAAGAAAACGCAAAGCAGATCTTCAAAACAATTGGAAAAAGCAAATTCCCCTTTTTAATCAGCAGTTAGCTCCCTTTGGTATTCAAATCAGCGGTTGTACAACCAGTGTCTGTAACGCGCTAACCCTCGAATTGGGAGAGAATTATCCCGATCAAAAATCCATATCGGTACTGCGAATGGGTGACCTGCTGATCAATCAGTCCGGAACGAGATTCTTCTTGCCAGTCGATGAGCTCAACACCTATAAACGCTATTTAATCAGTGAAGAAAAGATCGAGACTCTGGATTTCTCCCCGTTTTATTCCACACTGGGGTATGTCTCTACGGTAGCATTCCTCGGCGATGATTTGATTGAGCTGGCATATGATCAGGATTATCTGGCAGGTGCTGGTTATTCCCTGGGATTACAGGTCCTGCGCAATGACGAATTAGTCTTCACTTATACAGTTTTACCCCCCAACCCCGCCAGTGGTCCCGTGAGAGGTTTGTATGTGAATGAAAATCACTGGTATCTGGAGGTAGCCGACGTTCTCATTCGGGATGGGATTGTGCTGAATAAGAATCCACTGGCAGCGAGATTTTCAGCTTCCATTTTCTGGATGGCAAGCCATTTTATTTCTATCGCCAGGAAAAGGATATTCATATATCCTATAATGGCGAGACGTTGCCAATTCGTTACCAGCAAGTTATTCATGAACCGATGTGCTGCTCCGGTGGTATGGTCAATATGACCCTGGCGCAGGATGCATTGGGATTCTATGCGCTGCGCGATGGCAACTGGTACTATGTAGTCATTTCCCCAGCAAATCATTAATCGAGGAAAACTTCCAGTATTAAAATTGATTCAGTCATGATATGATAGCCCATTCACCATAATCAGGAGTAAACCATGAACCGAAGTATGCGTCGTAAAGATCGTCAGATGAGCCAGGAAACTGCTATTGAGCTATTGGAGCGTGGAGAATATGGTGTGCTCTCCAGCGTGGATGAGGACGGTCAACCCTATGGTGTTCCGGTCAATTATGTCTTTGATGGTAAGGACAGCATTTACTTCCATTGCGCCCAGGAAGGGCATAAACTGGACAATTTACGATCCAACCCAAAAGTCTCATTCACCATCGTCGGGAATCATCAGATAATGGATTGGATATTCTCCACAGCTTACGAAAGTGTAATCCTGTTTGGAACAGCGCAAGAAGTGGAAGGGGATGAAAAATATCAGCGCTTAAAAATGCTTGCGCAAAAATTCAGTCCAGATTATATGCATGAATTCGAGAAAGATATCGAGAAAGCCATGACTCCCAACCATTGTGATCAGAATCAAGATCCTGCAGATAACCGGTAAAGAACGAAAATGGGAAAACCCGTAAGGGCATTCCCTTGTGGTTGCCCGAGCGGCTTACCCAAAGGGCATAACATGTCCCTACACACGCGGCTTTTCCCACCACACCATGGATTCAAATCCCTGGATAGTCAGAATCCAAACCTGTTCAAACAGGTTACCTTGCGCACAGACCGTGCAGAATCCTTTGAAAAGGATTTTTTGATTTCCTATCCTATGACTCGAGTCATAGGATGCCTGTGGAAAACCAACCCCTCCTGTGCACACAATTAATGATTTTTCGCCACATCCCTACCATACCAAATCAACAATTATTTCCCCTTTTCCCTTTAGGCTTTCGCCTTTTGACTTGCCCTTCCCTCTTTTCCCTTTAAGCTTTCACCTTTTAGCTTTTTTATTTCTCCCACCAACAAATATATCCCTCATTATCCTCGAAAATCACATCACAATATTGCCTGACCCGGGATAAATATTCATCACCTTGATCACCAAAGAAATAAACCGCATCCTGTCGAAAGAGGACAAGATATGCCTTATCGGCTGGTAACCCCATCTCTCCAACAGCAGCCTGAGGTAAATCGAGCGCATAGGGAAAACGCCCGGAGTAAAAGAAAAGAATTTCTTCATTATTGGAAGCTATTGTTGCCTTTGGATCTAACGAGATTGCTTTTCGCACCAGATCTGAATCTTCCCAACGTTTGCTGGTGTAACCCATCCCATAATGGTGTTGATCATACAGGTACAAGCGCAAGCTGCCGTGAAAATACAGGACTGATGTAACCGCATATGCCAAAAACAACCACTCAAACAAACGAAAACCCTTATTGGATATGTGCTGTGGAAGAGAAAATACAGCCCCCAACAGAATTATTGAAAAAAACAGGAATGGGCTGAGTAATCGTCGGTCAACCGCCGGAGCTGCACTGGAAAATATGTAACTGAGAATATGAAGCCCAAGGTAAGCAGCTAAAAATAAGCCGATGGTGGATAACCAAATGATGTGAACTCTTTGTGGTGAATGCAAAGTATTGTTCCGATAGGATTTCACCCCGATAACCAGCACCACCAGCACAATCAACACACCCAACCCAAACTTCCATTCTGCTGGGATGATGTGGTTTCCTCGTAAAATAAACGGAATCCAACCTGTCAAAACTTCCCAGAAATTCTGAATGTACTTCGTTAAATCGAGACGGATATTCTCCCCTCCCAAGATACTCCGCCCCCCAAGAGTCCGATTGTTGAGAAAGACAAAAACGACCAGGCTACCGGAATGATGACAGCAGGTATCCCGGCTGAAAGCATTTTGCGTAATCGTTTCCAGAAGGATCCCGGAAGAAAAAGCATGGGGATCAAGATAGTAACACCTACAAAAGCAAGTCCGGTATAACGTGCCAGATAGGAAAACCCCGCCAGAATGCCTGCCAGGATCATCAAACCAGTTTTCGTATTAGACTGGACCGCTTCTACCAGCAGGATGAGGGCACTGAATCCCAGAACAAAGAATATGGCTTCCGACATAGCTCCTGAGAAGACATAAATCAAATCCATCGCAAATACGGTTAAAGCAGTCACGCTCAGGGTAGCAAGAAAAGAACGCGTATACCGCCAGGTTGCAAATCCACTTAGAAAAATGGTAAAGCCAAATGAGAGCGCATTGAGCCAACGCGCAGATTGCATTGCATCTGCCCCGAATGCAATGGGAATGCTCAATAACAGTGAGAATAACGGTGGATGCCAGGTGAGTAGATCATATCCGCCACTGGGATTTTGAATCACAAGCCCTTTGCCATCCGCCAGGTTGATGGCAGTCCATATATAAGTAGTGGCATCGCTGAAGACCCAGGGACCATAATTCGTGGCATGAATGATCAGAGCGATACCGAGAATAGCAGCCAGCACCAAACCGGTGGTAATGAGGGTTGAATGTTTTTTCTGAATGAAAATGATGAGCTTTTGCATGCTTTTTCTTCAATTTTTTCTGGAATTCTTTGCATATTAAGAAAAAACTGACCTGATATCCTTGATTTTATCAACAATTACGGAGTAATCATCCAATTTGGAATAATTTCTGATTTTCCTTCTAATTTTGTTAACAAATGGTCTTTTCTTCCCCTTCTTGAACCTCTTCCTCTCACTTTGTATAATGGAGTTAAGCAAAAAGGAGGCTTCTGATGAAGATTGCAGTGATTGGAGCAGGAAATATTGGTCACACCCTGGGACAGAAATGGTCGAAATCCGGGTACACGATCTATTATGGTGTCCGTGAACCGGAGCATGGTAAATATGCTCATCTTCATGAAAGTGGTCAGGTCTGTTCAATTATGGATGCACTGACTCCTGCCAGAGTTGTGTTATTAGCTATTCCTGGTGATGCAGTCACAGAGTTTGCGGAAGAATATACTGAATCACTGAATGGCAAGTTGATTATTGATGCTACTAACAATATTCGCGGCGGCCCAATGAACAACCTCGAGGTGTTGTATGAAAAAACAACCAACACCCAACTGGTGCGCGCATTCAGCACATTGGGTTGGGAGAACTTTGAGAACCCCATTGTAAATGGTCAGCAGGTGGATTTGTTCTACTGTGGACATAGCGGCGCACGACCCATCACAGAAAAATTAATTACGGATGTTGGTTTGCGGCCGGTGTATCTGGGTCCAATGGAAAAAGCAGATCTGGTAGACGGATTAACAAAGGTCTGGTTTGCGCTGGTATTTGAGCAGGGTCACGCTCGCCGTCTGATGTTGAAAATGGTAGAGGAAAATTAAGCGATTGAGCCTTGAGCTGTTAAGCGTTTTAAAACGGAAATTAAGAACCTGTTCAATTTTGGATTAATTTGATCCTGGCCTATAATTAAACCCTGATATGGAATCACGGCTGAATCTCGGAAAAATTATTGCACGCGGTCGTACGGCCGAGGTATATGCCTGGGCGGAAAATCAAGTGTTGAAGTTATTCTATGATTGGGTTTCGCTCGAATCTGTAAACAAGGAATATGAGATTACCCGACAAGCTTATCAGGCAGGTGTACCTGTTCCACAAGTATTTGAGTTGATCCATCATGAAAGCCGACATGGCATCGTTTATGAACGCGTTGCTGGACCCACCATGCTACAACTGCTGGTTACAAAACCCTGGCAGGGGGGAAACTCAGCCGACAACTGGCTGAACTCCACTTTGCGATTCATCAGGTTCCTCTTATGGGAATGCCATCGTATCGTGCACGCTGGCTTTCTGATATTGAACGGGTACCCAATTTTTCATCTGATGTCAAAGCCCGATTGCTGGCGATTGTTAATCAAATTCCGGAAGTTAATCAACTCTGTCACTTCGACTTTCATCCCGATCAGGTCATATTTACCGAGAGAGGACCACTCATTCTGGATTGGATGACTGCCTGTAGTGGTGATCCGGCAGCTGATGTCGCCAGAACTCAAATACTTTTAACCATCGGAAAACCACCAGATGCCAGTTTGTGGATGCGATTATTTGCGGATTTACTTGGCAGGATAGCCAATCACTACTACCAAAAACATTATCTCGAACTCAACCCCTCCGTATCACAGGAAAAGATAAAAACCTGGTTAGCTCCTGTTGCAGCGGTTCGATTACTAGAAAATATTGAGCTGGAAGCACCAAGATTAATGAAAATTATTTTAGCTGATAGCTGATAGAAAATTTTACTTGATATTTAAAAAAAATATACCCCTTGCATATGAACTTATGAACTTAACAGCTTAACAGCTTTACGGCTTAAGAGCTCAACATCTCAGCAGCTTTTTTTCTCTTAAAAATCGATTCTTTGCCTCGCAAGAAGAAGTGCCAATAGAGGAATATAGAAACCGCATAAAGGATCATAGTTCCCACAAAAGCTGGTCGAAATCCATAATTTACCTGAATCCAGCCACTGATAGATGGGCTGAATGCCCAACCAAAACTATGCGCCATGCTAACAAGACTGGCTATTGTTGCTCGCGCCTGTGGATCAACCTGTTCCATCACAAATGTTTGATAAACAGGACCACTCATATTCATCAGTGCTAATCGGACAAAGTATGCACCCGCACTCAATGCAAACCAGGGTGAAAAACCAAGAATGAAGAGAAACGGTATGGATAGCCCCTGAGTCAACACAACAACCTCAATCTTTCCAAACTTATCGGCTAACACCGGTGCAATGATTAAACCAACACCCATGGCCAGTGAACCCCAGGCGAAAATGGTTCCGATCACCGGGTCTGGTTGATTATGCACATTTCGGAAAAATATATTCATAAAGGGCATAATTAATCCAGCGCCAATCGAAGTGATCAACATGGGAATAACCAGACGAGCGATCTGTTTAAAATGATCTTTCAAGTAGGATAATGGTGCTAAAGAAGATCGTTCGCTAAGTTTGATATTCGGGTTCCGTAAGAGTATAAGTGGAATAATACCAATGATGGATATAACAGCTGTAACAACCAACGCCAATCCATAGGCTGTTGAACTGATGGCATCTACCTGAAAGGACGACCCCAGCCAGCCTGGAAGATAACCACCAATCCAGTTGCCCACAAATCCAGCTGCCATCTGCAACCCGGATCCAAAACTGAACAAGTAGGTGCGCTCTTTTTCGCTGCTGTTTTCCATTAAAAACGGACCCATCGTGACAGAGGAGATACTCATCCCCAACCCAAACACAATATTAAGGGCAACCAATATCCAGGCCTTTGGATAACTGACCATAACAATCACGGAAAATGCCACCAGGATAGTACTGCTAATCAGAGAAAACTTACGACCCAGGCGATCTGCCAGATAACCCATGGGTAAAGCAGCCAACAGGGCGGTTAGATTATGAACCGTGATCATGGTGCCAAGCAAAGCTTCATCATAACCCAGGCTGAGCACAAAGAAATTAAAAATTAAGCGGCGCACACCCATGGCTGCGCCAAAGATAATCGTAAACACCAGATACATACGTGCATTCCAGCGAAATGCGCGTAATCGGGCTGCATATGTTTGTAAAACAGAGGTTGTTTTACTTCTGATTTGTTTCAAGTTATCCATTTTTTACCAATAATCCAATAATTCTTACTTTTTCTCAGGGTTTATGACCTTGTTGAGTTGTCTATAAGTATCATCAATGGCTTCATGCCGCAGACTGTAACGACGTTCGCCATTCGGTGTGAGGGTTACCTGTACCAACCCCGCCAGACGCATAGTATTCAAATGATGGATAACCGTAGGAGCACGTAATCGCAGTTGCCGGGCAAGGCTGCTGGGAGTCGTAGCACCTTGATTGAGATAATACAAAATTCGCAAGCGAGTTGGGTCTGCCAGGGCTTTTAATCCCATCACCAACGTTTCAGGCACATACTCGCCTGGCACAAGATTTTGATTCTCCTCACGACAGCCATAAACAACCAGCAATTCATCTGGCTGAGGATTATTAAAGAAAACCAAAGGGGTAGTCCAATACGAAGGTGTCAGCGTGATTTTCTGATAAGTATCTATATGTTCCAGCTTGACACCATGCGAAAGACGCTTCAATTAATTCTGGATATGTTTGGTTGACCGCTTGTTTTTGGGCTACAACTAACCCCTCCCTTAAGGCAGGCAATATGCGTTCTTCCTCTTCAGCAAAAAACACTTCATAATAGTCCTGTAATACTTTTAGTAATCGCTCGCCAAATGCAACAGGATCAAGAAACACTTCCGCCATCTTCTGAATATCACGCGTTTTTATGGGTGTGGTGCGACGCTGAAACAATGTTCTGAGCACTTCGAGATCATCAGCAGAAATTGTCTGGCTTTCCTGAATGCGATTAATGGTCGAAAGCACCTCATCGGTGAGCTGTGAGGATTTATAAAGAGATATCAGTCGTTTTTCAGGTGGAATGGAAGTTATAAAATCAAGGACATTTTGTGTGTTCTTTTCCTCCAGTGGGAGTTGATTGATCCAGCTGAGCGGTACTGGAAAGAAATTGATCGCTTCTTCCATAAATTCTCGTTCTTCCAGCGATAAACGGGAACGCACACCGGCTGCCCACGCAGGACGTAAACCAAAACGATCCGGATGATGAATGACAAAAAGGCTTACGAAAAAATCATATGCGCTGCCAAAATCCCAATGTAATGCTGTCATGAATCCACCTCAAACAAAACGGTCATACTGGGTTGAGCGGAGCGAATCAAGGGCAAGGAGAGACGACGTTTGCGATGCTACCTGCGATGGATGGTATAAAGATGTAAGTTCGTTTTCGCTCCGCTCAACCGTCCATCTGAACATGCAGTATGACCGGCCATTCATTAGATTATTATCTAACGATTAGATAATAATCTAATTTAAATCATTTGTCAATAGGGAATTACAAACCAATTACAAACCAAAAATATGACTGTTCAATTGGCGCGTTTCTTGCTATATTAAGTTTCCTTATACGGGAATCTTATTTATGAAGACACACTACAGACTTCTTCTTTCACTTTTGATACTGGTTAGCATGTTGGGGGCGTTCTTTACCAATTTTACACTCGTCTCCAGTCAGGAAGAGCCACCTTATCATACGTATTTACCATTAATTCTTAAAAATGTCATTCCCAATCCACCAGCTTACTACAGCACCACCTGGTACGTTACCATTGGTATGTTACAGACAACCAGCTCTGGACAACGAAATATCTATTACAAAGGCGTTCAAGCTGGTAATCTCACAGCACCCGCAGGAAAACAGGATCAATTGGTGATCTTGCATTTTGGACGGCCCAGACAGGTGGGGACTCAAATAGGCACGAGAGTCTACAACGACACCTCTGGTGAAGTAACCAGCATCAATGATATTATCATTTACACAAAAGATTTTATTAATGGATACATGGTTGGTGCACTCGCAAATAATGACACGGAGTCAAAATTAGAACTGGGGGTTGGAACCTCAAATCTTAATTGGGATTACTATGCCAACGGAGTCTGCCTGGGTTATTTTTGCACCGTGGAGGATGCTTACAACCATGGCAAAGCCTGGGCACAGATGGTAATCACGCTGAATGACTGGGTGAAATCAATGGGTTATTCTGCACGCGTGAGCGTAGCCGGGGCAACTGATATCGAATTAGCCTGGAATTCAGCAAAAATATCACACGCCTGGGTGGATGGTTTTGATGATTTTGATCAGGGAAAATATATTTATTATAATTTCGGTACCTGCGAAGGTTGTGATATTGGTATTAATTTAAGTGTTCCACCTGATCCCAATAAAGATTTGACTGGAGACTGGACCCATGCGAAAGTTCATTATTCCGCCTGGGGAGTACCTCCTGCCTGGCCAATCCCTGAGATTTATCTCAATAACACCTATAATGCCAATCAATGGGCGAATATCAGCAAGGTAGGCGTGATGTTGGGTTATGTACCCATCTATTTCTACAGTCCCCTTTCTCAATATCAGGCTTGCCTGGGTAATGATGATCCCAGTTGCCCCTATATGGATAACACACCTCAGGAAGCCTGGCTTCAGCTATATAAAGCGATCAACACCCGCCCAGAAACAGCTCAAAATTATATTCCTTATATGACGGATATTGACTGGCCATAATTGGAGATCTATGAACAATAAACTTTTTTTCACTTTGACAATTGTAGGCACAATACTCATGCTGACATTACTTTTTTCACAAAATCAGGTGGTGGATGCAGAAATTGGTGCTCAGGAAATTTCCTCGCCCGATGTGAATCAGACTACTCTCACCTATTTAAAATCCCTTTTTGTATCCTCAAAATCCGAATCTGCAAAAGAGAGCCTTAAAGGCAAGATTCAGGCATTGGAATACAAGGAAAACGTCCAGGCAACAGCCATGCGTTCACCACAGAAATCACTCGCAGAGGTTTGTAAGTCAATCATGGTGGAAGAAACCAATGCCAGTAAACAATTAAAGTCAGACTTGCCAGATGGTATTCTCGAAGTACAGGATGATTTTCTTGGCGAAGAAGGGTATCTCATCAACACAATGTGGCGCGGTGAATACGGTGGTTATGAAATGGAGATCTATGCTGGCAGTTTGTATCAGGATGAACAAAAAGGTTTGCTGATCATGAACATTCCAGCTTTGAATTTTTTCGAAGTCTTTTATGCCCCCGAACCAGATGGCAGTTTGAAAATCATCGGGATTGATGGATACCGTTTACAACTTTCTGCAACAAATGGAACTACCCATTATTTTGATATTCCAGCACAACAATTTACCAACGATATGGCAAAGAGTATGTCGATTGTCGATCTTCCTCCAGCGCCTACGCCCATCATGGATCCGTGCGCTCAATTTTAAGACGCCATAAAAATAATTTTATTGGAATTTTATTGACTGTTTTCCACAGAGCTGACCGTCATCTCTGAAAAACGTACTGTCACCGGGCTATCCCCATCAGCCCGGGCGAAGATGCCTACAGTACCTTCGGTGAAGACTGGATCCTTCACACTGAAGATATAGGCATTGTTCGCAAATAATCGCATCTCACTGCCGACTACCCAGATTCCCAGGCTGACATCCAATGGTGCACCGGGTGGCAATCCCGTCGGTGTCCAATCCTGCATCAGTGTGGTAGCACCATCCCGAACACGTTCAGCCCGTGCATATCCCTGGCAATCAACCAGAAAACGATAATAGTTATATTCAGAAATCGCGCGCACAACGAGTCCGTAAACATCATTACTTTTGCACAGACCGATATTGACATTTGTTTCCAGGTAGAAATTTCGTAGTATATTTTTCGTTTCCAGGCTCAGAAGGGATGCTTTTGGTTGTTGAATGGCGATTGTGAGCGAATCGTTGACCAGGGTAATATTACCCGCACTGAATCTACCCGTTTGCCATTGGGAACCGGTTGAAATTAAATCATCCACCAGAAGAGATCCGACGCCAGGCCGCATCTCCGGCGTAGGTTCAATAACCTGCGTAGGTCTCGGTGTGGGTGTGGCGGTTGCCGGGAACCAATCGATGGTAGCTGTTACGGTGGGCGTTATGGTGGCTGTTTCGGTGGGTGGGAGAGGTGTTGGCTCTTCAGTTGGTGCGATACACGCAGAAAGAAACCCCATCATCAAAACAACAATCGCCGATAAATACCAACCTCTCACGCAGGGACTTCCACCACCTGAGAGCGTTCAGGTCCAACCGATGCCAGCATGACGCGTACGCCACTGGTTTGCTCTACAAATCGTATGTAAGCTCTGGCATTTTCAGGCAGATCATCCCAATTTCGCACACTGGTTAAATCTTCCTGCCAACCGGGTAATGTCTCATAAACTGGTTTGTATTGATCCAGGTGAGTGATGCCCAGTGGGGGAACGGCAAATGTTTCTTCATTTATATCTGTGTAGGCCGTGCAAACTTTAATCTCAGGTAAACCGCTGAGCACATCCAACTTGGTCAGTACCAGATCTGTGAGTCCATTAATACGCCGGGCGTATCGCAGCAGCACGCCATCCAGCCATCCCACCCGGCGTGGTCGGCCGGTAGTGGTACCAAATTCATCCCAGGGTTTTGCACCGGTTCCACGTAACCGTTCCGCCATTTCCCCGTCCAATTCCGTTGGGAATGGCCCGGCACCGACACGTGATTGGAAGGCTTTGGTTGCCCCGATGACATTTTCCACCGGGCATATCCCAATCCCCAATCCGTTGAAAACCCCGGTAGCGGTGACGTTTGAACTGGTCACAAATGGATAGCTACCATGATCGATATCCAATAGCATGCCCTGTGCCCCTTCCGCCAGAACCAGCTTGCCTTCGTGCAATGCAATATCCAGCAAGGCACCGGTATCGACAATGTATTCCTGTAATTGACGCGCATATTCGATATATTCACTGACAATCGAATCCTCAGGTAAGTGAGCCATCTGGTAGTAAAAAGCGAGATCGTAATTGACTTTTTGTACATGCAAGCGCAATTTTTCTTCAAAAATCGGTAGATCGAGCATGTCTACCAATCGCAACCCTTTTCGGCTAACTTTGTCAGTATAAGCTGGTCCAATTCCGCGGCCTGTGGTTCCAATCAGTCCTTTGCCGAGTGCAGCTTCCCGTGCACGATCCAGGATGATATGTCCGGGAGTGATCAGATGAGCAGCAAAACTAATTTTCAAGCGTTCAGGAGAAACTTCAATGCCAGACTCACGCAACATTTCCATTTCAGCCATTAAAGATTTGGGATTGATCACCAGTCCATTTCCCAGAATGCCCAACGTATGCGGATGAATAATGCCTGAAGGAATTAAGTGTAATTTAAAAGTATGATCACCCACCGTTACAGTGTGGCCAGCATTATCACCACCATTGTAACGAGCAACAATGTCCGACTGTGCTGAAAGCAGATCGACGATACGACCTTTGCCTTCATCCCCCCATTGTGTTCCAACTAGTATTTTGAGCGGCATGGTTGGCTCCTTGTATGATTCCTGGATTTGTAAGTCAATTATACCGTAGAGAGCCGATTGATTTTTTAAATAGAATGTTATTGTTGGTGGTATCGAAACCAATAACATAAACACCCTTGACATTAACGTTACGTCATAGTTTATACTATGCTCATGCTAACGGTAAAACAAATTTCTCAACTGGCGCACGTCACCCCACGCACCTTGCGCTATTACGATCAGATCGGGTTATTACCACCGGAGGATATCGGAGAGAATGGCTACCGCTATTACTCGGATGCGTCTCTGTTGAAGCTGCAGCAAATTCTGTTTTATCGTGAGTTAGATTTCCCGCTCGAGCAAATTAAAGAGATCATGGGTTGTGAAAATTATGATCTTAAAGAAGCGCTGAAGGAACATAAGGATCAACTTCGAAAACGTATCGATCGCTTGCAGAAGTTGATTTCAACCATTGATCAAACCACTGAAATACATAAAAGGAGAAGAAGAGATGAATAGAAAAAGTCCTATTTGATGCCTTCAATGAAGAAGAACAGGAGAAAATGGAAAAAGAAGCCATGCAGATGTATGACCCCGAAACCGTGAAGGAATCCAATCGAAAATGGAAAAACTACACCATGGCAGAAAAACAAAAAATAGGCGAAGAAGGCAATGCCGTCTATCAGGGTTTTGTGGATGCCATGAGTAAAGGACCAGACTCCCAGGAAGCACAAGCCTGTGTTCAACGCTGGCGTGATCACATGAATTACTTCTGGACTCCCAATCCGGATCAATTAATCGGGTTGGCGGATCTTTACAATGATGACCTGCGCTTTAAAAAGAATTTCGATAAAGTTCACCCTGATCTGGCGCAGTTCGTGCGGGAAGCAGTAACCATTTACGTGAAAAAGCTTGAGTAACCTCCTTTCAATGTGTTAAAAAATCTGTGATCCCGGTCACAGTTTTTTGATGTAAGAAGAACGTCACAGGTATCGATTATGTTATAATCGCATTCAATGCACAAGCATTTACTAATCATCTTTTCGATTGTATTCACCATTCTGGGAATCAGTGTTTTTTATGTAGCCGGTTCCGTCTCGGCTAACCCTGATCTACAGGTTTTTTATTACACGCCAACTGCCCAACCGGATGGTCGCATTGTTTATACTGTAAAGGACGGCGATAGTTGTATCAGCATTGCCTTACTCAATAATATTTCAGAAGATCAATTGCGATTATTAAATGATCTCGATGGTGATGCCTGCTTATTTCTGCGCATCGGGCGCGAATTGGTATTGGGTACAGTGGAACCCGATACAGGTCCACCACCAGAACTAACCGCTACCCCCATCTTTCCTACGCCAACACCCTTCAATGGCACGGCTGATCTATGCGTTCTTTTATTCGAAGATATCAACGGCAACACATTAATTGATGATGACACCATAGAGCTTCCCCTGGAAGGTGGTGCTGTCAGTGTAAATGACCGCGCAGGTAAAGTCTCCTTATCTGAAGAAACGAACAACCTGGAAGAGATCTGTTTTGTGGGCCTGGACGAAGGAGAATACACCGTCAGTGTGGCTGTACCCAGTGGTTATAACCCCACCATGCGCAATAGTGCCACCCTGAAATTAAGCGCTGGAGAAATTGTCCGTATTGATTTTGGTGCCCAACTCAGTAGTGCTGGAGAAGAGGAAATAGAAGATAACCCGCAGACGGATCGGTCACCATTTTTAGGTATCATGGGCGGATTGATCCTGGTAGTAGGGCTGGGATTTGGTCTTTACGCGATTAGAATTCAGCGCAGGTAAGTTGCAAAATTAATATTTGGTGCGTTGTTCTTTCCAGATATCCGCTTCATTGTGGTATCCAGCCTGTTCCCAGAATCCTTCACGATCTTCTGACAGGAATTCCAAACCTCGAATCCATTTGGCTCCCTTCCATAAATAGGGAGTGTTCAGATCGTCACGTCCGGGAATCGCACCCACTACCCCGCGCAGCGGATAACCATGCTCAGGCGTTATCGGGGAGCCATTGTAGTGCGTAGCCAGTAGGAAATTATCCTGCATCATGACAGACAAAGGCAGGTTGGTTGTATATCCATATTCAGCGTGTTGCACCACATATTTGACTTCCGGTTTTATTTTTAATAACCCTTTTTCAATGATACTTCTCACCAGCACACCTTCCCACTCCGTATCAAACATACTCCAACGGGTAACGCAGTGCAGATCCATCTGAATTTTTGTGCGTGGTAACTGGTTAAATTCCTCCCATATGAGGGTTAATGGTTCTTCCACCAGGCCCCAGAATTTAAATGTCCAGGTGGATAGATCAACGTTTGGAATCGGGCCGTAATGTAAAACCGGAAAACGTTGGGTCAGAGATTGTCCAGGAGGTATGCGACCTGACGCTTTCATTTTTTGTTCATCTTCTTTGCGTTTGAATGGATTAAACATACTACCTCCTGTGGCAGAATTATAACGGATTTCCACCAAGCCTGCCTGATGACAGAGAGGAAAAGATCATACAGATGGTTCGGGATAATTAATTATTTATGGATATATTGAATCAGTTGGTCCAGGCGTAGGCCACTCTGGATACCCAGTCTCGCCAACGGTTGGATATACCGGATAATTTTCCAGCGTTGCAGTGGGTTGGGGCGTACCCTGTACAGATGTCGGTGTTGGGGTTTGCGTTGGTTGTTGCAAGAAGAAAGTTGGTGTGGCAGTTGCCATGGCTGCCAGGGCAGTTAATTGAGCTGAATCCGGTGTGGCAAACTGCACCCAGCTGGTGGGTGTCGGTTCCAATCCACTGGCGATGAAAGTTATATCATCTACGTACTCAATCGCTCCAATGCAGGCGGGTTCCAACTTGCTGGAAACATTCTCCCAGGTGAAGTAACCATATTGCCGATAAGCCAGTTGCATGGCATTACTCAAGCAGCCCGAACCAGCATTGTAATTCACCAGGGTGAAACGCCAGAGGTCTTCATAATTACTAACGACGCCTGGATCCTTGCTGGTTGTATTTCGAATGATCTTCCCTACCTGCTCACAATTGGCAATCAAGCCTTCTGCAAAGATTCGTACCGAGAAATTTGCCTGAGAAAGATCAATCCCTACCGGGCAGTCCGGGCAGGTTGAATTTACTTTCGTAACCAGTGCTCCCCGCAGCATTGCCTGTTCATCTTTGGTAATATTACCAAATCCAAGATCGCAACGATCCTGACCAAGAACCAATGGACAAAATTGATGGAAGAAACTGGGATTCCAGAGTAGTACCGTATCGGCACCATTATCGGTCATTTGCCCCAAACCGGCTTCCCGGTAATTACTATAGATGCCAGGCCAAAACTGACTTTCCCGGCTGAACACATTCTTTAATAATTGTGCAGGCACTCCCGATTCATTGGCGGCGGCCAAAATTTCATCGTTAAAACTATTTTGCCAATCCACTACCTGTGTGTAAGCTTCCTGCACTCCACAGGCATTTGCACTTAAATTGCGATTTAGACCATTATCAGGACAAAAGCTTGCATCCACCTGCCCGGATGAGATTAACATCCCAGCCAGATAATAAAAGGATACGTTCGTAAATAAGGCATCAGCATCATCAGGGGTTAACAACCAGGGCGGTGGTCCGCCAATTTCTGGAAACACTTGCCAGGTTTCAGAACAACTGGCTGGGGTTGAACCACGCCATTGGCTTGAAATCACATCCACATACCATAAGTGTTGATCTGAGGTATTGCCCTCCGGGTTCGTAAAATCCCCCCAGGGTTGCACACGCACCAATGCGGTAAAAACTTCACTTGAATCTCCAAATGATAAATCCGCCCAGAATTCCACCTCAACACCGTTTCTACCCGTCGGCCAAAGCGGCAAATCACACACATCCGCCGGGCAGCTGAAAGGTTGTCCATCAATCGTGCCATTAATTCGGATAATGGCTTCGTTCGCCAGCAATTCTTCTCCTATAAATTGTAGATTGGGTAAACTGGAGCATGTGTTTTCTGGGGAAGTCTGTTCACAATTCGAAATGGCTAACCAGACCTGGGGAAGTGGCAATTCCACTTCAATACTTCGTTCTCCCGGATATGATTGAAAATAACTCAGGTATGCTCCAGGACATTGGGTAACATCGCCACCTTCTTCCACCTGGGTACATGGCTTTGCTTTTAACCACTCCTGTGCTTTGGTCTTACCACACCAGGTTTCAACTTCATCTGCGGTTGGCCAACCTGTATGTTCAACCAGGAAACGACAGGTAATCTCGTTATTTTTCCAGCGCACCAACCACCATTCATGGGCAACATATTCAACAAAAATATTGGTTGTCCGCTGATATTCCTCTTCCTCTCCTGTTGGTGTTTCGGCATGGGCAATAGAAGGCCAGAGCGAAAATCCACCCAATACACCAACCGACAGAAGTAGTATCAGCAATCCCAACAAAAAGCGGTTCACTTGATTAAAAACCTTCCTTTATTAAGGAACCCTCATAAAGTAATTAAATACAATAAATCACGCAGAAGAAAAACTTCTTTGCAATAGTGTAGCATAAACCGTGCCGAATTAAAACAATTAGTGCATGAATTAATGCAAAATGATTAGCCTGAATTAAGGATATCCGTTTGTTGGTTGCGGGGTATTCTGCGCCGGGTAACCTTCCAATGTACTGCTAGGTGTTAGCGTAGGTCCACCAGGTGTAATGGTAGCTGTATAAATAGTCGGCGTTGCAGTAGGCGTGATAGTACGGGTCGGTGTTAGAGAAGGTGTATATGTGCTGGTTGGCGTGGGTGAAATGGTCATCTGATATTCGAGGGTCATGATCAGGTCAGAGGATTGCACAGCAATGGTCGTGAAATCAAGCGCATCTTGAACCAGCTTAATTATTCTTTCTGATCGTGGCAGTAATACGGTTGGGGTAACCTCTCCAGGGAGCTGCCAGGGAATGAAATCTCCTATATTAAACTGATAGAAACCGAATCGGTCCGGCTGACCCAGGCGAATTCCTAGCGGAATATATTCCAGCAATAAAGGCAAGGATAAATTGGTCTGAACTGTGTCACGATAGGTGTAATACAACTCCGACAATTCAATTAACTTTCCACCTCTTGCCATGTTTTGAAAAAGCTGGAAGACGACCTGCTGTTGCCGAACTGCCTGGTCGCGAATATCCGAACCTTCCCGAAAACTAATAAAACAAAAAACATCGTCTCCATTCAGGTGAACACTGCCTGCTGGAATACCCCCGCAACTATCGTAATAATTCCGAAAGACATCCACATCCAGCCCCTTGAGTTCATCCACAAACCAGGAGAAGTCATCCTGGTGCACCAGTACATACTCATCGGGTCGCATACCGATATTGTATTCAATCGTATCCGCCAGCATCTCAAAACCACCCACCGCGTAGGCTACGCCGACACGTTGCATGGTGTAACCCGGGATGTATACAAACATTTCAGGTGGCAGAGAGAGCAAGGCTACTTTTGCCAGACGGGGATGATAAAAAGCCAGCATGACTGCGTTTGTGCGGCTGACAAATGGTGCATCATTTTCGGATCCAAGCAGAACGATCAGGCGCACCTCATCCGGAATGGTCAATCCTGTAACCGGTGCCGGGATGGCAGTGGCTGGCACAATCTTTGGTGTAGGATAATTCACCCTGGGCTGTCTACCTACCACGATCTCACGCGTATTTTCCAGGGTGGGCATTGGGATTGGGCTAGAGGTCGCACTGGCTGTCACCAGGGGATTGTTTGCTGAAGTCAGAGGTTGTCGAACACAACTACCCATGATTAGAGTCCCCACTAACAGCGCCGGAAAAAGCCAATGCAATGTGAAATATTTAAATTTCTCTTCTGAGTTCTTTCCCTGCTTCCCCGGACTATCCATTAAGAATCCCCGATTTCTTTTCCAGCGCGTTGCATTGCCTGTTGATAGAGCATCATCAACCTTCCAACAGGTTTCTGATCCATCCAGGACTTTATAGCTGTTGCCATAGATTCAGTACGATCAGGATTCCACTCCAGAAAGTCCAAAATAATTACAGCTAATATGAACGCTCCTTGCAAATGGGATTGTAAATATCCATATGGATCTGGCATAAATCCATGTTTGTAAAGCAGAAAAACTTTGCATGCTTCAACAATATTTTCATGAATGTAGGTTTCAATATTTTCGAAAGTAAGAAGCGATTTACTTTTTTCATAAGCCAGCTGAATGAACGGATCATCGACCAGCGGTTGCAGAAGATTTGGGATTCCCCGGTTCGTCAGAGTGGATTGTATAACTTCATGAAGTGAAAATTCCAATATTTTTTGATCGCTGAAGGAAATATCAACGATTGAATTATGCCTGGTCAAGCGCACCCCATGATGCGCATTGAGAGCACCCAGGAAAATATGTATTTCTTCCGGAAGATTTACCTGCTCAAAAAAGCGATTGACGCCCTCCATAAAATTAAAATGATAAAGAAAGTCATCCATCTGATCCACCCGCTCTTCGATAATGGGTAAAAATTCAGATAACCAATATTCGCGGAACCCTAATAATTCCAATTCCTGAATGACGGGTGCCAATACCTGAAACAGCAGGAACAATTGATCTTTTTGGGGTAATAATCGTGGTTCATTTTGTTCGAGGGCTGCCAGAAAACCTTCTTGATCCAGCATTAATTCTAACAATGGTGCTTTGTCAAATTGGGGAATGATGGACAACACAAATGCAATCGGGGGGCTGATTAAGGTACTCCCCAAAGCTACTGAAACCTGTTGTAATATCTCCCGGGAATCGAGACTTAACGGTTGACCAAATTCTGAATAAATCTGTGGGTAAAAACTCTTGTATGGTGAATCATTACCAACAATGTTCAACAGGTTGAGTAAATCCAGATTGTAAGAATGGTGAAAAAAAATATCCATTAGGTTCCCAAAGAAATTGAAAAATGATTGTACTGATTATGCCATTTTTGGGTGAAATTGCCAAATGATTATTAACAAACACTGGTGCGCTAATTTAAGCGCACCAGCTGGTCTTCATCGGTGGAGATGAGGGAGGGCACCACCGAAAACTGCAAATTTATCTTACAATGACTATTCTACTAACAATGTGTTTTGATTACCTCATACAAAGGTCGTAATTCAGTCGGCACTTTGTCCAGCTTTTGTTCTGGTCATTTGGCCAGGTAATTATCTATTTAAGTTCACTGGCACTGGAATTCCACCTGGAATTTCCTCCAATGGTTTGGGCATACGAAACTTCCTCCAGGCGATTGGCATAGCTACCAGCAATGCAATAGTAGGTAGAATGAAGGGTACCTGCGGATTGAAGGTCTCATATAACCAGGCACCGATGAATGGGGCCGGTAATGCCACAACGCCCACACTGGTGGAGAAAAGACCAAACGCCAGGCCACGTAATTTTTCAGGTACTGCCTTGGAAATTAAGGAACTATAGGCTGGTCCCATCAATGCCTGCCCCATGCCAAACATAATATACGCTATCGACATGGAGGCGAAATTTCTGCTGGTGATAAAAACCACCATTGAGGCTGCAAACATACCCATACCAGCAACAATGGCATGCCGTTCACCTTTGCGGTCTGAAAGCCAACCTGTGAAGGTCATCAGCGCCATGGTGACAATGGATGACATCGAGTTCAGAACTCCAATTTGGGTATTGGTGATGCCAACTTCATTGTTCATATAAATCGGGAACAACTGTCCAACCATATTAAAGTTAATATCAATAATCCCATCTGTGATCAATATCCAGGTAGCCACACCACCACTTGCCAGCAACACCAGCATCGCACCAATACTTGATTTCAGGTTGCTGAAACTGGGTTTTTCGCGGCTGTGTGCAGGTTCTTCAGAGATTGGTGATGTGGTAATTTCAGGTTCTTTATCATAACGAATTGCCATGCCAATCCGCAGAATGGTAGCCAGGGTAAAGAAGCCGGCAGCAACGATGAACATCATACTGTACCCATAACGATCCGATAAAAAACCACCTAACGGTGGTCCTAATACACCCACTACCGCAAAAACAGTATCAGCGATGCCATAAATTTTTCCACGGTTATTCTCGGAGGATTGTTCAGCGATATATGCCCGGAAACTGGGTGCGACAAAAGAACGGCCTATTGCCCCGGTCGCCATCGCCAATAAACCCCATTCCCAGCTAGGTGCCAGAAGAAAGATTACAAAGGTGAACATATTGGCAACACTTCCAATAGCGACGGCTTTTAATCGCCCAATCGAGTCAGAAATCCAGCCACCAAAGATCTGAAATAACAATGGCAGGATAGCTGCAATCGTGAAAAACAAACCCACCTGACGCACATCTGCCCCTAGATGCTGGAGGTATAAAGGCAATAATGGGTCGTACATCATGGCAGCGATATTCGCTAAAATCATGCCCGTCATGAACAGCTGCAATGTGCGCGGAAAAAGGTTCATGACTTTGGAAATTCGTTTCAAGTTTTATTCTCCTGTACTACGATTGAAAAATAGAGATGGGCTCCTTCATAAAGTTGTAACACAAGCATGACAATGGTGCGCTGCTTGGCAGGTCATATTTTTCCTCACCTTAGGAGGAGGTTTTTTACTGGTCAAATAACCAGGTGGAAATTTTACCGTTTCTATCCAGTGAGCAACTAAATTTCTTTAGAAAAATTGAGAATCCAGGATTTATATACCTGTGAAATTCTTAATCCGATAAAAACCAAAAATTATTATCACTTAACGTTAAATTAAGACTTGCTTAACAATGTTCATTTGTGATATAAATTAGGTGTGAATAACGCTAAGTTTTTCATACGCAAGACAGTCCCCCTAAACGTATTTTCAACCAAATTCTATTTATTTAACGAAGGAGAAAAAGAATGAAGAAACACCTGTTTGTAATTTCTGCTTTGATCATTGTACTGTCATTGGTAACTGCCTGTGCTGGTCAACCAGCTGCTGAAGAACCCGCCGAGCAACCCGCAGCTGCCTTCAAAGCAGGCTTACTGGCTCCCGGTCCTGTCAACGACGGTGGCTGGAACCAGACCGCTTATGAAGCACTGAAACGCATGGAGACCGACCTGGGTGCTGAAATCGGTTATGTAGAAGTTGAAATGTCGCCAGCAGCTTTCGAAAAAGCTTTCCGTGATTTTGCTGACCAGGGTTATCAGTTCATCCTCGGACATGGTAATGAATTCACCGATGCCGCCGTCGCCGTAGCGCCGGATTACCCGAATACCTTCTTCTTCCTGTCCAGCAGCCGTTTTTATGACCCAAATGTACCCAATGTAATTGGTTTGAACTCTGACTCCAGCCAACCCTGCTATGCCTTTGGCTATATTGCAGCCAAGATGGGTACCGGCGCAGGTTTGATCGGTGGTATGGAAATTCCGCCAATCTCCGAATCTTTCACCGGTTTCATCAATGGTGCGCATGCAGTCAATCCTGATTTCCCCGTACAGGTAACTTATCTGGGTAACTGGACTGATACAGCCGCTGCTAAAGAAGCATCCATCAGTTATGTAGACGGCGGCGCGAATTTCCTTTTAGGAAATGCTGACTTCGCCGGAAATGGCGTTTACCAGGCAATGTTAGAAGAAAATGTTTATGGGTTTGGCATGTTTGGTGACAACACTGAAAAAGCCCCACAACAAATCCTGGCAAATTACATCCTTGATTATGGCGCTGGATTGGTACACCTGGCTGAGGCAGTAAAAGATGGCACTTTCAAACCCACTGGTAATATTGAATTCGGTCTGGCAGACGAAGATGTAATTTATATCGTCTACAATGAAAATGCTGCCACCCCGGTTCCACAAGAACTGCGCGATGAAGTAGCCTCACTTTATTCAAAGATCAGCTCAGGCGAAATTGACCCATTAGCCCCCGTCAAGTAATGTTCTTGCTTGTAAATTTAACATATTAATATCAAATAGTGTTGTTGACATTCACGCCAACAACACTATTTTAAAATTGCCAGATGATTGACAAATCGATACAATAGATATAATGCTTGATAATGATTACTACTTGAGGTAGATAATTATGGATTTTGTTTCCATCAAGAAACGCTTTTTAAAATTTTCACGCAGTGCCTGGACACCCTTTGCCGCCATTCCGATTGCGTTAGGAATCGGTGCTATTGTGCTGCTGATTGCTGGCTATGATCCTCTGCAGGCCTATGCTGCCATGTGGCAGGGTGCCTTCAAGGATCGTACCGCCATCACCGAAGTGTTGATTAAAGCCACACCCCTGATCTTTATTGGTGCTGGTCTGGCGGTTGCATTTCGTTGCAGTATCTGGAATATTGGCGCTGAAGGTCAATTTTATGCCGGTGCGGTTGCGGCAACCGCAGTCGGCATATATCTGGGTGATTTACCCAGATTCCTGTTGGTACCCCTGGTATTAATCGCCGGAGCCAGCAGCGGCGCTCTATGGGGCATGCTGGCTGCTTTTTTGAAAAACAGGTTTGGTGCCAATGAAGTTGTCACCACCATTATGTTGAACTATATCGCCATCTTTATCACCGGCTGGCTGGTGACCGGCCCAATGATAGAAACACAAGGATTATTTGCACAAACTGCTAAAATCAGCCAGAACGCCTGGTTGTGGCGATTTTTACCCCCCACCCGTTTACATACCGGCTTTATTCTCGCCCTGGTTCTGGCGATTGTGTTGTATATCATCATTTTCAAAACCAGTCTGGGTTACACCATCCGGGCGGTGGGCATTAACCCCGATGCAGCCCGTTATGCTGGTATCAATGTAAAACGGAAAGTATTACTCGCCATGGCAATCAGTGGTGGTGCAGCTGGTCTGGGTGGGGCTGTGGAAGTGGCTGCCATCTCTTATCGTTTATACCAGTTAATTTCACCTGGGTATGGGTTTGATGGCATTGCTGTTTCATTATTGGTAAATAATAATCCGTTAGGCGTCATTTTCTCAGGCATCTTGTTTGGTGCCTTACGATCTGGTGCTGAAGTGATGCAGATGAATGCAAAAGTACCCTCTGTTCTGGTGTTTCTCATTCAGGGTCTTGTTGTTCTCTCTGTAGTTGCTTTCGGTGTTTACAGTTATGTTTCTAAAGAAAAAGAGGAGTGAGATCAATTATGGAGCTCATACCTTCCATTTTATTCTTACAAAGTATTCTGGCAGCCACCTGGCGAATGGCCACCCCGATTTTATACGCAGCAGTTGGAGAAGTGTTCTCGGAAAAAGCAGGTGTTATTAATATTGGGCTGGAAGGGGTTATGCTGATCGGTGCCTTCAGCGCTTATTCAGTTGCCTTCGAGTCCGGTTCATTATGGTTTGGTTTGCTGGCAGCGATACTGGCTGGCATTCTCAGTGGTTTGATCTTTGCAATCTTTACGATCACGATTAAAGCCAATCAGATTGTGGTAGGTGCGGCATTTAATATGATTGGTATGGGTATTACTGGTTTTCTGTACCGTTCCATGTATTCTAACAGCCCGGTAGCCTTAAATCTAAAGACTTTTCCCTCACTGGAAATTCCATTTCTGAGTTCGATTCCATTTTTTGGTGAGGTTTTATTCAAACACAATATCATGGTGTATGGGACTCTGTTGTTGATACCTGTGGCTACTTTTGTGCTGTACAAAACAGCTTTTGGTCTGTCTATTCGTGCTGTTGGTGAACACCCCAAAGCAGCGGATACAGTTGGGGTAAATGTCTTCCGTATGCGCTACCTGAGCGTCATGATTGGTACAGCATTGGCAGCGGTCGGTGGTGCTTTTCTGGTTCTGGCATATGCAGATCAATTTGTGGAAGGGGTCGTCTCTGGTCGTGGTTTCATAGCGTTGGCCGTGGTAGTGTTTGGCAGATGGAAACCCTGGGGAGCATTTTGGTCATCCTTATTGTTCGGTATTTTCTACGCCCTGCAATTACGCATCCAAACCATGCCGGACGTCAACATTCCCTACCAGTTTTTACAAGCATTACCATACCTGGCAACCTTGCTGGTACTGGTTGGATTTAATAAACGACGCGTGCAAGCACCCAAGACTCTTGGCGTACCTTACAAATAGGAGATGATATGGAAGAAAGTATGCCAAAAAATAATGATCCACAAACAATACTCCGCATGGAGGATATTCATAAGAGCTTTCCCGGTGGTGTGTTTGCCAATCGAGGTGTCAATCTGGAAGTCCGCCAGGGAGAAATTCATTGCCTCTTAGGTGAAAATGGGGCTGGAAAAACCGTTTTGATGAGTATCCTCTATGGGCTTTATAAACCGGATTCCGGCAGTATTTTTTATAAAAATGAAAAATTTGATGTTCATAATCCCAAAGATGCCATTCAAAATCGCATTGGTATGGTACACCAGCACTTTATGCTGGTTGAAACATTAAGCGTGGCTGAAAACATCATTCTGGGTCAATATAAACCCTGGAAAGTGTTAAACAACCTCGATCCGGTGATTAAAAAGATTCAGCAGATGAGCATAGATTACGGCTTGAATGTCGATCCCACCTCATTAGTCCAGGATCTGTCTGTAGGTGAACAACAGCGCGTTGAGATTCTGAAAGCACTCTATCATGGTGCAGATTTATTGATTCTGGATGAACCAACTGCCGTATTGACTCCGCAGGAATCCGAACATTTACTCGATTTTCTGCGACAATTAGCCGATAAAGGCCTCACCATTGTGTTTATCACACACAAGCTGGAAGAAGTAATGCAGATTAGTGATCGGGTGACGATTCTGCGCGATGGGAAGACAATCGCAACCGTCAACACGAAAGAGACCAATCCTAGAGGATTGGCAAAAATGATGGTGGGGCGCGATGTATTAATGGATCTGAACAAAAAAGAAAAACAACCCGGTAAGATCATTTTCTCGGTTAAAAATCTAAACGTGAAGGATGAACGAAGTTTGCCAGCTGTGAAGAATTTTTCCTTTGACGTTTACGAGCGCGAAGTTGTCGGCATTGCTGGTGTGTCTGGCAATGGTCAGAGTGAGCTAGCCCTGGCTTTGGCAGGTTTAATGGAAAGCGAATTTGATTCCATCATTCTGAACGAAATCTCGATTACCAAACGTGATCTCACCCGTTTGAATCAATTGGGGATGGCACACATTCCAGAAGATCGTCAAAAAATGGGGCTGATTCTGCCCTTTTCGGTCAGTGAGAATTTCATTGCCGAAACATTCAATGATCGCCCTTTTTCAAAATATGGATTCCTGCAATTTAAGACTATCAAAAATTATTCCCAATCACTGGTGAAGAAATTCAGTATTCGGGTCGGTGATGTAGATGAAGAAATTGCCCATCTTTCCGGTGGTAACCAGCAAAAAGTGGTGGTTGCGCGCGAATTAGACCGGCGTCCGAAGTTTTTACTCGTCAATCAACCCACCCGCGGTATTGATATTGGCGCAACCGAATTTGTGCGCCAACAAATTATTGCGGAACGCGATGGGGGTGCTGGTATTTTACTCATTTCAACCGACCTGGAGGAGATATTTGCTCTCAGTGATCGTATTCTGGTTATGTTCGAGGGTCAGATCATGGGGGAGGTTTCTCCAAATCCGGACATGATCGAACAGGTCGGATTATTAATGGCAGGAAAAACAATCGAATCTGCTCTTTAAAATATATTGCTCAGGAGTAAAAAATGACTTATCAAGTTCTATTCGTTACCCATCGCGGTGAACGACATCAACAATCGGCGCTGGACGGTGCCCCACAGGACTTTGAAATCACGATGCTTCGAGATCCCAACAAGGCTGATATAATAAAACATCTATCGGGGAAACAATTCCTCATTACGGAACGTAGCGATGTTATCGATGCTGAAATCATTGCAGCCGGAAAGGATCTACAATTAATCCAAAGACTGGGTTCCCAAATCTACGATATCGACCTTGCTGCTGCACAAAAAAATGGGGTAAAAGTAAGCTATATGCCCATTGAAATGACTGTCATGGTGGCTGAGCACATGTTGACACAAATGCTGACGCTTGCAAAACGTTTCAGAGAGGCTATGCATGTGATTACCCTGGATAAAGACTGGGGTTTACCTCCCAGAAAAAGTGATGAAGATACCTTTGCGATTAACTTTACCGGTCGTAAATTGATTGGGTCGCTCTATCGAAAAACCGTAGGGATCATTGGGTTTGGTGAAATTGGTATAGAGCTGGCACGACGTTTGAAGGGCTTTGAATGCCAGGTGCTGTATCATAAACGCTCACGATTATCCGAGTATGCTGAAAAGGATCTCCATATTCAGTATGCCAGTCAGGAAGATTTATTGGCAAAGAGCGACTTTGTCGCCATGTTATTGCCATTCATGCCAGAAACGGCTGCCATGGTTAATCAGGCATTTATTCAACAGATGAAACCAGGTGCATTTCTGTTAAGTTGTGGGGCCAGCGGATTATATAATGAAGAAGATGTCGCTAATGCATTGCGTTCGGGTTACCTGGGCGGTGTTGCAACTGATACGTTTGATTGGGAACCCATTAATATGGACAGCCCCTTGCTGCCGCTGGCACACGATCCAGAAGCAAACATTGTCCTCACCCCGCATACTGCTTCTGGGAGTATTGACCCCAATGCTTTACCAGATCGTAGAGGTGATTATGTAAATCTGGTAAGCTATATTCATCAACAACCGTTAATTTATCAGGTAGTCTGATTTATTCACAATCGTAGAAAAAAACAGAAAGGAGATCTATGTCTAAAACTAAAGAATTCCATCGACCAGACAACTGGTCCAAAGCTCATCAGCTATTAGAACGCACTGACATCAATACAGTCCCTCTCACCGTCGGGCCAAGGCCTACTGCTCTCACTGACCTGAGCGCAGATGCCTTTGTTGATTTTGAGAAGCTGCATCTAAACTATATTAAATTGGGGGACGATGGTACTGTGCATATTGGTGCCATGGCGACCCTACAGGATATCTATCAATCAGAATTGATCAAATCCCAGGCGAGTGGTGTGTTAACCGAAGCTGCTTATTATTCTGCCACCCTGGGTTTACGCAACCTGGCAAGTCTTGCCGGCACGATAACCGATCCGGAGAACCCGCCGGATGTTCCCCTGGTTTTGATGGCATTGGATGCCATGGTGACGGTTCAAAAAGACGAAAACCAGACCCGTCACGTGGCATTGCAGGAATGGATGAAGGATTGCACAAAAGTCCTATTGCCTGGTGAAGCAATTCTGGAAGTCAGCTTCCCGGCTCAACCAACGGCAAGCGGAGCACTGGTTCGCGTCAATCGCACTCCGCGCGATAAAGCGATTGTTGCGGCTGTTGCAATTTTACAACTTGTTGATAGGGTTTGTTCCCAGGCTGGTGTAAGCCTGGCAGGTTCCAATCCGGCACCCGTGCGATTACAGGAAGCTGAGACACTTTTAACAGGAAAATCATTAACGACTGAGTTATTCGTGCAGGCTGGATCCATCGCGGAGAAACAAGCGCATCCGATAGGTGATTACCTGGGAAGTGTTACTTATCGTACAGCCATGGCTTCCGTTCTGATCCAACGTGCCTTACAACAAGCCTTCAAGGCAAAAAAATAGAGGAGGAAACAGATGAACATTCATTTAAAACTTAATGGTAAAGACACCGATCTGGTCGTGATCCAGGATGAAAGTCTGTTGACCGCCTTACGCAGAGCTGGTATCTGGAGTGTAAAACATGGCTGTGAAACCGGCGAATGTGGTGCCTGTTCTGTTCTCTTGGATGGAAAATTAGTCCCAACCTGCGTCATGCTGGCACCACAAGCCGATGGGCATGAGATTGAGACCGTGGAAGGTATGAGCGAAATCAACACCATTCATCCCATCCAAAAAGCTTTTACCGAGATGGGCGCTGTGCAGTGCGGATATTGTACTCCTGCGATGGTGCTGGCAACCAAAGCCTTGATTAACAAGGAAATGTATCCAACCCTCGAAGATGCGCGTGATGCCCTCAGCTCCACCATTTGCCGCTGTACCGGTTATGTCAAACCAGTAGAAGCGATCATGCGGGCAGCTGCCATGCTGCGCGGTGAAGAAGTGCCCCCAATCGATGGCGGTGGTATTCCGATGGATGTCGCTTTTGGATTATCTGGTGAATCGGACCTGGGACGTGATATTCCCGAACACTTAATTGGTGGTTCTGGATCAGAAGTTGAGACCAAAAAGGATATTAAAGTTGCTCCCTGGGTGACACCTGAAGCGCAAACCGATGTGGTTGGGCGTCCAGAAATTAAGGTGGATGCGGTTAAGCTGGCAAAAGGGAAACCTGCCTTTACTGATGATATCAACCTGCCAGGCATGTTGTACGCAGAAATGCTCACCAGTCCACATGCTCATGCTCGCATCCGCAATATTGATACTTCCAAAGCGAAAGCTTTACAGGGTGTACATGCTGTTTTGACCTATAAGGATATTCCCCGTGTCATTTATGCCTCCGGTGGACAATCCTGGCCAAACCCAAAACCCTGGGATCAGGTCTCCCTGGATAACAAGGTGCGACATGTCGGTGATCGTGTCGCTGTGGTGGCTGCTGAAACACCAGAAATAGCCCGGGAAGCCATTAAGTTGATCGATGTTGATTACGAAGTATTGCCATTTGTACTGGATCCACGCGATGCCGGTAAACCCGGTGCCCCTGTCATTCATGATGAGACGGATGCTGTGGGTATCCCGGATGCCAGCCGCAATCTGGTAAACGTGGTTGATGCTGCCTGGGGTGATGTGGACAAAGTATTTGCAGAATGTGATCGTGTCTTTGAAAATACGTATTACACACCCAAACAGCAACAGGCTCATATCGAACCTCATATCACCATCACTTATTGGGATGAGGATGAACGCCTGGTGGTGCGTACTTCCACCCAGGTACCCTTCCATGCCCGTCGCATGCTGGCTCCCCTGATCGGTTTGCCCGTCAAACGCATCCGTGTAATTAAACCGCGCATCGGTGGTGGCTTTGGTGGCAAGCAGGAAATGCTGATTGAGGATCTGGCTGCTCATCTGACCCTGGCTACCAATCGCCCGGTGCGTCTGGAGTACTCTCGTGAACAGGAATTCACCAGCTCTCGTTCCCGCCATCCAATGTATGTTACCTTCAAGATAGGCGTCATGAATGACGGCACCATCCGTGCACTGGATATGAATGTTGTATCTGACACGGGCGCTTACGGATCCCACTCATTAACCGTAGCCAGTGTTTCCGGGTTGCGTGGACTTTCCACCTATAAAGCGGATGCACTGCGTTTCCATGCGGATATCTACTATACCAACAAAACTCCGGCTGGAGCTTTCCGCGGATATGGTGCGCCACAGGGTATGTTTGCCCTGGAAGTGATCATTGATGAAATCGCGCACTCTCTTGGGTTTCGACCCGTTGGAGTTCCGACGCCAAAATGCTGTTAATGTAGGGGATCATATTCCGATATCGACTGCATTGGGCGAAGGTGGCACTATCGAACAATACGTGTTGAGCTGCGGTTTACAGGAATGCTTCGATGAAGCTTCCAAATCCATTCAGTGGGATCGTCGCAATGATCCCAAGTGGCGGGTTGACCCCGAACGACCACACATCCGCCGTGGACTGGGCGTGGCGACCTGTATGCACGGTACCGCCATCCCCGGTCTGGATATGGGTGGCGCATCCATTAAGATGAACGATGATGGCAGCTTCAACGTACAGGTTGGTGCTACCGACCTGGGCACCGGTTCTGATACCGTTATCGCCCAGATCGTTGCTGAAACGCTCGGTTGTCGCCTGGAGGATATCATCATCTACTCATCCGATACCGATATGACCCCCTTCGATGTGGGTGCCTATGCTTCCAGCACAACCTTTATTTCGGGTGGTTCCGCTAAAAAAGCTGCCGAAATTGTGCGCAAACAAATTATTGAACGAGCCGCGAAAATGCTGAAAACCACCACCGAAGGTATGTACCTGCGTCATCGTCAGGCATTTGCAGCTGATGGCAGATCAGTCTCTTTGGAAGCTGTGGCGTTAAACAGTCTGCATACCGTCGATCAACAGCAAATCATGGGTACAGCCTCCTTCATGTCCAACTATGCCCCACCACCATTTGGCGCTCAGTTTGTGGAAGTGGAAGTGGATACTCAGACCGGTATGGTACGTGTACCTCGCATGGTCATGGCGGTAGACTGTGGTACCGCCATCAATCCAGTCACCACCTCAGGGCAGATCGAGGGTGGTCAACTGCAAGCATTGGGTATGGCTATCTCGGAAGGTATGGAATACGACACGGAAGGCAATGTCCTGCAGAAACGCTTCGGTGATTACCGTATTTATGAAGCCGATGAAGCCCCAGAAATCACCGCTATTCTGGTGCCCACCTACGAACCCAGTGGTCCTTATGGCGCTAAAGCGGTGGCGGAAATCCCTATGGATGGGGTCGGTCCAGCCGTCTCGAATGCCATTTTCGATGCCATCGGTGTTCGCTTGCGCGAATTGCCGGTGCTGCCGGAAAAGGTTTGGAAAGGTATTCAGGAAAAATAATAAAATTTGGGGTGTTCGTTCGGACACCCCAAATTTTTTTGCTAGAAAATCATCTCCATTGATTTTCCGCGTTCCATCAGCACACTCTGCTCAACCTCAGATAGCGGACTGAATTGCTGGCAGGCTTGCAGTATCATCGGGATGACTGTCACGTCCCCAGCCATACAAACGCCGGTCACATCCTGCGACAGAACAAAGTTGATCGCCTCCTGGACTGCAATTGGCGTATGATAGGGCTCATACCAGGTGGTGTGAGTTTTCGGTCTTTCGTTCCAGGGTGCCTGGGCAATTGACTTGATGATCATCCGGCCGACATTGCGTTGCCGACAGGCTTCAATCAACGCCAGGGCATCCTTGCGATAGGCTTCCTGCCCCATCAGCCCATAATTGAGTGGAAACATGACAGTATCAAAGTCAAAGCGTTGGATTGCCTGCAGGAATAAGGCAGGTGTTTGCATACCATGACCGGTGATGCCTAAATACTGTGTCAGGCCTTCCTCTTTGGCTTTCACCAGTGTTTCAATCGCGCCGCCTTTCATCAACACCGAATCCAGTTCTTCCTGTGAAGTGATCGCGTGGATTTGATAAAGATCCAATTGATCTACCTGCAAACGTTCTAGTGAGGTCTGCAAATCGTTCCAGGCAGCATCGGCGGTGCGTTCCAGAGTTTTACATCCCAGAAAGAAGCGCTGTCTTTCCCGCTTCATCCACGGTCCGATGCGTACTTCCGCCATGCCATATTGCGGAGCCACATCGATATGATTCACGCCCGCTTCTATCACCTGTTGCATAACCGTATCCGCCACGGATTGGGTAATATCCCAGAAAGCTGCCCCGCCAAAGATTGCTACTGAAGATAAATGTCCGGTTTTGCCTAATAATCGTGTTTGCATTATTCCCCTCCTTAGAAATTAAAGGTTCTTTATGATTGTATACAATTGCTCCAGATTTTCCACCACCAGGTCAGGTTGAAAAGGAGAATGGAGTATATCCTCAGTTTTAGTCTCACCACTCAAGACCAATACAGTACGCAACCCAGCCTGCCCCAGAGCGATATCGGTGTACAGGCGGTCTCCCACCATACAAATTTGATCGGCTGGCAGGCCCAGGCGGCGCCTTAACGCGCTTACTACCGGCGGGTTAGGTTTCCCTACGATGGTATCCGGGTATCTACTGGTGGAAGCCGCCACGAAGGCAATCATGGCACCAATATCCGGCATGAACCCTTCTTCCAGCGGACAATTGATATCCGGATGGGTGGCAATGTACGGTAACCCGGCACGCACTCCATCACAGAGTCGCCATAATTTCTCATAGGTCATTGTAGTGTCAAATCCCAGCACCAATGCCTGTGGATGCTCTGCGGTCAGGGTAAAGCCATGATCCTTGAATTCTTCTTCCAATGCTGCTGTCCCAAACAGATCAATCCGTTGAATGTATGGAAATTGGTCCCTCAGGAAGTGCGCAGTGGCTTCCCCGGAGGTAAAAATAAGGCTTTTATCAACTTCCAATCCCATCCGGTTGAGCTTCTCTGCATAGTTGCCACGATGCTTGGAAGAGTTGTTGGTGAGAAATAAAAAGGGGGTTTTTGATTGCTTTAAGGTGTCAACCAACTTTATCGCGCCGGGCAACAACCGGTCACTCAGAAAAACAGTGCCATCCATGTCCAGCACAAAAGCCTTGATCCCGGACAAAATCTCCTTTGGAGCTTGCGTCATTGATTCGCTTTCCTTAATCGATCCAGCGTAACATTTTTGAAAACCAGTTATCCCTATTATCGTTCTGATAGGTGCTGAAAAGTTTGCCATTCTGTCCATTGATCACAACCTGAAAGCGCTCAGCACCCAACACCAGCATAGCACTCCAGACCGGAACCAGCACTAATTTGTATTGTTCAACGGTGACACGGCTGGTATTCAACGCTAAATTGCGGATCGGTTGAAAATTCACATCCTTCAAATATTGGCGTTCTGCTTCCAACGCAAACTTGCGTGCACTGATGGCAGCATTCCCCGCTAGCACCTCATAGCTCTCAGCCATCCAGTTGACCAGATACTGATAATCAAATGCCACCATTGCCTCAAAATTAAAACTATCCATCAAATCATTCATCAACCGCGGACATTTGTGTGTGGCAGGCACTCGAATATCATCATAAAAAATTGCTTTGGTACTGCTTTGGGGGTACCATTGACGGTTCTCCTTAATTTCCAATTGCCAATCGATGAATCCACCTATATCGAACGTCCAAATCGGTAAATAGATGCCCTGCATGGCTTCGAATTTTCCTGCATTGGCATCCTGATTTCCTTTCCACCACTTAATCATTGTCTCGTAAGCCTGGTTTTCGGCCAGACTGAAGGGAATCAGAGCCCCTGGTAACAGGATTTCTCGCTCCTCTTTTTGCACCACGGCATAATTGGATTCACAAAATGGACATTGCCAGGAAAGTTGCTGCACAGGAATGATGAATTCAGCTCCACATCCTGCACATAGCGATATCTGGGTATTGACCGGTTTGGAGTGTCCCTGACCGGTCGCAAGCGAGATGAAAAAATTAGTTTCCTCAATGCTGTTGCTAGATTTTTCTCGCAAAGATTTGGCCTCGCAATTTTCACACAACAACGATTGTCCATCCGGAGCAAAGGTCATGCGACCACCACATTGTAGACAGGTAAACCGGTCAAGGTCATTGGCAGTAACCTGATGTGCTACTTGCTCGGGTAAGCGATCGGGGTCCACTATCTGTTCAGCTTGTAGTTCTCCATTAAGAATTGCCAGTTGACGACGCGCCCGTCCTTCGGTTGGATCCATTGCCAGAATCTTTTCAATCCAATCGCGTTGTTCAGCTTCAGTTGGGGATACCAGACTCAAGTAATACATAGCATCCATTTGTTCTTTTTCCGGTGGATCCTGATACAGATAACGTTCCAGATAGCGATAAGCCAATTGTTTTTCTCCAACCTTGGCGGAAGCGATACCATGGACTAATAAATCTCTTGAATGTGGGCTATAGTTGATAGGTTTTTTCATTTTTTATCTCACATTAAATAATTCTGATGGTTAATGGTTGCCCTTTCAATAATTAGCGGTAGGGTATTTTGGCGTGCGGTCGCTGGCTAAAACGCCCGTTTGTCCCGTTATATTGAGATGATACATTAATTGTATCAATCTTTCGGAGATACAATTGAAAATTTTCTTTACACTAAAGCGGAGATCAGACCAATGATACCGCCACCCAATATCAACCAGGTAGAATTGACACGAAAACGAATTAGCGAAATTGCAGATATGAGTCCGATTAAAACAGTCACGGGGTCAATCAGCGAGGATCGTCCCAATTGCACCAGTACCGCTGCCATGAGTCCCAGGGATGCGGCGTTAACCCCGTCCAATAGACTGCCAAAAAACTTCGAATTTCTCAGTTTGGGAATCAATGGCGAAGAAAGCGCTACAAATACAAACGAAGGCAGAAATATACCCAGCGTTGCCAGTAAGGCACCGGGAATACCTGCCAGTATATAACCAATAAATGTGGCTGTGGTGAAAACCGGCCCGGGTGTCACCTGCCCGATAGCGATGGCATCAATCAGTTGTTGATCGGTCAACCAGCCCAAATGCACCACAAAATCCGCGCGCAGAAATGCCAGCAACACATAACCACTGCCATACAGGATGGAACCGATTTTCAAAAAGGTGAAAAACAATAAGGGCAATTGCACGCCGCTCATCACCTTGCGAAGTCAACGCCAGCAGACTACCTGGCACTGCAAACCCAGCAACTTTTTTGAAAGGGAAATTCTTAATGTTTTTGAGCAGAAGCAAGACAAATCCACCGCCAAATAATAATCCAATTTCATTGATGCCTACCCAATACAGACCGATGACAACCAGCACCATCAATGCGGTTAACCAATCTTTGATTGCCTTGCGTCCCAGACTCCATAATGCCTGTAAAACAATGGCTATCACCACCGGCTTAATCCCATACAGAAGCCAATCCACCTGGGGGTAGGACCCAAATTGAACATATAACCATGCCAGACCCAGCACGATCAACACAGCCGGAACGATGAAACTCATTCCACCCAGGATCAATCCACGCCAGCCGGCGCGTTTGTAGCTTATGTGAATGGCCATTTCCGTGGAATTGGGACCTGGTATCAAATTGGTGGCACCCAGTAAATCTAAAAATTCCTGTTCATCCAGCCATTTTCGCCGTTTGACCACCTCATCGTGCATCATACTGATATGAGCGGCAGGTCCTCCAAAAGCTGTAAATCCCAGTTTAAGGAAGAGTTTAAATACTTCCTTTACTCTTCCCTGTTGAGGTTTATCGTGTGCTTCGATCATTCAGACTCCCACGGGATACGGGCGGTTTGTATTTGTGTTTGAATAAACTGGTCAATTTGATCAGGATCCCATTTACTTGGCGCAGCGCTGGCAGGTTTTTTCAAAATGCGGAAAACCATGATGAGCAATATCCAGTGAAATAATAGTTTAAAATATTTCATCCAAAATCCTCACCTAATAGGAACGGCGGTACCAGGTTTGATTTTCCAGAATCCAACCTTCCGTTTCCTCATTAAAAATTCGCACCTTCCACCAGGTCTCTTTTCCCACAATCTCGGGACCTGCGATAATTTCGAAATAAGTATCCGAATCCAGTGTTGTTGCTACTTTTGCTGTTCGTGCAGGTTCTTCCCGCAGATTCAAGGGGGGATCACCACCCTCTTCTGTGACCACATACACATCCCCAATCCGAAATGCCAACACATTCACGACCCTGCCACCCGGCACAACGTAATTAACCACCCAGGCAGGGCGATTGGGTGGATTCTGCTGCAGCATTTCACGCCAGGCATCATCCGTTAATCGATCCTCTCGAGGTTGGATAAACTCATAATAGCTGAGTACACCACCCTGGGCGACAAACAAATCACCATTGATGGGGATGGCTACATAGATTCGGTTCAGCTTTCCCACTCCCACTTCCATGATCTGGTTTTCAAAACCAGATACGGCTGCCACAACTGGTATCGGATCAGGTTTCATCGAATCCCCCATGTAACCCATTGGATCTACACATTCTTTATATTCCAGACAAGCAGTAATGCGATAATAATCATCTGTAGTGAGTGTTTCACCAAGCAATTCCCGTTCGGCGATCGCACCGAAATTCTCCATTTTTTCACCCAGTTGCATGAGATGACTCAGATATTCCTGTAAACCCGGTTGACCGGTAAATTCGGATTGTACCCAACCACGGTTTTGCCAATCGAAAATGGTTGCGCTCAAACCGTCGTATAATGTGCGGGAAGCAAACGCCAATCGATAAAAAACATTGGGATTGGGTTCTACATAAGCAGGCGCTGGTCCGGAGACGGGTGGTCCACCCCCGCCCAGTCCTTCCGGCATTTTGGCATACAGGATGGTATCGTGTTTCAGCTCTGCCCAACTTGCAAGCATGCTGTTGATTTCCTTGTATGGCCAGGCTACGGATTGCATAAAAGCCGGGTAAGCGGGTCCTTTGGGTTCAATTTGTGAACGGAATGCGTATTGCCAGGCAGAGTAAAAGCGCTCCGTCCAGAATTCCTCGGGTAGCTCATTGACGAAATTTTTCATCTTCTCAAGTTGTTCTGGGTAATTCGGATAACGCATTTCACCGGATATTGCCAGGCTTTTTTCAGCTTCAATAGATCCATAAGCAGCGGCCAGATCCAAACCCTTGGGAAAGGCTCGTTGCTCGACTTTATCCGTAATCAATTGCTGGAAAATGAAGCCATCCAGGGTGAAGCGTTGACCCATGAAGCGCCAATCGCGTTCATATTCCATCTCCAGTGAGGTATCCTGAAATGTGGAGTTGATTTGCGGTGCTGGCAACTCTTCGACACGCGAAACAAATTCCTGCCATTTACCTTCATCCTGCAACAACGCCAGGTATATATCTGAACCATACACGTCTTCCATCAGCTTATTGAGTTCCACTGGACCGGGATCATCCGAAGGACCAACAATGAAGTCCAACACTTGGTAGACGGAAAGCCAGACTTTATAGGCTGGCTCCGCATCCAGTTTGGCTTCACGCAAAGCCAATGTAATCAGTAAAGGTGCTTTGCTGGGGGGTGATTGGTTTTCCAATCCTCTCAAGTTTAAAGCCACCCGTCCAAACCAGGTCATACCACGAAAATATTGTTGGAGGTCTGGGCTGCTGGTGTAATGTCCAACCGGGCGATAAGCTGTGTAATCATCGATTAAACCTGGAATTAATGCAGATTCTCCTTTTCCGGCTTCGGCAGCAATCTGATCCAGTTGTTCCGCAATCAATACCTCTACCTCGTTGGACAGCGGATACTCCGGTGAAAATAGTTTAAGGGCAACCGCCAGGTAATTGCGTGCCAGCCGGGCATCTCCTTCCAGGCTATTTCCCAGACTGGATTGATAATACCCTTCCACCTGTAAATATACTGTTTCAAGTAGCTTGATCATGATCGGTCGAAGTGCTTCTTTTTCCAATGACTCTAAAAGATCATTAAAGCTCACATGCAAGGCATGAAACACTGCATCGGTGGTCAGGAAATAGGGTTGCCCCTGCTCTTTGGCAACCGAATAGCGGATATCTTTAAATTGCTCTTCCTGGCTGTCAATCACGATAAATCCATTTTGTGCCAGAAATACCTGTTGATCAACGGTTAATCCTGATATCACAGCCCGATTCTGAATACTGCTTAATACCACGGGCAACTTGCTATATTGATTGACCGACTCGCCAGGATCATAAACAGTCATCGGTATCATGGTCAGGTTTTGCCAGGAAGTGGCACTAAAATCCACCGGTGCAGACACAGGTCTGGCTGTCACCACGACCCCTGGTGTGGAAGAGGGGATAGGCAAAGGGGTATCTATTGCTGGAGAGATATCCGTTGTTGGTGTCACTGAAGGCACGAACATCTGACAGCCAGCAACCAAAAAGATCAAAAACAGTAATAACCATTTTTTCACTTGCATAATACCTCCAGATATATGAATGACGTTTAAAAGATTATAGCGAATTATCGCGCTGATGTTGGGTTGATGTTTAAGAAATTCATACTTGCTTTTTAAGGTTGTTTTTTGTTACGATAAAACTGAAAGGTGAACAACCTTATGGCTTATGCAGTGCAATCCAACTCGTGGGTTCTCATTCTAATCATCTTCTTTTGTCTGGTGTTTATTGGCATTGGGATTGGGATGTTGATTAAATTGATGAAAAATTTATCCAAAGCCAGACTCAGCAAAAATTGGCTTGCCTCTCCGGGAAAGATCGTGTCTTCTGAACTGGATGCTCAAACCACTACGGATGAAGAAGGATATCAAACCACAACTTATATTGCCAATATCATTTTTGAATACCAGGTGGGAACAACATCTTTCAAGGGTGATTGTATCAATTTTGATTATGGTATGCGTACCAGCAATAAGCAAAAACAACAATCCATTGTGGAACAATATCCAGCCGGCAGCCAGATAACGGTATATTATGATCCAGACGAGCCAGAGCAAGCAGTCCTTGAAAAACGTGTGAATGGGGTATTTACCACCATCATGGTATCCGCTGTATTTATCTTAATCGGGGTTATTGTGGCAGTGATGTCTCTGGGGGTAAATCCGCCAGTCTTTCTGAAAAACCTGCTTGGGAAATTAAACCGCATCCGGCCACTCACCCGGCTCCATGAAACCAGCTGGTGGTGCCCCAAGTGCCTGAATCAGACGTGCCCAGTAATTCACCTGTGCTGCTGTCGTCGCCAGGATGACAATTTCTCTTTCAGTGAAGGCCGCCTTGATTTGTTGCATGATCTCATCCGGAAAACTCAACGGTGAAGCGGAAATCAGTTGGGCATAACGCAAAGCCAGACGTTCACGGACCGTGAATGTTGTAACATCTTCTACTGAAACCACTCCCTGTATGGCTGCCAATTCCTGTTGATTGATATCATAATCCCGGAAACGCTGGCTATTCATATCAATGCAAAACGGACAGGCGGCGCTGAATGAAGCTTGCATACGCACCAGTTTCAACATACGGGTACTCAGGTTTTTATCAGAATGAGCCACCACGGCTTCCATAACACCCGAAGAGAAAGCAGCTTTGGGATACCAGGCTAGCAGAGCGCGGCGGTAAAAGCTCTTTACCGGTAACCCGCCGGGTTATCCATAAGCCGAACCGCAACCAGACCGGTATCCTTGGTGGTGGTGAGATAAATGACGTATCCATTATCGCTTCACGTAAATCGAACGGCGATAGCGCAAGGCAGACCAATCCTCGTCAATCGCCACCATGCGCACCGGTTGGTAACCAGCAGCTGCCATCACATCCCAGCCATTGTCACGGTTGAAATCTGCTTTGTATTTTTTGGATGTGCCTTTTGGATATATAAACCAAAGGATCACATCTCCGCGTGCTTTAGCAACCAATTGAGGCGAGAGTTCGTCAATCTCCGCTTTTCTGGTAACAAATGCCAGGGCAAAATCGATTGCCGTCACCTCGTCCAGATTTCGTTTAATTTCCACGTTTTGTAAAGAAGCCAACTCACTTTCAAAACTTTCAGGCGCATTGATCACCAGTATTTGTTTATGATCTTTTAAGTTAAGTTTTTGAAAAATTGTTGCCATAAATCCTCCTGCTTATTGCGTTAATTATGACAGAAACGAACTGGCTATTAGTTCGATCGTACCAGGTTTGTTGTTAATAGCATGATAATTAATATCAATCGTCGAGCAAGCGTGGATTCAAGATTTTCTCTAAAGCAGACCCACACAATGAAAAAGCAAAACCGGAGATCAACAACAACATCAACGGAGCTAAAACCCAATAGTTAGAACCATACAAAGCTCCATTAGTTGCAGCTTCATAAATGGTGGTTCCCCAGGTGGGCAATCCTGTAGAAATATTAAACAAACCTAACGTTGCTTCAAGAAAAACAAAACTGGGGATCAAAATGATAAGCTGAGGAACTAATACCGGAATTATTCTTGGCACCATATACTTACTAATGATACGAATTCCACTGGCCCCATAAGCTCGGGCTGCCTCAATGTATGGAGCTTCACGAATTTGTAATAAAACGGATCGAAAACTCTTCAGAGGGGCACCAAAAACATTCAAAAAAATGACAATGGCAAATATGGTCCAAATGCTGATACCCAGATATGCGTATGCTAAAACGCTAATGGCAAGAATCGGCAATACCAGGTTAATTTCGGTGAGCCGTTGAATTAAATCATCCACCCAACCCCCAAACCAGACACCACTGGCAGCTAATGCCATCGAAAAAACGATGGTGGATATTGAGCCAAATAAGCCAACAATCAAGGCAAAAGGCATCCCCCAGAAAAGAGGGATGGATAAATCACGACGTAAATAGTCGGTCCCTGCTAACCCATAAACATGGCCAAGCATTACCAATTCAGTATTAATATCACTTTCTTCTTCAAAGGTAATGCCTGAAATCCGTAGCTGATAAAGACCATTGACCACTTCAGGGGTATTTGATTCCGGATCAGCAAAGAGAACATAATAAAACGGTGTTGGAAAAATACGCGTGAAATTGAACCATTCTTTCCAATTTTGATTTTGTGAGACTAATCTTTGAACAGGCAAATCCTCTTGAAAGTCATAGACTCTTTCTTTATTGATACCCAGACCTTTCAACTTGAATTCCCGCCCATCCGGCGTTATCCATTTCATGGAGACAAAAGGAGCTTTTTCCTGGTAATGACTGTTAATATATAAATTCATCTGGCTTGGAAAATCGGGATAGTAATAATCAAATAAAAAAACAATTGAAATCTGTTTTCCCCCGTTCTCCAAGGGCTTTTCCATCCTAATGACATCTTCACTTTGATCATTTTTAATAAAAGTTGATAATAATTTATCTTTTTTGAAAAAATTAAACCATTCTGGTTTGGCTAATTTCGGCACATCCGATCTGCCTGTCATCGTTGATCTTCCCCAGGTGGCACCTATTTCCTTGTAAGGGAGTGCTATGACTGCATACAATGATCCAATAACCAACAAACCGATCATGGAAAAACCAAAAATTGCAGAAGGAAAGCGTTTAATTTCGAGCACAAATCTTTCTATGTTTCGATAGAAGTATTTTATTCGATCAACCCAAGATTCATTAATGGATCGAAAATCAAATTTCGCTTTACTTTTTTGTGTTCGGTCTTCTTGCTGACGTATTAAATCAAACGATGTTCCTTTCCATTTGGTTCGCTTTGTCCTGGATTTTGTTCGAATCATTCTTAAGGATGGTTCTGGTTGAATTAGTCGAATTCTCGGATCGACCAGCACATAAATGATGTCCAACACAAAGACAATAATTCCTAGAATATATGCAAACAAAACGATCAGGGAAAGTGCGATCAGAAGTTCACCGGGATACATACTTTCCCCTAAAAAATTCGGTAAACCAACCTTAATAAACAACCATCCTATCCCCTGCCAATTAAAAATAACTTCTAAGGCCATCGTCATTTGCCAGAAACTGACTAACATAAGAGAAAAACTGGTAATAACAAAAGGCAATGTTGGTTTTAAGATATAGTCAGTTCTTAGACGGTGGGGTTTCATTCCCATTGCCTTACCTAGATCAACATAATCCTCCTGTCCAAAGGTGACAAAAATTGTTCTCCACGAATAAACAAGTTGGAAAAACATACTGATAAGAATTGATGATACCGGTAAAATCATGTGTTTGAGGATGATGGGAATATAACCCCACTTGGTTTCGGGTGGAAATGTATCAAAAATACCATAGGCAGGTAGAATTTTTAATTGAAGTGCAAAAATCATAATTAAAAATATTCCGATGACCCAGCTCGGAACAGAAGAAATCGGTGCAATCCAGGTTAAGAGTCGATCCGGAAGAGAGTTCACTTTTTGACTGAGAAGGAGCGCCAGCGGTAATCCAATGAGAAAAAGGATTAAATTTGATGCGCCTACCAAAAGCAGCGTCATCGGCAGGTACTGTAATAAGACCTCATTTAAATTAAAACGATTTCGACCCTGAGCAAAAAATTGAATAGGCGCAACATTTGTGACACCAATCCTGCCCCAATCAAATTTTAGAGCGTTAATCGTCCATAATACATGTTTGACAATATATGGTTTATTGATATCACTCTCTAGGATCAATTCCTCCCTATAATCATTCAAAATAGCCTGACGTTGATCCTGATCCAATTGCATCAAGGTATTAATGTGTTCCATTTGATAATCACGAACTACCAAATCAATTTGTTTTTTTACTGCTTTATCAAGTTGTGGTGTCGATAGCCCAAACATGGTGACCATGGGTTGGTTGACCATTAAAACGGTGATAAAGGTACCAATAAATATCGTTAAAAATATTAGAGTTATTTTCTTTAACAAATATCGGACCGTTAATCGGATATCTTTTAGTTTCTGGTTAATTTGGTTCATAGGAATAAATGATGGTTCCTGAAAGTCTTCTGGATTCAAGAAATTCAACCGCAGAATGAAATATATTTATTATACATAAGAAAATATTGTCATATTTACTTTATGGATAATAAGTTGTTTAATTATAGGCTAATCATCCAATAAGCGCGGATTCAAGATTTTTTCCAAAGCTGAACCACACAATGAAAATGCAAAACCGGATACAAGCAATAGTGATAATGGTGCAAGGATCCAATATCTTGATCCATATAATGCCCCTTTGGTTGCGGCTTGATAAATCGTAGTTCCCCAGGTTGGCAAACCAGTACTGATGTTAAATAATCCCAAAGTAGCTTCTAAAAACACAAAGCTTGGAATTAAGATAACCAATTGGGGTACCAGAATAGGAATAATCCTGGGAACCATATATTTTAGAATAATACGAAAGCTATTAGCCCCATATGCACGTGCTGCTTCGATGTAAGGAGATTCACGAATTTGCAGCAACACCGATCGGAAGCTCTTAAGTGGAGCGCCAAATACATTTAGAAGTATCACAATGATGAAAATTGTCCAGATGCTGATGCCCAGATAAGCATAAGCCAGAACACTGATCATTAAGATAGGAAGTACCAGGTTGACCTCAGTTAGCCGCTGGATAAGATCATCCACCCAACCTCCAAACCAAACCCCGGTTGCTGCCAGCATCATAGAGAGAATGGAAGTAGCCAGTGAGCCAAATAACCCTATGATTAAGGCAAAAGGCATACCCCAAAATAGCGGGACTGACAAATCACGGCGCAGATAATCTGTACCTGCAATACCATAGACATCTCCAAGCATGACCAGTTCTGTGCTAATACCACTTAACTCCTCAAAAGTAATGCCTGAAATCCTCAATTGATACAATCCATTCATCACTTTGGGTGTATTGGCGTCCGGATCAGCGAAAAGCAAATAAAAATATGGTGTCGGAAATACTCTGCTAAAGTTGAACCATTGTTCCCAGTTTTTGTTTTGGGAGACCAATCTTCTTGCCGCAATATTTTCTTCAAAATCATATGTTCTTTGATTTTCAATCGATAAACCTTTTAGATTAAATTCTCTTCCATCCGGCGTGATCCATTTCATTGATGCAAATGGTATTTTTTCAATAAAATTGCTGTCCAAATATAGATTCATTTCTGATGGAAAATCTGAATAGAAATAATCAAACAAATATACGATCGAAATTTGTTTTCCCCCATTCTGAAGAGGTTTCTCCATCCTGATGACATTTTCACTTTGATCATTAATAATAAATGTTGAAAGATTACTCGACTTGTTGAAAATAGAAAACCAGCCAGGTCGTGCAAGTTTTGGTACGTCTGTTCTCCCCGTCAATGTCGATTTTTGCCATTCTATGCCAATTTCCTTATAGGGCAATGCAATCACAGCATATAAAGATCCAGCGATTAACAAAAATATGATAAATAAACCGATCATGGCAGAGGGATAGCGTTTGAATTCTAAAGCAAAGCGTTTGATGTTTGCGAATGTAGTTTTAAAATTCTTTCTGAAAGTAGAGAGTCTGGATAGAATTCCTTCTCTATTGGATTTTCGAGATTTTGCAACTTTATTTTCAATCAAGAGCAGTGGTTGGCTATCATATTCTTTCTTTTTTCTGGAAAAAATAGATCTGTTCCGTATTGAGCTTAATTTTGGTTCAGGTCGAACGAGTCGTATTCTCGGATCAACCACTACATAGACAAGATCGAGCACAAAAACAGTAATGCCAAGCAAATATGCAAAAAGGACGATCAACGAAATAGCAATGATGATTTCTCCAGGGAACATGCTTTCGCCCCAGAAATTTGGCAATCCTAAATTTATAAACAACCACCCAATACCTTGCCATTGAAAAATAATTTCCAATGCCATGGTCATTTGCCAGAAACTGATCAATATTAGGGAAAAATTGGTGATAACAAAAGGAAGTGTCGGTTTGAGAATGTATTCTTTTCTCATTCTTTTTGGTTTCATGCCCATGGCTTTTCCAAGATCGACATAATCTTCATTGCTAAAAGTCAAAAAGACTGTCCTCCAGGAATAAACCAGCTGGAAAAACATGCTTAGAAAAATGGAAGTAACCGGCAATATCATATGCTTTAAGACGATAGGTATATATCCCAATGCGTCATCAGGTGGTTTATTGTCGAACATTCCATAAGCAGGCAGCCATTTCAACTCAACAGCAAAAAGCATAATCAACAAAATACCAATAACCCAACTGGGTACAGACGAAATCGGAGCAATCCAGGTTAGTAAGCGATCGTACCATTTATGGGTGTTCTGACTTAAGATCAAAGCCAAAGGTAGACCAAACACAAATAATAATAGGAAGGAAGTACCTACCAGGAGAAGTGTCATCGGTAAGTATTGAAGAATAATTTCATTCAGGCTAAAACGTGAACCCCTCTGGTACATCCAACCTTTTGGCCTTGCGTCAGTGAGGCTTATATTCCCCCAATTAAATTTTAGGGCATTCCAAGTGTATGATAGATGTTTTATCAAATAAGGTTTGTTAAGGCTGGTTGCTTCTATAAGTCCTGACCGATATTCATCGATTACTGCTTCGAACTCTTCTTCAGGTAAATACGCCAGAGAAGGATTATCTTCACGAAAATACCGTACGTTTCTCTCAATATTCGTGAGAATAGTTGTATCCAGCTGGGGTTGCATCGTACCAAGGCCAAGAACCACCTCACGGTTTGTAATAACAATCGTTATAAATGTGCCAACAAAAATAGTAGCTAGAATTAATATGGCTTTTTTAAATAAATACTGAAATGCCCCTTTCAAATCAAGATATTTTTGAATGGTATTAATTTTATCAGTTGGAGTAGTAAGGAGATTTTCTTCTTTCATCTGATTAGCAAATGGGTTCGGATTAATACATTATACGCCAACAAACACAGAATATAAATTTATCCCACCCCATTACGGATTTACTGATCTGAACTGAGAATATAATTAATAATCTTTTATTCTCTCTAAAAGGATTTCTCATGAAAACAACTACCTTCCGGCGCACCCCATTACCTATCCGCACCTGGTTTGTTATTGCTCTTCTTTCCCTTTCGGGACAGATTGCCTGGGGGGTCGAAAACGCTTGGTTTAACACCTTTGTTTTCGATACCTTAACCCCCAATCCACGACCGATTGCCTGGATGGTGGCCATCAGCGCTATCACGGCTACTGTCACAACTCTCTTAATTGGTACATTATCCGACCGAACATACACTCGTTTTGGACGCAGACGTCCGTACATTCTGTTTGGTTATATCCTTTGGGGCATTGTTACGGCGCTATTTCCGACAGTATCCTTAATCCGTCCTATTGGAGTAGCCATTTTCATGGTAATTGTTGCAGATGCAGTCATGACCTTTTTTGGTTCCACCGCCAATGATGCCAGCTTCAGCGCCTGGACAACCGATATCACCGACACCACCAACCGCGGACGGGTGGAAGGACTGATACAAATGAGCGTATTTGTGTCGTTCATCTTAACAACTGCTCTGGCTGGGATGGTAATTGAGCAGTTTGGTTACTTTGTGTTCTTCTACTGCTTGGGTGGTTTTGTTGCACTGACCGGTCTCATTGGTGGCTGGCTTCTAAAAGATGCGCCTGTCAGTCAGGAAGAAAAGGACCAGGTGCGTCCTCCTTACTGGCGCGAGGTTCTTAAAACCTTCAGCTTTGAAATTGTTCGTAAAAACCGGATTCTTTTCCTATTATTTTTAGCAATCGCCATCAACGGTGTTGCCTGGCAGGTGACCTTTCCCTATTTATTGATCTATATTGAACATTATCTGGGATATGACAAAGGCACGATGGGGCTGATTATGGGTGGTGTTCTGATCATCACGGCGCTCAGCACCATTCCCCTGGGTATCCTGGTAGACCGTATTCCTCGCCGCACCTTTATTCTCTGGATGGCATTTGCAGCTGCAGCTACAGCTTTGATTTTCTCTTTTGCCCGAGGTATCCCCTTTCTATTGGTAGCGGGTGTTCTCCAGACAGTGGCTATGGCAGCTTTTGGGATCGTCTCCGGTGCCTGGTTAAAAGATCTTTATCCAACCCAACAACGCGGTCAGTTCCAGGGTGTCCGCATGGTCTTTTGGGTTTTATTGCCCATGGTGATTGGACCGGCTATAGGTTCCTTTCTCATTCGCTCTTTTGGGGTTCCTACCATATTGAATGGTGAAGCCGGCTTTATTCCCACACCGGTCATTTATTATGCTGCCGCAGCCATCAATTTATTGACCCTACTTCCTTTACTGCGGATCCCCAAACATATCCGCCTGGCAGAGGTGGATGCATGACCCATTCGGATTGGTCTCCGGTTTCAGGCAGGATTCAAACCCGTTGGGCCAATGATGTGAACCCATCCTGCCCATTGCCTGAATATCCCCGACCGCAGTTGGTTCGCGAAAACTGGTTGAACTTGAATGGGCTCTGGGAGTATGCCGTCTTACCCAGAGGGCAGGAAATGCCCGATGAGTACCATGGAAAGATACTGGTGCCCTTCCCAATAGAATCCTCACTTTCAGGAGTCGGGAAACCACTTCATCCGACTGAATATCTCTGGTACCGGCGAACTTTCGAGATCCCTATAAAATGGAAAAGCCAGAGGATCATCCTTCATTTTGGTGCCGTCGATTGGCAAACGGACGTGTGGTGCAACGGACACTATCTGGGTCAGCACCAGGGTGGTTACGATCCATTTTCGTTTGAATTAACCACTTTTTTGCGTTATGGGTCTGATAATGAGTTGGTGGTGAAAGCCTATGACCCCACCAGCGAAGGCCGTCAGGAACGCGGTAAGCAAACTCTCAAGCCTGGTTTTGTCTTTTACACGGCAGTGTCTGGTATATGGCAAACCGTCTGGCTGGAGCCCTTACCTGAGGTTTTCATCCAAGAGATCAAAGTCACTCCCAACATTGAGCCACCCCGGCTTGCAGTTAAGGTTTCCCTTTCAGATGAACTGGAGGATCATGAGATTCAAATCCAGCTGAAAGCAGCCGGGAATATACTGGCACAAGCCAATGGTACTGCAGGGCAAATGCTCACCATTACTTATCCAGATGCTAGTTTATGGTCACCAGATAATCCCAAGTTGTATGACTTAAAGGTAACCTTAATCCACAAGAATCAGGTTGTGGATACTATCGATTCGTATTGTGGTTTCCGTGAAATTAGCCTGCAACCGGATGAAAAGGGAATTCCACGCATATACCTCAATCGAAAACCCATCTTCCAATATGGTCCCCTGGATCAGGGTTACTGGCCGGATGGTCTTTATACTGCCCCTACGGATGAAGCACTGTGTTTTGATATTGAGTTCTGCAAATCCATGGGTTTGAACATGATTCGCAAACATATCAAGGTCGAACCGGCGCGCTGGTACTATCATTGCGACCGTTTGGGGATGCTGGTTTGGCAGGACATGCCCTGTGGTGGTAAGGTGCCACATACTTTAGTGCTGGGAATGGGCTTTCTTCTCAATCTCAAGATTCGCGATGATCGCCGTTATCACTGGTTCGGCCGGGAAGACCCGCAGGTACGCGAAAATTTCAAGCTCGAATTACAGGCAATGCTGCAAAATTTATACAATCATCCTTCCATCGTGGTCTGGGTGCCGTTCAATGAATCCTGGGGACAATTCAATGCGAGGGAGATTGGTGACTTGGTTAAAGCTCAAGATCCATCACGTTTGGTGGATGTCGCTTCCGGCTGGTTCGACCAGGGTAATGGGGATATCTACTCGATCCACAAGTATGTCGGTCCCACCATGCCCCGCATCGAAAAAGATCGGGCTGTTGCGCTCTCCGAATTCGGTGGCATTGGCCTTAAAGTGGAAAGTCACCTCTGGCAGGAGGAAAAGTTATTTGCCTACCGCATGGTGAAAAGCAATGCAGAATTGACGAACTGGTACCTCAAGCTGATGGATAAATTGATGATCCTCAAAGAAAAGGGCTTGGTGGCAGCTATCTACACTGAAATCTGTGATGTGGAATACGAGATCAATGGCTATTTGACCTATGATCGCGAAGTGATGAAGATGGACAAGAAATTAATTTCTGCTGCCCATCAAAGAATAATAAACTTTTAAATTTTTCGGCCCAGGGGACCTCAGTACTTAACTATTTATTAATTATTCTCTACTTCAGGAAGCACCTGAATACAGCCTTCCGCAAAACCTACGGTTACCTGTTCGCCATTCGGGAATAAATCCATTACATACGGATCGGACTCGATACAGGTCAGTATTTGCCCATTTACTTCAACGTCATATTCGATCACATCACCCAGATAAACACCACGCCGAATGATGCCATGGGAAGAGTTCTCCGGTCTTGTTAATGCGGATCATTTCAGGGCGCACAATCAGGCTGACCGATTCCTGTTCACGAAAATCGCGTTGAATATTCAACAATTCCATCACTTCATCAAATACTTTTACAATCAAATTCTGACCACTTTGTTTCTGTGTAACGCCATGCACAAAATTTGCTCGGCCAATAAAGTCCGCCACAAAGCGGCTATTGGGGAAACGATACATTTCCACCGGTGTGCCAATCTGTTCAATGATGCCGTTATTCATGACCACAATCCGGTCAGATAAAGTCATGGCTTCGATTTGATCATGCGTAACATACACACTGGTGATATTCAGTTCCTTCTGAATGCGCCGAATTTCAAAACGCATCTCTTCACGTAGCTTGGCATCCAGATTGGAAAGCGGCTCGTCCATCAACAAGACTTTGGGTTCCATAATCAATGCGCGTGCCAATGCAACTCGTTGCTGTTGACCACCCGAAAGCTGCGTAGGTGCTCGATCTCCATATCCCTGTAACTGAACCAGATCCAGCACCCTGTTCACTCGTTTTTGAATTTCTGCCTGGGGTAAACGTTGCACATTCAATCCATAGGCAACATTCTCAAATACATCCAGGTGCGGGAAAATGGCATAACTCTGGAAGACCATCGACATATCACGCCTGTGGGGTGGCAACATATTAATCTCATTGCCATCCAGAATGATTTGTCCTTCGGTTGGAAATTCAAAACCGGCGATCATCCTTAAGGTGGTGGTCTTTCCGCAGCCACTGGGACCCAACAATGTAATCAGCTCACCTTTTTTGATTTCCAGGTTGACATTATAAACTGCGGTTACTTCGCCCACACCTCCGCGAGCCGGGAATACTTTTGTGATATTTTCTAAAGTTAAGTACATAAATTCCTCTCCGGTTATTTAGAATCCCTGGCTCATATCCACAGAGCCTCTACCTTTAAATAACTTGTTGACAATCAAGTTCAAAACAAAAATAGCGATCAAAACAAAAATGATGATCACAGTTGAATACGCAGCTGCGATGCTGACACCACCCTGCTCCCACTCACTTAATATAGAAGCAGTAACAATCCTCCATTTGGCTGAGATCAGGAAAATGATGGCAGAAACACTGGTCATATGCCGGGTAAAACTAAAGACCAGACCGGCAAACAAAGCCGGCAAGATCAAGGGTAAGGTCACCTTGCGGAAGGTATATTGAGAATCTGCCCCCAGGATATTGGAAGCCTCTTCAATGGATGGGTCAATTTGTTGTAAAGCTGCCACACCGGAGCGCACAGATGCCGGTACTGAACGCACAATAAAGGCACCCATAATAATATAAGCACCACCCACCATGGCGAACGGAACTCCTACAAACATCAGTGCACATGGTACAGCCAGCGTCAAAGTGCCAATACCGATCCGAGATGTTTTTCCACTCAGATTTTGCAATAATAATACGCCTGCAAATACCAACCCAATTGCCAGGAGCGCTGGTGTGGGTTGCACAAGCACTTTGATATGGTCTGAAACCTGGAAGATCGCGTTACTCCAGAAACCACGTTCCAAAGTTCGACTAAAATCAGCAATTGGTTTTGAAATTGCCAAAACCCAATTGGTGGACATTACATAAATGCCTAACAATGCCAGGACCAGTGGTTTTCTAAATATTTTTTGAGTTATCATCAAATAGATCGCTACCACCAGATAGAATCCTCCCAGAATGTAATACATATAGGGTTCATATACCTGATTAAGTGCCACGCCAACCGCCGTACCCACCACCAGGATAATGATCTTTTCCCAGCGGGTCTTTCCAACCACCGAAGCAAAAAATAATGCCATGACTGCATAAATCACAATGGCTAATGCCAATGGTGGTTTATTGAATGCCATCACAAATCCAATGCCCAGAATCGTACCGGGAACAGCTCCACCCAGATTGGAGGTGAAATCCAGCACCGATTTTCCGGTGAAATTTTTCCGCACCACCAACCAGGCGATGATCATACCCAGGATGGCTGCGAACGGCGTTGCCAGAGCACTCAGGAAGGTGGTATCCAGAATCGCTTCGATTCCACGCGTTACGGTCATCTCCCAGTGGCGCAAGGTGGGTGTAAAATCCACCCCCCAGGCAGTACTGAAGGACCCATAAACAATCGTTATATATAAAAGCAGAATGAATGCGATCATCGCATACGTTAAGAGATTAAACAGCCAGCGAATAATGGGGTCTTTTTCCAGAATAACGGATCCAGCCGGTTTTCCGGTCACGGATATATAGGTGCGCCGATTTACGTAATAGCGTTGAACGAGAAAAATTACCAATGTGGGAATCATCAACACAAAGGAAAGCGCAGAAGCTTTCTGATAGTTGTATTCTCCGATAACCGCCAGAAAGATTTGAGCAGAAAGTACCGTTCGATTACCTGACAAAAATAACGGATTTCCTAAATCGGCCAATGATTCGACAAAGAGTAATAAGAACGAAGCGGCGATGCCTGGAATCAGAAGCGGTAGGGTAATGGTGCGAAATAAATGAAATCGCCCTGCGCCCAGGCTGGAGGCCGCTTCCTCAATGGCTGGATTCAGTCGTTCTAACATGGCCCGAAGGATCAGGTACGAAACAGAAAAGAACGTAATTGTCTGTACGATCACCAACCCATCCAGACCATAGACATCGTTCATGCCCTGAACAAATGTAATCCCTAAAAACCTTTTCGAGATCAGTCCATTACGACCAAATAATAAAATCATGGAGAGTGCTAATGCAAATGGGGGAGATACGGTTGGAACCAACGCCAACCAATGGACGTATTTTTTTCCGGGAATATTACAGCGTACCACCGCATAGGCAAAGATGAAGCCCACCAGAGTACCCGCTGCCGCTGTTAATAGCCCCATTAACATGGTGTCAAAGAATGCTTTGCGTAATCCTGGGCCATAATAATTATCAAAATAGCGCGCAAAGTAGGTTACATCAAAAGCACCTTCTTTTGAAATAAAGCCACCGGAAACAGAGCGGAATAACGGGAAAACGATAAAAACAAATATAAAAATGCCAGATAATAATAGACTCATGAAGAGAACCGGATCTCTTCCTATGAGAGTGAATTCTTTAATACGATGAATAATAGCTGAGGTTTTTGGGACTGTTTTTTCGGTACTATCTGGGAGATTTTGCATGATTATTCCAATTTAATACGGGGTGGCGTGCACGCACGCCACCCCTTTTTTTATGATTTACTAGCTAAGTTATTGTTTCAGGTTTTCAGCATTTTGGATTTCATTGGTGAATTTATCCACGAATGCTGTTTTATTCGTTCCTGCCCAAATGAAATCATAATCGATGAGATTTACTTCCAACAGCTCTGGGTGAGAAAGTTCAACACCTTTTACGGTTGGTGCCTGGTAAGCAGCATATTTCGGACCAAGCGCTTGTGCTTCTGGTGTAATTGCCCAGTCAAACCAAAGTTTGGCTGCCTGCATATGTTTGGCACCCTTGAGAATTCCCTGACCTCCTATTTCATAACCAGTGCCTTCTTCTGGGAAGGTTAAGACCAATGGCATCTGGTTATTTTCGATTTCATTGACGGTGTCATGTGAGAACACAATCGCCACAGCAGCTTCACCCTGACCAACAAATTTGGCGGGAGCAGCACCACTCTTGGTAAATTGGGCAACCTGTCCGGCATACTTTCTGAATATATTCCCAACCAGCCTCTTCGCCACGAATTTGGAGAATGGTGGCTAAAGCGGTGTAGGAAGTGCCTGAAGTGGAGGGGTGAGCAACCATAATCTGACCCTTAAATTCTGGTTTCAACAGATCATCCCAGGAAGTTGGTGCTTCCACACCCGGATTGGCTTCCAACCAGTTTTTATTGGTGGCAAAGCCCAGACTTCCCACGTATACACCAACCCAATAATTATCTGCATCCTTCATTAATTTTGGATCGCGGATGTTACCATAGTTGGGTGAATCGTATTGTTCCAACAAGCCTTTTTCTTTGGCTGCCACAAAACTATCGATCGGGCCACCCCACCAGATATCGAAAGTGGGATTATCTTTCTCAGCTTCCACACGGGCCAATGCTTCACCGGATGACATACGCACATAATTCACGGTGATCCCATATTTTGCTTCGAATTCCTGTTTCATCCCTGGCACCATTGCTCCTGGGGTGTACAGAGTACATTCAGCTCAGTGTCAGTAATGACATCTTCAGCTGGTTCGACTTCTGCTGGTTGGCAGGCAGTCAAGACTGTTGCAACCAAAAGAGTCAGTAGTAGAATAAAACTTGCCTTTTTCATTTTTCTCCTCCGAACGTGGTTTTGGCACGGTTGTGCCTGAAAATTCTTCAATATCGAATTGAAGCTTATAGATATGTATATTATATCGATTTGTTAACAAATAATAATTAAAAATAGCCATGAATTTTTTAGAAAAATGTCACTCGTTAATTTAAATCATGCATGAATGCTATTTAAAAAAATTAAGGCTACATATCAGAAAACAGTGTACAATACTACTTAATAATACACTTTCTGTTATGTGACACTTTACATCCAAACTCTTTCGTAGGTCATGAATAAAAACAGCCTTTTAAAACCCACCATACTTTCATTGTCATTTCTTTCCATTCTTTCAGGGGCAGCTGTTTCTCCCGCTCTGGGACGCATTCAACTAGCTTTTCCAGATGCCAGCCCATTAACCATACAAATGATCCTGACTTTAACCCCTCTGTTCATTATTCCTTTTAGCTTGTTAACTGGACGGTTATCCTTAACTTTTTCAAAAAGGCGCATTCTTTTTGTGGGCCTGGTGATCTATCTTGTTGCGGGTGTGGGTGGTGGCTTGATGAACAACATCACCACGCTTCTAGTTATGCGTGCTTTGCTGGGTGTGGGAACCGGTCTGATTTCCGCGCTTTCGCTTTCCTTGATTGCTGATTTCTACCATGGGGACGAACGTTCCACCACCATGGGACAATCTTCAGCAGTCGCTACTATGGGTGGTATTGTACTGACTTTGTTATCCGGCTGGTTAGCATTATTCAGCTGGCGTTTTGCTTTTGGTGCTTACCTGGTAAGCCTGATCGCTTTGATAATGGTGTATTTCTTCTTGCCAGAACCGCCCATCTCAAACCAAACCGTATCCTCAAAACCTGGCAAGTTACCACTTGGCGTATATGGTATGGGATTTTTAACGATTCTTTTGATGATCGTCTTTTATTTAATTCCCACCCGGATTGCTCTCTTCATCCAGGATACTGGTATCGGGGATGCGGGACAAAGCGGTATCAGCATTGCTACCATGAACCTGGCAGCATTTATTGTGGGACTGGCATTTGGACGAATTCGTAAAACCCTGAAATCTCTGACCACCGTAATCGGGCTGGTATGTCTGGCTGGTGGTTTAATTGCGCTCAATTTTGTTATCTCATTTCCAGCTGTGCTCGTTTCCCTCTTTTTCGCAGGTATGGGAATCGGTACCATTATGCCTACTATCTTCCTTGCAACAGCCAATCTGGTTCCGGATGAATTGAATGGGCCGGCCCTTTCCATCACCAATAGCAGTTTGTATCTGGGGCAATTTCTCTCCCCCTTGTTTTTCTCATTGCTTGGTTCGTTTTTAAATTTTCAAGATGTTAAGGCTGATTTTTTTGCTGGTGGTGTGCTCACTTTCATGGCCGCCTTGATACTTATCGTCTGGTTATGGGTTCGCAAACACCAAACCCCCTCAGAATCAACTGCTTCATAAATTTCAATCAACGATTGGTAATCATTTGAATTCTTCATCTTCACAATCTTCTCGCTCTCTCTCGCTGGCTGTGCTTTCGTTATCCGTACTAGCGGTATTGGCTGTCACAGCTGTAGCACCTGCACTAGGCCGTATCCAGCATTCTTTCCCACAAGCAAGTAAGCTGCAATTGCAAATGATGTTAAATTTCCCAGCTTTATTCTTAATCCCCTTCAGTTTACTTTCGGGCCAATTAACCTTGCGCTTTAAAAAACGTCATATCCTCTTAACGGGATTGGCGATCTATTTTCTGTCTGGAGTTGGTTCTGCTTTCATCAAAGACTTCACGGTCTTTATGGTACTTAGAGCTTTTCTGGGTATCGGCATGGGTATGGTCACTCCTTTATCGTTCTCGTTGATTGCTGATCTATTCTCAGGCGATAAAAGAGCCAAGTTAATGGGTTTTTCTTCAGCCGTGGCAACATCCAGTGCCATTTTGATGTCTTTGATCTCTGGCTGGCTGGCGCTTTATAACTGGCGCTATGCGTTGGGAGCATACGGAATCAGCCTGTTTGTCTTCATCATGGTCTATTTTTATTTGCCAGAACCACAAGCTTCAGATCAGGCGGTTAAACAGGCAAAACTGCCCATGCTGGTATACGCTGTTGTAATATTTAATTTATTTTCGATCGTAATCTTCAATCTAATATCCAACCAGATGGCATTTTACCTGAAAGATACCAACCTGGGAGATTCAGCCGAAAGTGGAATGGCAATTGCTGCTTATCAAGGAGCTCAATTCCTGGTCGCCCTTATTTTTGACAAAATATATCGGGTACTAAAAAACAACACTGCCATATTTGGGCTGGGTGTTTCTGTCATTGGTTTCATTATCCTTTTCTCAGCCGACAGCTTATGGATGATCATTCTGGCGGTATTTATCACAGGTTTGGGAATTGGCACCTTGGTACCCTACAACGCACTCACCATTTCCAACCAGGTGACACCGGATTTAAGCGGCTGGGCATTATCACTCAATACCAGTGCTCTCTTTGCAGGGCAGTTCATTTCACCCTTTCTCTTTTCACTTATCAGCAACATTTTCGGATTTTCTTCGGTTCGTTTTTACTTTCTTTCTGCTGCTATCATGTGTGCAATCGTTGCATTGATCATTTTTTCTGCAAAAATTTATTATAGAAAGAATTTGTTTGGAAAAAACAAGGGTAAAATTACAGGATAAGACTCTGAGTATAAACTTCAACAAGGACGGAACCTTTATGCAGCGACTTTCCCAATATTTTTACAGCAAATCATCTTTTTGGGTGTTTATCATTACACTGGCTTTGTTTGTTATCTTTATGCTCCTGGTGCTGCCTTCTGAATCGTCCCGATCGGATGAGGTTTTAGGCTCAGCTCCATCTCCAGATACCTCTTTTTATTATTCTAAAACCGACCTATACCAAATTGCAGAAGAGTATGGTCTGGAAGGCAGACTGTATTATCTGGATTCCCGCATCTCCTTTGATATTGTCTGGCCGCTGGTCTATACCTTCTTTTTGATCAACGGGATCAGTTGGTTATTAAACAAGACTATTCTGGAAGAGTCAAAACTACGCCTGCTTAATCTGGCACCCATGGTCGGCATCCTATTTGATTATCTGGAAAACATCACCAATATGGTGGTGTTGTATCGCTATCCACAACCGACAGATATTCTTGCCAGCCTGGCAGGTATTATCACTTCCTTAAAATGGGTGTTCGTAGGCGGCAGTTTTTTGATTCTGGTATTTGGTGTTGTTCTTTGGGTGGGGGTAAAGACCAATATTATTAAGACTTAAGTGCCTTTTCAATCATTAGTGGTCAGGGTGTTATTGGTGTGCGCCTGCACACCAATAACACCCTCTCGCCAACGATTTATTGAGAAGTTACAGACTTAAACCTAAATTAAGAATTTTTTAAGAAGTTTGTTAATCAGATTGAAATTGTCGTAAATTGCGATATACTTTCAACCAATCAAAACCTCATCCTTCCTTTTAAAGTAGGATGTCAAGGAGCATACATTGGCAAGGCAAAAGAAGAACAAACAAAAAATTGATCCTTCCATCTGGGTGATCCTGATTGGTGGGTTAATGCTGGTGGTGGCTGTAGTGGTTCTGGTCATCCAGGCGCAACAACCTGCGCAATCCGCTGTGGCTACCCAAAACACATTTGTCCCCTATCCGGAAGTGGAACGCGTTTCCGTTCAGGATGCCAAAGCAGCTTATGATGCCGGCACCGCAGTGTTTGTGGATGTGCGGGGTGATGAGCTATATGGCACCGGGCATATTCCGGGTGCGCTCTCCATCGCTGATACGGAAATGGATTCCCGCTTTGCCGAGCTGGATCCCAATGCCTGGATCATTCTCTACTGTACCTGACCGGCTGAAGAATCCAGCGCCCGTGCGGCGTTAACTTTAATAGAAAAAGGATTTACGAACGTCAGTGCCCTCAAAGGTGGCTTGCAACTCTGGCAACAGAGCGGCTACCCGATGGAGTAAATAGCTGTTAGGGTTTAGGTACTAGGGATTAGTGTTTTTTTCAAAAATATTCCATAATCTACTATTCATCTGACAGAAACTTCATTGGTATTAATGGCAAGTTCAACAAATAAATCGAGACTACCATGAATAAAATGGTAGTCTTTTTTATCTACATCCAATTAAAAAATGTAAAACTATTTCAGAATGAGTCAGTAAACGTATTTCAGGACAACACATCTAACTCCTAACCCCAAACACCTAGCCCCTGATAAATCCCGTATAATAATCATAAAGCCATTCCACGCGGAGGGAGATATGAGCGAATATACCGATGAAACCTATGGCGAGTTGATTGCCGACGCATATGATGATTGGTATGGTGAGGTGGATCCACAGATGCTGGAGGTGCTCACACGGTTGGCTGGAGGGGGTAAGGCATTGGAGTTGGGTATTGGAACCGGACGGGTAGCCATTCCGTTGGCTGAATCCGGTATCAAAATGTATGGAATCGATGCCTCCCAGGCGATGGTTGAAAAATTAAAGTTGAAACACGGGTCGGGGGGGATCAACCTGCACATAGGTAGTTTTGTCAATATCCCGTTCATAGAGAAATTCGATCTGGTTTATGTGGTCTTCAATACAATTTTTGCGTTATTGACCCAGGAGGATCAGGTACACTGTTTTCAGAACGTCGCGAAGCATTTAGAGAGCAAGGGGTTTTTCACAGTAGAAGCCTTCATCCCGGATTTAACCCGATTTCAGGGTGGGCAGACGGTTCGGGCAATTCAACTGGAGAGCCAGCAAACCCGCCTGGATGCTTCCATCATTGATCCTATTCATCAGGTGATCACCAGCCAGCATATCGTTCTGGATAACGAGAAAACACGCATTAATCCGGTCAAACTGCGTTACATATGGCCTTCCGAAATGGATTTGATGGCGCGCCTGGCAGGGTTGCAATTATTGTATCGCTGGGAAAATTGGAATCAAGCTCCCTTTACTAACAGCAGCAAAAAACACATTTCGGTTTATGGAAGGAAGTAATCATAACTTCCTATATCTGACATTTGAATCAGCCTATGTGCGTGGTAGAATCGCTATGCAAGAATGATTCCTTCAGGAGGTTGGTATGACAGAAACAACTGGCACCTTTGCCGTTAAAAAAGGTCTGGCGCAAATGCTCAAGGGCGGTGTGATCATGGATGTGGTTACGGCGGAGCATGCTCGTATTGCGGAAGATGCTGGCGCTTGCGCGGTCATGGCATTGGAACGTGTCCCGGCCGATATTCGTGCGGATGGTGGCGTAGCCCGTATGAGTGATCCCGAATTAATTCTTAAGATCATGGACACGGTCAGCATCCCCGTCATGGCAAAATGCCGCATCGGTCATTTCGTCGAAGCGCAGATTCTGGAAGCGCTGGGTGTCGATTACATCGATGAATCCGAGGTGCTCACCCCGGCTGATGAGAGTCACCACATTTACAAACACGATTTCAAAGTACCCTTTGTGTGCGGCTGCCGCAACCTGGGTGAGGCGCTACGACGGATCGGAGAAGGCGCTGCCATGATCCGTACCAAAGGCGAAGCCGGCACCGGTGATGTGGTCGAAGCTGTGCGCCATGCCCGTACCGTGCTGGGCGAGATCCGCCATCTTCAAATCATGCCCGTGGAAGAGTTGATGACTTTCGCGAAGAATATCGGCGCTCCCTATGGGTTGGTGATGGAAGTTCACAAAACCGGTAAATTGCCCGTGGTCAATTTTGCTGCGGGTGGCATCGCCACCCCGGCAGATGCAGCCCTGATGATGCAATTAGGTGTGGATGGTGTCTTTGTAGGCTCCGGTATTTTCAAATCTGGCGATCCAGCCAAACGTGCCGCCGCCATTGTTAAATCCGTCACCCATTATAACGATCCCAAGATCCTGGCTGAAATCAGTCGCAATCTGGGTGAACCCATGGTTGGCCGACAGATCTCCAGCTTACCAGAAACAGAATTAATGGCAGGACGTGGTTGGTAGATAGCATGCGTATTGGTATTTTAGCCTTGCAGGGTGCTTTTATTGAGCATGAAAAGATGCTGAAAAATCTGGGTGTAGAAACACAACAGGTTCGTCTCAGCCAGCACCTCAACAATCTGGACGGTTTGATCATCCCGGGCGGTGAATCCACCACTATTGCCAAACTGGCCATTGATTTTGGATTATTCGACGATTTGAAAACCTTTGCATCCGAGCATCCCGTCTGGGGCACCTGTGCCGGAGCTATTCTGCTGGCTAAGGAGGATCAATCCAGCCCACACAGATTGGATGTGATGGATATTCATATCGTCCGCAATGCTTTTGGTCGCCAGGTGGATAGCTTTCAGGCTGATCTGCTGGTACCATCACTGGCTCATTTAAATGGAAGCAATCCAACCTTTCCAGCTGTCTTCATCCGCGCGCCCATCATCAACAGTGTCGGAAAAAAGGTTGAGATTCTGGCTCAAATCGGGTTTGATAAAATTGTAGCTGCCAGGCAAGGTCACTTGCTGGCGACCGTTTTCCACCCGGAACTAACCAATGACGATCGCTTCCATCGTTACTTTTTGGAGATGATACCATCGAAGTAAGACCTTTTGGCTGGTTAGATTTACATCATATCTGGCGCTATCGACATCAGATACTTTGCACCGATAGCGTTTTAGGATTAACACATGGCAATCCGATTGGTAGCTCTGCCATGCTGGGACAATTGCGTATGGATTATAGCAGTTACAGCGGCATTGCTCGACCTGGAAAAGGTTTAGCGCCATTTATCGGTCAGATCAATTTTAATCCCGGTGATCAAAACGCCCACTTAATCTTTTTAGCTCCTGAGCCCAATTTGATGGATCGCGCATTGCTGGCTTTATTGGATCATCTCTCCTGGGAAAGCGGTGGTCGCGGTGCTCTGCGCTTACTGGCAGAGATCAACGAGGACGCGTCTGTCTTTGAGATGTTGCGTCTTTCCGGTTTCAGTGTGTTTGGCAGGCAGCAGGTTTGGCGCTTTGTGGATAATCCACACAATGGTGAGAAAAACCAGTTATGGCGTTCGTTTCAGCAAATCGACCAGCATAATCTCTACAATCTTTATCACGCTGTGGTGCCACCCCTGGTACAGGGATCTGAAGCCATGGATAAACGGCCGGTTCAGGGGTATGTTCATTATGTGGATTCTGAATTACTCGCTTTTGTGGAAGTGACCAATGGTCCAAAAGGAATTTTTCTGACGCCGGTTGTGCATCCTAACATTCGTGAACCCGAGAATATACTGGCGGGGTTGCTCAAGTTGATGAATTTCTCCAACGGACGCCCACTCTATCTGGCAGTTCGGGATTACCAATCCTGGTTGAATGCTGCTGCAGAGAGCCTGGGGGGTACACCTGGTAATCGCAAAATCCTTTTAGTGAAGCATCTCATCAACAAGCAGCGTGTCAGTGTACCAGCGACCATTCGTAAAGTGCTGGAGGCGCATGGCCCGGAGACCACCACTCCGATTGTGCATAATTCAACAAAAAAATAAAACTCATTTCATCAAATTGATTTACGCCGGTGTTTTTCGACGGTGAATACCGTCCAAAACACGCTGACCACGAAGATGAAAAGATACATATGAAACTTCTAATGATATAATCGCATCAAATAGTAACGGTTAATGCCAATTTAAGATTAATCAATTATGATGGTTAATGCGATAGATAAATAAACAACAGGTCACTCACCTGAAATGAATTAAATGACAGGATTATTTTGAGAAAGAATGAAACAAAGAAAAATAACAGATGATCTGCAGGCGTTGATGGAGGTTTTACCTCTTGAAATCGCAAAAGCATTGGACGAAGCAGATAACAGCGACAACTTAATAGAGATTGTAATGGATCTGGGTCGCACACCCAAAGCACGTTTTGTGAATGACGAAGTGCCCCTCTCCGAAAACGAAGTAACCCATGAGGATATTGATTACGTGGTCACCCGCATTGGAGATTTTGATGCTGATAATCGTGCTGGATTAGAGCGCACATTACATCGTATCTCCGGTATTCGCAACCGCCGTGGACAGGTAGTAGGTCTCACTTGCCGCGTGGGTCGCGCTGTTTACGGCACCATTGATATAATCCAGGATTTGATCGAATCCGAAAAAAGCGTTTTGTTGCTGGGTAAACCAGGAATTGGAAAAACCACCATGCTACGTGAAGCTGCCCGTATCCTGGCGGAGAAAAAACGCGTGGTCATCGTGGATACATCGAATGAAATTGGTGGTGATGGTGACGTTCCACACCCAGCCGTGGGGATGGCCCGCCGCATGCAGGTTGCCAAACCATCCTTACAGCACGAAGTCATGATTGAGGCTGTTGAGAATCACAACCCGGAAGTGATTGTGATTGATGAGATCGGCCGTGAACTGGAAGCCCTGGCTGCCCGTACCATAGCTGAACGTGGTGTCCAATTGATTGCTACAGCGCATGGCCGCACCCTTGAAAATCTGTTGCTCAACCCGACACTCTCCGACCTGATTGGTGGTATTGAATCGGTAACACTTTCAGATGAAGAAGCACGCCGGCGTGGCACCCAAAAGACCGTTCTCGAACGCCGTTCTCCGCCAACCTTTGATGTGCTGGTTGAGATCCAGGAGCGCAACCGCATGGCAATTCACCCGGATGTCTCCGAAGCTGTCGATTCGCTATTGCGCGGTTATCCCATGCCCCCCGAATTGCGTTACCGTAATGAAAATAATGAAATTAAGATTGAGAAATTGCCAGCGCCGTCCATCACGACCCGTGGTGCGATGTCCCAGGGAATGCGTCGTAGCAGCGAGAATGGACGTTCAAGCACGCAACCGCGTCCGGCATATTCACAGGCCCCAACGCAACCAGTCATGCCCGTCAATAACGATCCTGAAACAGGCCGTATGCGCACCGTCAAGGTTTTCCCTTATGGGGTAGCCCGTAACCGGCTGGAGCAGGCAGCCAAACGCCTGTCAGTACCGGCTGTGATTGTGCGCACGCCTGAAGAAGCAGATATTATTATGACCCTGCGCACTTACTACCGTTCCCGACAACAGATATTGATCGAGGCGGAAGATCGTGGCACTCCGCTTTACTTCCTACGCTCCAATACCATCAATCAGATGGAAAAGACATTAATGGAAATTTACAACCTCAACGGTAATAATTTGACACAAAATGATGATTGGCAATATGCATCTCAAGTAACAGAAGATGGCATTCGCGCTGTGATGAATGGACAGCGTTGGGCAGACTTACCACCCGCCTCCTCTGCAATTCGCCGCTTACAGCACGAGATGGCACGCCAGGCACAGCTGGTCTCCCATTCCTATGGGAAAGATCCCAACCGGCGTGTACGTATCTTTCGGGAATAGGACTGCCATGTTTATTACCCTGGAAGGGCCCGAAGGCAGTGGCAAAAGTTCACAATTGCCCATCTTAGCAGATTGGCTGCGTGAGCAAGGTTATAACGTTTATACCACTCGTGAGCCAGGTGGTACGCTGATCAGTGATCAGATACGCACCATTCTGCATGACTTAGAAAATACTGCCATGCACCCGCGCACTGAAATTCTGCTTTATCTGGCATCCCGTTCACAACACGTGGAAGAGGTGATCCGTCCTTTGTTAGAGAAAGATACGATTGTGCTTTGTGACCGCTATGCTGATTCGACGCTGGCATACCAGGGCTATGGGCATGGTGTTGATATTCCTACGTTGAAAAAATTACTTGATTTTTCTACAGGTGAACTTTACCCCAACCTAACCATCCTGCTCGATCTTAATGTTGAGATTGGATTGGAACGCCGCAAACAAAGCGGAGGTGAATGGAATCGACTGGATGCTTATGCATTGGCTTTTCATAAACGCGTTCGTGAGGGATACTTAGAACTGGTTGCTAACGAACCGCAACGCTGGCGGATTGTTGATGCAGCCCAAACCTTTGATGATGTGCAGCAAGCATTACGAGAAATCATCAGGGCTGAATTAATCAAAAAATAAAACAGGGGAGAAAAAGAAAGGCAGGAACCCTTTAATGAAAAATTTTGGAAAACTATTTATCTTGTTAATAATTGCTTCTTTAGTATTGTCTGCATGTCAGCCAAAAGAAGAAACACCGGTTGTAGAAACTGAATCAGAAAATGAAAACGCCAATGAAATTGTCGTTGAACAATCATCCAGTGGTTTTGTTGCCAATATGGCAGGCAAAACCACAGAATGCACACTGGAACAATTGATCCCTGAAGTTCCAGCTGACCAGATTCCACCTGTTCCTTTGGCAAATGAAGATGATTGGATCAAAGGCTCTTTGGATGCTGAAATTTCCATAATCGAGTACAGCGACTTCCAATGCCCATACTGCTCCATCGCCGCACCACAACTGGAACAGTTCTATCTCGATAACGCGGATAAGGTCAATCTGGTTTTCCGCCACTTGCCATTACCCAGCATTCATCCCAAAGCTTTTCCAGCACACCAGGCAGCAGAAGCAGCCGGTATGCAGGGAAAATTCTTCGAAATGCATGATTTGTTGTTTGCTGAACAACAGGTCTGGTCAGCAGATACTGTCTCCGTGGAAGGGTTTTTGGATTACGCCCTTGGGTTAGCCGAGAAACTTGATTTGGATCTGGCTCAATTTGAAGAAGATTACAACAGTGAAGAGGTATTAAACAAAATCACACTCTCCTACACCGATGCGACAGAAAATATTGGCATTAGTGGCACCCCGACTGTATTCATTGTGATCAATGGTGTTCCCTACTCGGCTTCGTATGATTACAACACCCTTTCCAGTATCCTGAAATTGATTGAACTGGATAAGAACCGTTACACGGAATGCCCCCCCATGGTTGTGGATGTATCAAAAGTTTATGAAGCAACAATCACCACCACCAAAGGTGATTTCACGGTTGAACTTTACCCTGAGAAAGCTCCTCTAGCTGTCAACAGCTTTGTATTTCTGGCGGTAGAAGGTTTCTACAATAATGTCGAGTTCCATCGCGTGATCCCTGGCTTTGTTGCCCAGGTGGGTGACCCAAGCGGATTAGGTATGGGCGGTCCTGGTTACAAGTACGCTAATGAAGTCTCTGATCTTAAGTTTGATTCAGAGGGCGTACTGGGCGTTGCAAATTCCGGTGTTGACACCAATGGCAGCCAATTCTTCATCACTTATGCAGCTCAGACAGCGTTGGATGGCGGATACACAGTCTTCGGTAAAGTGGTTGACGGCATGGATGTGGTCACCAGTCTGAATGCAGTCGATCCTCAGCAAGGAATTACAGCAGAAACACTGGATAAGATTCTTTCGATCACCGTTGTTGAAAAATAATGGCTGAAAGGTCAATGTTGCAAGGAAGAGCAAAAATATACGCTATTGCCCAGGTTGTTATCAGCAGCCTGGGCTTTTTAGCCAGTCTGATCGGGGGAGGATTATTGCTGGTCTTTGGGCTCTTCAGTGGGATGATTGATCCGCTAGCAGCTAATGATGCCGGCTTAATGCTCGTCATTGGCTGGACATCCTTATTGATTGCTGTGGCATTTATTGCGGCATTGATCAGTGCTGTTTTTCATTTACAGGGCAGGTCCATGCCGGCGTTGAAACCATCCACACAACGGATCATCCAGGTTGCTCTTTTCGTTATCTGGGTTGTTTCGATCTTGGGGGTGTTGCTCATCAGCCGTTTTCAGGTGTTAAACCTGATCACTTCCTTATTGATTATTCCGCTGGTGTTGGTGCCGATCCTGTTCTTTTTCTGGATCGGTGCCAGAAATCTGAGCTTGGGGAACCGGCCACGCGTCTGGGGAGCAGTGGCATTCAATTTCTCCATTATGATGCCGGTGGTATTGATCGCAGAACTGGTATTGTTCTTTTTTATTTTTATCATTGCTGCGGTCTGGCTGACAGGACAACCCGAGTTACTCTCGCAAATCATGCTGTATGCAGAGCAGATCTCAAACGGTTTGATGAATCCAGTGGAAGCAGAACAACTGATTACCGATCTGGTCAGTCGTCCTATTTTTTTGAATGGCAGTATTTTGGTGGTGGCAATTCTGGTTCCGCTAATAGAAGAACTTTTCAAACCCATGGCAATCTGGTTCCTGGCAGGAAAACGTCTGACACCATCGCAAGGTTTTGTGGGTGGTTTGATCGCTGGGGCTTGTTTCGCCATGCTGGAGAGTTTGGGAGCGGTGGGAATTCCCGCCGAATCAGAATGGTTGATGTTGTTGTTTGGTCGTACCGGTACGGGACTCCTGCATGTTACTTTATCCGGATTGGTTGGTTGGGGATTTGCCAGCGCTTTCTACAATCGCAATTGGGGAAAGGCGATTTTCACCTATCTGGGTGCTGTGACAATCCATGGTTTATGGAACTTCTTTGCCTTACTCTCCGGGATTGTTCCGATACTGCCAATCTCCGAAGAGATGAATAACCTGCCCGTATTACTGGGACAAATAGGAGTGTTTGTTCTGGTGGCTTTATTTGTGATCAACCTGGTATTGCTCTTCAGCGTAAACCGTCAACTGCAACAACAGCCGGCCGAATAAAAAACATGACTACCATTTTATATAATCAGGTATTTCTACCTGAAGAATCCTGGTCTATTTTAATGTTGTCTCGAGACTCTTTAGCAACCCGGGAATGGCGTTTAAAGCGCTTTGCTTCCATGTTTCAGATTGTTCCATCTTGGGTTGCATATATACATTATTGACAGCGCAAATGATCTGCAAGAGACGATAGAGCATCAGTCTGCGTATTTCGGGTTTGGCACCATAACCCTGCAAGAAAGCGATGCGCCATTGATCGAACATGAAGGTAAAGGGTGGCTCAATCAGAAATGTCAGATCATAGGCTGGGTCCCACCAGAAGGTATCTCCCAGCCCAGTAATGCTGGTGACCTGCCAATCCGGTCCTTGTTTTTCGAGATAGATCGTCCAGGGGAAGGGACTCCCGTGCACCAAAACAGGTTTATGGTTTTTCAAATATGCTAAATTTGCCTGCCAGACATCCACAATGCGTTGGTGGAGAAGTTTGTTTAGAGCACCTTTGCTGACCAATTCAGTACCGCTACCACCCACAATTTCATTTTCAAATAGGTAATCTGTGGGAGAGATGTCAATTAATTGTTCAGGGTCATTCACCCAAACACCAGACTCTTTTCCCTGGATGGCATGCAAACGGCGATAAAAATGACCAATTCCACGATACATGGCCTTGATCTCATTATCTGGTTTCAGTCGCATCAAGCGATCCAGGCGTTCGCCAGGAACCTGTTCAACCACGATAAATGCATGATTAATCTCCTGTAGGCTATCGTCCACCACCAATACAGGTGAAACTGGAAGGCCATTCTTCTCAAGTATCTCAGTTACCCGGTATTCATGCAAACCGCTATCGATCCAATCTGGGTTTACGTTAAATTTATATACCACAGCCTTCCGATCAGAAAAATGGACACGGAAATTATGGCGTACCCAGGCACCCAGATCTTCAATCCATGAGATTGTGTTTTCTGGAAAATGTGATTGAGCCAAACGGAGTACATCGGTTTCAGTTATCATACCTCTCCTCCCAAATTTGATTTTATATCAAGTTTAGCAGAAGGCAAACAATTTTCTAACTGATTTTTTTAGTCCACGCTATTGGATTTGATTACCTGTGCATACCAATCTCCACTGTCCTTGACAATGCGCTGCTGGGTTTCATAGTCCACCCAGACGATGCCGAAGCGTTGAGAATAACCATGTGCCCACTCAAAGTTATCAAGCAGTGACCAGACAAAGTAACCAGCCAGCGGGATGCCAATTTCGATGGCTTTGTGGGCTACGCGCAGGTGTTCACGCAAATATTGAATGCGGAAAATATCGCGAACGCGACCATCGGAACCAGGAGCATCCGAATAACTGCAGCCATTCTCTGTGATATAGATTTTTGGTATATGGTACTCAAAGTGAAAGCGCCCCAGGACATTTAATAAGCCCTCGGGATAAACCTCCCAGCCCATCTCAGAGTAATTATCCTTGCTTTCTGGCGCCGGGAAGAGTGTTTGGGGTAGATTTTGATCTTCCCGCACATCTGTGTTGCGAGTCACAATACGCCGATAGTAATTTAAACCAATGAAGTCTATCGGTGTCGCAATGGCTTCCATATCTCCAGGTTGAACATAGGTTATTCCTTGCGGTATGAAATGCTGTAAGTCTGCTGGGTAAGGACGGCCAGCCAATGCTTCCAAATACAAGCGCACCCAGAGGGTGTCCTGTTCCAACCTTGTTTGCCGGTCTGGCACACTGGCTGAAGCAGATGGCGTGTGATTCGCATTGATCACAATCCCAACCTCACTGCCTGGGCTGTTCTGGCGGATAATCGGTACTGCCCAACCGTGTGATAACAATAAATGATGCGCCGTTTTCAGCGTGGAAACTATGTTATCCTTGATGCCGGGGGCATGTTCTCCGTTCAGGTAGCCCATATTGGCAACCACAGAAGGTTCGTTGTGTGTCATCCAATTCTTAACTCGATCTCCCAGGGCTCGGGTAACTACATTCGTATATTCCACAAAAGCTTCCGCTGTGCTGCGGGCCGGCCAACCACCGGCTTCAAACAATGCCTGCGGTAAATCCCAGTGATACAGCGTAGTAAAAGGTTGAATGCCTGCATTGAGCAATTCATCCACCAAACGACTGTAAAAATCGATACCAGATTGATTGACTTTTCCGATTCCCATTGGCAGGATTCTTGGCCAGCTGATCGAAAAGCGATAGGCTTTTAATCCCAGCGTTTTCATCAAAGCTACGTCTTCTCTGTAACGATGGTAATGATCATCAGCTACATCCCCGGTGTCGTTGTTCAGGACTTTTCCAGGAGTGTGTGAGAAGCGATCCCAGATAGATTCGCCCTTGCCATCCTCGTTCCAGGCACCTTCGATCTGAAAGGATGCAGTTGCTGCACCCCAAATAAAATTTTTAGGAAAAAGTAATTTCGTGTTCATGGTCCTCCAATGTGTTTCTCTTGTGTGATTTTAACCCAGATTTGAAGATTTTGCGTTTCATTTCACGACCCGATGAGAAGAGCTTACAGGACTCAATGAGAGTCGGTTTTATCCATTTAATGACACTTCTCTGAAAAAAATCCGTATAAATAATAAGTCTTTGCAATTACGTGTGGTGCGGGTGTATTTATTTGATAATAATCCAACAATAATACCCCCGAGATCTGGATTGGTGAGACGACACGAATCAATGATGGATTATTAAAAAGCTGGTTGAATTTTAAACCTGCCAGCATGAAAGGAAGCTTCAATGGATAATCGTAGTGGCTGTCTGGTTGGCTTACTCAAGCTCTTTTTACTGGACAAAGTGTTCGACTGGTTACAAAGCCGTTTTGGCTTTGGCCAGGGTTGCATGGGTTGTGGATGCGGGGTAATCCTCTTGATTGCTTTTCTGATTATTGCCGGGTCAATTATCTTCGGTACAAACTGGTTCAGCCTTTTCTAAAGCAATTCCGTGCGGGTGGGAGAGCGCCAGGTAACTACCTGGCTACCACCTTGCTGCTTGGCCATTGACCAGGCCCGATTGGCATGCTCCAGGAGCAGATCTACATTTTTTTCTTGATCTGCACTGGTACAGGCGATCCCAATACTGATGGTTATCTGTATCATTTTCTGGTTGATCTCAAAGACATGCTCGCGCACGTGGTGAAGAAGTCGTTCAGCCAGAATTTGAGCGTGTTTGCATTCTGTATTGGGCAAAAGAATTACAAATTCTTCACCGCTGATGCGCCAGACCAGATCACGCCGGCGAAATTCATCCCGCAATATATGAGATAGCTCCACCAGAATCTGATCTGCCATCAGGTTGCCGTATTCCTGGTTGACCTTTTTGAACTGATCCACATCCAACATGACCAGGGAAACGATTTTGCCGTAATGTTCAACATTAAGGTGGTCTTTTTCCAGGATGGTGAGAAAATGTTTGCGGTTCAATAAGCCTGTCAACGGATCGGTGATCTGGGAAGGCGTGGATGCCATTTGTGATGGTTGTATCAGTTTAAGCTGTTCACGCAAATTGCGACTTTGTTGACCTAATAACCTGGAGCTTTTTTGCATCTGTTCCAATTGATGCAAGATTTCCAAACTGCGGATGCGTTGTACTGCCTGTTCTTTCTCAATCTGTTTTTCATAGCGATAGAAACTCTCAAAGTGATCAAGAGATTTATCGAAGCTGCCAATTTAATTTGTATCCACGCGCCAAGGCACGATGGATGCGGATTCCTTCATGACGCATATTGAGCTGTTCGGATAATGCTAACGCTTCCTGAAGACGACTGAAAGCTGTGTCATAATCTTGTTTTTCGAGCGCAATCTGACCCATAGCCAGTAACACTCGCACTTTGCGATAAAGCAGTCCATGTTCCACGCTGACCTGCAGTGCCTGATCCAGATGTTCGAGAGCACCCTCATAGTCTTTCAGCGATTCCTGAACTCGGGCGTGAATAACCAGGGCTTTGGTTAGTTTATCCATGGCGTTGAAGCTGCGATAGATATTGATGGCTTCATTCACATGCTGCTGTGCATGTTCAAAATTTCCGTTATGCGTATCCAATAAGCACCAGTTGAGGTGAATATCAGCGTGGGTTTTATTGGTGGGCAGATCTTCCATCTGGTCAACAGCCTGTTGAAAATAGCGTCCTGCCCATTCCAGCTGACCCATTTCCATATATTGACGCCCTACCAGGTTGTAGAGCCCGGCCTGCCAGCGACGATTGGAAAGTGTCTCATAATAACTCAAAGCCTGCCAGGTAAATTCGAAACCTTCAGGGGTATTCCCCAGGGCAAAATTTGCCTTAGCCAGTACTTCAAAGGCGCGTCCATTCAGCAGGTCATCTTTGATCTGGGTGATGAGAGGTAGTGCCTGATAAATGCTGGAAATTGTCAATTCATAATTGGTAGTCTCCAGGTTGAGCAGACCGCGTGTGAAAAGGCTATTTGCAACAACAGCGGAGACCACCGGATTGGATTCATCCAGACTTTGTGCCAGGTTGACAGCTTCATCCACCACACGGATTGCATAGGAAAGATCACTATCTTCTAATATCAGCGCTAATTCATTCAGTAGTTTGACCTTTTCGAATGAATCCGGGGTTGAACTAATTTTCTGTTCCAATTCCTCAATAAGAGCCTGTTTCATACCATCACCACCATCCTCTGATAGCCAAATTCTAACCGAATCCAATCGAAAAAGGCATGATCTCCATAAATCGGGTCTAGTGGGTGTTTTTGGTTTTTACGCTGGTGAAGTGGAAACTATTGTTGATTGTCTCCAGCAGTGCCGGATTCATCCTCCCAGACCATAATGTTCTGGGTATCGCTGCGCTCGGGCTTTTTCCAGCGTCTGGTTTGCACGTTGAATAAAGATATCCACTGGCAGGTCTTTTTTATATTCCACCAATCCGGCATGGAATGTGAGCGTAAGTTTTTCACCAGCCACTTCAAAATCCGCGGTACTAAAGTGATTGCAGATGCGGTTGGCGACAATGTTGGCGTTCTCCAGGCTTGTTTCTGGAAGAAGAATAATGAAGGCATCGCCACCATAGCGACCAATCACATCCACGACACGTAGCAGATCTTTGAGACGCCGGGCAACCCATTGCAGCACCTGATCACCCATCACGAAACCAAAACACTCGTTCACCTGACTGAAATGATCAATGTCGATAACCAACAAGGAGAGTGGGTGGGGGTAACGGGTGACGCGCTGGATTTCCTGTTCCGCCAGATCATAAAAATAACGCAAGGTATTGACAGCTGTGGTTGCATCCAGGTTAAGCGCACGACGGTATTTCTCCTCACTCTGACGTAACGCTTCTTCCACCCATTTTCGTTCAGCGATCTCCTTCTCGATTTGATCGTTTTTGTTCTGGATGATACGCGCTTCCTTTTGTAATGCATCCGCACGTATGATTGTTTCAAGAGTCATATATTTCAGATCATTCTTCTCGCGTTTGATGCGCTGCTCAATCTGGTAAAAACTTTGAAAATGCTCATACGCGTTGCGGTAATCACTCTGTTCGGCATAGATTTGTGCCAGTTTTCGGTCCGCACGCAGGCAGCCTTCTTCGTAATGATTGGTCTGAGCACGCGCATTGGCGCCCAGCAGGCGTTGGACGGCTGTATCCAGTTCCCCCTGGTAATGATCCACCTCACTGAGCCAGATGCAGCAGGAGATTTCCTCTGACTGATATCCCTGGTGTTCTGCCAGTTGTCTGGCTTGTTCAAAATACTCTTTGGCTGAATCCAGATTACCTTTGCGTAACTCATTCTGCCCCTTTTGACTAAGGTTATCAATGCGCACCGGTAATACGCGTAAATCCTCTGCTAATTCGATCGATCGGCGTAAATACTGGTCAAAGACCTCAAAATCCCCAAGCATTTTATATGCCACCGCCAGGTAGTTGTAAGCATAACTGAGTTGGATGGATAAATCCCGACTCTGAAATAGAGAGATAGCCTTTTTAAGTTCAGTAATAGCCGGTTCGATTTCTCCGCTCACCAGATAGGTTTGCCCAATGGTCATGGTAATTTCACCCAGCAGGCGTGCATCCTGGAGATGTCGCGACATTTCCAATGCTTTGAGGAGGGAAGTCATCGCCTTATTGTATTCGTTCAAATGAACATAAATCATCCCCAGCAATCGCAAGGTAAATGCCTGGCTGAGCGTGTGTCGCAATTCGTTAAAGATGTTGAGGGCTTCTTTTGCCTGAGCAAGAGCCAGCATCGTGTCACCCAGTTCGAGATGGAAATGTGACATATTGAAAAGCGCATTCGCCACACCTTTGGGATATGGATCATGACGAAATTCAGCTGATGTGGCCAGCTGATAGGCCCGTTTGCTGAGATCCAAGCCCTCAGCAGGAGCAAGGCTGATCATATCCTGTGCAGCCGCATTGAGTGAATTAATGCGCTGGATGATTTCAGATTCCTGAACCATTCCTGGTCGGGTGGGGTTGTAGAAAAAATTCATCGGCTGATACCCATCTTCTTCGAAAATTTGTCAGCCATTTACAGACTGCAGATCTTTAATGTTGCAACCTTTGTACCAGATAATTCGAAGCGTCTACGCCGATATGGTCTTTTTTTCACAAGTATGTTAAAAATAGGTTATGAACAATAAACCCGATATTCGTATCTACCCCGACATCGCAACGCTGGAAGACGCGGTTGCAAAGCACTTTCTGCTGGCAACCAACCAGGCAGTACAACAACGTGGCCAGGCACTGATCGCACTATCCGGAGGCAGCACCCCATTGGGACTGTTCCACCTGCTGGGTAGTGATGCATATCGTGCAACCATCCCCTGGACGCAGATCCAATTCTTCTGGGTGGATGAGCGCTGTGTCCCTCCGCAAGACAATGAAAGCAATTACGGGCAGTTCAAACGCAATGTGTTGGACCCCCTTAAAATCTCTCCGCAACAAGTGCATGCCATCGATGGGAATCTACCGGCTGACGAAGCAGCCTACCAATATGAAAAAATGCTGGGCACCTGGGCAGAAAAAGGCCAGGAACTGCCGCGCTTTGACTGGGTGTTACTGGGCATGGGCAGGGATGGGCATACCGCATCATTATTTCCAGGACATTCAACCGCTGTGATGCAAGAGCGCGCTGTGATTGCGGTTACTGCGCAGTACGATGATCGGCCATCTTATCGCGTAACCCAGACCCCACGCATTCTGAATCTGGCAAGACAGGTGGTTTTTATGGTCAGCGGAGCACAAAAAGCGGATCGTCTGCAGGAAGTGCTGCAAGGAGACCACGATCCACTACGCCTGCCTGCCCAACGAATTCAACCGGTGGAAGGTCGTCTGGTATGGATGCTGGACGAAGCCGCTGCCAGTAAATTGTAATTAGTCCCAATCGTCGGGATTAAAACGGCGCAGACGTTTGATCTCGCCATGTTTCTTTTTACTTCCCAGACGGGCTGCTCTGGCAGTCACACTCGGTCGGGTAGCTTTGCGTGGTTTGGGTTTCTCCGTCGCCTGGCGAATGATCTCGACCAGCCGCTCCTGGGCATCGTAGCGATTCTGCTCCTGGGTGCGGAATTGACGGGCATGGATCATCAGAACGCCATCCTTGTTGATGCGTCCGCCGGCGATTTTTAACAGACGTTCCTTCACCTCATCCGGCAGGGTTGAAGTGACTATATTAAAACGCAATTGAACAGCTGTGGAGACCTTGTTGACATTCTGACCCCCTGGCCCCGCCGCGCGCACAAAATCAAACTCCAGCTCGTTTTCTTCGATGGAAATGGTAGGCGTAATTTCGATCATACCGCCATTATACCGTAGGGGCGATCATAAGGGTGCGCCCCTACGTATCCTCCCCTATAATCCACAAAATCAAGACCGGAAACCTGTTATCAATCGCTCCATGCGGTTCTGTGATGTTGTACAATAAGAGATGAATATAAACGTAAAAGGCAATTGATTTTGATGCCCAGGAGGTAAACATGATCGTAACAGCATGGAATAATGGTGCTCATAGCCGCAATGGAGCTGGCTATGGTTTTAAGGTATCGGTTGCAGATAGAGATTTACATTTCAAACCAGAGTGGGATGTGATTGTGCTGGAACTGGAAGGGGAAGAACCATTCGAAGTGAATATCAACAAAGAAACATTCTGGAGTGAAGCCTGCCGCGAGTTAATCAGCCCGGAAATTGGCAAATGGTTGCGAAAGCAGGGCATGGCACCCTGGCCGATGGGGAATCCTGCATATTTTGTGGTGGATCCTTTGGAAGACAATCGCTTCAGTGTGTCGAAAGCTGGCAAGAAATCCGGGAAGAAGCCGTTTTAGGATTAAAGCTGAAAGCTCATAGCTCATAAGTGACTAGTCCTAAAAAATATTGACTGAAAATTACAGCTTAACTGCTCTTTCATGTGATTCTCTGGGATAAATACAGATGGTAATTTCACATTTGGACCTGGTGCCCGCACCATTTCAGGGCACGACGAAGCGCTTCAAGCAAGTTGAATTGTTCCATAAATCATACAAATCAAAGTTGAGATATTTTAAAGAAAGGTGCGTCTAGGACGCCACTGAGTTTTGTCTGCTGGTTCATTTACTCCGAGCACATCAATTTTTTCTGGCATTTCACGAGCCAGATACTCAAAAACACTCACCAGACTATGCATGCTGGTGTATCGATTTTCTGGTTTCTTTTCCAGCATTTTTCTTACTGCATGTACAACACCTGCTGGCAAATCTGGTATAAATTGGCTCGGTGAAGGTAGAGGTTCCGTTGCTTGTTTGATCATCACCTCTGGTGGTGTATCAGCTGTATACGGTTTTTGACCAGTAATAAGCTCATAGAAAGTCACACCTAAGGCATATTGATCGCTGTTGGGAACAGCTTTCCCATCCATTGCTCCGGTGCCATATATTCCACAGTGCCCAGTCCTACCCCGGGGCCGGTAAGGGTATGTCCCCCAAATTCTTCCAGAATCTTGGCAAAACCAAAATCAGTCAACATCGGGTCACCAGAGCGTGTAATGAGAATATTGGAAGGTTTTATGTCCCGATGAATGATGCCTTCATTATGTGCATAAGCAAGTGCTTTAACGATTGGGATTAGCAATTGAGCTGCTTTGAAATAAGGTATGGGGCCGGTAAATTGGTTTTTTAATGTGCCTGAGTGAATGTATGGCATGACCATATATGGTGTGCCCTGAAAACTCCCATAGTCAATGACACCCACAATATTGGGATTATTAAAGTCGGGCCATTTGAACGGCTTCCTGTTCAAAGCGTTGTAAAATCTTGTTCAGCATATCGGGAGGAAACGCACCTTTGCGGATGACCTTGATAGCAACCGGACGTCCCAGACGGGCATCCTGTGCTTTATAGACCGTCGCCATACCCCCTTGCCCAAGTTGCTCTATCACTTGATAGCGGTCGATAGTTTGGCCAATTAATTCTGTCAATGAATTATCCTGGAGGAAAGTTTGATGAATTAATTATATAGGAAATAGATAATCAGGTGTTTAGGTAAAAAAGGTAAATTTCTTTGGGAAAAAATTTGACTATATTCCCCATTTATCAATATACTTACATATGGAAGTTTCTAATTCTATGAGGGGACTATGACACCCAAACAATACTCACATAAAAAAATATTAATTATTCTTTTACCTTCTATTTTCATTCTCTTGATTCTCATCATTGGATTTACTATTCTGCCAAATTTTCTTTCCAAACAAAATGAGTCAAATTCGTCAATTGTAAGTCCAATTACTCAAAACGGTCTTGATTACTTAAGAAGTCAAATTAACACGGAGATTTGGCTGCTGCGGGAAGCACCTGAAGTAGCACCAAACATCTATTGGATAACCAATGATAATTCTTTGGCAGGTTATGTGTTTTACCTGTATGGTTACACAGATATCAGTAAGAATATTCAAAACTCGATCCAAGAATATGGAAGTATAAATAATAATTTCATTGAAGTTGTATATGGTAAGGTGATCGATTTTCCTCCCTCAATTGCAGAGCCTGTTCTGGTAAATTCAATTAACCAGGCAGAGGTTTGGAATGAACTTCATGATAGTGGTCCAGTTTTTGAAGATTGGCAGGAATATGCAAATTTAGGTTTTATGGGAGCGTTAAACTATAATTCCCTTGGAGATTTTGATCTTGCCAGGGATCAGGTTAAGCAAACCATGCAAATGTTTAATGGCATTGGTTTCCATGATAAATCTTTCGATGGGAACTATGAAACCTATAAACTTGCTCTCGCATTATATTCTGCTAATAAAATCGGAGTGGAACTGGATAATTCAAAGGAATTAACTGAATTACTGATAAAAATGCAGAACGAAAATGGCGGATTTCATACTCATTATGATGAAAATCTTGAACCATTGGGGGATACAAACACAGAGACAACTGCGTTTGCCCTGTTAGCGCTGGGTGTATTTGAGTAAATTATTTGTCTAATTCAAATTAGGTGGATTACCAATCCACCCGACGCCAGATCACATCCAGCGTTCTCAATGCCGTGAAGCTGCGTTCGGTCCAGGCTTCGTAACTGATATGAAAGTCGTCATTCCGGTATGGGTCCATGCCCTGGTTGGGTAAATCCTGGGCTGCACGCCAGAAGTTCCACAGGGGTAAATCGTATTCATAAGCCAGTTTAGCAGTGGTGTAATTGAGGGAATGGTCCCCTTCCAGATTATCAGCTTTGGTTGCCAGGATGGGCACCACGCCTTCTTCAATCAATAAGTCTAGAATCTGACGCATGTAGTCTTCATAGCGCTCACTGGTGCGTCCCAGCCAGGCTAATTCCAGGCTGACAATGGCAAAGCTGGGATTATGGATGCGCAATTCGCAGGTGGTCGGGCTTTCGTCCGGCTGGCAAAATTCCTGATCGGCCCAGGTGGGGTTGAGTACCGCGGCGGCATTGAAGCCCCCCTGAACAGCATAACCATCACGATTGAATGAGCCGGAAAACCAATCGATCACCGGTTGCAGGTGTGAATTCTCATCACGCAGTTTGTACCAACCGGGCTTGTCAAATAATCCCATAAAGGCTTCTTTGACATTATGGCAATCACCAATTTTGGAGAAATGGTGTGGATCGTTGCCCAGTTCAATGCCTTTCTGGTAAATTTCATACACTCGATTGGTTGGTTCGGGAACAACCGGCCAATCCATCCATTCTTCGGGAGGTAAGCGCAGGTCAGGGGTAGCGCTGGGCAAGAAAGTTGGTGACGGCGACGGGACTGCAGTATTAGGCTGCAATGGTGTGGGGGTGGGCAACAAGCGCGGGGTTGTGGTGGATTGAGGCAGGGCAGCAGAGATCGGCGCTACCGGTGTACACCCAACCGTAATAATCATGATGAATATTAAAAGGGACCATAATGCCTTCATAATTGAGTTCTCTGTAGGGACATTATAATGTCAATAGTTGAGAGTTGAAAGTTTAAAGCTTTTTTGTGACATTTGAAATGGAGTTGGACAAACTTTGACGCATGGTCTTATTTCCATTTTCTTTGATTTTTCAAAGAATCATGCTATTCTTTTTTTGTGTTTCATTTAAAATCAATCTTTTCGCTCCTCATTTTTGCCAGCCTGATCCTGCAGCCGGTGGCGGCACAGCCATCTGCGATAGCAACCCCGGTACTGAAATGGCAGAAAGGCGGCTGCTATTCCTCGTGGTGTGAGACCGGTTGGTATAGCTCCCCGGCTGTCATTGACCTGGATGGCGATGGGGATGTGGAGGTGATTGGCGGATTGTATTCACTCTTTCTGCTGGATGGCGCTACGGGCAACCAGATAAAATCCATTGATCCTGCTGGTTCGCGTGTCTGGAGTGATATTGCAGTAGCGGATATTGATAACAACGGCGACCTGGAAGTGGTCAGTGTGCACAGCACCTACATCCACGTCTGGGACCACAATCTCAACCTGGTATGGAGTCGCCAACCGGTGGATGGGTATGAATTGCGCTCACTGGCTCTTTACGACCTCGATTACAATGTCGACCTGGAAATCATGGTGGCTTCCACGCGCAGTTATGACCAGTGGTATGTCTACGAACATAATGGCAATCTACGAGCCGGCGACTGGCCGCAACACAACCCCGATTCCGATACGAATGGTTATGCCTCCGGGTGCTTTAATCAAAATATTGCCGCTGGTGATATGAATCATGACGGGCTGGTTGAAATCATTGGTAGTAACGATACCCACTATACGGCTGCATTCTACCCGAATGGCAGCCAGGTGCCAGCCAGCACGATCTACGGCACCTTGCCGGGTGGTCTGGCGAAACCCTGGAGCCGGGTTGGCATGCACGTATCGCATCTGGTTGACCTGCGTGGTTATGCAGATTGTGGGATCGATCACCGGCCGAACTTTGCCCATTCACCCCCTACCCTCGCTGACCTGGATAATAATGGGATTCTCGAGCTGGTGATTGTTGGCAATGTGTACAATTGCGGGACGAGCCCCTATACCTCTTTATATGAGATGCCCTTCATCTTCAATCGGGACCGCACGCGCTGGTCAAACGCCAGTTACGATTGGACCGACATTCCAATCCCGGATGGATCGGCTGCCCCACGTAGCGAGGATTACAACATCATCGAAAGCAGCCATCCAGTTCCGGTGGTGGCTGACCTGGATGGCGATGGCATTAAAGAAATCCTATATCCTTCCTATGACGGTCGTATGCATGCTTACTGGCTGGACAAAACAGAACATGGCAACTGGCCATATTCCGTAACCAAAAGCACTGAATCTTTTCTACGATTCGCTTCTCCTCCGGTTATCGCCGACCTGGATGACGACGGACATGCAGAGGTAATCTTTGCCTCCTGGGCACAAAAGTCCAGCAACCAGAGCGGATACCTTCACATTCTGGATTATCTCGGTAATCCACTGCATGAAATTCAATTGCCTGCGGCTTTTGGTTCACTCACCTGGAATGGCGTGCTGGCTTCCCCGACACTGGCGAATATCGATAGCGACCCCGATCTGGAGGTAGTGTTGACCAGTGCTCATTCGGGATTCCTGGCCTATGATCTGCCTGGTACTGCCACTGCACAGGTACTGTGGGCTACCGGCCGCGGGAATTTTTTGAGGTCAGGTTCACCGGTTGTTCAGGTGGAATATGATCATTTTAACTTTTTGCCTTTGGTTGGAAAGTAGGAAATGTCCTTGATTTCTTTAAGAAAGAATTCAAGGACATTTCGGCTTAATAGCTCAACAGTTTATCAACTTAAGAACTATTCCACTCTGATCTGTTCGTACTGCTGCACCACATTCCCATCCATATCATTCACCAGGAATCCCACCAGGTAGTCACCAGCCGGGGCGTAGACCTGTTCCCACACAAAAGCAGAATTACCAAAGGTAAGGGTATCGCCTTCTTCGAGGACGATCTGGGTGATCTGGCCGGTGCTATCCAGTTCCATCCAGCGTTGCAGCAATGTGAAGGTATCTCCCGCCTGGGTGGAAATTTCATACGGTGAACTGGCGGTTTCACTGCCCTGGAAACCAAAGACCTGGAACAGACGTCCATCACGAAAGTACATCTGCGCCCGGCGTTGTTCGCCACTCTCTGCAAAGGTGTAGATACCATCCACAGCATAAATGGCGTCTTCCGCACTGGTGCCATACGCCATAGGGTTGAAGAGTGCAACCGATGACTGACTACCGTCGGTGATGGAGAAAAGGGTGGGCTCCCACTCAAAATTCATGGTAAAGGATTCGCTCTCCGGCCAGACTGGATAGTAAACCCCATTCAATTCTTCCGTTTCAGGACTCTCCAGATAGTCGGTATCAGCAATCAGGATGCTATTGGAGTTGGTATCATACAACCCGGTGAAGAAGTAGACATAACCAACCTGTTCGCCGGTGATATCGATGCTCAAACGGACTGCATCCCCTGGGGCAACAGTATTGGTAGTGGTTGTGATCTTGGAAAGGCTTATGGTACCAATGCCCGGCGCACGGGTGATTCCACCAGTGGAAGGCATTACCGGCTCGGCTGCGTCTACAGAAAAGGAGCGATCGTTGTAATGAAAGACAAGAAAATCATCCCACAATGAAGTTCGGGCAAAGCGATCAGCGATGGATGTGTAGGATTGCATCCCGGTGTAGGGGGAGCGGTACAGGGTTGAGTTGGGGAAGTAAATAGCGATGCCGGTTGAGCCTGGCTTGGAGTTCCCATGCCGTTCCGCCACGATGACATTCTGCAGACTGGTGAGTACATTATTGGCAGCGGTACGAATTCTGGAATCGTTGCTTTGTTTGGCAACCAGCTGCACAAAATGCCCCAGATCGATAAAGGATGGCGGCACCTGATTACCAAATATGCTGGTATAGGATTGCGCGTAATTACGAGCACTGGCTACCAGAGATTGGTCGATATTCTGCATGGCATACGAGAAATCATTGAAGTCTGTAATCAAATCTGGCAGTGCGTTCAGGTCTACCGCAGTGAGGGTGATGTTTTTCTCGAGTTGACTGGCAATTTGCTCGGCACTCACGCGTGATGGTCCAAAGAAGCCCCCGGTGCTGGAATTCTGACGCAGAAACTCCATACGAGCATTCTCATCCGTTAAGCGTTCATCCTGAACAATGTAGGACTCCACAATATTGGTTGCCAGATCCGCTGTCGAAATGGATGGATCGTACACCAACAGACTGAGGAAGGCTGAGTAAGCCCATCCCAGGCTGGGTTCGGTTTCTTCGGAGGCAACTGCATAATCTGCGTAAGGCTGCAGGGCAGCGTAGACCTCCAACTGGGACATGAGGCAGGCATCCATGCCGATCAGATCGAATTTTTGTATACCGGTGTTTGCCTGGATATCCGCGAGTGCCTGATCCAGTTCAGAGAGATAAAGGGCGTCGTCCGGAAGTTGCTGCACTAGGGGCGCAGTTCCAGAGTCGCGACCACCTGGCGCGGGATCTGTCCAACCACCTGGCCAACCCATGCCATGATCGGACAGGATCAGCACATAGTGATCGGATGGGTAGGTGTTGACCGCCCAGGTGACGAAATCGACCAGGGATTCACCATCAGCCATATTGATTTCACCCAGGTCTTCCACCAGCTCCGATCCAATCGCATTCAGGTCATCATCATACAACACCAGATATCGCCGTGTGCTGCGCCAATCACCATCACCGGAGAAACCACCACGAAAACGATCAATCTGTGTCACAATTTTTACATCCGGGGATGATCCAATCCGTTCCATTTCGTTCAAATCGATGAAGATATCCTGCTCCAGCACCTGATCATCCGCATCCTGATAGTTCATTACTAACCAGGAGTTTCCACTTCCGCTGGACGGTGGTGGCGATGGTCGTGGTGTGCGTGTGGCCTCTACGGCAGCTGGTTCATCATAGGTGTAGGGTTGTTGGTCATCCACTGGTGTTTCACCACCCAGGTCAAGTCCATTTGAAAATACAAAAAAGAGTATCAGGATCACGATGATAGCGATGCCACCACAACCAAGTTTTCCTTTACCACCACCCAAAAGGCTGCCCGCAGAACCAAGCAATGATCCACCGCCACCTGAAATAGTTCCACCAGTACCACCACTGCTTCCAGTAGCTTGACCGGTCTGGCGGCGAACAGGTGCCGTTGCACGGCGTTGTGGTTTTTCGCCTTTTCGACGTCGCTGAACATCAATTTCAGGTTTATCAGACATGTTGTCCTCCCGGGTGAATAATTGGTTCGATTAAATGCATTATAGTGCAATTGAAGGATAAGGTATATAGGAGTAAAGGTTGCCTGACCTTATTTAATTCGATTATTGTTATTTCATCATCCCTGTGAATCGATTCTTTTCACCCTTCCTTAGATCAGGATTGAATTAAGTTGACTCCAATGTCATAATAGTAGCAGGGAACCAGGAGCTACTGCGATGAAAAATTTCGTGTTGATTACACTGTCCATTTTCTTACTCTGCACGATTACAGGTTGTTCTGGTGGAGTGAGTGCTGAATTTAAAGATGACTACACCTTATTCGTAGAAGCTGCTGATCGCATGGATGAATTGGATGAGGGTGATGTTTCGCTCCCCGAATTCCTCGTTCATTTAGAAGAAGTTCAGACCAGTTACACAAATTTATCTGCGCACGAATGGCCGGATCGATTCTCTGCAGCTCATGCTTCCTTCGAATCCGCCTTGCATAGTCTCATTCTGGTAAGGGAAGTCTGGGATGTTTACAACAAGGGTTCCGGCAGCTGGAGATGCTCACTCGATCGTGATGTAGGAAATGATGTTGCGCTAACACTGGATATATCTGAGCAACTGGATGGTACGGATGAATCCGCCCTAAAGTGGTTGCGATCCCAAACCTGCGATGTGATCATCGACGACCTGATGGAAAATTTCTCGCTGCACTATTCAGCTGGCAAAAGCGAAATGGGGGATTTTTTGCAGTAAGCATTCTCATCGTTGATATGGATTTATGAAGCTGTTCCAGCAGGTTCATCAGAAACCTGTTTCAACAGGTTTGGATTTTACCTATCCGTGGATTTGAATCCACGGGGACAAGAGCCAATCTTTTCAAATCATGAATACCTCAATAGCTAAATAGCTTTCCGGCCATTTCTTTCGCCTTTTTCCTTCCGCCTTAATCCTAAAGAATCCATACTATAATTCAACCATGACCTCATCCTCCCCCCTGCGCATCGGGATCGATATCGGCGGTACCTTTACCGACTTTGTCGTCTACGACCCCATCATCCAACAAATTGACACTTTCAAGGTCCTCTCCACCCCGGCAAACCCGGCTCTGGCAGTGCTGTCCGGATTGGAGGAAATCTTTGCCAACCGTAACGACAAACACGCCACCATCGTGCACGGATCGACCGTCGCCACCAACGCCCTGCTTGAATACAAAGGGGCAAAAACCGCCCTGGTCAGCACGGCTGGCTTCAAGGATGTTCTCCAGATCGGTCGTCAGAACCGCCCCGCTCTTTATGATCTGACCGTCAGTTTGCCAGAACCACTGGTCCCCACAGCGCTGCGCTTTGAAGTGAACGAGCGCGTCCTGCATACCGGCGAGGTATTGCAAGCGCTGGATGCCGCTCAGATAGAAGCACTGATCACAAACATCCAGTCATCTGGAGCCGAAGCCGTAGCCATCTGCCTGTTGTTTTCCTTCCTGCACCCTGAACATGAAGCCATGATCGCCGAAAGCTTGCGTGCAGCCGGCTATTTTGTTTCTGTCTCGTCCGAAATCCTGCCTGAATTCCGCGAGTATGAGCGCTGCAGCACCACCGTGGTGAATGCCTATGTTTCCCCGGTGCTGGGAAAATACTTGAGCTATCTGGAGGATGCGCTCGAACCTGGTATGCATCTAAGCGTAATGCAGTCCAATGGTGGCGCTATCCAACCCGCAGAAGCCCGGCAGGCCGGGGTACGATGCATCCTTTCGGGTCCAGCAGGAGGCGTGGTGGGTTGTGAGTATATCGGAAAATCCATCAGCGGCGGTGAGAATTTACGTCTGATTGGCTTTGATATGGGTGGTACTTCCACGGATGTTTCTTTGATCGATGGAACCCGACAGATTACGACCGAAGCCGTCGTCAGCGGACACCCCATCCACCTGCCCATGCTGGATATTCACACCATCGGTGCTGGTGGTGGTTCAATTGCCCGGGTTGATCCTGGCGGAGCGCTGCGGGTCGGACCTGAAAGCACCGGGGCTGATCCCGGACCCGCCTGTTACGGCAAAGGGGATATCCCCACCATCACGGACGCCAATGTGGTGCTGGGAAGACTGGCTCCCGAGATGTTCCTGGGGGGCAAGATGCAACTGGATGCGCAACGCTCCTGGCATGCTATTGAAAAAATTGCGCTAGAACTGAACATGGAAACGACGCGGGTCGCATTGGGGATCATTCAGGTGGCCAATGCGCATATGGAACGCGCTTTACGCGTCATCTCAGTCGAACGTGGATGGGATCCGCGTGTCTTTACGCTGTTGTCTTTTGGTGGGGCTGGCGGATTACACGCCGCCGATCTGGCGCGCGGTCTGGGGATTCCCAGGGTGCTCGTCCCCCCGGTGGCGTCCACCCTTTCCGCTTATGGCATGCTCGTGGCGGATGTGATAAAAGATTACTCAAAGACAGTGATGCTACCGGGAGAGACAAGCTTCCAGCATTTATCCGATCTGCTGGCAGAACTGGCACATCGCGGTACCACCGACGTGCTGGCAGAAGGAATCGCCGCTGAGGATATCCATCTGGAGCACAGCCTGGATATGCGTTACCGTGGGCAATCCTATGAGCTGAATATCCCCTTTACCCCAGGCTTCCTGGAAACCTTCCACCAGCAACACCAGGCGACTTATGGATACGCCAAACCGGAGGCAAAAATTGAAATCGTCAACCTGCGCTTGCGTGCGATCGGTAAAAGCACACCACCGCCGCTGCACAGCCAGACGTTGGGTGAACCCGATCCCCAGCAAGCCTATCTGGATACCCGACCGGTGATCTTCCACATCCATTCCATCCCAACTCCATTTTTCCGGGCAGAAGCACTGCGCCCCGGTAACCGCTTGCAGGGTCCAGCTGTGGTTATTCGCTCCGATACCACCATCCTGCTCAGCCCAAACGATCAGGCCTGGGTGGATGGGCAGCAGAACATCATCATCGAGGTGGGATCATGAGCTACGACCCGATTCGCCTGGAAATTTTCAAGCATTTATTTGCCTCCATTGCAGAGGAGATGGGTACTGTATTGCGCAAGTCCAGTTATTCGCCCAATATTAAGGAAAGAAGGGACTATTCCTGCGCGGTATTTGACGCCCAGGCGCAGATGATCGCCCAGGCTGCACACATCCCGGTGCATTTGGGATCCATGCCACTCTCGGTGCAGGCTGCCATTCAGCAATTCTCCGGTCAACTGCAACCTGGTGATGCCGTCATCTTGAATGATCCTTTCCGCGGTGGGACGCATTTGCCGGACATCACCATCGTCTCTCCGGTCTTCTTTCAGGATGGAGAGGAGCCATATCTGGTCGGATTTGTGGCTTCGCGTGCCCATCATGCTGATGTGGGTGGTATGACTCCCGGTTCCATGCCGGTTGGCCGCGAATTGTTTCAGGAAGGCCTGATCATCCCTCCGGTCAAGCTGGTACGCGCCGGCACGACCGACCAGGCAATTCTTGATCTGATACTGGCGAATGTACGCACTCCGGATGAACGATTGGGAGATCTGCTGGCGCAACTGGCAGCCAACCAGCGAGGCACTAACCGCTTGCTGGAGATGATCAACCGTTATGGAAGAGAGGAGATCCACACTTCCATGCAGGCACTGCTGGCCTATACCGAACGCATGACCCGCAACCTGATCACTTCTTTGCCTGATGGCACCTTTACCTTCAGCGACTGTCTGGACGATGATGGTATCAGCGCTCAACCGATCCCCATTTGTGTAGCAATCACCATTCAGGGTGATCATGCCACCGTCGATTTCAATGGCTCTGCCCCGCAACAACAGGGCAACATCAATGCTGTCTATGCCATCACCCTTTCGGCGGTTTATTATGTCTTCCGTTGTCTTCTGGGGCTGGATGTACCCAACAATTCAGGCTGTCTGGCACCGGTGGAAGTCATAGCTCCGGAAGGAACAGTGGTTAATGCGCTGCCACCCGCTGCGGTCGCCGGTGGCAATGTGGAGACCTCCCAGAGAATTGTGGATGTGCTCCTGGGTGCTTTAGCCCAGGCCTGCCCGGAGAAAATCCCGGCTGCCAGCCAGGGTACCATGAATAACATCACCATTGGTGGACCGCTGCTTTCTGGTAGAGGTTCATTCACCTATTATGAAACCCTCGCTGGCGGCACCGGAGCTACACAGGAACAGGATGGCGCTTCTGCAGTGCATTCGCACATGACCAACACCCTCAACACCCCGGTGGAAGCGCTGGAATACGCCTACCCCATGCGGGTATTACGTTATGAAGTCCGACGTGGATCCGGTGGATTGGGTCGCAAACGTGGCGGTGATGGATTGCGCCGTGATCTCCAGGTGCTGGTCAACTGCCAGGCGACCTTGTTAACGGAACGACGTACGTACCAACCTTATGGTCTCAATGGTGGAGAGCCAGGACAATGTGGCCTGAATAGACTGTTGCAGGGGGAAGATCAGATCCCGTTAAGCGGGAAAGGTTCTGTGGAATTGCAAGCAGGTGACATCATCAGTATCCAGACGCCGGGTGGGGGAGGATTTGGAAGCAGGTCTACCTGAACAGATATCCAAATTTATACACTTGATTTTAGATTTTCAACTCTTTTTTTGCTGCGTTTCTTCCACCAAACTACACCAGAGATCACAACAAATACTGTCATTGTCATTAATATCGCCTGCATTTCCTCCGATGCGCGTCCAACAGCTGAAGCATAGAGAAACACCAATGACACAAAAACAGTGGATCGGATCAGTTCAGCTAATATCAGCATGCCAATCCAGCGCCTGATTGGTACCTTGCTCAATCCAGTCGCGATCAGAGACGGAACTGGTAGTCCGACTGTTAATTTTGCCATAAAGAGGAAACGAGGTGCGTGTTGCCGGATTTCGAGTGCGATATCATCAATTAGTTTCAAGTCGATTTTCAAACGATCAGCCAGTCTTTTGATTCTTTCCAATTGGAAATAACGCCCCAGGTTATACCAGATCATATCTGCCATTAAATTGCCAGTGACAATCGTAGCAAATACCGGTATGGGACGCAAAAACACGCCTGAAATGGTAATTCCTGTTATCAGATTGCTTAAGCTTCCTTCCAGCAGGATTGTTAATCCCATGGCAAGATAAGGCAAGATGGATTCAGTAATGGGGGTCAAAATAAAATACATACTGTCACATCATTTTTTCCTGGTTTGTTTGTAAATCGACATCAATCATTGTGTTAAAACCTATCAAAACCATAACCTTCGATTGTACCCTTTATTCTATTTTCTTACCAATTGATCAATATCAACCTGTTACAACGAGTTACCTCACCCGATAAAGGTAGACGCCCCGGTCTTGAGGTAAATCTAAGGATCTCTTTTTTCCAAACCTGAGGGGATATTACTCAAAAGATTATGCACTTGAAAGCTAAGTCGTTTCACATTAGCCTTTATTCTTTAGGACTCGACACTTTTTACTTTGGACTTGGGATTTTACCTTCTACCTATTACACTTAACCCATGAACACCTACATAGCCCTCTTTCGCGGTATTAATGTCGGAGGAAAGAATACGCTTAAAATGAAGGATCTGGTCAGCCTGCTGCAAGAGCTAGGTGTAAACAATGTTAAGACCTACATCCAAAGTGGAAATGCCGTCTTCCAGACATCGGAAGAGCCCTCCCAGCTTTCAGACCAGATCAACTTCGCCATCCAACAACGCTTCGGGTTTGCACCACTTGTGCTGATACTCTCTCGGATTGAATTCGAACAAGCAATTAAAGAAAATCCTTTTCCCGAAGCCGAATCCAACCCGAGCTCTCTGCACCTGGGATTTCTGGCTTATCCACCCGAACAACCCAACTTGGAAGGGCTTGCGAAACTCAAGCATGAGAGCGAACAATATCACCTGACCGACAAAGTCTTTTACCTGTTTGCTCCAGAAGGAGTTGGCAGGTCAAAGTTAGCAGCCAGCAGCGAAAAATTGCTGGGAGTCCCCTTGACCGATCGTAATTGGAAAACCGTCTCTAAGATCCAAACGCTGATTGAGGAAAGTTGACCAGCTATCCAGCATTAAATCCATCGGCGTACGCTGGCTTTATAATTTGAATATTCCTCACCAAACTTTTCTTCGAGGTAGGTTTCCTCTGGAATAATCACCCAGATTGTAATTAACCATATCAGCAACGGAACAAACAGTAGTCCCCAAACATTCTGATTAAAGATTAACACACCGGCGAAAACCATTGTTAATCCAACATACATCGGGTTTCTTGTACGCTGATAAATCCCGGATAAAACCAGAGAAGTGGAAGGACGCTGCGGATTTGGAGAAGTCTTTGCCTGAAGCATACCTCGAATAGCGGGTATTCCGAAAACAAAATTCAGGGCAATCAGAATTAAACCTAAAATCCTGGCCAGTAATGCCGGCATGAAAGAAAGTGGCAGAACTACTTGAAACAAGATGGCAACGACAGCCAGCCCAATATAAACCACAAATGGGTTAATAACAACTGATGCATGATCTCTTTTTGGTTCCATTTTCCAGATCTCCTTTATGATTGATGATGAATCGTGGTTGACAATCACCAAATTTGAATATAAACTTATTAATAACAGTAACGCTATATTGGATATAGTATTGCTGTAATGAATATAACAAATTGGACAAATTTTGTCAAGTATGAAAAATAAAGAGTCTTCTACAAAACGACCCTATAATTCCAAACGACGTCAAATGCAGGCAAACCAGACTCGCATGCTCATTGTTGAGGCAGCTCGCAAGCTGTTTTCCGAGCGTGGTTATACCGGTGCAACCATAGAGGCAATTGCACAGGAAGCAGGTGTAGCAGCTGAGACAGTGTATGCCGCCTTTGGTAATAAACGTGAAATTCTCTCAAAGTTGATTGACGTGTCAATTGTAGGAGATGATAAGCCAATCCCCCTGATGCAGCGGGAAGGACCTTCATCTGTGATGAAAGAGAAAAATCCTACCCTGCAGATTGAAATATTTTCGCATGATATTCATGAGATTATGAACCGCATGGCTCCCATCTTTGAAATTATGCGCATCGCTGCCAAAACAGAGCCAGAGATCGCCGAAATGCTACAACAAATTCTCAAAAGCCGCTACCATGGTATGGAGAAATTTATACAATATCTATCTAAAAATATCACTCTACAAGAAGATCTCATACTAACTGAGGCTGCTGAAACAGTTTGGGCGATCACCAGCGCAGAACTCTATAATTTATTGACTGTCGACCAGGGTTGGTCTGGTGAAAAATATGAACTATGGCTGGCAAAAACCCTGAAAAAAATCTTGTTGTAAGGAACTTCACGGAAGATGATGTTTTCGCCAGTCATACTTACTAAATTTTCAAGTTGGTATTGAAAATAAGAAAAAACAGACATAACAAGAATCTATCACCTCAAATTTTAAATTGAATGTGGCAAGGAAAAGAATAAGTAAAGAGGTAAACCCATGGAAATGTATGAAATGCTAATGAATCGACGCTCGGTGCGCAACTTTAAAGATCAACCCATCCCTGAAGAAATCATTATGCAGCTTCTCAATGCAGCGAACAACGCTCCGTCCGGTGGAAATATCCAACCGGTCTCCATTATCCTGATCCAGGAAAAAGAGAACCGCGCGATCCTTTCCGAGATGGTGGGTAACCAGCCCTGGGTCAAGAACGCCCCGCTTTCAATGATCTTCTGCCTGGACTTTAACCGCGTTAAACGTTGGGCCACCCTTAATGGTACTGAGTTCAAAGGTGAACAGGCATTGGCTCATTTTCTGATCTCCTATGCCGATGTGATGTGCGCTGCCCAATCAGTTGTCCTGCTGGCGGAGAGCCTGGGATTAGGGTCTGTCTACGTGGGCACCATCCAATCCCAGATGGACGAAGCACGGGAAAGCTATGCGATTCCAGATTTCGTACTGCCTTTGATGATTCTCTCGTTGGGATATCCCAAATCCATTCCACGCACTATCCCCAAGCTAAAACCCGAGGTGATTGTGCATCATGAACAGTATCAAGCACGAAGTGACGATGAGATCCAGCAAGCCTTTAACCAAAAATATGGCAACTTCAACATCAAAGCCGAAGAATATCTGGAGAAAGCCTTCATTGAAGCCGTCGAAGCAGACAAACAGGGTGGCGAGGGCTGGACAGAATGGGCAGTGGAACAGATGAAAAAAATGGAAATCCGTAACGATGCCCAATTTCTCTTTCAATTGCGTTATCCAACCCACCTGATGGTACAGATGAATGCGGAGTTGATCGAATCTTTCAAAAACGCCGGCTTCGACTTTTTTGTTGTGAATAGTCTTAAAAATGTTGACTGAAAATTATAGCTCAACATTTTTTTAGGACTATTCAATAATCTCTCAAAGCTCAGACGTCAAATCTCTATTCTCAAAACGATCATCCATCTTGTAACTTTTCTGCAATCTCTGCATCTAATTCTTTGAATACAAAAACACTGTATAAAGAGGAGATTGTGAAATATGGAAATGGTAGTGGATTTTCCGGGTGGGGCGCGAGTGGATGCTCATTTTGGGCCTTATACAATCATGACGGATCAGCCACCGATGGGTGGTGGAGAAGGTGCCGCGCCGACACCGTTCGCAACTTTCTTAGCTTCGTTGGTAACCTGCGCTGGGATTTACGTACTCGGCTTTTGCAAACAGCGTGGACTTGACACCAAGGGTATTCGCTTGATCCAACGCTTACAATCCAATCCCTTTACCGGATTGGTCGGCAATGTCGAGATCGAAATCCAGGTGCCGCCGGATTTCCCGGAAAAGTATCACAACGCGCTGATACGGTCCGCGGAACAATGTGCGGTCAAGAAGCACATGGAACAACCTCCGGAATTTAATGTACATACGACAGTGGTTGGGTGAGCCACTGATTGTTTGACTCCTTTATTGAATGGGTTTTGGATAAGATAACGCGGCGATCATCGCCGCGTTATCGGTTTAATCGGCTACAAGTTGAAGGTTTCAAAAAAAGTTCGTCTTAATCATTTTCATCTCCAGGAAAATTTGAATAGAATAATATCAGCACAACAATGACTTCCATTGGAGCCAACATCATGACATACAACAAAGCCATTCACAATCGACCCGATTACAAGGATTTGATTATTCACTAGAGGGTGTGTATTTTATTACTATTTTTTCTCATGGTCACCAACCATTATTTGGTGAAATCATAATGGAAGAAATGGTCATAAACCAAATAGGCAAAATCGTGAATGACCAATGGTTCCAATTACCAGGACGTTTCAATGGTATTCAATTGGATGCATTTGTTGTCATGCCGAATTATATTCACAGCATTATTTCGATTGAGAAGTCATCTCCTGGACAAACAATTGGAAAAATGATTGGAGCCTATAAATCCCTGGCTGCGAATGATTATATTAAGTTTTGCAAAGCGAATAATTTACCGGTGGAGAAATTGTGGCAACGCAATTATTATGAGCACATCATTCGAGGTGATGAGGATTATTTTCGCATTGTTGAGTAAATTGAAAACAATCCATTGAAATGAGAGTAAGGCCAATACCGGTAGAGGCAATCCATCGGGGAATGAACAAGCCACCGGGGTAAGGACAAGCAGTTACCCCTACAGGTGGAAATAAAATCGATGAATCTCCTGCGCAACACCTTTGGGATCCTCTAACATCAACATATGTCCATGCTGTCGAAATCCTTTGAAGGTGGCGTTGGGTAATTGCCGGGCGAGGTGGGTGGCGGTGGAAAATGGAACCAGTTGATCTTCTTCACCGGCAAGAACCAGCGTGGGGCTGGTGATTTGGGATAATTGGTTGCGCAGGTCAAAATGCGCGCTAGCGCGTAGATCGGCATACCAGAGACTGTTGCGAACCGTTGGCAAGCTCTTGAGAAGATTCGGATACCACTGTGTTTTGCCATATTGGGGGGCAAAATAGTTTTTCAATATTTCCTGGGTTTTCTTTTGTGTCTGCTGCAAGCGAAACAGATTGATGAGAGTTGGATCTATCTGGAAGCTGGCTGCTGCGGAAATGCAAACCAGACCAGCCACATGCTGCGGATGATCCAGGGCAAGCTGCAGTGCGATGGCAGCACCGAGTGAATGCCCTACCAACACAGCCTTATTGAGTCCCATCTGGGCGATGAAGTCGATGATGGCCGCCTGGTAGCCGGATACCCGGTGGTGTGCAGTCCCGGCAGATTTCCCGTGCCCGGGTAGATCAATGGCATAAACGGTGGCATCCTGCAGCCGGCGTATCTCAACCGGCCAACACAGATGGTTGCTGCCGGCACCGTGAATCAGAATCACCACTGGATGTGAAGATGACACCCCCCGATACTGAGTGTAGTAGATATTTGCCTGAACTGGCATTGTGGCCTCGATGTGTGAAGATTATGATTGTTGCAGATCAATCTTTCCGGCTTGCGCCCTTTCAATTGCTGCAGGCGTGAGGGGTATAAAAATGCGGATGCGGGTGCCTTTACCGGGGACTGAATCGATGTGTAACAGTCCATTGACCAGCTGTGTTCTTTCGTTTAAGTTTACCATACCCAGGCTGCCGCGATGACTATACTTCTGATTGACTTTGTTGACGTCAAAGCCGATGCCATTGTCCATGATCTCCAGTACGGCGATTTCCGAATCTTTGGTGGAAAATCTCAGACGCACCAGAACCAATTCAGCCTGCGCATGTTTACGGGCATTGGTCACCGCTTCTTCCACCAGATAGAAGACCGTGGAATGTTTATTCTGGTCCAGCTTTTTGACCACTTCTTCATCCACGTCGATACGTACTTTTTGTTGATAGGTGTTGAGATTCTTCTCAGCGATCGTTTGCAATCCTGCCACCAGCCCATCGGTTTCCAGGGTGAGTGGACGCAACGTGAAGAGCATGTGGCGCAGTTCGCCAGTAGATTGACGGGCGAGAGTCTCAATGTTGGCGAGTTCGGCTGCCACGTCTTTGGGCTTGTGGAAAAGCAACCGCTGGGCAACACTCAGGCGCATGGCAATAGATGCCACTGATTGAATCGGTCCGTCATGCAGATCCCGGGCAAGCTTCTTGTTAGCTTCTTCCTGAGATGAAACGATGGTCTGTTTTTCCTGCTCCACTTGCTGGTAGAGACGGGCATTCTGGATGGCAATCACCGCCTGGCGGCTGATGAGATTGAGTGCCTCAATCTTTTCGGTGTTGAAGAAAATCCTGTCGGGATGACCAAAGAGCATGACGCCGTAATCATCCATACCGCGTGAAAGCGGGAAGGTGATGGCAACTTTGCAGTTCTGCAGTGAAACGATCTTCCACAATTCAGGATCCTTAGCCGGGTCATGGGTGATTTGTGGCTCCACTTTCTGTAATGTATCCAGAAGGAGTCCGCTATTGGCCGGGAATTTTAGATTAGTATCGCTGGGAGAAAATCGCCGTGAGTTTACGACGATCAATTTCGATTCATCAAAGAGCAGCACAGCAGAGATCATCTTATCCTGGTTTGGATCGATGATATCGATGGCGGATTGACTCAAATCGAGCATGATATCCAGCACCACTTTGTAATCCAGGGTGGAGCTGAGCGTCTCGAAAAGATTGGATAAGGATTGCATGCGTTTTTGGTAGTGTAAATTGGCGAGGGTTTCAATCTCTCTTAGTTTTTTTTCAGATGTAAGATACTTATTTCCAATATTTTTGTTTACTAGAATACTTGCAAATCCAGAAACTGAAGCAAATCCAAAATTCATACCGAATATAATCAGGTATGGTAGCCAAATGGTCAGGTTTGCTGGATTCAGGTAGATAGCATAACCAATCTGTGATAATGAGAACACAAAAGCCAGTGTCAAGGCACCATACCATTGGTAAAAGATTGCAGCATTGACAATAACAATTACACCAATCCACACAAGAGAGCCTGTCATGGCTCCACCTAGGATAAACAGGGCGATTGTGAATGCAAAATCACAAAACAGATTGACTATCCGATGAAGCGGCATGCGTACACTAAGGATTGCCAATGTGGTCATTAGAACATTCCACAAAGCGATTAAAACCAGCAGAGCAATAATTTGTAAGTTGAATTCTGACTGAGATGCAAAGACCACTCCAAGAACAAAGAGAGTTAACCACCTCCAGGAGATGACCAGCCAATCGCTTAAGTATGGATATAGTTTGTATGAATTTGACATAGTTTATCCAATCCAAGTAGAGGAAAAAAAGCCTTGTACCTTAATAATAATACAGAAAAACTATTAAATGAAAACCAGCAAATCATGATCGATTTTTTTGAGAAGTTTATGGTACGTAAAAATCCAGATTCTCAAATTTATCATAATTTGAATTTCAATAAAAAAAATATTCACTATTAAGTAATTTAACTATATTAAAAGAATGATTAGGACATAAATAGTCAGTGAAAAATTGACAATGGCTATAAAACCAATTCCAAAAACATACTTAGAATTATCAATCCGCTAGACTAATTCGGTTTCTCAAGTTTACAGAAAATATCTTACACTACTAAATTGAAGGTATCCAATGAAAATTAAACAATTCCAAACAATGATTTTTTCTTAGTAAAATGGGACGCTGTCCATCCCCTTAGAACCGGTAATAAGCGTCGGTTTTTAAATTTCTGTTCTTCGACGACAACAAAAAGATTTAATTTTCCGGGATTCAATCATTATTTGTAACAAAACCGTAACAATATTGATACGCAATCCAAACCATAAATTTTCTATAATAAAAATTGAAGACATCATAATTAGATAATAATTCAATAGAGGGAGGATCTAGTTTCATCCCCAAATTGACGAGGATCAAGCGCTTAGAATAGGGACGCTCTCCATCATAGTAAAACCGGCGTATCAGGCGCCGGTTTTATTTGAAATACACAAGCGAAGGCAATCAATAAATAGGTACAAGACTATCTCGATCGGCTGATACCCGATGATAAAAGATGTGATTAATGATCCATCGATTTTAATCCATGGATAGAAAATTCAAACCGATTGAAATCGGTTAAACCCGAGAACTATTTTCAATCCCGATTTTTCACACCAGCCAATTATTTAAGGTTCATTTTGCCTCTCCGATTCTGGCTGTATGCTAGAATCGAGTCATCAAGTGGTATTCCAGGTGAAAAATGAGTGTTGCATTTGAGACAATCAAGCAATTCTTTTCTGAGGATGAGTGGTTCTTTGTAGAAACGGAAGACCACGGGGTGCTGGTTTTAAGGATGAACCATTGGGGGGAAAATGGGCGCTTCTCCTGCCAGGCAGAATATAACCAGGCCCAGGATATTTTTTATTTTTACAGTTATTTTCCGATTAATGTGCCGGATGAAAAACGGCTGAAGATGGCCGAATTTATAACGCTGGTCAACTATGGCATGCGCATTGGCAATTTTGAGATGGATTTTGAAGATGGCGAAGTGCGCTTTCGCACCAGCATCGATTTTGAGGGGCAGGGGTTGAGTTACACGCTGGTATCCAATCACGTCTACCCGAATGTGTGGATGATGGATCGCTATTTGCCGGGTTTATTCGCTGTTGTTTATGGCGACAAGAGTGCCAGTGAAATTCTAGAATCAATTGAGGAGTAAAACATGGAAGTAATGGAAGCTTTATTAACACGCCGCAGCGTGAGAAGTTTTGAGTATCGTCCCGTACCCGTGGAAACCGTTAAGTTAATGTTGAAGGTGGCCATGCATGCGCCGTCCGCTCGCAACCGGCAACCCTGGCAATTCTACGTGATCACCGACTGCGATGTATTGCGCAGAATCCCAGACGTGCATCCCTTTGCAGCTATGACGCCAGAGGCAAGCCTGGCTGTGGTGGTATGTGCGGATGAGACCATTCTCCCTGATCCGAAGCGTTGGGCTCTGGATTGCAGCGCAGCAACATTGAGCATTCAGTTGGCTGCGCATGGATTGGGTTTAGGTGCAGTCTGGTGCGGGGTATATCCCGACCCGGACCGGCAACGTGGATTGAAAAATCTGTTAAAATTGCCAGATACAATTCATCCTTTTTCTCTGGTACCCATCGGTTACCCGGCGGAACCACTGCCTGTTGTAGACCGTTTTTTACCGGAGAGAATTCACATTAACAAATGGTAGGGAGGCAGCATGATTAAAGCACGTGCTATGCTGGGGGCAGTAAGGGAATATCGATTTTTAGGGAGTGAATTGTGGGTCGATTGTGGTGATCCACACATGCGCGTGACATTCCTGAAGCCTGAATTGGTGCGTGTGCGCATGGTGCCAGGGGGTGATTTCGAAGAAGAACATAGTTGGGATGTGCCACTGGAGGATGAATCCTTTCATGGTGTGGATGTGAATTTACAACAGACACAGCATGCGTTATTCCTGAATAGTTCAGCTTTTACGGTGCGAATTGACAAAGATACCGCCTTGCTGGAAATGTTAACCACAGACGGCAAAAGCTTCTTTACCGATGCCTCCTCACCGGTTTGGGAAGAAGACCGCTACTGGTTCACCAAACGAATTGAAAACGGAGAAAAATATTACGGGTTTGGCGAACGCGCTGGTCGCATGGAAAAGCAAGGTCAGACGATGAAGAACTGGGCTACCGATCCGGCTGAACCGCATGCGGCATTTGTGGATCCGATGTATATGGCAGTGCCGGTCTATCTGGTGATGTGTGAGAACTTCTCTTATGGTGTGTATGTCAACAGCACCTGGGAAAGCACGTTTGACCTGAGCAAACACGGGCAATTACACTTTGATTCCCAGGGAGAAGAGCTGGACGTGTATATTGCCTATGGTCCAGAGCCAATGGATGTAATCGAACATCTGACAGAATTGCTGGGACGTATGCCGATGCCGCCCAAATGGGCATTGGGCTATCACCAGAGCCGTTGGAGTTATGGCAGTGAACAGGAAGTCCGCAAACTGGTGAATACCTTCCGCGAGAAAGAAATCCCATGTGATGTGATTCACCTGGATATTGATTATATGGATGCGTTTCGGGTATTTACCTGGAACGATGAACGCTTTCCAATGCCAGAACGTATGTTGACGGATCTGAAACGAAAGAATTTCCGGGTGATAACGATTATCGACCCGGGTGTGAAGGTTGACCCGAATTATGCCGTGTACCGTGAAGGTGTGGAACGAGGTTATTTTGTGCGGGATGCGCGTGGCAAGATCAGCTCCGGATTTGTCTGGCCGGATGAATTGGTATTCCCGGATTTCAGTCGGAAAGAGGTGCGTGACTGGTGGGGGGATTGGCAGCATGGTTTGGTGGAACAGGGCGTGAGCGGTATTTGGAACGATATGAACGAACCGACTGTGTTCGAAAAACCATTCAATCTGGGTGGTGGGCGTGGTGGTACGTTGCCCTTGAAAGCGGAACAGGGTGCTCCCGAAGAAGTGACCACGCATGCTGAGCTACATAATTTATACGGATCACAAATGGCGCAGGCATCTTATGAAGGTATGCGCAAATCCAAGCCGAATGAGAGAGCATTTCACCTGACACGATCGGGTTTTGCAGGTGTGCAACGCTGGTCGGCTTCCTGGATGGGCGATAATGGATCCTGCTGGGAACATCTCGAGATGTCCATGGGGCAACTGCTTAACATGGGCATTTCGGGCATTCCATTTGTTGGTGCGGATATTGGTGGATTCTATGGGAATGCCACCCCGGAGTTATTTGCGCGCTGGATGCAGATTGGATCGTTATACCCCTTCAGTCGCGGACATACCTGCATGGGGACAACGGCGCAAGAGCCCTGGCAGTTTGGCGAAGAAGTGGAATCGATCGCCAGAGATTATCTAGCCTTGCGGTACCGCCTGATGCCGTATTTGTACTCGGTATTCTGGAAAGCTGCGCAACGTGGGTACCCGGTCTGGCGATCCTTGTTCCTGCATTACCCGGAGGATAAACAAACCTACCATATCGATGATCAGGTACTGATTGGTCGCTATCTGATGGCTGCACCGATCCTGAAACCGGGTCAGACAGCCCGTCAAGTATATTTACCAGAAGGCATCTGGTACGACTGGTGGGATGGTTACCGCTTTGAAGGTGGACGCTATATCCTGGCTGATGCTCCTCTGAACAGAATGCCATTGTATGTGCGTGCTGGAGCTGTCATCCCCATGGGTCCCGCTATGCAATATGTGGGCGAGAAACCTTTGGAACCATTGAGTTTGCATCTTTTCCCTGGTGATGAGGCAGAATTCACCCTGTATGAAGATGACGGGATCAGCCTGGATTACACCCAGGGAAAGTTTGCCACCACGCGCTACCATCTACGGGGAGATGATCACACGTCTGAGTTGGAAATCTTTGAACGCGAGGGTGGGTATGAAGTGCCGGTACGCTCTTTGCACGTGATTCTGAGGGATGGAAGGCATTTTCAACAAAAGCAATTTGTGGATAGCGGAACATCACGCATTATCCAGTTTGAACGGATGATCGGTTAACGGGTTATATGAGCGCTTTCGGAGTGAATTCCAGAAAGCGCTTTGTTTAAAGGGTTTGGCTTGAAGGGAGATGAAAATGAACAGCTTTTCTACACCAGAATGGGTACATCACGCGATTTTCTACCAGATATTTCCAGATCGATTTGCGAAATCCAAAAAGGTTTTGAAAGCCAACAATCTGGAGAATTGGGATTCTACGCCTTCTGTTTATGGATACAAAGGCGGCGATTTACTGGGGGTGGTGGAGAAGCTGGATTATTTGCAGGATCTCGGTGTGAATGCCCTGTATTTGAATCCGATCTTCCAATCAGCCAGCAATCATCGCTACCATACCCACGATTACTTCCAGGTGGATCCGATGCTGGGCGGAAATAAAGCCTTCAAAAAATTGTTGAGGGAAGCACATAAACGCAGCATGAGGGTTATCCTGGACGGGGTTTTTAATCACGCCAGTCGTGGCTTCTATCAATTCAATGATATTTTAGAAAATGGTGAGAAATCCGCTTACCTGGATTGGTTTGATATTCGCGGTTTTCCTTTAAACGCCTATCAGGGAGAACCCAATTACCGTTGTTGGTGGGGGTTACCAGCCTTGCCGGAACTGAATACGGATAATCCACAGGTGCGCGAATACATCTTTTCGGTGGCAAAATACTGGGTGGATGAGGGCATTGATGGCTGGAGGCTGGATGTGCCCTTTGAGATTGATGATGACGCCTTCTGGCAGGATTTCCGCCAGGTGGTTAAGCGTGCCAATCCGGATGTGTATATTACCGGAGAAATTCCCAACGATGCTTCGCGCTGGTTGGCGGGTGACCAGTTTGATGGGGTCATGAATTATCTGCTGACCTATGGCATCTGGGTCTATTTTGGAGGAGATGAAGTTAACCAGGATTTGTTCGGGCATTGGATTTCTGCACACGCACCTGACATGAAGATTGAAAATGTGCAAGATTTTGCTGCCCATGTGCAGGGATTGCTGGAGAAATATCCACGTGAGGCAGTGCTAGCCCAGATGAACCTGCTGGACAGCCACGACACAGCGCGCTTCTTGAGTTTGCTGAACGGGCATAAAGACCTGATGCTGCTGGCGGTCCTGTTCCTGATGACCTATCCCGGGGCACCATCCATCTACTATGGGGATGAAATTGGTCTGGATGGCGGCAACGATCCGGATTGTCGCAAAGCATTCCCCTGGGATATCAAAAAATGGGATAGCCAGATGCTGGGATTCTATCAGCGCTGCATCAGCATGCGTAAGGCCTATCCTGCTTTACGGGATGGCGATTTCAAGGTGCTGTATGCGCAGGATGATGTGATCGGGTATCTAAGAAGCAAAGGAGAGGAGAAGCTGCTGGTGGTGCTGAATCGATCTCGTCAGACCCGGCATGTGGATATCGATGTGCAGGGATTACTGCCAGATGGCGCAGTGCTGCAGCATGTCCTGGCGAATGGTGAGTTGGTGGTACAGGATGGTTTTGTGAGGGATGTGGAGCTGGGGCCGGTGAGTGGGGTGGTGGTGAAAGCCTGAACTGGGATTTACAGGATTTTTGGGTTGTGTTGAAATGACTGGTTTTGCATGTGGTGATGGTTGGTTGATGGGATTGGTTTACAGGATTTACAGGATGATTGTCTTCGCTGAATGGAATAAAGTGGCAAATGGAGGACGTATGAACGGGGATTTACAGGATTTTTGGTCTTGTGATGGTTTGAATGATGTTGCATGTGGTGGTGGTTGGTTGATGGAATTCGTTGACAGGATTTACAGGATGGGGGGTTAGGCAATTGGATTATTTGTGAAAAAATTGGTATTTGTGTGAGGTTTAATATAATAAAATAAAGAAGAAATTTCATTGAGGAATAAATTGGATAGGGAAATTTAATTCTTCATAAAAACATTGAGGTTGACATGGCTGGCAGTAAATATTTACATTGGGAGATTACACAGAAAATTATTGGTTGTGCAATGAAAGTTCACAATAACATCGGGAGTGGATTTCAAGAAGTAATTTATCAACGAGCTTTGGCAAAGGAAATGGAAAAAAGCGGATTATCCTTTGTAAGGGAGTTTGAAATTCCTATTCTATATGAATGTGAGGAAATTGGCTGCCGACGAGTTGACTTCTTTGTTGAAGAAAAAATTATGGTGGAGATTAAGGCTATTGGTCGCCTTGAAAATGTTCATCTCGCCCAGGCAATCAATTATCTTGAAGCTTTCAATATGGATATCGGACTCTTGATTAATTTTGGTGCCTCAAGTCTTCAATTTAAAAGGCTAAAGAAACCTGTCAAATGAACAACATCACAAGCCATTAAATTTTATGAAACCTTTGAATAATTCATCACACCCCAATTTGAAGTCAATTATCCTGTAAATCCTGTTATACACTTTGTAAACTAAATCTCCTAATTACGACAATATAATATTCAGCAAGCACCTTTAAATCCTGTAAATCCCAGTTCGGACATCTTTCGCAATCTCAATCCAATCATCATGAGTTCCTCCATCCTGTAAATCCTGTAATCACCCAGAACATCCTTAAAGTATTTTTTTCCACACAAGCATGATCATCAAGATTCCCATAATCCTGTAAATCCCAGTTCAGAATTTCCTTAACCTAATACAAACTTTATACAAATCCATCTTCTTCCGGTATAATACTGAAAAAATGAGTAACTTACAGGGAGCAACAATGACTTCAAATGATATGCAAGGAAAAACCGTGCTTATTACCGGCGCGACAGATGGAATTGGCAAAGAGACCGCCAGGGCGTTACAGCAAATGGGGGCGCATGTGGTGATTGTGGGACGCAATCCGCAAAAGACTGCAGACGTAGCCCAAGAGTTGAAATCGCAGAACCCGGCAGGTGGGGATGTTGATGCAATGATCGCAGATTTGTCTTCTCTGGCAGAAATACGCCGGCTGGCAAAGGAGTTCAATCAAAAGTATGAGCGTCTGGATGTTCTGGTCAACAATGCCGGGGCTTATTTCGCCAAACGCCAGGTGAGTGTCGATGGTTATGAGATGACCTTTGCGCTTAATCATCTCAATTATTTTCTACTGACAAATTTATTGCTGGATTTGTTAAAAATGAGCGCGCCAGCTCGTATTGTCAATGTTTCTTCCGGAGCGCACGCCATGGGAAAGGTGAATTTTGACAATCTGCAAAGTAAGGGTTTTTATTTGGGGTGGACCGTTTATGGATCTTCGAAGTTGATGAATATTCTATTTACACGTGAATTAGCACGACGTTTGGAAGGCAGCCATGTCACCGCCAATGTTTTACATCCAGGTTTTGTCGCAACGAAGTTCGGGCATAATAATAAAGGCTTATTCAACAGTTTCGTCAAATGGTCACAAAAGAATGCGCTGACCCCTGAACAAGGGGCTCAAACCAGCATATACCTGGCTTCTTCGCCCGAGGTGGCTGGTGTAAGTGGAGCCTATTTCCATCGTTCCAAAATTGAACAACCTTCCAAAACGGCTCAGAATGATGAAGTAGCCAGGCGTTTGTGGGATGTCAGTATGAAAATCGTTGAAGAAAAAGAAAAAACATTTGCATAGTACTATTTGAGCACTAAGAAGAAGATTGGCTGATTTTGCCAATCTTTTTTTTAATTTGCAAGTAATTGCTTGACATTTATATGACATTAAAGTAATATATCACAAATGATATATATAAAGGATGGTATAATATGTCTCTTGAACATGCAATTTTAGGATTTCTCAATTACGAACCGATGAGCGGATACGATATAAAAAAAATCGTCGATATTTCGGTGTCGCACTTCTGGCCTGCTGTACAAAGTCAGATATATAAGACCCTTGCCAGAATGGAAAATGAAGGCTGGTTAACCGTGGATACCATTTCACAGGACCCGCGTCCTCCGCGCAAGGTCTACCATCTAACCGAATCAGGAAAGAATGAGTTATTCCGCTGGTTGAATGAACCTCAACCAGCCAGTGAGGTGCGCTTGGCCTGGTTGATCCAAATATTCTTTGGGGGGCGTCTACAAGATGCCATGGTGATCGAACTGTTAGAACATCAACTGAATCTTCAACGTAAAAAATTAAAAGGATATTCTTCCATTCCGGAGGAAAATCAGGAAGCCATGCAAAATGATGCGCCTCGGGAACGTTTTTTCTGGATACTAACGGTCGATTATGGAGTCGCACAAGCAATAGCGCAGGTGAAATGGTTGGAAGCAGCCATTAACACAATCAGAACAGGTGAATACCGCTTACCAACATTACAAGGATGAGGGATCAAATGACAAATATTCAACTTTCAAACCCGTTACGGGTCGTGATCGGTCTGGCTTTAGCCGTATTGGGTGGACTTGCTTTTGTGCTGGCATTTCCACCATACGAAATCTGGCCGTTGGCATTGATTGGCTATATACCGGTGTTGATAGCGCAATATCGCATCATGCCACCAAAGTTTTCCTCCCTGGCTTCGGCTGTGGGAATCGCTGTATGGTTGCAAGGTTATCTGGGACCGGTCTTTGCGCCGATTGGGACTTTCATGGTCTGGTTGCCATTGATTGCAGGCGGGATCAGCTTTCTGACAGATAATGGATTACGGAAATTTCATGCCAAAACCGGGTATCGCTGGTTTGTGATCAGTGGTATCAGTTCCTGGGCGGGTAGTGAGATGATCCGCCTGTTCATTCCCATTGCTGGTACCTGGGCTTTTATCGCTTACCCATTTTATCGTCAGGTTTGGTTGATCCAACCGGTCAGCATCTTTGGCATCATCGGTATGGGAATGCTTGTGATGATGGTCAATCATGTGTTGACTTTGCTGGTGATGAACTGGATGGACAAACGTTGGAGATTGGCTGAGGATGCTCCTCCTCTACGTGCCGAACAAATCCATCGCTGGAAATATGTGGGTGGCATTGTGACAGCGGTATGGATCGGGCTTAGTTTAGTTATGTTCAATTTACCACTGGATACAGATACTCGTAAAGTCGCAGCAATCCAGCCAAGTCTCTCCCCGGTGGTCAACGCCAATATGGGGCAGGATGAATTGGTGGCTCAATTACATGATCGCATGATCGCACAAACGCGTGATGCTGCTGCAAAAGGGGCAGAATTTATAGTGTGGCCAGAGGGATCTTTCCTGTGGGATCCACAGGTGGAGGATAGGCTCAATCTGGCAGGATTGGCTCAGGAAACAAAATCGCACCTGGCAACGGGATATCTGGTTATTCTTGAGGAAGGTTTCCGCAATGAGGCTACCGTGATCAACCCGCAGGGTGAATTTCTGGGCGTATTCGGTAAAGACCATCCGGTGGTGTTTGGTGGTGAAACCAGCCTGACACGTGGTACATACCCGGTGTATGAAACAGAAATAGGTGTTTTAGGTACGATCATTTGTTATGACCTGGATTACACGGATACAGCCCGGAAACTTGCCCGTCAGGGTGTCCAACTGGTGGGGGTGCCTTCCAATGATTGGGACAGTATCGCTGAGAAACACTATACCCATGTGGTCTTTCGGGCTGTGGAAAATCGGATAGCGATGGTCAAAGCGGATGGAGGGTTTGACTCGGCAATTATTGATCCATTAGGGCGTATCATTTCCCTGGCTGCATTTCCGGAAGGTGGCGAAGCAACTTTGGTGGCTGATGTACAAATTGGTTCAGGCAGAGGTACCATCACATCTCGAATGGGGGATTGGATGGGCTGGATTTCTTTAGCCGGTATGCTGTTCTTCAGTTTTGGTGGAAGCTGGCTGGAGAAAAAAGCGTTGAGGGAAAGTTGATGAATGGATTGATGTGTTAAGAAATTTGGTGCTAAATGGTCGTCGAAATGCGGAACAAAATCCCGCTGCCTGTGATTTTTGAACGGGTATAATAAAAGAGTGATTGAAGTTAAAATTTAGCAGGAGACGGCTGCATGGAAAGAAAAATACGAGTTTTAATCGCTAAACCCGGGTTGGATGGACATGATCGCGGTGCAAAATTGATCGCCAGAGCTTTGCGGGACGCAGGCATGGAGGTCATTTATAGTGGTTTACGCCAGACACCTCAGATGATCACCACGGCAGCCTTACAGGAAGACGTGGATGTGGTTGGTCTCTCGATCCTTTCCGGAGCGCACATGACGCTGGTTCCACGCGTGATGAATAGTCTAAAGGAAGCCGGGTTAGGCGATGTGGCGGTATTTGTGGGCGGGATTATCCCGGAAGAAGATTGGCCCGCATTGCAGGAAATGGGGGTTCAAGGCGTATATGGGCCAGGAACCACCACCCAGCAGGTGATTGACGCCGTAAAAAGGCTGGTTCCAGCACAGGCTGAGGATTAAATATGCGCGGCACGTTGGATGTGCAAGGAGTGCTGGCTGGGGATCGCCGGGCATTGGCACGCGCATTGACCGAAGTAGAAAACGATAGTCTGGCTGGAAGAGAAGCATTGGATGCGCTCTTCCCGTCCAGTGGCAAGGCTCATCTGGTGGGGGTGACCGGATCACCGGGGGCGGGGAAATCCTCTTTGGTGAACCAGATGACGCGTTTATTGAGAAACCCTGCTGAAGGAGACCCAAAAAAAGTGGCCATTGTTGCCGTGGATCCATCCAGTCCCTTCACGGGAGGTGCGATCCTGGGAGATCGTATTCGCATGCGCGACATTGCCGATGACCCTGGTGTGTTTATCCGCTCGATGGCAACCCGTGGGCATCTGGGGGGAATCGCACGCACGACCTCGGCTCTGGTCAGAGTGCTGGATGCCGCTGGTTTTGATCTGATCCTGATCGAGACGGTGGGGGCTGGTCAGTCGGAAGTGGAAATCGCCCGATTGGCACACACGACAATTGTGGTGGAAGCGCCAGGCATGGGGGATGATATTCAGGCCATCAAAGCCGGGATTCTGGAGATTGCCGATATTCTGGTGGTGAATAAGGCTGATCATCCACTGGTGGATAATACTGTACGGGCATTGAGTGCCAACCTGGAGTTTGCCAGACCGGGTCAGGTGGCTGCCGTTGATCGTTTTCATCACAAAGAACTGGCTTTCAAACCGGTAAGATTGGAACAGATTGAAAATCACCCAGAAGATGAATATTGGGTACCACCCGTATTGAAAACTGTCTCGACCAAGGGTGAGGGGATCGAAAAGGTGGTCGCAGCACTAGGTCAGCATCAAGCGCATTTACGAAAGCATAATCAATGGCATTTGCGGGATGCAGCTCGTTTGCAGGAAGAGTTGAATGAGTTATTAATGGCTGCTTTCGCTGCTGAATGGCGGAAACAGGTGGATCAGAGCAGGATTGAAGCGGTGTTGGGGGAGATGCTGGAACGGAAACTTTCGCCGCAAGAAGCAGCGTTTAAGCTGTTAAGCGCTAATCGCTGACCGCTCAAAGCCATAACTGAAATTTGAAGTCAACTTATATCAGGACGGCACAAATTTTCCTTTCAGCTTTCAGCTAATTTGAAATTCCTTTTGCCCGAAAAGGGGCATTAAGATATACTTTGGGGATATTTCACCAATAAAATTGAATCTGAGGTTCACCGCAACGGATTGAGATTGTAGGGAATCTGAACAGAGAAGTTGAAGGAGATAAATATGGAACGAACACCCATCGGAGAATTGAGAGCACACATTGACCAGACCGTGATGGTCAAGGGTTGGTTGCATGTATTACGAGATCAAAAGAAAATTCAGTTTATCGTGTTGCGCGATAAAACCGGGATGGTACAGATCACCCACTGGAAACCAAATGACGAGAAATTAGCGGAATCGATTTCCACCTTGACTACGGAATCAGCTTTACGGGTCACCGGCAAAGTCATCGATAATCCTTCGGTAAAACTGGGCGGATTGGAGATCCAATTAGAATCACTTGAAGTGGAAAATCTGGCTGAATCTCCGTTACCCTTCGAACCCTTCGGTGAAAAAGACAATTTACCGGCGCTGGATTATCGCCTGGATTGGCGTTTCATGGATTTACGTCGCACAGAAAACCTGTTGCTGTTCCGGGCACAGACCACCATGGAAATGGCATTACGTGAATTCTGGGTGGAACGTGGATATATTGAAATGCATTCACCCAAGTTGATGGGTAGCCCCAGTGAATCCGGTGCAGAATTATTTGAATTGAATTACTTTGAGACCAAAGCTTACCTGGCTCAATCTCCCCAATTCTACAAACAGATGGCTATGGCTGCTGGGTTTGAAGGCGTTTTTGAAATTGGTCCAGTATTCCGGGCTGATCCTTCCTTCACTTCCCGTCACATGACCGAGTTTACCAGCATTGATCTGGAAATCTCCTGGATTGAAGATGAAGATGATGTCATGTCCAACCAGGAACGCATGCTGCAATACGCTTACCAGCGTGTCAAAGATGCACATGGGGATGAAATCAAAGAAGTGTTCGGACTGGAGATTGAAGTTCCTCAAGTGCCATTCCCACGAGTGACGATGGCGGAAGCCCACAATATCCTGAAAGAGGTTGGTTATCAACTGCCACCTGAGAAGAAAAATGATCTCGACCCGGGTGCGGAACGGGCACTGGGTGATTACATCAAGCAGAATAACCGGTAGCGATTTTGTGTACATCACCGAATGGCCGTTTGCCGTGCGTCCCTTCTACCATATGAAAAAGGGTGAGAATCTAACACGCAGCTTTGATTTGCTGGCCAATGGTCTCGAAATCACCACCGGTGCCCAACGAGAGCATCGCTATGATGTATTGCTGGAACAGGCCAAAGAAAAAGGGCTGACCCCCGAACCGATTCAGTTCTATCTGGACTTCTTCCGATATGGCTGTCCTCCGCATGGTGGTTATGGCATGGGATTATCCCGCCTGCTGATGGTCATGCTCAAGCTGCCCAATATCCGTGAGACAGTCTATCTCTTCCGCGGTCCGAATCGACTGCAACCGTAAAGAGAATTTGTATTTACCCTAAGAGCAATTCATTTTTGCAGAACTGGTAAATATACTTTACTGATATGGTTATCCGAGACTGTCAGTGTAACGGGTATTGTTATGGGAGTGTTGCCAACCGGTTCTGATTCAACAGATGCACGAATGGTAATGGTTCCATCATAAACACCTGGGATGGTTGGATCAAAACCACTCACAGAGACTGTCAATGTGGTCGGTGTTTGACCAATTTCTGGCGAAACCAAGATCCAGGCCTCGGATGTGTCTGCTTCCCATTCAATAACATAGTCATTGCCGGTGTTCGCCAGGTTTAAATCAAAGGTTGAATTCATCCATTGCTGATCAGAGATTGAATAAAAGAATCTTATGTTTTCTGGAAGTCCACCTAATGTGGGCGGTTGAAATAAATCTGTCAGGGTTTTATCAGCCAATCCGACAAAAGCGTTGTTGTATTTCCAATAATCCCAATTATCTTTATCAACCCACATCTGAAGGGTTGAAAAATCAGGATGAACCGTTCGGTAAACAGTTTGGGCATTGAAATCAAAATAATTCTCATACGCACTTCCCAGAGATTGACCCGCGAAGAGATTAGTCAAAAAGCGTTCAAAGGCATTACCAAACCAGTTAGCATAATAACCTGATGCCCCAACAAAGAAAAATGGTGCAGAGTATTGTGCTACCCGGCGACTGGCTTCTGTGATACCAATATCAAGTTCATCACCAGGAGCAGAGGAAGATCCAGCGGTAAAACACCCATACAGCATCACAACGGCATTAGGTGCAAGGTGTAAATTCGTTTTTATTCGATCTGGTGAGTAGTATCCACTGCTTAGATAAAATCCGCCGACAGTTGGATTAGGGATTTTCCCATCATAAACTCCATGCCCCCGATAGAGTAAGAAATGTGCCCCATCAGCAGCGGCTTCTATCTCGGCGAATGTCCCCGTCCCAGGGTAAAATTTATGAACTTCTACACCATGATCGATCAATACCTGGGCAGCTAATTCCATATTGGCGATTTCACTCATTGTCCATGTACCAGTATTTCCATCGATGGGGCCAACCAGCAAAACGGCTTTCAATGGCGGTAAGGACAATTTTTCATTGTCATCAACTGTTACTAGCGAGTTGTCCTTTGTTGAGAGTTCAGGTGGGAGGGGTGGATAATCCGAATGAGTAAAACCAGAATAGGAAAGCGCTGGATTGATCGGAATGAGAGCAATTATGAGGAAGATGAAGATGATGGTTGAAGAGATAATAAAAGGTGATGGAAAATTACCCAACTTTACCTTTTGGGAATGTTTTCCACTGTGATCATTTTTGAAAAAATTCATATCCTAATTTTAACGGGATTCTATGAAGATTCATGAGTTTCAGTTAACAAATTTGATAATTTTTAAAAGAATTATTGTCTAAAGAATGTTGCAATTTGGCTATTATGGTCTACACTTAAAAGAAGAAATAGTCGGAATTCCTAAACTCTGATTGATGAGGAAAATCCTGTTAGAAGTTGTGTTTTCAGGGAACCATCCATCAAGTGAAATTTTTGAATATTTATTTTGAGCAAAAACTCCTTAAGTAGGTGAAAAAAAGAATGGCTTATACCAGTCACGGTCGACATGAAAAAATGATGTACGGGGGTATAAAACTATATGCAGGCACGGCCTGCCCTACATTGGCACAAAAGATCGCGGATTATCTCAGGCTAAATATGATGGATCGGGATATTATTGAGTTCCCGAATGAGAATCTGTTTGTAAAGTTACACAGCAGTGTGCGCGGACAGGATTGTTATGTGATGCAAACGACCTCTCCGCCGGTTCATCGTAACCTGATGGAGTTATTGATTCTGATTCAGACTTTACGTTTGGATTCAGCAGCACGTATAACGGCAGTTATTCCCTACCTGTGCTATGCGCGCTCCGATAAAAAAGATCAACCGCGGGTGCCGATCACAGCCCGGTTGGTGGCGGATATGATTCAGACAGCCGGAGCAGACCGTTACATCACTATGGATTTACACGCCGGTCAGATTCAAGGTTTCTTCTCGATTCCTGGAGATGTGCTATCGGCTTTCTCATTGCAACTCGATTATCTGAGATCATTGAGACCCAACATGATTGATCCTGTGGTGGTCACAGCTGATCTGGGTTTTGCAAAGAAAGGTCGTAACTACGCGGCTGCGCTGGATGTACCGATGGCGTTTATTGAAAAACGTCGCACAGGAAATGATGCCAAAGCCAAAGCCTTAAACCTGATTGGTAATGTCAATGAACGCGATGTGATCATCGTAGATGATGAGGTGGATACGGGTGGATCAATGGTGGAGGCTGTCAATTTACTGAAAGAAAATGGTGCGCGTGATATTTATATATCGTTTGTGCATCCCAGCTTATCAGCCAATGCAGCGGAGAAATTAGGCGCATTACCAGTCAAACAGTTTATTACCACCGACACCATTCCGATTTCGAAAGAAAAAGAGGCGCATTTTACTGGTCGCTTACGAATCCTGACCATTTCTAAATTGATTGGTGAGGTAATCCGGCGCGCAAATGAAGGCCGCAGTGTGGGCGAGTTGTTCAACGAATAGAGGTTGAGCTTGCCAGAACTGCCAGAAGTTGAAACTATTTGCAGGGCATTACGTTCAGGGGGACGAGATGCACCGGCTATTATTGGCTGGAAGATAAAAAGGGCGGAAGTCTTGTGGCAGAAATCGCTGGCTGAACCAGATTGGGATGAGTTTTCAAATCGAGTAAACGGACAACAAGTGGTGGATGTGCGCCGCCGGGGAAAGTTCATCGTCATTCATTTATCGGATGAATTTTTGATTGTGCATCTGCGTATGAGTGGCGATTTACGGGTGGATCCGGATACAATGGAATTGTTGCCACATGATCGTCTGGTGGTCTGGTTCCAGAATGGCTATCATCTGGCTTTTAATGACACCCGTAAATTTGGGAGAGTCTGGTTGCGGAAAGATCTGGATGGATTGCTGTACCGTCTAGGACCCGAACCTCTGGAAATTGACGATGCAGAGGATTTTTATCAGCGTTTAATCAAGCGAAAGCGACAAATAAAACCCTTGTTAATGGATCAGACATTCATCTCCGGAATGGGAAATATTTACACCGATGAGTCTTTGCATATTGCCGGGATTCATCCATTAAGTAATTCTGCTGAATTGACACGGGAGCAGGCACATAAATTATTGGCAGCCATTCAACAGGTGCTAAAAAAAGGAATAGAACGCAACGGTGCCAGCATCGATTGGATATATCGCGGGGGAAGTTTTCAGAATGAATTTCGGGTGTATGGCCGCAGTGGACAGGCGTGCCCGATTTGTGGTACATTAGTTGAAAAGATAGTGGTTGGTCAACGTGGAACGCATTTTTGTCCTATTTGTCAGCCCGGATTTCACTCTATCCGAACAAAAGAAAAGGAAGGTTGATCTATGGCTATTCAATCCAATCTGGTTGTAATAATCTTTTTTGTGCTTGCCGGTCTATTGTTAGCTGGCTTAATCGTCTTTCTGGTAATCTATTTTTCCAGATCAACTAAAAAGGAAGAAGTACGTGATCGAACCACGCCATTATCAGAAGTTATTCAAAAAGATCCGATTATACCAACTGAAAAAGAGACAATCAAAGAGATTTCTCACACCAGATTGGTCACTCTGGGACGTTCGATCAAGGAGAATCAATTTGCCGTTTTATTTGGAGATGAGTGGATCGGAGATGCCAACCAACTGAACTTAGTCCAACGCAACCGACTCGAAAAAAACCTGGAGGAAGCACAAAATTGGTTGGGCGTAGAAACAAAAAAAGAATCAGTAGCTCCGCCAAAAGGGAAAGAAGAGGATTCTGCCGACGTTGTACCTCCCCTAGTGCCCCCAAAAACCGTTGAAAAGCATAAACGACAATTAAGTATCGTGGAGCAAGTGGATGAAGTGTTGCAGGAATTATTGGAGGGCAGCGCATTAAAAGGTAAAAACATCCGACTGACCGAGTTACCCAATAAAGGAGTGACTGTCTGGGTGGGAAATGAGTATTTTGACAGCATTGATGCTGTTTATGATGAGGATGTTAAACAGATAATCCGGCAGGCTGTGAAGAAGTGGGAAGAATTATCGGGGGTATGAGTCTACATTATTGATGTACTAGCATGGTAAAATATAAAAACTAATATTGGTGGATTGATTAAGGAGTTTGATCATGGCAAGTTCGGAAGAACGAATGCGAATACTCAAAATGATTCAAGATGGAGTCATTTCTGCCGAGGATGGTATTCGTTTATTGGACTCGATCGAACAATCCGTCAAGCGAGAAAAAAGCGATTCATCTGTGGAGGAATCTGGACGGGCAGCTAAGTTCTTCCGCGTGCGTGTGACTGATACCAACACAGGAAAAGCCAGAATCAATGTACGTTTACCTGTTAGTGTGCTCAGCGCTGGCATGAAGATGGGCGCGCGTTTTTCCACTGAGATTCAAGGATTAGATCCTTCAGATTTGATGCAGTTCATTCGTGAAGGCACTATTGGCAAGATTGTGGATGTCTTTGACGAAAAAGATGGAGAACACGTTGAGGTTTTTCTAGAGTGATCATTCTGTAATAAAGAGATTAGAAAAACCAGGTAATTTCACCTGGTTTTTTGTTTTAAAGCGTAAGATGATATCAAAAGGATCGGATTTTTTGCTCTACCTTCAACAACCAAAAAAAAATTAATGTACCTGTTCTACCGCATCCACTTCTTCAGGGAAGAATTGCTTGAAGGTTCCTTCTATCCAACCTTTAACGGTAGTGTCGGATAATGGACAATCGGTGCAGGCATCCCCTAAGCGTACATGGACAACACGATCCACATAGTCAACATATTCAACAGATCCACCGTGATAGGTATTGATATACGCATCCAATTGTTCAATCAGACCGCGCATTTGATCTTCAAGCGTAAATTCTGTTTTCGGATCCATTTATATTCATTCTCCTTTTACAATCACTGTTGAGATTCATCCCATTGCTAAATAAGTTTAAAATCTCTTGATGAGAGTCCTGTAATTTTCCTGATATGACACCAACCAGGCGATCGAGAAATAAGACAGCTGTGTCAGGATCAATTGCACATATTTTTTGCAAATTACAGGCCTGTATGCGAATGACTTTAATGTTACTGGTCGCTATGGCTGCGGCGCTGTATCTATTGCGCCCTAAGGCGGCAGACCATCCAAACACATCGCCAGATGCTATTTTTGTAATCACCAGCGGCGGTCCGTCATATGGTTTAAAGTGCAATGCAATCTCACCTGCTGTTAAAATGAAAAAATTATCAGCCCGATCACCTTGATGAAATATTACCATATTCGCAGGAAATGAACAAAACTCCATAAAAGGTTTGATCAACTGGAGCTGGTGGGGTTTAAATGATGTAAATAGCGGTAATTCGGCTAGTTCTTGATGATCCATTTTATAATATTAATGGGGAGGGTCAATCCTGGTTAGTGGAAATTTTCCTGAATGTATAGATAATTATCATTGAATTGCGTTTGATTTTTGAAGGTTAATCCCGATATTTTTTATGACAAATGTCTTTAAACCAAGGCATGCTATAATCAGTCCGATAAATTCCTTATAAAAACAGCAAGAATCACAGGATGATTGAAAAGGATTGAGATTGAATTCGAGGTAAGATGGAAACTGTTATTATCATTGTAGTAATTTTGTTATTTCTGGCGGCATTTATGCTGATCCGAACTGCTCGCGCGATGCGTCCATTACCACCCATTGAAGAAACCGAATCGGTGGAAGTTGATGTGGAAGGTGCAGCAAAACGCCTGGCTGGCGTTATACAATTGGAAACCATTTCCAATGAACAAGGTGCTTTTAATCTTGATCCATTTAAACAGCTACACTCAAAATTGGAGGAAATGTATCCGTTGGTGCATCAAAAGATGAAACGTGAAATCATCAGTGATGCCAGCCTTTTATTTACATGGGAAGGAAAACGTAAAGATTTCAATCCGGTTTTATTTGCTGCCCATCAGGATGTTGTTCCGGCTGATCCAAGCACACTGGATAAATGGACATATGCACCTTTTTCTGGTGAGATTGCTGAAGGGTTTATCTGGGGGCGTGGCACAATTGATATCAAATCTCAAATGGTGGCAACGCTTGAATCCGCGGAATTGTTACTGAGCAAAGGTTTTGAGCCAGAGCGAACAATTTATCTTGCCTTTGGACAGGATGAAGAATTGGGTGGACAAAACGGCGCAGCTAAAATTGTTGAGTATCTGGACGAGCAAGGCATTCATCTGGCTGCGATGGTAGATGAAGGCGGCGCGATCATGGAAGGGACGATTGCCGGGGTAGATGAACCGGTCGCATTGATTGGAACCGCTGAAAAAGGTCATTTGAGTCTCAAATTACGTGCTGCTGGTACCCCAGGGCATTCATCAATGCCTGGGAAAGACATGGCTATTGGTCGGCTGGCTCGCGCACTTGCGCGATTGGATGCCACACCACAACCTGTTCGTTTGAAAGCCTTAAAGGATTTGATCAATAATTTGGGATCGGCTGCTTCTTTTGGCATGCAATTTGTGTTTTCAAATATCTGGTTTTTCAAACCGATCATTAAAATGCAGGCTGAAGCGAATAACACCACCAATGCCATGATCCGCACCAGCACAGCTTTGACCATTGTTAATGGAGGCATTAAAGAAAACGTTTTACCAGCCAATGCCGAAGCGATTGTAAATTTACGGCTTCTGCCGGGTGATAGCATTGCTACAGTGTGTGACCGCGTTCGAAAAATCATCAAAGATGATAAAGTCGAATTTGAACCGGTTGCAGACGGTGCCTGGGAGGCTTCACCAGTTTCTTCGACAGATACAAAATCCTATTTGATTTTGAAACATACGATTCGCAAGGTTTTTGATGGGGTTGCAGTCTCGCCCTATCTGGTGATGGGCGCCACCGATGCCCGATATTATGCTCCCATCAGTGATGCTACATATCGCTTCTCCCCCTTTAAATTGACCGCTGAAGATTTGGGCAGAATGCATGGAATTGATGAGCGAATCTCAGTTGAATCATATGGCAAGATGATCGTTTTCTTCCATGAGTTGATGCAAGCCTGGGGGCAGGCAGATTTGTAAGCTGTTCATCCTTTCAATTGAAAACTAAAAAGGCGCCGCAATGAACTGCACCCCAAAAGTTGGACAATAAATCCAAAGGAGGAGGTGTAGTTTTTTATTGAATAGGGATCAAGCGACTGCCGTAGATATCGGCGTGAAATTCATAGAGTACTCCCAATGCTTCCAATTGAATTAGAAAACCGGGGGTAAGAATTGGCACACATACGATATCATCTGATTCAACACCCAGACAGGAATCTGGCCAATCAATCTGCTCATTTGACTGCACAACGATTTTGTTTGATGGAATATCCAGCTGTTTTGCCAGGTATTGGATCGCCACTTCAATAGGAGACGAATATTTACTCAGATAGTTCAACACGTATATTTTTTGAGCAGAATCATCGGTGTGCGCTTCAAAAATGGCGTGGTCAGCGTAGAACAGCATGAAATAGCCGGGGATATCTTCGGGAACACAGACTTCGCTGATTGGTGCAACTTCCAGGCAGGTATCTGTCCAGGTTTTACGGGTTGTTTTTAAAGGAAGAATCTGTGAAGCTTCAAAGCCATATTGATTGATAATGATATCCATAGCGGCTTTTTCGGAAGCAGTGCGATCGAGATAGTCACTGACAGATTCATAGAGGGGAGTCTTTCTATCAACCGGTGGGGTTTGAACTGCTTCCACACAGGCGGGAAGTAGCAGGGTGAGAATGAATGCCAAAACCAGAAATCTTTTCATTATTGGTCTCTTAGATTTTAGTTTATTCAGTGATACCCGTCAAATTATGGATCCATTTTCTTGAACGGAAGCGGGGAATAACAACGGCTAATTTTACGATTTCCTCCAATAAAACCAGAGCGTAAACATAATAAACCGGAAGATCGAGAACAAAACCACCAATTAATGCAGCTGGCACACCGATCAGCCAGATGGAACTCATTTCAACTTTTAGCGCATAGCCCGTATCTCCACCTGAACGCAATATCCCGATGAATAAGATTAAGTTCGTCGTACGGATCCACATGGATACAGCATAAATGAACTGGATCTTGTAAGCGTAATCATATGAAGCTGGCCCAATGTTGTAGAGAGAAAGTATGAATGGACGCAGTAGGAGTACCACCGCCCCCAGGAGGATTGAAAGACCAAAGCTGATCATTAGAAAGCGCAATCCATAATCATAAGCGGCTTCTTCATTATCTGCTCCGATTTGATTGCCGATCATGATGGCGCAGGCATTAGCAGCCCCAATAAAAAGCACAAAAGTCATATTTTCGATGGTGGAGGTGATATTCACCGCCGCTACTGCATCCGTTCCAATACGGGCATAGACCGCGTAGTATGTGGTGATCCCCAATGACCAGAAAACTTCGTTAATGGCAGCGGGCATGGAAGTGCGTAATACTTTCTTAAAAAATGAAAAGCTGTATTTGAGTTCATGCAATTTCGCAGCTGCAGCCGTTTTGAAGCGGTAGGAGAAAAAGATGATCATGGCAAATTCAAAAACACGGGCAATCAATGTGCCCAGAGCGGCACCCTGAACGCCTAATTCCGGAAATCCAAAATTGCCAAAGATAAGACAATAATTGAGGAAAATATTGGTCGTAAGGGCAATGACCGTCACAGTCATTGGTAATCTGACATTCTGAGTACTGCGCAGAACAGAATTGAAAGTCAACGTAATGGCTGTAAAAATATACCCAAAGCCAACAATGCGCAAGTATTGGCTTCCGATCTCGATGACAGCCTGATCCTTGGTATAAAGACCTAAAATGGTTTCCGGAATCACCAAAGCGAGCAATGTGTAAAATAAGGCTGCGGAAAACGCCAGTGTGAGCCCGATCCCCATCACTTTTCGCAAATTCAGCATATCCCCTTTACCCCAATATTGGGCAGTGAAGATAGCTGAACCGCTGGAGATGCCAAAGAGAAAGAGGGTAAGCAGGAAAAATATCTGGTTTGATAATCCCAAGGCAGCAATGGAGGTCTCACCCAGCTGCCCAATCATCAATACATCCAGAAGATTGGTGGAAGAGGAAATTAATTGTTGGATTGTAATGGGAACGGCGAGTTTCAGCATGGTGGCATAAAAACGCCGGTCGCGAAATAAACGATTGAACATAGAGCTTTCTCAAATGACAGAATAGACTGATAAACCGTCTCTGAGTTTACCTGAGGGGTGGGTTTCTGTCGAGGGAGGATTGAAGTTATTTAGGGTTTGAGTTGATGTTCCAGGGGTTAGATAGCAAGGGTATTTTTATTGGGAATCAATGTTTAATGCGATCACGAATAATATGTTTTTTTGTAACCAAACAATTCTTTAAGATTGAGAACCTTAAATTTTTATTTTCCTATCTTAAGAAACAAAAATGGCTGATAAATTTTAAGGGATTTTGGGCTTAAATTCATTTTTGGTCATGCTATAATGACGGGGAGAACAAGGCAAGCTCAGGTGGTTGGTTCCAAATAATGATAGGTTGCGGTATTCGCAATTTTAATTTGTTTCAAATTTGATTCTTTCATAGGAGGTCGGATGTCATTTGCTCATTTGCATGTACATACAGTGTATTCATTACTGGATGGCTTCAGCAATGTAAAACAACTGGTAAAACGTGCAAAGGAGATGGGCATGCCGGCTGTAGCCATAACCGATCATGGCACCATGTTTGGTTCGATTGACTTTTTTAATGCTGCCAATGCGGAAGGGGTGAAACCGATCATCGGGTTGGAAAGTTATATGGCAGCCCGTGGCATGACCGATAAAGAAGTCCGGCTGGATAAACGCAGTTCACATCTCTTGTTGTTGGCAGAGAATCAAACAGGTTACAAAAACTTGCTCAAAATTGCCAGCGCATCACAAATAGATGGTTTTTATTATGTCCCCAGAATTGATCATGATTTCCTGGCAGCTCATTCCGAAGGATTGATTGCTACTTCGGGTTGTCTATCTGCGGAAATTCCACGCGCTCTGAAAGAAAATGATCTGGAGAAAGCTGCAGGCATGCTGGATTGGTACTATGAAGTTTTCGGCCATGATCGCTTCTACCTTGAGCTTCAGGATCATCCTTTGGCGGAATTAAGGCAGGTGAACCAGCACCTGCTGGATTTGGGAAAACGGTACAATGCCCAATTTGTTGCCACCAACGACGTGCATTATATCGAACAGGCAGATGCAAAATATCAGGATATTCTGCTGGCAATTCAGACTGGGGCTTTATTAAAAGACCCGACCCGAATGAAGATGAACGATGACAGTTATTATCTGCGCTCCCCAGAAGAGATGCGGACCTTATTTGGTCATATCCCAGGAGCGATTGAGAACACGTTAACCATTGCCGAGCGGTGTAATGTTGACCTGAAGAATGAAGGCTATCACCTGCCAAAATTTGATGTTCCGGAAGGTTTTACAGCCGAAACATATTTACGTAAATTGTGTAATGAAGGGTTGGACCGGAACTACGGTTCCAGAGCGAATGATCCTACCGTGCGACAACGGTTGGATTATGAATTATCTGTTATTCACAATATGGGTTTTGATGCCTACTTTTTGATTGTTTGGGATCTGTGTATGTATGCCAAACAACAGGGCATCTGGTATAACGCGCGTGGTTCAGCTGCCGGATCGATGGTGGCGTATACGCTGGATATCACACTGGTGGAACCACTTGAACATGGGTTGATCTTTGAACGCTTCCTGAATCCCAGCCGTATTTCCATGCCGGATATTGACATGGATTTTCAGGATGATATGCGCTCTAACCTGATCAAGTATTGCGCCGATAAATATGGAAACGATAAAGTAGCAGCCATTATCACCTTTGGAACCCTGGGGGCAAAGGCAGCCATCCGGGATGTAGGGCGAGTGATGGATATTCCCCTGAGTGAGGTGGATCAGGTTAGCAAGATGATCCCTACCATTGGTAGCAAACCTGCCAGCATTAGCGATTCATTGGCTTCGATTAATGAATTGCGAGCACTCTATGACAGTACACCTTATTTAAAGGAACTGATCGACACAGCCCAGCATATGGAAGGGGTGGTTCGGAATGTGGGTACGCATGCAGCTGGTATTGTTATTTCAGACCAGGCAATTGATGAGTATGTTCCCCTACACCGTCCAACGAGCAATTCCGAGGACACGCCGGTCAAGACGGTAACCCAATATGAAATGGCTCATCTGGATGCATTGGGCATGCTCAAAGTCGACTTTTTGGGTTTAGCTACCCTGACTGTTATGGCGCGTGCGTGTGACTTGATCAAAGAACGACATGGTGTTGAACTCAATTTGGGCAATATTCCGATTGATGATCCGGAAACCTTTGAGTTTCTGGGAACTGGGCACACCGCGGGTGTCTTCCAACTGGAAGGCACAGGAATGACCCGTTATCTGGTTCAGATGCAACCGAAGAATCTTGCGCATATTATCGCGATGGTGGCATTGTACCGGCCAGGTCCGTTGCAGTTTATCCCGGATTATATTAAACGCATGCATGGCGAAGAGCCAGTGAAGTATCGTCACGAAGCACTGGAACCGATCTTTAATGAAACCTTTGGCATTGCCATTTATCAGGAACAGATCATGTTCGCCGCGATGGAAATAGCCGGATACAAAGCATCAGAAGCAGATGCATTGCGATCTGCTATATCAAAGAAAAAAGTAAAAGAAATTCCTTATCACCATGAAAAATTTGTTAAAGGCGCTGTTTCGCGTGGCATCATGGATGCGGACACCGCCGGTCAGATCTTTAAAGATTGGGAAGAGTTTGCTAATTACGGTTTTAACAAAAGTCATGCTGCAGATTATGGCGTTATCGCAGTAAAAACAGCTTATTTGAAAAAGCATTATGCCATTGAATACATGACAGCATTGTTATCCGCTACCAAGAACGAAACCGAGAAAGTAGCACAATATGTGCTGGATTGTCGTGACCTGGGAATTGAAGTTTTACCGCCGGATTTGATTGGCAGTGAATGGGACTTCTCTATTGAAGATCTGCCAGATGGCAACTCGGTGATTCGTTTTGGATTAGGAGCTGTAAAGAATGTTGGTCAGGGTCCGGTGCAGGTGATCATGGAAACCAGGGCAAAGGGTGAAATTCGAACAATCAATGATTTTGTTCATATGGTGGATTTACGGGCAGTGGGCAAAAGAGCGTTGGAAAGCCTGGTGCGGGTAGGGGCATTAGACCGTTTAGGCAAACGCAGAGCCATTTTGGAAGCCTTAGACCGCTTGGTGGCGGTATCAAGCAGTCACTTCAGGGCAGCTGAGTGTGGCCAATTAAGCATTTTTGGTCTGGTGGAAAATGTATCCGAGGAGATTGTACTGCCAGATGTGCAGGAGCATAATCCACGAGAATTACTGGAATGGGAAAAAGAATTAATTGGCATGTATGTATCTGCTCATCCCTTAACACCATACCGTGATTTTCTAAGAAAAAGATCCACACACTCCTCGGTTCAATTAGGAAGTGTCAAAAATAAAGGCAGTGTCACCGTTGCGGGGATGGTTTCGCGTTTCCGCAAGCATCTGACCAAATCTGGAAATGATATGGGGTTTGTTACCCTGGATGATTTATTCGGATCCATGGATATTGTCGTATTTCCCAGTGTGTGGAAAGCCAATCGGGATTTAATAGAAACAGACCGAATCCTTGTCATTGATGGCAAAGTGGATAGCGCGAATGGTGACCCCAAAATTCTGGCCGATGCTATTCGATCGGTATCGAATGACGAGTTATCTTCGGTTCTGGATCAGGGGCAGAATAACGAAATAATAGAGGAAATGGAAGTTGTCGATCTGAGTTATCGTTATGATATTGAATTTGGTGGTGATGATCTTGCTGCGGAAGAAGAACAGGAAGTTCTGCCAGGTGATGTGTTCGAGATGGATGAGTTTATCCACTTGGAAGAAATTGATGACTCCATGGATCCATTTTTTGATCCAACCTTTTTTGAAAATCTAGAGAATGTACCAGAAATTTTTGAAGAAAAAGTAAATAAGGAACTTCCACAGGCAGAGCAGGTGGTGCAGGAATCCCCTGAAGAAATACCGATGCCGCAGAAAGAGGAACAACCCTTCGAGATTACTCCTGACAATAAACCGGAAGTAACACCTGAAATCAATGAAGAGCCAGGCATGAATGATTTGCAAGGTCGTTTATTTCAACCAAAAAAGATGATAAGCCAGGATCCTGGTATTGAAACTCCGCCATCTCCCAAGAAAGTTCCGATTGTCATACCTCCACTAGACAGGGTTTTTGAATTAAGGGATCCCAATAAAGATGAATTCAGAATGATGACAATCATTCTACGAGCGAACTTAAATGAATCTGACCGAGGCATGATGCGTATTAAACGTGTGGTTGGATTGTTGCGATCCTACCCGGGCAAGGATAAATTTGGTCTGATGATTTTTGAAAACGGCAGGCGGGTTGATCTGGAGTTCCCCAATGATACAACCGGTTATTGTTCAGAATTGATGCGGCGCTTGAAAGATATGGTGGGTGAGGATAATGTGCAGGTGAAGGTGCTGAAAGTACACTGATCGTTACCATTCTGATTCAGACCAACCGTATTCTCCTAATAATGGCACAAAACTTACCGGGATATCCTGGTCATGATCGAATGTATCTTCAGTTGATCTGATCCAGCGTTCAAGCTTTTGTTGCCAACGTTCGCCGACCGGCAACACCAGTCTTCCGCCCACTTTCAGTTGTGTCAGCAATGGTTTGGGAACTCGCGGGGCTGCTGCGGTGATCAGGATGGCATCATACGGTCCATGCTCGGGTAATCCTAAACTGCCGTCCCCTACATGAAATTGAATGTTGGTGAATTCGAGTTGATCGGCAACACTTTGTGCACGTTTCACCAATTCCGCATGGCGGTCAATGCTGTGCACCTGTTTGACTAATTGGCTGAGAACGGCTGCCTGGTACCCTGATCCCGTGCCAATCTCCAGTACGCAATCCTGGGAATCTGGTTGGATAAGTTCTGTCATCAATGCGACGATGTAAGGTTGGGAGATTGTCTGACCAAAGCCAATCGGAAGCGGATGATCCGCATAGGCTTCACTCTGATATTCCATGGACACGAAATGATGCCGGGGAATTTCACGCATGGCGGCCAGGACCCCAGGTTGTTTTATGCCCCGTCGTTCAATCTGATCGCGGACCATCTTCGCACGATCTAAAGAAAAATCTCTCATTAAATTTATTATAATGATTTATCAGCGTTTTTTCGCAATTGTTCAGCAATCTGACGATCAATTTTACCCATTGGATAATCAGATAGTTGCTGTAACGTTACCCAGGCAAGTTGTGATGCTTCGATTGGTTGTGGTTCACCATTGACAATCGAACAAAGGAAAACGTGCAACGTAACCCGAAAATGGGTATAAGCATGCTGATACTCGCCGAAATGTGCCCCCACAGAGACTTCACACCCCAATTCTTCCATAATCTCGCGCCGTAGGGCTACTGGTAATGTCTCGTTTTCTTCCTGTTTTCCACCAGGAAATTCCCATAAACCACCGAGGAGACCATTAGACGGGCGTTGGGCTAACAGGAAACGCTGGTTACGTTCAAGGATGGCTGCAGTCACAATATAATGAGGAATCGGTTTCTTTTCCGGGATCACGGGGCGCTGTTCCTGTAAACCACGTTCAAAAGCCAAACAATGCTGTTGTAGCGGACAAAGCAGGCATTTCGGCTTACCGGGCAGGCAGATGGTTGCACCCAGGTCCATCAATGCTTGATTGTAATCGCCTGCTTGTCCGGTAGGTAGATTTTCCTCTGCCAGCTCCCAGAATAACTTCTCTGCAGCCGGTGTGCGGATGGGCAATGATATATCAAAAACACGCGATAGGATGCGGCGAATATTTCCATCCAGTGCTGCCTGATCCAGCCCAAACGCCATGGATGTGATAGCTGCTGCAGTATAACGCCCGATTCCAGGAAGTTTTTGCAGTGTTTGTGGATCGGCTGGTAATTGACCATTATATTCACTTTGCAAAATCCTGGCTGTCTTATGAATATTCCTGGCGCGGGAATAATATCCCAAGCCTTCCCATTGCCGGAGAACATCCTGTTCCGATGAATTGGCTAAGGTTTCAATATCAGGAAATGCCTGCATCCAATTCGTAAAATAATCAATGACAGTCTCCACCCGAGTTTGTTGCAGCATAATTTCAGAAATCCAGATGGCATACGGGTCGGGATGATCACGCCAGGGTAAGTGTCGCGCATGAATGGCGTACCATTCCAGGAGAGGTTGGCTGATCATGAATGAATTGAAGGATTAGAACTGAAATCCACCCTGTGGATTGACCAGCTTCTGTGTGTAATTTTCAATGTAGTCCATGAGTTGATTATGCATACTGATCCATTCCGGAGAATTCAGTATTGTATTGGGATGGATGGTAGGGGGAAAGGTAGCACCCACCAGAATTTGGGGGTGTTCACCGTAGACGGTTGCCCAGGCGTCCTGCAAATCCAATCCGAGACGCTGAACACCAGGAATGAATTCGCGCACGACAAATTCAAAATATTCCTGTTCGTGCTCAGGCAAGATATCCCAGGTCATAATCAATTTTACCGACACGTTCACCACCTCTTATTAATTAAGTGCTTCCAGGACCACCACCTGGGTTTCCTCAGGCAAATTACGTGGGCTGGTGACTTTGAATGAACTCAGGGGCTCGATGTTGGATAAGCCCATTTCTTTGATGAATTTATTTAGTGGTTCAAGTTTAATGATCGAGGATTCAGTCATATAATGCATAGGAATAACAACATTAGGCTCGATTAGATTAACAATCTCAGCTGCCTGAACTGCGTTCAGCGAGCTGTTACCACCAATGGGAACCAGCATGATATGAACGTTTCCCAGTTCTTCCACTTCACTTTGATTAGGAAGTCGATCGATCCCACCCAGATGAGCAACTTTAATGCCATCAAAATCATAAACAAACATCGTATTGCGTTCATCCATTGCAATTGGGGTAGAATGACCATTGGTTTGAAGACCGGTGATAAATACGCCACCAATTTCATACTCACCAGGACCAGAAATAACAAAGGGATCACCTTTGATTGCGGCGACATGATTGTGACCAGGTTTATTATGGCTAATGGTGACAATTTCTCCCGGAATGCTCAAAGGAGAATGTCCGGTAGCAAGCGCATCAAATGGGTCTGTGATAACAGTAGCCAAACCTTTATCGCTCAATTTAAAACATGAGTGTCCAAACCAAAAAATTTCCATAAATAACGATCCCTTTCGCTATGATTATACTTGAGGAAGGCGAATTGCGGAAAGTAAGAGTCAAAAAATTAATGTATTATAATGAATCCTTGACTCTGAATACGGTTTCTGATAGACTCTGCGACCGGTATAAAATCCTTGCCTTGCTGGCATTGTACTGGTATAATCTTACGCGCCTTAAGGCTTGAAACTTAACAATTTACTTGCCGACGTAGCTCAATACGGCAGAGCAACTCACTTGTAATGAGTAGGTTATGGGTTCAAGTCCCATCGTCGGCTCAAGTTGCAGGTTGGTGAGTGGGATTGATTCGAACAATCCTGCTTACGAACCGGCAACGGTTCGGGGAAAAGAATGGGCAGTTACCCAAGTGGCCAAAGGGGGCTGACTGTAAATCAGCTGTCAACGACTTCGTAGGTTCGAATCCTTCACTGCCCACTAGTCTTTTTCTGGCCGAAGATCTCTCAAAAAAGGGAGTACGACAGGAACGGCAAGCCCTCATAGCTCAGTTGGTAGAGCACGCCCTTGGTAAGGGCGAGGTCATGGGTTCAAGTCCCATTGAGGGCTCTTTTTGCCGGAAAAACACATCGACAATTAGAATTATTATATTCGAGGAGTGATAGAATGGCGAAGGAGAAATTTGATCGCAGTAAACCCCACCTGAATGTGGGAACAATGGGACATATTGACCATGGGAAAACCACGCTGACAGCAGCGATTACCAAGGTCAGTCAGTTAATGGGATTCGCGGAATTCAAAGCATACGACCAGATCGACAATGCACCGGAAGAAAAAGCCCGCGGTATTACCATCAATATTGCACACGTAGAATACCAGACTGCAAAACGGCACTATGCGCACGTCGACATGCCTGGTCACCGTGACTACATTAAAAACATGATCACCGGCGCCGCGCAGGTAGATGGCGCGATCCTGGTGGTAGCAGCTCCTGATGGTCCGATGCCACAAACACGTGAACACGTGTTGTTAGCACGCCAGGTGGAAGTGCCCAGCATCGTCGTTTACCTGAACAAAACCGACCAGATGGATGATCCTGAATTGATCGAACTGGTTGAGTTAGAATTACGCGAAATGTTAAGCGAGTATGGCTTCCCGGGTGATGAGACCCCGATTGTGAAAGGCTCAGCCTTGAAAGCATTGGAAAGCACCTCAACCGACCCGATGGCACCCGAATACGACAGCATTCGCGAATTATTGGATGTGGTCGACAGCTACATTCCCCAGCCAGAACGTGAAATTGACAAACCGTTCATGATGCCGGTGGAAGACGTCTTCTCGATCAAAGGTCGTGGCACTGTGGTGACCGGCCGTGTCGATCGTGGCCTGATCAAAGTGGGAGAACCTGTAGAAATCGTCGGTTTGCGTGAGAAGAGCATGAACTCGGTATGTACCGGCGTAGAAATGTTCCACAAACTGTTAGATCAGGGTATGGCTGGTGACAACTTAGGCTTATTACTGCGCGGTATCAACCGTGATGATGTGGAACGTGGAATGGTGATTGCCAAACCCGGCAGCATCACCCCACACACCAAATTCATGGCCGAAGTGTACGTATTACGCCGCGATGAAGGTGGACGACATAAACCATTCTTCCCGGGATACCGACCGCAGTTCTACATCCGCACCATGGATGTAACCGGATCGATCACGTTACCCGAAGGTGTAGAAATGGTAATGCCTGGTGACAATGTCAACATGATGGTCGAACTGATCGTCCCGGTGGCGTTGGAACAGGGTTCAAAATTTGCAATTCGCGAAGGCGGCCTGACAGTAGGCGCTGGCGTGATCACAAAGATTCTTGAGTAATTTATTGTAAAGGAGCTAGGCGCAATCGGTTGAAATCTCTGGTTGCGCCTGTGAAAGACTATGGCATCAAAGAAAGATATCCGCCCAGTAATCACATTTGCGTGTGGTGAATGTAAGGAGAGAAATTACACTTCTCAGAAAAACCGCCGCAATGATCCGGGTCGCATGGAATTAAGTAAATATTGTCCACGTTGTCGGAAGCACACTCTGCATCGCGAGACGAAGTAAGCTCAATGACAGTTAGTTGCAGGTTTCTTGATTGAGAACTGCAACTGACGGTCATCTTAGGCGAGTAGCTCAATTGGCAGAGCACCGGTCTCCAAAACCGGGGGTTGCGGGTTCAATTCCTGCCTCGCCTGCCTGAAAGCTTGAGCGCCGTCCAACCAGGCGGCGTTTTGGGTGTAAAAAAAGGAGAGAAAATTGGCAGCTAAGTTTCTGAAACCAAAAGAAAAAGAAGTTACAAAACGTTCAGATAAAGCCTCGAGCTCAGCAAAAAAGAAACAAAATCGACTGGCTCGTTTTTGGCGTACCACGATTGGAGAATTGCGCAAAGTTAGCTGGCCAACTCCACAAGAAGCCTGGAAATTAACGAAAGTTGTATTGGTCGTGGTTTTTGTTATGGCAGCGATTTTGGGATTATTGGATTTTGTATTTTCTCGATTGATTGCTGCTTTGGTAGCTATCTAACAGCTACAGTAAGTTGAGGGATAACCGATGGGTGATTTTGTAAACGATCAGATAAATCCAGAAGAAGAACCAGAAAATCTGGAAACGGATGAAGTTGAAGAAAAACCAGAATTGGATACGCTGGACTCTGATTTGCGTGATGACGAAGCACACTGGTATGTGATCCATTGCTATTCGGGTTATGAGAATAAAGTTCGTCATAACCTGGAACAACGAATTGATTCCATGGGTATGAAAGACAGAATTTATGATGTTGTTATCCCGACACAGGAAGAAATTGAAGTTAAGGATGGCAAACGTCGCACCGTAGAACGACATGTCTTTCCTGGTTATGTTCTGGTCAATATGGTTATGAGCGAAGAATCATGGTATGTTGTTCGCAATACCCCAGGTGTTACTGGCTTTGTGGGTATGGGTAATGACCCAACCCCTCTTCGCAGCGATGAAGTATCCCAGATCCTACGCCGAATGGAAGCCGAAGCACCACACGTCAAGGTATCATTCAAAGTTGGTGAACGTGTTCGTATTGTTGATGGTCCCTTCAATGATTTCCGGGGTACCGTAGCAGAGATTGATCTGGATCGTACCAAAGTACGTGTGATGGTTAATTTCTTCGGACGTGAAACACCGGTAGAATTAGACTTTTTGCAAGTAGAAAAATCGTAAATCTGGCACTTATTTGAGTGCCTTAATTTAGTGGGAGGATGAAGAATCCGATAAAACCACGAAGGAGAAATAGTGGCAAAGAAATTTAAAGCATTTGTAAAGTTGGTGTTGTCTGCTGGAAAAGCAAACCCTGCACCTCCTGTCGGTCCTGCGCTCGCTGCGCATGGTGTCAATATTATGGCGTTCTGTAAAGAATATAATGCCCGCACACAAAATAAAGCGGGTGAGATTATTCCTGCAGAAATTTCCGTTTATACGGATGGTTCGTTTACATTTATCCTTAAATCGCCACCAACAGCCTTTCTCTTGAAAAAAGCTGCCGGAATCGAAAAAGGTTCTGCAGTACCGAACAAGGAAAAGGTTGGTAAGGTCACTCGTGACCAGGTTCGTGAGATTGCTGAAACCAAGTTCAAAGATATGAACGCAGTTGATATGGAAGATGCAATGGCCCAGATTGAAGGCACAGCCCGTAACATGGGCATTACGGTGGTTGATTAGTTCATTGTGGGAGGGTGACCTGTGTTACCCGCTGGAACCACAGAGGAGAAAAAATGGCAAAAGTAGGAAAGCAATTTAAAGCAGCGATGGAAAAAGTAGATCGTCAGAAATACTATGAACCTCGCGAAGCGCTGGAATTAGCAAAAGAATTATCTTTCACAAAATTTGATGGGACGATTGAAGTCCATTTACGCACAGGTTTAGATCCGCGTCAGGCAGATCAACAGGTTCGTGATGTCGTGGTTTTACCCCATGGTTTGGGTAAAACAGTGCGCGTTTTAGTCTTCGCTCAGGGTGAAGGCGCTGCGTTGGCGCGTGAAGCTGGTGCAGATTATGTCGCTGATGACGATGAATGGATCAAGAAAATTCAGGATGGTTTCACCGATTTTGATGTCGCGATTTCAACCCCGGATATGATGGGTAAAGCTGGCCGTTTAGGTCGTGTGTTAGGTCCACGTGGTTTGATGCCGAATCCAAAGGCTGGTACCGTTGTGCAGGCACAGGATTTACCACGCGTGATCGAAGAATCCAAAGCCGGTCGTGTAGAATTCCGTCTGGATAAAACCGCCAACATTCACGCTCCCATTGGTAAGGTTTCTTTCGATCTGGATAAACTGTTTGAAAACTTATCCGCATTGATGGAAGCGATTCGCAAAGCCAAACCAGCTGGAGCTAAGGGAAGTTATATCCGGCGTGTCACCATTGCCTCTACCATGGGTCCTGGTATCAAAGTGGATGCAACCGTAGCACAGGCATTGAAAGTTAAAGAATAATTCGAATTTTAACATTGTGTATATCCCTGGTTGTAGTACAATTAGGGATCACCGAAGAAAGCAGGAGCCTTAGGGCTTAAAATTTCCCGCCGAGGTGGAGACTAAAAGACGAAATACCTGAATTCAGGTTGAATTGTCATGTTTGAAGTCTTTACTTTGGCGAAAGAGTAAAGACTTTTTATTTTAATTTGAAAGGAAGGAGGTAAGATTGGCTTTCACAAAGAAACATAAAGGGAAAATGATGTCTCAATACGAGCAGTGGCTGCATGGCAGTGAAGCAGTTTTCTTTCTTGAATATCAGAAAATGAGCATGAAAGAAATTGATGATTTGCGCAAAAAAGTTCGTGAGACTGGCAGTGAAATTCACGTTGTGAAAAACACATTGTTATCAAAGGCTTTCCAGAACACAGGCATTGATGCTGAATTTGAAATGGAAGGTACGACAATGGCAGGTTTCGCATTCAGTGATCCTCCCGCTTTAGCAAAGGTATTCAAAGAAGTAACCAAAAAATCTGAGGTCTTTGCTGTAAAAAGTGGTTATTTGGGATCCCGCAAGATTTCCCAAAAAGATGTTGACTCACTGGCAGAATTACCCGGTTTACCGGTGTTACGCGCTACCCTGTTAGGTTTAATCAATTCACCAGCCAGCAAACTGGTTCGTACCATTGCTGAACCTGCTCGTGGATTGGCAGCTGTAGTAAAAGCTTATTCTGAACAAGGATAAGTAAGAAATTAATTAAAAAATTATAAAATACACTTAAGGAGTGATTAGAAATGGCTGATTTAGCTAAAATTGTTGATATGTTGAGCGAGCTTTCTGTTTTAGAAGCTGCTGATCTTGTTAAGATGTTGGAAGAAAAATGGGGCGTTTCCGCCGCTGCACCTGTCGCTGCTGTTGCTGCTGCTGGTCCTGCTGCTGCCGCTGAAGAAGTTGAAGAACAGACTGAGTTCGATGTCGTTCTCAAAAATGCTGGTCCCAAGAAAATTGAAACCATTAAGGTTATCCGCCAACTGACCAACCTGGGTCTCGTAGAAGCCAAGAATATGGCTGAAGCTGCTGACTCAAAGGTCCTCACCGGCGTTTCAAAAGAAGCTGCCGAAGATGCCAAGAAGAAATTGGTTGAAGCAGGCGCTGAAGTAGTAGTTGCCTAATCCAATTCGGATAAAACTAAAAAAACGGCTGAATTGTTCAGCCGTTTTTTGATACTTATCAATGGCAAGAAAAGGATCTTTTGAAAAGGAGAATTTTAAGTTTACAAAATTTCGCTTTTGTATTGACGGATAACCATCACAACTTTACCCATGATACGCAATGCTTCCGGATTATCAATGTAGATGGGATCCATGGTGGGATTGGCGGGTTGCAAGCGGATGCGGCTTTTCTCTTTGTAGAAATATTTGAGGGTGGTCTCATCTTTATCATCCAGCCAGACCGCGACCATTTCACCGTTGACAGCCTGATTGGAAGGACGGATGATGATCAGATCGCCATCATTGACCATGGCATCGATCATGGAGTCTCCCTGCACTTCAAGAGCAAAAAGCTCGCTAACGCGTTCACGAGCAGGCAAAAGGCTACGCGCGATTTCCACACCACTTTCTGAATCGTAGTAATTGAAATCGGAAGTAGGCATAGGAATCGGAGAACTGGCGACAATTCGGCCACGTAGTGGAATGTTGACTAGGTTGTCCACCGCGGAGTTAACTGCGCGAACGGTGTCCCGAACTTTTGTGCTGATGGCTTTGCCAGCGGAGCGCATTGGTTTCAGTACACGGATACTGCGGGAGATGCGTCCTTCGCGTGAGATGTATTCTTTTTCTTCCAGTTGGTTGAGGTAATAGTCTACCAATGAGGTTGATTTAACATCGATGGAATCACCGATTTCACGAATAGAAGGGGAATAGCCAAATTCATCGATGAACTCGGTCAGATATTCCATTATCCTGCGATGGCGGTCACTGAGACCTTCTCTTTTTCTAGCCATTTGAAATCTCCTTAATAATCGAATATTTGTACTATATAATAACACGAACATGTGTCCTAAGTCAAGTACCTTTTTAGTGAAAAGCTATAGGCTGATGGCTGATTTCTCATGGCTCAAGGTGATCCTGTACTGTATGTTGTATTATGAGAATTTTGAGTCTGGAATTTATGGTTCAAAAATTTAGATTTAAGGTGAAAAGTAAAGCATTGTTTCTTTCCACTTTTACTATCATCTGGTTTGATTTCATCGTAGTTTTCAGCGAAAATCGAAGTCTCTAATTTGCCGTCCACGAATTTAATCACGAATTCACGAATTAGGATCCTCATAATTAAGTAAGTGAATTTTCTTTTGATTGGTGTTACTGGTTGTGTTTACAGCTCAAGAACTCGATATCTTAACACCTTATATATAATTATTATTATGACCATCAGTCCTTTGTTCAATTCAAAGAAAGGAGAAAAGCATGGAATCATTTCATGAGGTGATGATGGAATATAAGCAACAAATGCAGCAGGGGGTGATACCCAGGGCTTATCGGGGCATTATGGAGTATATGTTGGGCTTGAAAGCTTATTTGCAAGCTGAGTATCCGGAATATAATGTGTCGGGCAATTTATATTTTGGCTATATGGATATGTCCTATTTTTCATTCTTTTCGGATTCATTACAACAACGAAAGCTTAAAACAGGGATTGTCTTTATCCATGAAACCTGTCAATTTGAAGCCTGGTTATTTGGGGTGAACAAACAGATTCAAAAACAATACTGGCAAATTATCAAGGATAATGGCTGGAATCAATATCATTTGGTGAAGACCACGCAGGGTGAGGATGCGATTCTCAAGCATGTACTGACAGAAAATCCGGATTTTGATGATCTGGATGCAGTGACCGAACAGATTCGGAATGGTGTACTGAAATTTATTCAAGATGTTGAAGAGTTCATGTCAGTACTTCAATAATGACATGAACAACAAAGTTGATCACAATTCCTCTCGCACAAATGGTCAATTGTTCATAGGATTGAAGGATGAATCAGACCAATTAAAGGGTAAAATACCAAACTTAATCGTTTAGCAAAACAGGTTCTCTAATCCAAATAACAATCTGCAAGGAGAGAGATAATGGTATCGTTTAAAATTTTCGACACACCAGTTAAAGTGAAGTTCACGGTTTTAATCCCCATAGTTGCCCTTTGGATTGGGATTACCTGGATATATTATTTAAGGTATCCAGAGCGAGATTTCTGGAAAAGCATACTCATCGGTTTTGTTTCAGTTGTCATTTTACTGATTGCTGACTTTGGACATGCAATTGCTCACATATTCAGTGCTCGCTATGCAAAAGCGCCAATGGACGAAATCTCCATAATAGGCGATATGCCGCGTACACTTTATTGGGATAATAATGTATCACCCAATGTACATAGGATACGCGCGATAGGTGGTCCAATTTTCAGTACTTTGGGATTAATCCTGAGTCTGGCCGTTTATGGAGTAGTGTCAGGAAATGTTATTGTTCGGGAATTAGCTGTAATTTCTACAGTTGGGCATGGTTTTATCTTGATTGGCAGCCTATTACCTTTACCCATGGTTGATGGTGGTACGATATTGAAATGGACAATCGTAGCAAGTGGAAAGAATGCATTAGCAGCAGATAAGATTGTGCAACGAATTAACTTTGTAATCGGAATATTGGGGGTGATCATTGGCGTGGTGTTACTCGCTATGCAGGTGTGGATTCCTGGTGTGATCCTGGTAGGAATTGGCATTATTTGTATTGTTGTTTCGTTAAAAAAATCATGAGATCCAATCATGACATAACATGCCCATTCATTTAGAAGGATAGGTAATGAAACCATTCGAAGAACTTACCCGATTAGGACGTATCCGCAGAATGAGGATATTGGCAAAATCCGCATTGCAAGCCTATGGGTGTCAAAATGCCAACATTCAATTTATCCGTCAAGCAGGGAATACTCTTTTTCGAGTTCAGACTAGCAGTTTACCTACAATAAAGCAAGGCTGTGAATTCTTTCAGAAAAATCAGTATTTATTAAGGATCCATCAACCTGGTTACCAGGAAGTGGAAGCGATACACCTTGAATTGCAGTGGTTATTATCTATGCGTTTTGACGCGAATTTGCCAGTACCGGACCCAATTCCAACGCTCGATGGCAGCTTATTGCATTTACAGGAAATACCTGGCATACCTTTAACACGACATTGTTCATTATTAAGGTGGGTCAATGGAAGATCAGTGAAAAATAATTTTCGCCCACACCACTTCCATGCACAAGGAAGATTGATGGCACAGTTACACAATTTCGCTTCTGATTGGCAGATACCAGCAGACTCCATTAAACGGAAATTTGACTGGGAGGGATTGTTCCAGAATGATGTCGGAAGTGGTATGCCAAATGGAGATGCCTGGACTTTGTTATCCCCATTCCACAGGGAAGCTTTTTCAATTGTGGTAGAGCGTGTGAAGGAGTTGATGGATGAGTGGGGTCAGACACCCGAAATTTTTGGTTTGATCCATGGGGATTTAGGCGTGGATGCCAATTTGCTGTTCTGGCATGGCGAACCGAGAGCCATTGACTTTGATGATTCCGGATTTGGGTATTATGTCTTTGACCTGGCTGTGGCATTGGATGCAGTCAGAGATCGTCCTGATTACACAGAGTATAAAGATGCGCTTTTAAAGGGATATACAGAATTCAGAAAGTTACCAGAGGAGCAAGCAAACCTGATAGACCTTTTTCTGGCTGCTTTTGAAGTTTATTGGAATCTATGGGCAACCGGTGGTACACATCTGTATCCGGAATTACTAGACGAATATAAAGAGAGAATGGAGAGCACAGCGGAATTTGTGGTTCGCTATGTCCGTCAAAGTGGTGGAATAAAATAAATCGAAACGGAAATCTAATTTCCTATTTCTTAAATAATTCCTATTATTACCTTAAATTAAATAGAAAAAATATTCTATTTATAGTACAATGAAATCAGCTAAATTGTATCCTTTCAATAATTAGCAGTCTGGGTGTTTTTGTCTTTCATCTGAAAGACAAAAACACCCACTTGCCCCGACTTATTGAGAAGATACGCTAATTCATTAATAAATAAAGGAGTGGTTATGTTTCCTTTTCTAGACTTTTGTAAGAATACACAGAAATCGTTATCGGAATTCTCTAAGGCATATTCTAAGCTTCCAGATGATCCTAAAAATCATATTTCTTTGAGATTATTTTTCATCATGGATTTTCTACAAAGATTTTTGCCCTCAAACATTGATATTGCTGCTGGTGAAATTGTCGATTTTACAGGTCGAAAATCATCGAAACAAGACATTGTTTTGTATCGATCCAATTATCCAGTCTTTAGATCGTCCGATTACCAAAATACCTACCTGCTCGAGAGTGTTATTGCGACGATTGAAATATTACCCAGGAATAAAACGATTGAATTAAGACAACCTTTCATTAATTGTGCCAGTGTAAAAAATCTGAAACCCACAAAACACAATATTATGGCGAATAACTCCCAGGATTACATGGAACTGAAATTAAGAACCGTACCAAAGACCTTTGTTTTCTCATTTAGTAATTCGGTTGATCAGGATGAATTTGTGAAACTTTATCAAACAGCAAACAAGGGAACTTCAGGTGTTGTACCAGATGGTGTTTTAATTCTGAGTAATCCAGCAATCTATGCACAATATGACATGTTTACACGGAAAACTACTTTTATGACAAAAGATCCCTTCGTCCAATTTTTTCAACATCTTTTTACTATTTTCATGGCAGAAATCAGCCCATCCATGCTTTTACCGGATATCAGTGCGGCTATCCGTTATGATTTTTCGAATTATTTTTCAGATTTCGATAAGCAATTGATTGAGATTACATAAGTTTTAAAATCGGATAATTGAATCCAACCGGCTAACTGTTTTGTGTGCTCAATCCCAATAAAAAAAACTTTATTATCATAAATATTTTATTGTTGTAATTTTAAATTAATTCCAATATACTGATGGAGACAATAATTTTATCTAGAGATTTTTTTCTATCATCGTCTAAAGGTAATTTGAATAAACAACAAAATTGCAATAAAACAGTCATAATATAAATAATTTTTTAGGTTGTTTTCGTTTAATGATTAAGTAGGAATAAAGGAATTTAACCATGAATGATAATATCCAAAATCCTGATAAATTCAAAGTCGAACTTGATAATATGACTGATATCGTTGAGATAGATCAAAGGATTAAAGCTAACGAAGCACAACTTTTTCAAAAAAAAACGGAAGGGTGGTTACCCTTAATCCTAAGTATTGGTATTGTAATCTATATGGCTTTAAAAATTTCTTTAAGTGAAGTTTATTTGATTATCACTGGTTTCGGGTTACTTTATTTAGGTTTTAATATTTGGAGAGTATATAGAGCCAAACAACAGAAAAATGAAATTGAAATTAGGTTAAATTTCTACCGAAAAAAGAAGTCAGAGCTTTTATCTTCACAGACTGTAAAAGAATGATTCCTGTGAAAAAATATTATTAAGTTAATATGATGAATAAACTAATAAAATGAAACGGATTCTGGTATGCGGAAAATATCTTCCTTTACAATTAAGAATAGATATATAGGTAACAAAACTTTCTTTCGATTTTTAATCTTAAGTATCCTATTAACACTCATTGCATGCTCCAGCAATTTGGTCACAGCAGGTGAAAATGGTATTAGCATCAAAAAAGGAGAATGGGTTGGAAAGAGCGATGATGGCTCTTTTGCCATGCAATTTACCATTGGATCAGATGGTGCAAATGTATTCCTTGGTTATATTGCATACCCATGTGGAGAACAAAATTTATCTATTCTACCCCCCAATCCCATTAAGATCGAACTCAAAAACAGTGCATTCACTGTGACGACCTCTGATCACTCCGATCTCTTTCCTAAGGTAGTCATCAATGGGAAATTTATCGACAGTGAGAATGCAGAAGGAACATGGGAAACATTTAGGTATAACGAAATTTACCTTGACATTGTTTGTCCAGCTTCAAGTGGAACATGGAAAGGCAGTCTTAACTAGGATTAGTATCTCCAATAGCCAATCATACATTTCAAGGTGTGAATTTTGATTTCTTGACTAATACGTTTTAAAATTATTCATAGATAAACTCATGCCATGATCTTTTCTTTGGAAAAATTGGAATTTACTTGGAAAAAGTATCCTGACAAGCACGTTAATTCCTTAATTTAGTTCGATTCGCAGGGATTAGGTGTAACACATGCGAATGGATTTTAAATTATGAAAAGAATCCCAAATATCGTCTACAATTTTTTGACCTTTCAGTAATAATTGAAATTTTTGTATTAATGCGGCTCGAGAACTTTTTCTAAGTCAGATAATTGTTGGATTAGTCTCTACTAGTTAACAAAACTGATAATAGTAGAACTTTAAAAATTCCCTATAATGAATTCAATAATTCTTCCCGGGAAAAATGAATGAATAAAAATTTAATCATTGTTGGGGCAGTAATAAATTCTTTGATTTGTTTTTCTTTAGCAATTTTCAATATTCCAATTAATCGTATGGTAAAACCAACCCCTACAGTTTATAAAACGAAAATCATTTTACCTACGCTTATACCTACAGAAACACCCATTCCGATTCCGACAGTAAACCCATTTCAGGGAGAGATTTATGAGGAAGACCTTTTTGATTTTATTTTTGATTACCCTGAAACGCAAGCGTTCATACTCGATCAGGAGTATTCTGATTTAATTACTGATGAAGGCCTCAGAATGTTTTATGTTCGTTTCATAAATCCTGATATGAATGCAGGAGAAATTGGTTCATTACGCTACAGCATTGTTTATTATCCGGAAATATCGGATGCTATAAAAAAATACGATGAAGCATATACTTTATTAACAACGGTTGGGGAATATATTTTAATTAGCGAAACTACCATTCTGGATGGCTATCCAGTTTCCTTATTTCTAAAAACCAATGAGGAAGATGGTTATGAAATGCGGTTTCTAACCAGAACCAGGAATACTTACTATGATACGCTTGGTTTCAGCATCATTCCATCTTCATCAGACCGAGAATCCTTATTAAGCCCGTTTATGGAATTGATGAACACACTTCATTTTCGCGTTATCGATGAAGTATCTCCGTTTTAGCATCTTAATTTATTTCCAGGACCTTGTTATTTCTTCAGCAGCTCCAGTAAAATCTGTGTGGCTAGCTTGGGATCGGCTTTGCCGCGCATTTCACGCATGACCTGACCGGTGAACCAGCCAATCAGGGTCTCTTTTCCAGCCCGAAAGGTTTCAACTTCTTTGGGGTTGGCTGCCACGATCTTCTCCGCCACGGCCCGAATGGCAGAATCATCACTGACCAGACCCAGACCTTCGGTCTCGACGATGCTTTTGGGGGATTTACCGCGGCTTTCCACTTTCTCCAGCAGACTCTTGCCGGTGGAGGTGTTGATCTGCCCTGCATCGACCATTTTGAGGATCTCTGCCAGGTAGGCAGGGGTGAGTTGCAGCTGGTTGGCAGTTTTGCCACTTTCATTGAGCATACGCAGGATGTCGTTCATCAGGTAATTGGAAACCTTCTTGGGGTCGCCAGCATACATCTTCACAGCGGTTTCGAAATAATCGGAGAGGTTACGTTCCCCGGTCAGGATGTCGGCATCGTATTCAGGCAATTTGTATTCGGTGATAAAACGTGTTTTGCGTTCCAGGGGTAGTTCGGGGAAGTCTGTCAAAATTTCATCCAGCCATGCTTGTGTCAGATCCAGGGGTAGTAAGTCTGGCTCGCGGAAGTAGCGATAATCAGCTTCGGTTTCCTTGGAGCGCATCTTGCGTAGTTCGTTCTTCTCCTCATCCCAATCCAACGTCCAGGCGTGCACACGGTTACCGGCTTCCACCTCGCGAATCTGGCGTTCAACTTCGTGCTCGATGGCGTTTTTCACGTTATCTATGGAGTTAACGTTCTTGATCTCGGTTTTGGTGAAGAGTTGGTCTGAACCTTTCGGCCGGATAGAAACATTCGCATCGCATCGCAGGTGACCTTTTTCCATGTCAGCTTCGGAGATACCTAACCAACGCAGTAACTGGCGCAGGCGGATCAGATATTGGGCAGCTTCATTGGCTGAGCGTAAGTCCGGCCCGGTGACCATTTCGACCAGCGGGACACCACAACGATTGAAGTCGATCAGGCGCAGGTTGCCAGCGTTTTTGGTTTTCCCAGCATCCTCTTCCATGTGCAATTTGTGGATACTAACCCGGCGGGTATAACCTTCCGGCATGGGAATATCGAGGAAACCGCCACTGGCAAGCGAGAGATCATATTGAGAGATCTGGTAGCCTTTGGGCAGGTCGGGATAGAAATAATTCTTGCGGTCGAAAAAAGAGCGCATGCGGATATCGGAGTGCATCGCTTTGGCCAGCAGCACGCCTTTCTCCACGACAGCTTTGTTCAACACAGGCAATACACCTGGTAATCCCGTACAGACCGGGCAGATATTGGTATTGGGTTCATCGTCCCAGGAGTCAGCTTTGCAGGCGCAAAAAATTTTGGTTTTGGTATTCAGCTGGATATGTGTTTCCAGTCCAATTACAACTTCGTATTCTGTCATGCAATCCTCCAGGAGGTGGTTTGAAGGGTAGGTCGGTTATCGATTTTCATGTTTCCACCTCAACGTAAGAGCTGGCTTTTGTGAGCGCCAGGCTTCATCCTGGGTGCCGATTTCAAGAGATCGTCCCATTTGCAGAAGCGTGTGCTCGGAATAATCCGGGCCTAGCAACTGGACACCGATGGGCAAACCGTCAGAAGCGATACCGCCCGGGAGGGAAATGCCAGGGATTCCGGCATGGTTGGCGGTGACAGTGAACTGATCAGAGTATTGCATCAGTACCGAATCGCCATAGATCGCACCAATAGGGAAGGCTGTGGTGGGGGTGGTGGGCGTCAGCAGCGCATCCAGACGATATTTTCCCTGTAGGTCAAAGATCTGGTCGAAATCACGGCGCAATAAAGCGCGCACTTTGAGGGCACGGTTGTAATACTGTTCAGAATATTGGGCAGCACTGACATACATACCCATCAGGATGCGTAATTTGGGTTGTAAACCGAAGGCTTCGTTGCGGGTCTTGCGGTACATGACGCGCAAATCATCTTCTGCACTGGGGGTACGGTAGCCATATTTGACGCCATCATAGCGGTGCAAATTAGAAGCAGCTTCCACCCGGCTGATGACGAAAAATGCCGGGATACCATAACGGGTGTTGGGCATGGGAACATCCTCGATGATCTCTGCGCCCATCCTGCGCAATACTTCAGCGGCGTGATAGACAGCGGCGCGGATATCCTCCTGCACCGGTTTCTGGTGGATCTCGCCACTTTCGGCATCCATGTAGCTGATCTGGAAATAGTCAGGTGATAAACCGATGCGCTTGCCTTTTACACCCTGCTCGAGAGTAGCCAGGTAGTCCGGTACGGGTACATTGGCAGCGGTACTGTCACGGGGATCAGCCCCGGCGATGGCTTGCAGCATCAATGCAGCATCGGTGACATCCCGAGCGATTGGGCCCGGGCAATCGAGTGAGGAGGCGAAAGCGATGATGCCATAACGTGAGACACGTCCATAAGTAGGTTTGACACCCACCACGCCACAAAACGCTGCAGGTTGGCGAATGGAACCCGCGGTATCAGTCCCGAGTGATAAAGGCACCTCACCAGCGGCTACGGATGCAGTGCTACCTCCGGATGAGCCACCTGGCACCCGGCTGGTATCCCAGGGGTTGCGTGGGCAGGGCTGAAAAGCGGTCGACTCGTTGGAAGAGCCATACGTGAATTCATCCAGATTGACTTTGCCGAGCATGATAGCACCTTGCTGCTGCAGGCGTTCTACCGCTGTGGAGGTATAAGGTGCTTTGAAATTCGCCAGGATTTTTGAGGCTGCAGTGGTGTAAGTATCTTTGACACAGAAGACGTCTTTCGCTGAAAAAGGAATGCCAGCCAGGGGTCCAACCTGTTCACCTCTTGCCAATTGCTGGTCGATAGTTTTTGCCTGATGCAGTGCCTGTTCGGCTGCGACAGAGATGAAGGCGTGTACTGTGTCCCTGTCCTGAACGGTTTCCTCTCCAGATTCCAGACTACCGGGGCGTCCGTCCACAGCAGCAATCCGTTGCAGGTTGCTTTGCACAACTTCTTCTGCAGATACCTGTTTGCTGCGTAATAAATCCAATAATTCGTGGGCTGAGCGATCGCAAAGTTCCATGGATTAATCCAGTTTCTCGTGTGGGATATCGGGTACGATGATGTAATGCTCATCCACCTGGGGCGCTTGCGCCAGAATCTCATCCGGGTTGCGATGTGGCATCCAGGTGTCCTCTCGCAATGCAGGGCTGGTTGCCAGATTGTAGGAGACACCATGAGTAGTGACCTTTAAATCTTCATCCAGGGGAATGGCTTCCAATTCATGAATGGCTTTCAGTTGCTGATTCAACTCACGGCGTAAATAGGCTGCCTGTTTTTCGTCCAATTCCAGGGCAGCCAGGGTGACAAGATGATTGAAAATTTCGGGGGTGATTTCTTCACTCATAATACCTGCTTTTATTCTCTTTTTTCATCAATGCTTGTTGAATTGATGTGCCTCTAATTTTACGGCATTTTTGATGATAATCCCATTTTTCTACTGAACTGATGTGTATCCTTTCAATTATTAGTGGATTAGGTGTTTTTGGCGTGCAGCTGCACGCCAAAAACACCCAATTACCCCAATAGATCATACACTGATGCCATATGTCAGTGAGTCAGCTTAAATTCAAAATGCTATAATCAAAATGAATGCAAAACGACACCCAAAATTCACCCAAACCTGATTTGACCACTCAAAAACTGGTGGATAAAAAATTGATCATTGAAGTCAATCTACCACCCGATCATGAAGTCGAAGTGATTTGCAATCATCTCGATCACGAAGGTCAGTTTGATTACACCGAGGTGTTGAAACCCACCCGCAAGCAGAAGCAAAAACAGGTAGGCATGATTTCTGCATTCAAAGGAATGCAATTATCCAGGTTGGGATTTCTACTGGCTTTGCTGGTGTATCTATTGGTGCGATTGATTGGAATTGAAAATTTTCCGATTAACTTTCTCGGTGACGAAGCCATTCAAAGCGTGCACGCAGCCGATCTGATTCGTGATAATTTTTTTAACCATCGCGATGAATTTTTACCCACTTTCTTTGAAAATGGTGGCCAATACAACCTGAGCACTTCGGTCTATTTTCAGGTATTACCAGTGTGGTTGTTTGGGAAGGAAATCTGGGCAACCCGTGGTGCAGCCGCTTTGGTGACGCTTCTGGCAGCTGTGGGTGTGGGGTGGATGATTGAAAAAGGCTACAAGTCTCATTTTGGGTGGCTGGCAATTTTGATGCTGTCTTTAATGCCAGCCTGGTTTTTACATTCCCGAACAGCCCTTGAAACTGCCATGGCGGTCTCCTTTTATGCTGGATTTGTGGGTTGTTATGTGTCGTATCGGAATGGCAATCTACGGTTTCTGTTTGGAGCAGCTGTTCTGGCAACACTGGCTTTTTACAGCTATAGCCCCATGCGATTGGTGTTGGTGCTAACTTTATTGTGCTTCTTGTTGAGTGACTGGCGCTACCACTGGCAACACAAATCTATTTTTCTAAAGGCAATTGGGGTCGGACTCGTTTTTCTGATCCCTTTCCTGCGTTATACCCTGAACCATCCAGGTGAGACACAACGACATTTAGAAATATTGGGTTCCTATTGGGTGCAGGATATCCCATTGGGTGAAAAATGGTTGAGTTTTTTGAGTGAATATCTGCGAGGATTGAATCCTCTCTACTGGTATCTGCCTAACGGTGTTGATTTACAACGTCATCTGATGAAAGATTATGGGCATTTATGGTTGCCTGGATTGCCATTCGCTCTGATTGGCATCCTGTGGAGTATCAGACATTTCAAACTATCATTTGCCAGGTTGGTATTGATCGTGCTGCTGGTTGCTCCCAGTGGTGCTGCACTGGTGCAACTGGGTATCACGCGTGCATTGGTGATGGTTATCCCCGCAACCGTGTTAACCAGTATAGGATTGGTCATATGCTGGCAATGGCTGGAAAAAAAGATCAAAAACCGATTCAATCCCTCTTTACCAATCGCTGCAGGTATTGGATTTGTCGTATTTGTGTTATTGATTATTTTGAATATCAGCATGCTCACAGATGCCTTGCGCAACGGACCAATGTGGTTTACGAATTATGGCATGTACGGTATGCAATATGGCGCCAGACAGGTGTTTGGAACCATTCATGAAGAATTGAATAATAACCCGGAGAAGAAATTCTATGTGACATCAACCTGGGCAAACAGTGCGGATGTTCTGGCGCGCTTCTTTTTTGATGATCCTTTACCTTTCCAGATGGGCAGCATTGATGGGTATATATCCGAGTACCGACCTATCGACCCTGAAATGGTATTTGTAATGATTCCAGAAGAAATGCAAAACGTTCGGGAGAGCCAAAAATTCACCAACATACAGACTGAAAAAATGATTCAACTTCCGAACGGAGCGCCTGGTTTTTACTTCAGCACATTAGTGTATGTTGAGAATATCGAGGAAATCTTTGCTGCGGAATTGGCTGCCCGACGTATTCTGAACAAAGCCACACTCTTCATGGTGGATGGGGAAGAAATTGAAGTTGAGTACTCTGCGCTGGACATGGGTGGGATCCAGGACATCTTTGATGGGAATCCGTCCACGCTGACGCGAACCTGGGAAGCAAATCCATTTCAGGTGATTGTGCGGTTTTTACAACCTCGCCAGGTTTCAAGAATTATTCTACGGGTGGGAGGAGAACCAACCAAGATAGAAATCCATGTGTGGTCAGATGGTGCAGTCGAGCCAATCCCCCTATTGATGAATCTTTCGGATGATTCCGAACCACGTTTCGTGGAACTGGATTTACCAGAAATGACCTCTGTGCTATGGGTGGATATCAGGGTTACTAACCTAAACAATACAGAACCAGCACACGTTCACTTGTGGGAATTACAGTTTTCCCCATAATCCTCTCAGAGCATGAACAACTGAGAAAGATGATACGATTTTTTCTGCCTGACCAGACTTCGAGTACAATTCCATCAGGAAGGAAAGATTGATAAAGAGACGACCATTCTTACTGAAGCTAATCATACTCTCTCTGGCCATTATTGCTGTGATGGGCTGGTTGCGGGTATACCAGAGCATTTATCAATGGGAAACATTGTTGCGGTTTGGCGTCAGACCAGGTCCGTGGTATAGTTTGATCAGTGGTGCAGTGATTGGGGTCGTTGGCACCATTGGAGCGCTGAGCACGTGGCTACGATTAGAATGGAGCCAAAAATATATTCAAATCAGTGTCGTGATATTGGCAGCCGGCTGGTGGCTGGATTATTTAGTTTTTTCCCAGAGCAGGATTGCTTTGTATAATTGGCCATTTCGGATTGTGGCAACCAGCATTTATTTAGGTTTTGTATTTGGCTATTTTTACCTCACAAAAAACAAGTTGCCAAAAGGATGATTAATGAAAAACAACAATGATGTTGAAATTGAAGTGAAATTTTATGTACTTTCCTTAAAAGAAATCGAGCAAAAAATTTTAGAGTTAGATGGCACACTGCTACAGGAACGTTGTTTTGAGTCGAATCTACGTTTCGATACCGCTGATGGGCGCTTACGTCATCAACGTCATGTTTTACGCTTGCGGAAAGACAAAGAAAATATTCTGACATTCAAAGGCGCAGCGGAAGCTGGTAAACCAGTCAGCATCCGGCAGGAAATTGAAGTGCTGGTGGATGACTTTGATACTGCACGGACATTACTGGAAGGACTGGGATTTGAAGTGGTGATGGCATATGAAAAATTCCGCACCACCTATTCACTGCTGGATACGTTGGTTGTACTGGATGAATTACCGTATGGAAATTTCATCGAAATTGAAGGTCCTGATGGAACCAGCATTCAGAAGGTGGCACGCAACCTGAACCTGAACTGGAAAGCGCGGGTGATGACCAGTTATACCTATTTATATGAAGCATTGAAAAACGAACGGACTGAATTGGAAGGTAAGTACCTGACCTTTGAAGAGCTCAAGGGGATGCGCTTCATGCCGGATGAATTGGGTGTCAGCCCGGCAGATTTGCCTTAAATCGGTTATTTGATTACAGAAGTTCGTACGAGGTGCTGATTTCTGCAGTGGCGCGGACCGTAGCGGAGACAGAACAATATTTTTCTTCTGAAAGTTGAATAGCCTGTTGCACCGCTTTATCGGTTAACTCCGCACCCTGTAATATGTAGTGAATGTGAATCTTACGGAAGGTCCAGGGTGGATCAGCATCCTGTTCTGCTGATACCTGAACCTCAAGCCGATTTAATTGAAAACGCTTCTTTTCCAGAATGTTTACCACATCTACGGCGGTGCAGGATCCAACCGCAACCAATAATAATTCGGAGGGCTTCATACCAATGCCTTCATCGGGTGTGGATAAAACAACGGAGTGGTTGGTGGAATCAATCCCAATAAAGCTCTTTGCACCCGGTTGCCAGATTATTTTTGCTTTTGCCATCATTCTCTCCCTTATGGGGTCTTTCCCAGCATTTGAATAAGATCTTTTAATAATTCATCCCGCTCCTGGGGATTTTTCTCCTCCAGGTTCACAAAACAATCCGACATGTAGTTTTCCAGCAGAAGTAAGCTGACTCCCTGTACGGCTGAGCGAATTGCACTTAATTGTTGTAAAATATCGCGACAATTACGCTCATCAGATATCATTGATTGAACCCCGCGCACCTGACCTTCAATTCGGTGTAAGCGGTTGATTAACTTGTCTTTAGCCTGATTATCGGTGAGTTGCATACGATTTCGTTTTCTGCCTGACACGCAGGCGATTTATCCCCCTCAGCGAAAGCGGCTGGTGGGGCTGTTACCGCAACTGGAAGAACTCGAAGAGGAGGATGACCCAGAACTGGCAAATAATGAGATTTGTTTGCTGGTATTGATTCCAGCGCAGGTTGGGCAACTGGGGGATTGATTTAACTCGCTAAAGCGCATCATTTTTTCGAAGGGTTGTCCACAATCATTACAAACATACTCATACAATGGCATTCATTCACCTCAAGTTTCAGATTTACTAATATACCCCCATGGAGTATATCGATCTGGATTATACATGTAGGACGGAACACTGTCAAGACGGAACTTGATCGAGGTTTCCCAACCGATGACCAGGTAACAATTACGTCCTTATGAAGGATTGACTTATATATCGTAAGTGGTTGAATAAAAGTGAAATAAATTCCCAAAATATTGACCTAAATAAATAAGGAGGTGAAAATATTAAGATTAAAATTGTTTAACTACCCTATTTGTTACCGATTATCAACACTTTATGATATTAGGAGAAAGATTATGAGACAAAAAGCGTTTTTACGTGTAATATTTATGTTGCTGGTTGCCAGCATGCTTTTAGTTGCCTGCCAGGCTGAAGCTCCTACACCTTCAGAAGAACCTGCTGCTGAAGAACCAGCTGTATCAACCGTTGCTGAAGAACCGGCAGCGAAGAACCAGCGGCTGAAGAACCAGCGGTTGAAGAACCCGCTGGAATTCCTGATCGAGAATTTCTGTGGACGCAGCCATTACGTCAGGCAGTTGCCGCCGCCATTGATCGTGAAGTCATCGTTGACCGTGTCTTTGAAGGTCGCAATATTCCTGCTTATCATATGGTACCTGTTGGTTATCCTTATGCCACAGAACCTTTCCTGGATAAATACGGAACCCGTGACCTGGATATGGCCATTGAGCTTGTGAAGAGTGAAGGTTATTCCGAGGAAATGCCATTTGAATTCACATTGTGGTATCCCCCTGAACATTACGGCACCACCACCGCTGACGTTATGCAGGTGATCAAAGAACAATTGGAAGAGACCGGTGTTATCAAGGTTGAACTTAAGGTTTTGAACTGGGCAGAATATGTAGATGGATTTGTGGCGGGTGAATTACCCTTCTTTATGTTGGGTTGGTTCCCGGATTTTGCTGATCCAGAAAACTGGTTGTCCCCATTTGCTTCCTGTATCCAGTCACCTGACAATGGTGTCTAATCTACTGTAATGAAGAAATGGATGCTCTCTTGCTGGCTGCTGCTTCTACTGCTGATCCTGCAGAACGCGAAAGCCTATATCAACAAATTGGCGATCTTTACGCTGAAGATGTTCCCACCATTCCGTTGTTCTGGGAACCCGAATTTGTTTCCTATCGTGATGGCGTGGAAGGCGTAGTAGTTGGTCCACCATTTGAATTCAACTACAATGTGCTTTCCTTTGGTGCCGATGCCGCACCTGCTTCCGGCAACACTGATACGATCATCATTGGTACAACCGATGAGGTCAACAGTCTTGATCCAGCGATGCCTATGCCACCCATGACTGGGAAATTATCAAAAATACCGGTATGGCACTGCTATCCTACACCCCTGGTACCTCAGAACTGGTTCCCGGTGCAGCAGCTGATTTCCCTGAAGTGAGTGACGATGGTTTAACATTTACCTTCACCATCAAAGAAGGTTTGACATTTGCTGATGGCACACCTGTGAACGCACAAACATATGTTGATTCATGGGACCGCCTGAATTCTCTGGAAGGTCAGGTTTCTGGTTTGATTCAATTGTATGTTGATAGTGTAGAAGCAGTCGATGATCTGACAGTTGCTTACAACCTGAAAGCTCCTTTCGGATTCTTCCCGGCATTATCAGCCACTGCTCCTTTTGTTCCAGCCAATCCGAATGAATTTGTGGATGACGATTAATCAATTCCCGACTGAACTGGATGGAATTGGACCATACAAGATGGTTTCGCATGAACCTGGTCAACAAATGGTTCTGGAAGCCAATCCGAACTATATTGGTGAAGCACCATTGATCAAAACTGTGATCATCCGCTACTTTGCAGATCCGACCACCATGTCGAATGCCATTGAAAAAGGCGAGATTGATGTTGCATGGCGAACTTTAGGTCCTGTGGAAGCCATTCGTTTGCAGAGTGTTGATGGTGTCACTGTTGATAAAGTAGATGCTCCAGCATTACGCTACATGGTGTTCAATCACACTTTTCCATATGGTGAATAAGCCCTCAACGGTTTCTCGAGTTGAATTTATCGCCTGATTGATCCTTGAAAGATAAAAAAACAAAATCTGGTGATAAAAAGAAATTAACAATTGGGGGCGAGGGAAACCTTGCCCCCTTTTATTTTGAAAATTGGAGAGTTCGATGTCGGCATCTTTACGAAGATTTATAATCACCCGATTGTTGTTAACGATCCCGATGGTGCTAATTCTTGTAACCATGATTTTCTTTATTATGAGAATTCTACCTGGTGATCCAATACGTTCACAATTAGGTCCCAGGGTCAGTGCCGAACAGGCAGATGCTCTGCGAGAGCGCCTTGGGTTGAACCGTCCATTGTACGTGCAATATTTTGATTTTCTTTGGGATATGGTAACACTTGATTTTGGAACGGCTCTCACACAGGGAGAACGACCCATTCGAGATGAATTGGGAGAACGTTTGCCAGCAACCATCGAATTAACAATCCCTGCCATTACTTTGACTGCTTTGATCGGCATATTTTCTGGCTCCTATGCTGCCAAGAACCGCAAGAAACCAATCGATTACATTATTCGTTTAGGGAGTATTGTGATTTATTCGATTCCGGTCTTTTTTATGGGTTTATTATTTCAAATACTTTTGTCTGTCCGGATTCCAATATTTCCTTTAGCGGGGCGGATGGATACCCTATTAATGGTGAACTTTGACACGATAACCAATTTTTATGTGATTGACTCAATCCTTACCAAAAATTGGGCAGCCTTAGGTTCATCCCTGATGCATCTTGTTTTGCCTTCCGTGACATTGGGTTTGGCGTTGACCGGTGTATTTGTGCGTCTCACCCGCGTTAATATGATCGAAATGCTTCAATCCGATTTCATTACAGCTGGAAGAGCACGAGGTTTGCCGGAAAACAGATTGGCCTATAAACATGCTTTGAGAAATACATTTATTCCAATTCTTACTTTGTTGGGCTTACAGTTTGCTATTTTGTTGGCAGGAGCGGTATTGACTGAAACAACCTTCTCTTTACCTGGGGTGGGTAGGTACCTGGTGGAAAGAATTCAGCTTCGGGATTACACAGCTGTACAGGCAACGATTGGTGTTTTTGCGTTATTTGTGGCTTTTGTCAGCCTTTTAATGGATATCTTGTATGCGTTTATTGATCCACGCATCCGTTACTAATGAATAATTCAATGAGAGAGAATAACTATGGAATCTGAAAAAAACAGCTCAAAGACTGAAAAAGTACCGGATTGGATGCTTGATCTGGATCGCGTTGGTTTTGTTCGCAAACTATTTATTGCCAGAAGATGGTATGGTGGTGATTGGTGGTTTGTAGCCATCAGTGGTGTAGCGCTGATTTTTATTATTTTGGTCGGTATTTTTCCACAATGGTTCGCTCCATATGATCCGAGGGCAGAAGTCGGACCATCCTTGCTAGAACCTGGCCAGGCACCCTCGGAATATGTTTTGGTATCGCAGGTGGAAAGAGGTGAAATCACATTAGTGGATATTGCCGACAAGACGAATAATATCGGCTTTATTGTTGGAAGCCCGGCCAGTCAAGCTTTGCGGGAAGTTTTAACTGAATTAAATGATAATGCACCAGAAGGAGTACGCTATCAACCCCGGCAACGAAGATACGATACATTAGAAGAATGTTTAGCTGCCCTGGATAGTGGTGAGATTGATGGTTTTGTCGTTACACCAAGTGTTCTGGAGGATTCCTTAGATGCTTATCCTAATTTGCAGGTAGCGGGTACGTTACGTGAAGAGGGCAGTAAGGGATTTGTAATGGGAACCAACCAGATTGGTCAGGATGTATTCAGCCGAATTATTTGGGGAACGCGTATTGCCCTCATTGTGGGCATTAGTTCAGCCCTGGTTTCCTTTGTGATTGGTGTACCTTTAGGTTTGTTTAGCGGATTTATTGGCGGTTTTTTTGATCGCATACTGACCCTGTTAATGGATAGTCTGTATTCATTTCCAGGATTAATTCTGGCGATCTCTATCGCCGCAGTACTGGGTCCAGGTATAGGGAATATTATCGTCTCCATCGCGGTGCTATATGTACCGACTTATTTTAGAATTGTGCGTGGTCAAACCTTGCAGGTAAAAGAGGAGCTTTATGTGGAAGCCGCCCGTAGTTTGGGTACCAGCTGGTTTACCATTTTACGAAAATACGTTTTTCCAAATGTCATTCCTTCGGTCGTAATTATATTCTCGGTGAATGTTGGTGATGCAATATTAACCGAAGCAGGTTTGAGCTTTTTAGGTTTTGGATTACCCCCAGATACACCTGACTGGGGTATTGATCTGGCGCGAGGGCAGGATTATTTACGACGTGCCTGGTGGTTGATTACCTATCCAGGTTTGATGGTATCAATGGTAACGCTTGCATTCAGCATGCTGGGAGAAAGCCTTTCTGAAATCCTTAATCCTCGATTGGCGGAGCGGTAAGCTTATGAATGAAAAAGAAGTATTAATGCAGATAAGAGATCTAACGGTAACCTATGAAACCAGGTTGGGTCCGGTGAGTGCCGTGGATGGAATTTCCTTTGATATCTTCAAAGGTGAGATCCTGGGTCTTGTAGGTGAAAGTGGTTGTGGAAAAAGCACCATGGGTAAAGCGCTGATGCGCATGATCCAACCCCCTGGTTACATCAGTAATGGCCAATTGATCTTTGAAGGTGAAGATATCATGGCCTATAACGAAAAGCAAATGCGAGATTTTCGAGGCCGTAAGATATCCATGATCTTTCAAGACCCAATGACATCGTTGAATCCAGTTCAACGTGTGGATCAGCATATTGTCGAGGCAATCCAAACGCATGAACCCAAAACGAAATTGGCGCAGGCTCTAGAACGGGCGAAAACCTTGTTGGAAAAACTTGGAATTCAAGAAGATCGTATGCTCAGTTATCCTCATCAGCTCTCAGGTGGCATGCGCCAGCGGGTCATGGTAGGTTTGGGGTTGGTACTGAACGCCAATCTCATTGTGGCGGATGAGGCAACTACCTCCCTGGATGTGATTGTGGAAGCCAAATTGGCAGACCAATTGAAAGAGATCCGGGATGAATTTGGTGTAACGTTATTGGTCATTACCCATAATATCGCTTTGGTCGCAGAGCTGTCCGATCGTGTGGCTGTAATGTACGCAGGTCATATTGTTGAATTAGGTTCGGTGGAGGATATATTTGATAATCCTCTGCATCCATACACGCAAGGATTATTACTATCCGTTCCTACGATTAAACTAAATGAAAAAGAAGAGCTTTATAAAATGGGTGGAGAACCACCCAACCTGACACATCCCCCATCAGGCTGCCGGTTTCACCCCCGCTGTCCTAAGGCGATGGAGATTTGTGAAAAATATGAACCGGATTTTCTGATAGCTGAACCTGGACGATATGTGAAGTGCTGGTTATATCAGGATCACCCCGAAAAAGTAGTAAAAACCTCTGAGGTGTCCAAATGAGTGAGACAAATTTGAAACACGAAAAGGATTATCTGGTTGAAGTAAAGGACATGAAAAAGTGGTTTCCCGTTCAGACCAATTTTATCGATCAGATATTTGCTAAAGAACGGGAATATGTGCATGCCGTGGATGGTGTCAGTTTTAAGATTCGCAAAGGAGAGGTGCTAGGTCTGGCAGGAGAAAGTGGCAGCGGTAAAACAACGATTGGCCGTGTCACAATTGGCCTCGAACCCAAAACAGCTGGAGATGTATATTTCGATGGGATTGATATCTCCAAATTAGGCAGAGAAGATCTACGAAAATTACGCCGTCGCATGCAGGTGATATTCCAGGACCCCATGGCATCTTTGAACCCGCGTATGTCATTTGGGGAAGCTGTTATGCAGGGTCTGAAAATTCATTATCCTGAAACCGCCAGTCAACATCGCGATATTGCCCTGGAAATGATGGAGAAAGTCGGATTATCTCCGGCAAGGTTCTATTTTAATAAATATCCCCATCAAATCTCAGGTGGGCAACGTCAACGTGTGGTGATTGCACGGGCATTGATCACCAAACCGGATCTGATCCTGGCTGATGAACCGATTGCCATGGCGGATGTGAGTGTGCGGTCATTATTGTTGGATCTGATGGTTCAATTAAAGGAAGAATTTAATCTGACCTACATGTTTATCACCCATGATCTGGCAACTGCCAAATACATCTGCGATAAGATCGCCATCCTTTATTTAGGAAAGATTGCAGAAATTGGTGATTTACGCGACATATACTCAGCGCCGCTGCACCCGTATACTCAGGCTCTGATGGCAGCTGTCCCGGTACCGAACCCGCATGACAGAAGAACGACACCCATGCCAGAAGGCGAAATCCCTAATCCAATTCACCCCCCCTCAGGCTGCCGCTTCCACCCACGTTGCCCGTTTGCCAAACCAGATTGTTCACAAGTAGAGCCTGAATTACGGGAGATTTTGCCAAATCATTTTGTAGCATGTCACTACGCTGAGGATTTCAAATAATACTTATTTCATCATAAAACCAAACCTGGGTTCTTGATGCATTTTCATGACTCAGGTTTTGTATTTAAAAAAAAGATGGATAATTCATAACCAAATCCTGGTTTATATCAACCTTTCTGGATGTTTATCCTATGCTAGTATTGACAAATGTCATATAAAATGGTTGAATCTATTAACTAATTTTCCAAAAATTTTAAACTTAATAGGAGGTGAAATTAACCTAGTAGTTCGATACTTTATCTGAAAGTACCCAAACCAAAATTTTTACCAATTTTTAGGAGGAAGAAGATGAGATCCAAATCGCTATTTAGCGTAGTATTTATGTTATTGGTAGTCAGTATGCTGGTGGTTGCCTGTCAACCTGCAGAACCGACTGCACCGGAAGAACCAGCTGCCCCAGCTGAACCAGCTGAACCAGCCGAACCAGCCGAACCAGCCGAACCGGCTGAGCCAGCTGAGCCTGTAGCACCTTCACCAGATTTTGAACCAATGTCATTAGCCGCCCCTGATTGTGAATACGGTGGGTTGATTAAGGAAATTGCCGCACTGGATGAATTCACTGTTCAATTCAGTATGTGTGCTCCAGACCCTGCTTTCCCATCCAAAGCTGCATTCTCAGCCTTCTCCATTCAACCAAAGGAATGGATTGAAGCTGCAATGGCATCCAATGAAATTCTTGAAAAACCCGTTGGGACTGGTCCTTATGTTCTGGATTCTTGGAATCGCGGTGATAGCATTGTTTTCAAGAAATTTGCGGATTATTGGGGAACCCCAGCTGTAACAGATACTCTCGTATTTAGATGGACATCCGAGGGTGCTGCTCGTTTGCTTGAACTTCAATCCGGTACAGTCGATGGAATTGATAACCCATCCCCGGATGATTTTGATGTTGTTGAATCAGATTCAAACTTAACGCTTTATGAACGTGAGGCGTTAAACATTTTCTATGTTGGTTTCACCAATTTCTTCCCACCATTTGATGATGTGCGCGTTCGCCAGGCTATTGCTATGGGAATAAATCGAGATCGTATCGTCGACAATTTCTACCCGGCTGGTTCAGAAGTTGCCAGCCACTTCACCCCATGCGCAATCCCGAATGGTTGTGTTGGAGAATCTTGGTACGAATATGATTTGGATGCTGCCAAGGCGTTATTAGCTGATGCCGGTTATGCAGATGGATTTGATACCAAGATCTTCTACCGTGATGTATTCCGCGGTTACTTACCAGAACCTGGTCTGGTTGCCACCGATCTGCAAGCACAATTAAAAGATTTAGGCATCAATGCTGAAATCGTGGTGATGGAATCTGGTGCCTTCCTCGAGGAGTCTTCTGCTGGTCGTTTGGATGGTATCCATCTCTTAGGTTGGGGTGCTGATTATCCGCATGTCACCAACTTCCTGGATTATCACTTTGCAAAGAATAACTTACAATTTGGTGAACCATTCCCAGAAATCTTTGAAACGCTAGAAACTGCTTCTCAGATTGCTGACCCCGACGAAGCAGAACCGTTGTATGTGGAAGCCAATAATGCGATCAAGGAACTTGTTCCAACGATTCCGATTGCACATGGTGGTTCCGCGACTGCTTTCAAAGCTGAGGTTGCTGGTGCACATTCCAGCCCATTAAGCAATGAATATATGGCTGTTATGGATCCTGCTGGACGTGATACATTGGTCTGGATGCAGAATGCTGAGCCAATTTCCCTGTACTGTAATGATGAAACCGATGGAGAGTCATTACGAGCCTGCGAACAGGTTTTGGAATCCTTACTTTCATATGAAGTAGGAGCCACAGCCGTCAATCCTGGTCTGGCTACTTCCTGTGATCCGAACGAAGATCTGACCGTCTGGACCTGTAATTTACGTCAGGGTGTCAAATTCCATGATGGTTCCAGTCTGGATGCCAATGATGTTGTAATGTCCTGGGTAGTTGCCTGGGATGCTTCCAACCCATTGCACATTGGTAACACAGGTGCCTTCGAATACTTCACCTATCTGTGGTGGAACCTATTGAATGCTGATTAATTTAGCATCTGTGTAGTTTTGCCGCGGGGTGGCACGGGAGACCGCGACCACCCCGCTTTTTTTCCAATACCAAAAAAGAGTAGCTTATGATACAGTATACAATTCGCCGTTTAATTCTGGCTATTCCAGTTCTATTGGGTATTTTGATTGTCACCTTTGCGTTGGCAAGAATGATCCCGGGAGAACCCTGTAAAGCCATGCTGGGGGAAAAAGCTACACCGGAGGTCTGTGAACGTTTTAACGTCAGATATGGGTTTGATAAACCGATCACCACACAATTTGGCATTTATCTGCGAGACATTCTGAGTGGTGATTTTGGAGAATCGATCCGATTTAGTCGTCCGGTAACGATTATTTTGATTGAAAGATTACCATTAACGATAGAATTAGGCACGATTGCTTTAATTATCGCTATTTCCATCGGCATCCCAATGGGCATTTTATCGGCTGTGAAACGCAACTCCATCTGGGATGTTTTTACAATGATTGGGGCGAATATTGGTGTTTCCATGCCGGTTTATTGGCTGGGTTTAATGTTACAGTTTGCTTTTGCTATTTTATTAAAAGATACATTGTTTCAATTACCACCGTCTGGAAGATTGGCACCAGGACTGGTCGCTATTCCTTTTTACGAAGTTTGGGGTTGGGAATTTGCAAAAGAGACCTTTGGATACCACTTCCTTGAATTTTTCTCTAACATTTACATTTTTAATTCGCTTATCACAGGAGATTGGAAAATATTTTGGGACGCCATCAAACATATGATCATGCCAGCTATGGCTTTGAGTACAATTCCTCTGGCTATTATTGCCCGTATGACTCGTTCCAGCATGTTGGAAGTATTGAAACAGGATTATATTCGTACTGCCCGTTCAAAAGGGCTGAAACAAAACAAGGTTATCCTGAAGCATGCTTTCCGCAATGCATTACTACCGGTTGTCACGATTATCGGCTTACAGGTAGGAACAATTTTTGCAGGTGCTGTTTTGACTGAATCCATTTTTGGATTGGCGGGAGTTGGAAGGATCCTATTTGAGGCTATCACTGCGCGTGATTATCCAATTATTCAGGCATTTACTGTCGTGATTGCTGCAGGTTATGTGTTTATCAACCTGATTGTTGATTTATCATATGTGTTTATTGATCCACGAATTCGATTGGAGTAGCCATGGCATCCGTATCACTTTCCAATGAAAAACAGAAAGACTACCGCTCGAATAGCCTGTGGCGATTAACACTCCGCAGGATCTTACGCCAACGCAATGCGGTTTTAGGTTTGATTATTTTGTCCATCCTGGTGTTAACAGCCATTTTTGCCGACGTAATTGCCCCTTTTGCACCTGAACAAGTATTGATTGGTCTGGAAGAAGGCATTAAAAAACGTCAGGATCCATGTATCCATCTTTTCGGATGTCCTAAGGACCAGCCACAACACCTGATGGGAATTGATGGTAATGTGCGTGATCAATTCAGTCGTTTAGTGCATGGTTCACGTATTTCCTTAATGATAGGTTTCACAACCATCGGATTTGCCATTATTCTTGGCACGATCCTGGGATCTATTTCTGGCTTCTTTGGTGGTTGGGTAGATAATCTCATCATGCGTATTCTGGATGTTTTGATGGCATTTCCCAGTTTATTGCTGGCAATTACGATTGTTTCCGTCCTGGGTCCGGGTTTGCAGAATGCATTATTGGCGATAGCAATTGTTACCATCCCGGTATATGCCAGGGTGGTACGTAGTAGCGTATTGTCAATTAAAGAAATGCCATATGTGGCTGCCTCACGTGCGCTGGGTGGTAATTCCCTTCATATTCTGATCAATCGGGTGCTCCCAAATGCTATTCCACCTTTGATCGTAACCGGAACATTGGGTATTGGTACAGCTATTTTGGACGCAGCTGCATTATCCTTCCTTGGCCTGGGAGCGCAGCCACCCATGCCTGAATGGGGAACAATGCTGGGCAGTGAACGTAATCAGGTATTTACAGCGCCGCATCTGGTTTTTTATCCTGGTATAGCCATTATGCTGACGGTATTATCTTTCAACCTGCTGGGTGATGGATTGCGCGATGCGATCGATCCGCGCCTGGGTCAGTCCCAAAATTAGGATGGAGAGAACGATGATGCAAAACGATACAAAACCCATTCTAGAGATAAAAGGTCTGCAGACATACTTCTACACCGATGATGGTGTCGTTAAAGCAGTGGATGGTGTTGACCTGCAGTTACATGCTGGTGAAGTGCTGGGACTGGTTGGCGAATCTGGCTGTGGAAAGAGCGTTACTTCATTTTCAGTTATGCGCCTGGTGGATGCCCCCGGAAAAATAGTCGGTGGAGAGATTCTGTTTGAAGGCCGCGATTTATTGAAACTTGACGATGAAGGTATGCAAGCCGTCCGTGGAAATCATATTTCTATGATCTTTCAACAACCACAAACCAGCCTCAACCCGGTTTTCACAGTCGGGGATCAAATTGTGGAGATCTTGCAAATTCACACCAATTTCGACAAAAAACAAGCCTGGGATCGCACAGTTGAGTTATTATCTCTGGTTGGCATCCCGGATGCAGCCAGTAAAGCAAAAGCCTATCCCCACGAAATGTCAGGTGGGCAGGCGCAACGTGTGATGATCGCCATGGCATTGGCGTTGAACCCACAGATATTAATTGCGGATGAGCCCACAACCGCCCTGGATGTTACCATTCAGGCGCAAATTCTGGATTTGATGCGCGGTTTGCGTACAAAAATCAATACTGCTGTAATTCTGATAACCCATGATCTTGGTGTGATTGCTGAGATGGCAGATCGGGTTGCTGTTATGTATGCCGGGCAGATTGTCGAAGAAAGTGATGTAGTCACCATCTTTGAAAATCCTAAGCATCCTTATACTATCGGTTTGATCGCTTCGGTCCCTGTTCTTGGTCAGGTGAAAGAAGCACTGGATACCATTCCCGGCAACGTGCCAAATCTGGTAAATTTGCCACCGGGATGCCGGTTTGCATCGCGCTGTAAATCTAGAGAAGAACATCATTTGGAAGAAATCTGTGATCATAGAAATCCGGATTAATCCCGATCGGAAAAGCTCACACAGTTCGTTGCTGGTTATATCAAAATACTGATGGTCATCAAGCACCAATTCAGATCTAGAGAAGCGGAAGAGATAAACATGATGGAACAGACAAAAACAGTATCCGAAAATCTGATTGATGTAAAAAATTTGGTGAAATATTACCCGGTTCATGGTGGTATTTTTAAACGTGTAGTTGCCCAGGTTAAAGCGGTGGATGATGTCAGTTTTTCGATCCGAAAAGGCGAAACATTGGGTCTGGTGGGTGAATCGGGTTGTGGAAAAACAACGGTTGGCCATACCATGTTAGGTCTATTGAAACATACCAGTGGGTCTGTGATTTACAACAATACCAATGTTTTTGAACTGAATGCGCAGGAATCCAAACAGATGCGCCGGTATATGCAGATCGTATTTCAGGATCCTTATGCTTCACTGGACCCACGCTTGCCGATTGGCGACTCAATTGCTGAAGGCTTAAAAATTCACAAGATCGGGAACAGTCAGGAACGCTTTGAGATGGTGCTGGAAGCTTTGAAAAACGTGGGTCTGGAAGATTACCATGCCATGCGTTATCCACATGAATTCTCTGGTGGACAACGACAGCGGATTGGTATCGCGCGTGCCCTGGTCATGAAACCAAAATTCATCGTGCTGGATGAGCCAGTTTCAGCCCTGGATGTGTCCATTCAAGCTCAGGTGTTGAACATCTTACGCGATTTGCAGAAAAATTTTGGCTTGACTTACTTGTTTGTGGCGCATAACCTTGCTGTAGTCGAGCATATTTCGGATCGGGTGGCGGTGATGTATCTGGGCAAGATTGTGGAACTGGCTGACCGGAATGAGTTATTCCTTCGTCCAACACATCCGTACACCAATGCGCTCATGTCAGCGATCCCGATTCCAAATCCAAAGCTGAAACGTGAAAGAGTTATTCTGGAAGGGGATGTGCCCAGCCCACTGAATCCACCCAAAGGTTGCCGCTTCCACCCGCGTTGTCCGTTTGCCAGGCCGGATTGTTCCGAAAGTAGAACCCGAATTACGGGAGATTATGCCCCATCACTTTGTGGCATGTCACTACGCGGAGGATTTTAAATAGGATAATCATTTCAGTGATAAAACCTGAGCAATTTAAGCTCAGGTTTTTTTATGTAGAACCCTGCTTGTTTCTTGATGAAATGATTTGTTTATAATGTTCCGTAGATAAGCATGAGCCAATCAAGTTATTTCATTCGAAAAGCAACCAGAGAGGACGCTACATTCATCCGGCGGTTGATCTGGCGGGTGGGGATTAATCCACAGGGACTGGATTGGCGGCGGTTTGTGGTGGCGGTGCATGAACATGGGGTCAGGATTGGCTGTGCACAGATAAAGAGCCATAAGGACGGATCGCTGGAACTGGCATCCGTAGCGGTAGTACCCCTGTACCGTCATCAAGGAGTGGCAGAAACAATGATCCAAGAGATCCTTAAAAATCATAATCCACCCATTTATCTCACCTGTCGCAGCTCACTGGTGTCTTTCTACGAGCGTTTTAGGTTTGTCTGAAATGTTTGAATTAGAATCCATGCCAGCCTACTTATCGCAAGTTAAAAAGAGTCTTCACCTGGCTGGAAAAGAGAAAATGGGTAGAGAGGTTGGCTGTGATGGTGTGGAACGGTGAAGTACTACCGATCCACTGCTCCTTCGGAATAAGGCGGATTGGGGCTTTCGCAGAGGAGACCATAACCTCTTTGATTGGCATGGTAATAATAGGGTTCATTGTCAACAGCCAATACCACACGATATCCATCGGTAAGCACCATCAGATAATTCATATCCGGTTGTGGGCATCCCAGGCTGGAATCGGACCAGACGACAGATTGCACGCTGATCAGTGCAATTTGATTTTTCTGGATGGATAATTTTTCCGCCAATGCCGTCATGGCTTGTTCGGCTACATCCTGGAAATTGACTGGTAAATCAGCTGGTAAAATGGGTGTCATATCAATTGGCTCTTTATCTATAGGAACAATGGGTGTGAGTTTATCAAATTTATCCGGTACTTCTCTGGTTGCAAGCTCACGTGTTGGGTTTGCTGGAATCTCGGTGTCCTGCGGTGGAATTGTGGCTGCAGGAGCAGGTTCCAGATAGGTGGTGCAGGCTGCGAGCATGATGGATACCAGAGAGAACAACAGTAAAATTTTGAGCAAAGTTTTTGTTTTCATATGATTAAGACGTCAAAACCCCTCTATTTTGTTCCCATCACAGGTAAATTGATCAATTTTTATCCTAAAACCCAATAAAAGTGATCTTCTGTTTCCGGAAGACATAAAATTTTGAGTGAAAACAAGCAGAACGTGCTGGGGAAATCCTTCTGAAAGACTCCGAATTCTTTTGGAGATGGAAGATCCAGTTCAGATTTTTGCTGCGGAGGGGTATGTAAACATCCATCATACATTCTGATTTTCAATGGAATGATCTGTCTCCGGTCACCAGTCCGCAGTGAAGAGGTGCAATGCACTTTTGGATTTTGGATTCTCGAGCTTACAGTTCCGAAAAGTATTAATTGTCTGTTGCTAAGTGCAATGCACCGTGGGTAGGGTCAGGACAGGTCATCCTAATCCTTAACCCCTAATCCCCAATATCTACTACCCCCAGGCTTCTTTCAAACGCTGGTAACTGACCTGCAAATCTTCCGGTAACACCCGGGTGTTGGAGGTGACCGACATGAAATTGCTATCCCCCCGCCAGCGTGGCACGACGTGGAAATGAAAATGGGGAGCAATTCCCGCTCCAGCATCCTCGCCGATATTGGCACCCAGGTTGAAGGCGTTCGGATTGTATACCTTCCGTAATACTTGTGTGGCTGTATTGATCAACTCCATCATCTCGGCGCGCGTTTCAGCCGTGAGGTCTTCGTAAGATGATTGGTGATCGTAAGGTAGCACCATCAGATGTCCGCTGGTGTAAGGGAAGCGGTTGAGCATGACAAAGGCATTCTTACCACGTTGTAAAATCAGATATTCCGCATCCTGTGTTTGTTCTACGGCATAACAGAACACACATTGTGGTTCTTCCCCTTTATTATTAATGTAATGCATACGCCATGGAGACCAGAGATGATCCATTCATTACCTTCCAAAGTAGATTATTTGATTGTAGCAGAAAATTTATGTGCATATAAATTAATTTAGAAAATCATTGGGTCACACAAAAGTTTTCCGAAATATATCTTACAGGTATGCATGATTTTTGATTGACACAGGACAACATGTTCGGTATTCTTAATTCGATGGCAGAGCAAATGAGTTTATTTGGACCCAGGATATTAACCGTTAGCGGTATGACGCAGTACCTGCGTGCTTTGTTGGAAAGTGACGAAATTTTACGGGATGTATGGGTGTCTGGTGAAATTTCTACCCTCTCAAAACCCAGTTCCGGACATATTTATTTCAATCTGAAGGACAGTTCTGCAACGCTGAAATGTGTGATCTGGAAGCAAAATGCCATGCGTTTACGAACAAGCCTGGAAACGGGTATGGCTGTGGAAGTGCATGGCTATGTGAGTGTTTATGATGCTGGGGGGCAATACCAGCTGTATGTGGATACGGTGCGCATGGCTGGCGAAGGGTTGCTCTTCCAGGAATTTATGCGTCTGAAAGCCCTGCTGGAAGCGGAAGGATTGTTTGATTCGGAGCGGAAACGCGAAATCCCCACCTTCCCTAAAAAGATTGGGATTGTAACCTCCCCCACCGGAGCCGCTTTGCAGGATATGCTCAACACGTTGCGAGGTCGCTTCCCATTGGTTGAAGTAATTCTGGCTGGTACCATGGTGCAGGGAGTAGATGCACCACCGAAAATCGTGCAGGCCATCCGGGACTTGAATAAGCTGCTGGATGTGGATGTGATTATCGTCGCACGCGGTGGTGGTTCTATGGAGGATTTGTGGGCGTTCAATGATGAACGCGTGGTGCGAGCGATTGCTGAGTCCCGCATTCCGGTGGTAACTGGCATCGGGCATGAGACTGACACCACCCTGGCGGATTATGCAGCTGATGTACGCACACCTACTCCAACCGGTGCAGCCGTGTTGGTGACGCCCAATAAAGCTGATTTATTGGCTGATCTGGCTGGTTTGCAAGCTGAATTGGATGATGTTTTTGATCTGAAAACCAGACAATATCACCAGAATCTTTCATCTCTCCAATATCAGTTTAACTTTCTATCTCCCATCAACAATATTCGTAATAATCAGCAGCGATTGGATGAAGTAATCATGCGGCTGGAACGAGGTTTTATTCATAAGTTCAGCCTGTATCAGTCCCGATTGACGGGTCTGGATGCACGCTTGAAATCCCTCAATCCATTACAGGTTCTGCAACGCGGGTATGCGATTGTGAGTGATAAAAATGGAAAAATCGTAAGTTCTGTGATTGAAGTACAGGCAGGAAATCAGATTAAGGGTAAGATTAAACGATGGTGTTCTGGAATCTGAAGTAAGGCGAATTCGTCCGGATCATCAATAATAGGTTAAAATTATCAGTCTGCCATCCAGAATAATTTTGAGTGAATGGAGTGAATAATGGAAAAATCTTCGGTTGATGAATTAAGTTATGAACAGGCATTTGCCGAGTTGGAACAGATTGTTAACCGCCTGGAATCGGAGACACTCAATCTGGATGAGTCATTAACTTTGTACGAACGGGGTCAGGCATTGTCTGCCCATTGCGCAACCTTATTAGAGTCCGCCGAATTACGGGTACAACAATTACGACTGGAGAATCAACTCCCTAAAGATGAGCAAGATGATTAATGGGTGAAGAGTTATTAAGAAATCAGGTATTGTTTGCCGGTCTGATCAGCTGGTTTTTTGGCCAGTTTCTGAAAGTGCCGATGGAATATTTACTCAACCGCCGCATCAATTGGGGCTTGTGGTTCAGCAGCGGGGGAATGCCGAGTACCCATTCCTCATTAATGGTTTCTGTAACCCTTTCTACCGGATTGAATTATGGCTTTGATTCGGCTATTTTTGCGATAGCTTTTGCCATAACCATGATCGTGGTGTATGATGCTTCTGGGGTGCGAAGGCAAGCTGGCATTCATGCACAAAAAATCAATCAATTGTTTGAAGAATTTCTGCATGGCGAACCGATTGAGATTGAAAAACTAAAGGAAGTGTTGGGGCATACACCTGCACAGGTGGTGGGAGGTATCCTGCTGGGTACTGCGGTCGCGCTGACAGTCTGGTATATCTGGTAAAAAAAATTACATAAAACCAGGAAGTTTTTACGCTAACTTAAGGATTCACAAAATCGTAGGATGGATTGCCTAACCCCGAACCCAGGTTGGCAATTTCCACACTGGGGGTGGATAAAGTACCCAGGCGGAGCTGATAATTGATACCAGATTGGTAAATAAACACAAATTGATCCGATGTGATCCAGGAGAAATTGATCACAGGGTTTGCATCCACGGCAATAACTCCTGGTACTCCTAATTGGCCAATGAAGTATTCACGGGGATTCCAATTGATGAAATAAAAATGACTGGAATCGGGTGCCCAACTGCCAAATCCCAACGACCCCGTGGTGAATTCAACTGGTGTTGAACCAGACAGATCCGTGAATTTCAAGGAATACAGGTTTTCTGCCGGATCAGCGATTTGTTCTTTATAAGTAAAATGATTTGCGTCTGGAGCAAGAACAGCATTATCCAATGGAGCCACAACGACCGAGGTCAGCAAAGTAGCCAGAGAACCATCGGTTGGGATATGGTAAATATTGACAGGTGCGGTTGGATCTCCTAAAGGGTCCTGTGGCGGAATGCTAACCCGTAAATAGGTGCTATCTGGCGACCAGACAGGGGTTGCATGGTATGCATATTCACTGTAGGTATAAACAAAGCTATAGTTTAAAACACCGATGCGACGATTGCTGCCATCTGTGTTTAATAGATCGATGCGATCCGGGGTGACCAATGCCATCTGCGTTCCATCCGGGCTGAAGTAGAAGTGACCAGCTTGCCCGGGTGATAAAAAGGCACGCCGTTCCGCTGTGTCAACATTGATGTACCAGAGATCCTTGTTGTCTAAAAATCCAGGTGCATTAAATTGAGGATAGATATTGAAGACAACGGTGTGGGTTCCAGGAATGAATTTGATCATATGCGGGGCGACCGTGAGAATGGAGGATAGGTCGGTCAGGTCAGGATGAAGCGGCATTGCCATGAAATCAGTATGGCTGACCAGGAGTTTCTGGTCGCTGCCATCAAAACGGATTGCCCACAGGCTGACATCGATGCCATCGGTGGAAATGCGTGTGAAAACGATCCATTCACCATCCGGAGAGAGGACTGCCTGGGAAACATCACCTGAATTCACAAGCAACGTCAGGCTATCACCTTCCTGCCAGGAATGCAGATTGCGTTCAGAATCAACAACCGCCAGTCTTAACTCATCCGGTTTGGACTTAATAACAGCAGTTGGCTCTGTATCAGGTATAGGAGTATTGGCAAGGGATTCCGGTTCGGTAGGTACTTCCAGCGGTGCCATGGCTGTGAGCGTTGAGGCAACGGCGGCTGCGGCAGTTCCAGCGATATCCTCTGATGTTGGTGCATTATTGGTGAAAGGTAACGAACAGGCTAAGGATGAGAGGAGAATAATTACAAGCACAATCAGGATTTGTTTTTTCTGGTACATCACCTTCTCCAATTATGGGGATTTAATTCTATTATGATTGTATACACAATTAATCAGAATTCAAATAATAAAACAAACTATAGCCAGCAACCTGATCTTGTTCATTAAACTGAAAATTTATGGAAAAGCCATTTCTTCCATTCCAATTCCAAATCCCAGATATCATTGCTGATAATTTTCAATATTTCTCCATCGCCGCACTCAGTAATGATTTTCTTGATCATTGGTTGCCCATACAGACTTCTCAATATAAAAAACGATCGTCCAACCCCAATCATAGGATAATCGGCGATCTGATTCAATCTTAGATAGGGAGGGGATGAAATTATTTTTTATTCCAACCAACGCTGGTTTTCGAAAGATATCATCAAACCTCCATTGATCTGATAAATAGATAGCCAGGCCTTCACTCCACCAATTGGGTATTTTTTCAATATTTGGACTCAGATACTCTTCAACGATGTGCACTAATTCATGAAACAATAAACGGTTGAATGCTTCAGGTTCAAATGTAAATGTAGAATATTGCTCAATATGCTGTTGGAGAAAGAACCACCATATCAAAGCGTTGTGTCTGGGCAATTCTCGCTGGATTGGATGGCATTTCAATTTCTATACGTAGTAAATCCCTCACCAGTCGATCAAATTCATTCCGCTGGTTGACAAAAACCACCTGAATTTTAGGAATTTTATCAACTAATGAAAAATATTTTCTGCAGAAAACCAGAGCTTTCTCAAGTGCATGAAATGCGTTTTGGGCTATCTCAACTTCATTAGGGTGATATATATCAAAATGACCGCTTTTCAGAATCTGATATGAACTGAGCATGTTTTAATTATGATATAAAAATTATTAAATTAGTGGGTGAGAGAAAAAAAGATATTCGTTGGGTAAACGATTGGGCAGGGCAGTAGGGGTAATGGTTCCATCCTGTACCCCATACGAACCGGAAACAGTACCGTTACAGGCGCGTCAATTGGGGCGGGTTCCAAACCCGCCCCTACGAATAGTATCAGGCATCAAAACCCAGGGATTTGATCAGGTCATCGGTGGATTTGGTTGTGACATCTGCCTTGCCGAGTAATTCGTCCCAGAATTTCTGGTCATATCGCCGCGATCGCAAGGGGATTGGCATGGGTACTCCCCAACCCAGCATGAGCACTTCTTCTTTGGGCTGCAGACGCGATAGCATACCCCGTAAGGCATCGCGTCCGGCCAGACCGGAGAGCACTGCGGAGATGTCGTCATCATCTCCCAGCCAGCCGCTGATGCGGGTCCCCAATTGAGACATGACTTCATCGTAAATCTGCGAGGGCCTCTGGTCGATGATCAATAAGGTGACGTAGTATTTACGCATCTCCCGGGCGATGGTGCTGAAGGTGGTTTGAGCGGACATTTCGCGGTTGAGGAGTTTGTGGGCTTCCTCCACAACGATCACAAGAGGACGGGGAGTCTGACTGGATTTTCCACCTCTGAATTCATTGGTTTTCTTTTCCCAAGCTTCTCGGATTTTACGGGTCAGCAGATTGGTGACCAGAAGGTAATCCAGATCTTTTTCGAAATCTCCAAAGGAGAGAATGATATGTTTACCCTGCTCCAGGTAACGGATGATGTCCTGCAAGGGTTGTCCGGGAGGATTCTGGCTGATGTATGGCAGGTTGAAGATGCGGTTCATTTTGGTGTGCAGGGCTTCTGCAGCCATGGCGTTCATTCCATTTTGATTCGCCCAAAAAGCCACACTATCCAGGGCAGGCACTTTTTTGCCATCTTCATTTTCGATCATGGCACCATTTTTCAGCTGTTTGAACTCATGAAACCAGCGTTTTTCTCCAAAGTGGTGCACCAGGGCATCCAATGTGGCAGCGGTGGTCTCACGCAGGTTTAATTCACGGGAAAGCATCAGCACATCTTCGGGGGATATGTCCGATTCAGCCAGCTGCAGATTGAAATCCGCGCTGTTGCCACGGATGGTAGAACCAGCACCCAGGCCAACCACTTTGACCTTGAGCGGGAATTTGGTGCGCAAACCGAATACTTTCTGTTTGGTATCCGAAGAGGAATCGTCATAACTGTACTCGTTGTGCATGTCGAAAACCAGCAGGGACGCCAGGTCATGGTGGATCATGCCGGAGAGAATAATACGGGTCAGGAAGGATTTACCGGTACCGGTGGCACCAAAGATTCCGGAGGAACGTTGCACAAATTTCTCCAGGTTGAGAACAACCGGATGATTTTGTTCGCGGGTGGTGCCAACCACAAAGTTTCCCTTTTTCTCCGGATCTCCGAAAATCTGTGCTACATCCCCGGCATGAGCAGACCGGGCAATGGCGTGATGAGCGGGGATGGTTTTGACCGGTTTGGCGCGGGTTTCATCGTCGGGATTCTGTGCGCGCCAGGCAGGGTATTCGGGTGAACCGGGATCAGGTCCACGATCGAGCATCAGCATGGGCATGACCTCGAGATTGGTGAAAAGTGTCTGCCCGTGCAACAGGCTGGATAAGTGAGCTGGCAGGCGGTTTTCACTCTGCTCATCGGCAAAGCGTGGATCGGTGCTACCGAGTTGCAGGTCAGTGATCAGACCGTAAAAGTTATCGTTGCCGGCTTCTATGACCACAAAGCTGCCTTCCTGTACTTCATGGGAAGGAACGGTCAGCCTGATGTTGAGATTGTTTTTCAGTCCTCCACCGACCACATAACCAATGTTCATACCAGGTTTAATCGCCATCTCAAACCTCCCCTTGTGTCAATTTTGCATCTGCCAGCGCACCCAGGACGTTCATCAAGGTGGCGTAATCATCCCGCAGCAACACAATCAATTCCTGTATGGCAGCATTGATCCATGTGGGGTTCTGTCGCGCTGTATGTGCCTGGGAAGCCAGTTTCAAATGGCTGGCCAGAATTTCTGCCACCGGGTAATCCTGCCCCCGCAGAATATGCCGGAAATAACCAAAGCGAGCCGCAGCGGTAAAGGTACACAGTTGTTGATCATCACAGACATAGACTTCATCCAGGGTCAAAGGTGGGCGGGGTGGCAGGAGATGAAAGACCTGACCGTTGTGTTGGTAACCGCAAAAGACAATGCTGATCTCCACCGGGACTGTGCGATTGTTGCGATTATCGGCGATGACTTCCGGTTTGATGTGTTCCGTGGTGACCAGTTGACGAACCAACCCATCATCGTCGATATGCAGGTCATAAATCAAACCGAAGATCTGTAAATCTCTGGATGGTTGTATGGTGACCATCCCACCGAGCTGTGGTAAATCCAGCGAAGCCACCCGGCAGCCTGCAATACAACCACTGGTGCTGGCGCGTAGCAGAAATCCAATCTGATTGCTGTTCATGAACGATACCTCGTCTTTCCACTTAAGTCTTTATGATACTGTTTGGAGGATTTATCTCCGGGTTCCAGACCCTGACTGAGTAAAGTTTGCTGCAACAAACCCAGTAAATGCTGGCGCTCCTGATAACTGACCAGGGCGATCTCATGCGCCCGGTGCAGAATATAAGGATAAGCTTTCACGCCCATGATCTGGCACTGATCCAGCAGGTGATGATGGATGAGATCGATGTTTTCCGGTTTCCTGAGCACCCAGGCGGGGATTTCCACCCGGGCGATCTGCGGTTTGTTTTCACGACCGATATTTAGATAGAAAAAGTGAATTGCCAACGGACCATGGAAGCGTTTGCCACTGCTGGAATTCAAGCGGAAGATGGCAGAACGTTGCTGCGGTTGTAGTACCCTGCCGAACAAATCTGCATCGGTGATGCCGGGTAACTGCCGGACGCGCCCTGCTTCGGAGAGACGATCTTCTGGTAACAAGGTTAATTCCAGAGTACGAATGAGCAGGTCACTGCGTGGTTTATCAACATATCCGGCTGTCAGCACTGCATGCTGTGCCATTTCTGCCAGAATGTTGAGATAGTCTGCGAGGAGGTTTTGGTACTCGGCTGTTTCTCGTCCCTCGCGGAACAATTCCAGAGGTCCATCGGTCAGCGTCAGGACGGTCTGGTCTTCCTTGCAGGGCTGCCTGCAAGAGATGACTGCGTTCTTTATGATCCCTTCGCAGGGCGATCAACTCTTCCCCCACTAAATAACCTTGCTCGGTAAAAATATCCTGCGCATAGAGCAGATCGCTTTCGATGCTTTCTCGCGGTGTTGTACCAGGCTGCATGCGCATCAATCCAACATTGATAACCCCAAATTGAACAGCCAGGTGCTGATCGGGGATGATTTGTGATCCATCCGCTGCCAGCAGCGTGATAGGATCACCTGAAGGAGTTGCCATGTGGGTGGAGTCCAAAGGTTCGCTGGTGGGGAGTGCACAACGCAAATCCGGATTGGCAATCAAAACCAGCTGAATGCGATCCTGCAATACTTCACTTTCCTGGCTACATTGTTTGAGGAGTGAAAGAGCTGTTTCCAGGTGTTGTTCCCGTATTTTTGCTTGAGCTGGCGCTTCCTGACCGAATTGATGGATGGCTGAACGGATTTGCTGGAAATTAATGGGCATGCTGACCCCTTTTTTGCTTGATCATTGATGAATTATAGCAGAAAGGCATCCGGCTATTCATTGGGTTCTTGCCAGGATTTTTGGATTTGTTTAGACTTGAGCTTGACTCTGATACAGTGCGGGGTTACAAATTTGTTAAGTAAATACGGCCTAAAATATCATAAAATTAAATCAAAAGATGAGCATTACGTTTACATTGTTGTTTATTGGTAATTTGGAGATGAAAATGAAAAAATTAACAATTGGACTGATTGTGTTGAGTTTCCTGGCAGGGTTCATTGCTTACGTGCCTGCATCTGTTGCAGGATCAACAGCCCTGGCTGTAACCAGCACACCTGGGACGACCAGTGTTACGGACGATGTCCTTGGCCCTGATCAATTTCCGGATGGGGTAAATCCCTTGACAGGTTTACCCGTGGAGAATCCTGAGAATTTATTATTGCCACCCGCCATGGTTTCGATCACCAATTTTCCTGTGAGTTCAAGACCGCAAGCCGGATTATCCTTCTCTCCCTTTGTGTTTGAGATTTATATTGGCGAAGGCATGACTCGTTTTCTGGCAATGTTCTATGGGGATTTTCCGCAGCTCCCTGAAGATGCTGAAAACACAGGAAGTGGAACAAGCGTGGGATCGGTAACGGATAACATGATGGTTGGTCCTATCCGGTCTGGCCGATTGCCTTACGAAAGCATGCGCAAATTGTATAACGGTTTTCTGGTGATGGCTTCGGGGGCTTCCCAGGTTGTCTCCAACTTGAGTTCGTACGCCAACATCTACGGATCGGACGCTGATAACATCAACTCCGCCATGATCGACGTGACTAAATTGGAAGAAATCGCCAATAAAAATCAAAAACGACTGGGAGGGGCCAGTTTGAGTGGGCTAAGTTTTCAATCAGAGCCTCCAGCTGGCGGCAAAGACGCGGAAAGAATCTGGTTAAAATATGCATACCTGAACCAGATCAACTGGCGTTATGATGAAGAAACCGGAGCTTACTTACGCTATCAGGATCGGGCCGATGCCACTACTTTTGAGTTGATGACCGATCGATTAACGGGTGACCCGCTCGCTTTCGAGAATGTGGTGATCCTGTTTGCCAATCATGAAGTGGTCACACCGACCATCATCGATATTGATCTGCTTTACATGCGCAGAATGCCTGCCCTTTTATTCCGGGATGGACAGATGTACGAGATCTTCTGGACGACAAAAAGTGGCAATTATGAAGTAGAAAGCGGTAAATTACGTCCTATCCGATTTATTGATTATCAAGGTAAAGAATTTCCACTCAAACCAGGACAAACCTGGGTGCAGGTGGTTCAGCCTTATACCCCTTATTATGAAGTACCGGATAGCGAGGTCTTTTATGATCTGGCGAACAAGAAAGAACCTGGCTCAGGTGTCTGGGCGGTGAGATGGTATCCACCGGCTGGAGCTCGGTAAAACAGTGGAAAGGGATCCCCAAAGGGTCCCTTTTTTTATTGTCTTTATACATGCCAAAAATTCATCTGGAATCATTGATAAAATTATTTACCGGTCAATTCAGATGGAGGGAAGCATGGATAGGAGTGTGTTTCAAGGTATTTATGATCAACAAAAAGCATATTTTTACCGTCAGGCGACAAAATCATATGAGCAGCGTGTTGAAGTCCTGAAGACTTTGAGAGCTCAGATCCATCAATATGAATCACGCATTATCCAGGCAATGCAGGTGGATATGGCAAAACCGGAAACGGAAGCAGCTGGGGGGGAGATCTGGTATGTTCTGGAGGAGATTGACTATACCTTACGCCATCTTAAACGCTGGATGAAGCCACACAGAAAGCGAACACCACTACTGCATTTTCGGGCATCCAGTACCATTTATTCCGAACCGTATGGGCAGGTATTGATCATGGCTCCCTGGAATTATCCTTTTAATTTATTGTTTTCACCGCTGGTGGGTGCGCTGGCAGCCGGGAATACAGCCATTTTGAAACCTTCAGAACTGGCACCCAGAACGGCTGAAGTAATCGAAGAATTGGTTAACGATCATTTTGATCCTGGCTGGATCAGGGTGGTGAATGGTGGAGTCGAGACGGCAGAGATTTTGTTATCTTTTCCTTTTGATTATATTTTCTTCACGGGTGGCACCCGCGTGGGTAAAATCGTGATGAAAGCAGCAGCTGAGCACTTAACGCCGGTGACGCTGGAGCTGGGTGGCAAAAGCCCGGCAATTGTTGATGCCAGTGCTGATCTGGAAGTGGCAGCTCGTCGGATTGTTTGGGGAAAATTTTTCAATGCTGGTCAGACCTGTATTGCCCCGGATTACCTCCTGGTTGAAAAAAACATTCATGCAGACCTTCTATCACGAATGAAGGAGAAAATTACTGCTTATTACAGCGAAAACCCACAAAACAGCCCAGATTTAGCCAGAGTCATCAACCAGGACCATTTTAAGCGTCTGGTGGGATTGTTGGATGCAGATAAAGTAGTGTATGGTGGGCTGACAGATGCTGACCGGCTCTATATTGCCCCAACGATTCTGTATCCGGTTACCATGGAGGATGCCATCATGGGGGAGGAGATTTTTGGTCCGATTTTACCTATTTTAACCTATGAAAATCTGGAAGATGCCCTCGAAACGATTCAAATGAATCCCAACCCGCTGGCTTTGTATCTTTTCAGCCGGGATCCATCAGTGGAGAAAAGGATCATTGCGGAAGTGCCGTTTGGTGGAGGATGCATCAACGATACTTTCAGCCATGTGTTTCAATGAAGAAATCCCATTTGGCGGGCGTGGGATGAGTGGTATGGGCGCTTATCATGGCAAGTATAGCTTTGACACATTTTCTCATTTCAAAAGCATTGTCCATCGCAAAAACTGGCCAGATATTGCCTTGCGCTACCCGCCCTATAAAATTAAAAACAAAACCATGAGAAAACTATTTAAGATTGCCAGCTGGCTGGTGTAGAAAACAACTAAACTGGTTTTGATTTTCTATGCAATATTACAGTTTTTTTGGGGGAGAATGTAATCACTTTTGAACTGTTTTTACGGAGTACACTTAATACGGGATGGATGGTATTAAGGAAGGGTTGTAACATGTCTGCTCATCAATCTGGTATACAAACCCCCTTTCTGCCGAAGAAACAAGCTTCTTTATGGCGGTTATTGTTACGGGTCTATGGTTTTTTGAGACCCTATTGGAAACACACAGCTGGTGCTTATCTTTCGCTGCTTGGTATATTAGCGCTGAGTGCATCCATACCGCAATTTATTCGCTGGATCATCGATACGGGGATCGAAAAAAATCAGCCACAGGTACTCACCTGGTCGGTATTGGCTTTATTAGGTTTAACCCTGGTCAAAGGGGTGTTGAACTATTTTCAGGGGATTCTCAGTGAAACTGCCTCGCAAAATGTGGCATACGATCTACGAAATGAAATTCAGAAAAAACTAACACAGCTTTCTTTTTCGTTTCATGACACATCCGAAACAGGGGAATTACTATCCCGAGCTATTCAGGATGTGGAGCGATTACGCTTTCTAACGGGTAGAGCAACCATCCGGATTCTGGATGGTATTTTGATGATCATTGTTACCATGATCATATTAATTGTTATGAATTATCGCCTGGGCTTATTTGTGCTGATCAGCATGCCCATTCTGATCCACAGAGCTTATTATTTTGGTTCGCGTTTTCGACCTCTTTCCTTGATGATACAGAAGCAGGTGGCCAGGCTAACCACTGCCGTGGAACAGAATTTACGCGGTAGCCGGGTGGTCAAAGCATATGCGCAAGAGCCTGGTGAAATTGAACGCTTTGAAGAAGAAAACCAGCGTTGGTTTGAATTGACCAGAAGCGCAGCTCGATTACAGGCTGTGAACGTGCCTTTGATGTTTCTGTTATCGAATATCAGTATGGTGGTGATTGTCCTGTTTGGTGGGTACCTGGTGATTCAACAGGAATTGACATTTGGTGTCTTGATCGCCTTTATCACCTACATGGGTCAATTGGTGGAACCGGTGCGTCGATTGGGGATCATCATCCCGGCAGTCGCCATTGCCAGTTCTTCTGCTGAGCGGGTGTTTGATATCCTGGATAGGATACCAGATGTAAAGGATGAGCCAGATGCACAGGCGATGTCAATTATGGATGGTCGTGTACGATTCGACCAGGTTTCCTTCAGTTATGGCAAGCAAACCGTTTTGAGAGAGATCGATTTCGAAGTGCAACCCGGTCAGATTGTGGCCTTATTAGGCGCGACCGGTTCGGGTAAATCCACAATCATCAGTCTGATCCCGCGCTTTTATGACCCGACTGCCGGGAAAATCCTGGTGGATGGGATGGATATTCGCAAAGCAACTCTGTACTCCTTACGCAGTCAGATTGGCATTGTTTTACAGGAAACCACGTTGTTTGCCGCCAGTATTCGTGAGAATATCGCCTTTGGACAGAGTCAGGCTACCGAAGAAGACATCATTACGGCAGCGAAAGCTGCCCAGGCGCATGAATTCATCATCCGTAGCCCAAAAGGATATGATACCTATGTGGGTGAACGTGGGATCACACTTTCAGGAGGGCAGAAACAACGGATTGCCATTGCACGGGTTTTATTGATGAACCCAAGGTTGCTGATCCTGGACGATGCCACCGCTTCTGTAGATACAGAAACCGAACACCTTATTCAGATCGCATTTGAGAACCTGATTAAAGGTCGCACCACATTTGTGATCGCCCATCGGCTGAGCACTGTGCGGAATGCGGATATGATCCTGGTGCTGGATCATGGCCGCATCGTAGCGCGCGGAACCCATGAGAGTTTGTTGAAAAGCTCCAAACAATATCTGGAGATCTACAATCGCCAGCTCAAACATCAGGAGGGTCTCTCATGAGCTTCTCCATTGGATCATCATCAGCTGGAATGGGACCGCGCTCAGTTTTGGAGCACTTTGGTGGTACACAACGCGAAGGCGAGATGTTCAATCGTGATGTTGTAAATCGGATGCTTCAATATCTGAAACCGTATCGCTGGCGCATGGCATTGGCATTGTTCCTGACGATTGTGGAATCAGGTTTGACTTTATTATCCCCATACCTCCTGAAAGAAGCGACCGACAACCATATCCTGAAGGGTGATTTCCCGGGGCTGGTGCGGATTGCCATTTACCTGGGTCTGACCTTCATCAGTCTGTATTTTGTGAGTTCTGCCCAACGCTATGTGGTCTCATGGGTGGGTCAACGCATGCTGGCGAAATTGCGTAGCGATCTTTTCCGGCATTTGCAGCGACTGCAACAGGGCTATCATGACCGCAACATCGTAGGTGTAACTGTTTCACGCGTGATCAACGATGTAGCTGAGATCAATGAGTTGTTCTCGCAGGGTGTGATCACTTTGATTGGCGATCTGTTGGTCTTGATCGGTATCATCGTGGTGATGTTGACGATGAGCCCCAAACTGGCATTATTAACCTTCATTGTGATTCCATTGATGCTGATAGCCACCTGGATTTTCTCGCGGCAGGCAAAGAAAGCCTTCCGGGAAACCCGCTCCAAAGTGGCGGCTGTGGTGGGTGACCTGGCGGAGGATATCAGCGGGATGCGGGTCATTCAGGCATTTGCCCAGGAAAAAGCCTCGCAGGAACGCTTCGATAAAGTCAATGTGGAAAACCGCAATGCTTATATCAACGCGATGTCACTTTCATTTGTCTTCCTGCCATCTATTGAATTCCTGGGGATGTTAGCAACCGGTATTGTGTTGTGGTTTGGTGGTCGCTTTGTGATCGCAGATGAAGTCACCCTGGGTGTGATGGTGGCATTTTTATCGTACGTCACGCGTTTCTTCAACCCCATTCAGGAATTAAGCCGCATGTACACCACCCTGCAATCAGCCATGGCTGGAGGCGAGCAGGTGTTGAAACTACTGGACACACCCATCGAAGTGGCTGATGATCCGGATGCCATCGAACTGGAAGAAGTGGTTGGCAAGATCGACTTTGAGCATGTGACTTTCCGATACCGGCAGGATACACCAACTGTGCTGGATGATATCAGCCTGACGATTCCACCTCGCAAAATGGTGGCGATCGTGGGTCCGACAGGTGCGGGAAAAACGACCATAGCCAATCTGGTTGCCCGGTTTTATGATGTCACGGAAGGTGCGGTGCTGTTGGATGGAATCGATTTACGGAAAATCAAACAGCGCTCACTACGGCAATTTGTGCGCATTGTCTCACAGGATCCGTTCCTGTTTTCCCGAACCATCGAGGAAAATATTCGCTATGGCAAACCGTATGCCAGTGAAGAAGAAGTGATCCATGCAGCAAAAATGGCAAATGCGCATGGGTTTATCAGCAACCTGCCCGATGGATATCAGACCAGAATTCAGGAAGGTGGCGTCAATCTATCGGTGGGACAACGCCAACTGTTGACCATCGCCCGAGCCATACTCACAGATCCCAGGGTTTTAATTCTGGATGAAGCCACCGCCAACATTGATACGGTCACGGAGGTACTTATTCAGCAAGCATTGGAAAGGTTGTTATTTGATCGTACCGCCATCGTGATTGCCCATCGTTTGAGTACCGTTCGCAAAGCGGACTGGATTTATGTGATTGACCAGGGACGTATACGCGAGCAGGGTACGCATGCTGATCTATTGGTACTCAAAGGCATGTATTATGATCTGCATGAACGCCAGTTTATGGGAGCGTGAGAGTTACCTCTTTATTGGCCAGCGACCCAATCCTGCATGAATGCCTGGTGCATGACCGGATTAAATTCCACAAAATTGTACGTAGCAGCTTGATGCTGGTGATAAGGATCATTAAAGAAGAATGCCTGGATTTCCTGCATGGAGGGTGCACGGGCGATGACAATCCCTCCTGATTTTGGATGCTTGGGTCCGGACATTAATAACCATCCCTGATCATAACCCGTTTGTAAAAATTTTCGGTGTTCGCTAACGATCACATCAATGATTTCAAGTGGGGCAGTATATTCGATATCAATGAGAAAATGTTTCATATTTACACCTTTTGGATGATCGATCTTTATAAATGCTTTTGTTGCTATTAATGATAACCACTTTTTCGAAAAACAAACTCGGTATCATTACCATTAAAATAAAACAGGCAAAGCGTAAATGATTCGAAAGGGAAAATTGTTCTTAATTTTGGTTTGATGTTAAACGAATTTCCTGTACAATTATTGTGATTAAAGGAACAAAAAGTTCTTCATATTCGTCAGATAAACAACACAGCCCGTGTTGGCTCAAAACCGTTGCCGCATCGAATCAATCGATGCGGCAAAATGCTAAATGGCTGATTTAATCAATCACAAAAGATTTCTGCCAGGTATTGATTGCCTGCTTGGATAGCGGGATCTGGGTCAGATTTTTTCTGGGAGAAAATCTGACAGGCTTGATGACGATAATAAGGGGTCTCGTTGATGATAGGAGCTAACTGATCCACTTCATCTTCCATTCCTAAATAGGCATAAGCCTGCAGGAAGGGAAACCATTCGATGTGATCATAGGGCCTGAGATCATTTTCGCGGGCTTGAGAATGCAAATCCACAATTTCCTGCCAATCTCCGAATTGTCGCACCAGCGAAGCTTTTTCATAGATATAACACCAGGTGAGGTCTAAATCCTCTTCACCAAATAATTTTGTATACATCTCCTGATTCAAGGTGTTTGTTGTGGTAATTTTGTTGATTTGTGAGTAAGGCGCTGCCAGCGAGATTAATGGATTATCGTATATTGACAATTCGATTTGATTTTGGTCCAAAAAGCGCAGGCAGGTGTTGGCTGTTGGCTTTGAAAAAACCAGTGTGTTGCCGAGGGAAAAATCATACGCAAATGAACGAAAATCTCTTTCCAGAGAACGTTTCATCCTAATTTCATTGATTGTGTTTTCATTTAACACTTCTGCCCCAATCATTAATTCTGGCACACCTGAAAAATAAAGCAGGTTGACTGGAGCCCAGATAAAGAATCCTTCCTGAATGGTTTGTTCATAAAGTCCTGAAAGCACCGTTCCTTTTTCTAATGAGGGTACCCGCCAAGCCCACTGTTGCCATAGTTTCTGAGTTTCAACCCAGCGATTCGCATAATAATCTTGATTGGTATAGTGGGTGAGGATGGCGGTAAAAATGAGCAATGCATAGAGTATATTTTGCCATCTATTTTTGATGGCATATGATATGATCGCAATTGTTGCAATTGACACCCCCATTGCAGAGGGAAACGAAAATCGATTGAAGGTTGGGAAAGACACATCCCTTTCAGCCACATTGATGGGTAGCAAACAAATAACTGCGCCAAGGAAACCAATGATGGCAGCTGCAAGTGCCCAATTATTTTCTGACACAACCTGCTTGTTTTTGGATTGAGAGATTTTCCAATAGATGATGATCAGGCCAATGCCGATTGCCCCAAGGACCACACCATAAACGAGATCATATCCTCTTAAATCGGACAAGGTCTGGTAAGCAGGTTCAGTCCAGATAGAAACAAAAATATCTCCCACATCCACAAACCAACGCCGGAGGATATTAAAAAGACTTAACAGCGGGGATCCCAGGATGCCTGATCCAATTCTGCCAAGATCAGTGGTGTAGCGCGAGCCTTGAAATAAGAAAATACGCCAGAACAAGAAAATTAACACCGGGAGGGTGAAAGGGAAGATTTTGAGGAAAATTTTTCCATAATACCCTTTAATCTTTCCTGGATTTTCTTTGATTTGCAAATATCCAAGAATCAACCAGCGATACACTTCCATTCCCAGGTAATAATCCATCAGAAAAAATGTAATTAAAGAAAATAACACTGAAAATGAGAAGTAAACCAATTTAAGAGTTTTTAAATTTGTCTGAAGATATTTCACACTCAAGCCGATTGAAAAAATCATTAATGCGATCGCCAGCTGGTGGGATATATAATCGAAGGCATTCGGTTGCTGCAGATACCCCGGATAAATCATAAAGAGCAAACTCATGAGGAAGATTTCTTTGCGGTGGTTCTTCCATACGAGGGATAATGTCCATAATAATCCGGCGGCACCCAGCCAGCGGATTCCCAATGCAAACAGCTGGTAAGGTAAGATCTGGCTTCCGAAAAGAGAAAATAAGGGAGCGTGTAGAAATGCTCGAGCGGGTCGATCAGAACTATACATTTCTGTAAAACGGTCAGTACCAAAATTTTCTCCCCCATAAATTTGCCACCAATCGTCATTGTAATAACCTAAATGATTGATATTGGGAAGGTAAGTAACCGCTACGAACAAGAGCAGAAATAGCAATGAAATCCAGATATACCGTTTGGTGAACTTTTTCATTCAAATCTCCCAATGAAGAATTACCTGTTTAATTGTAAACCTATTCCTTGAAGAAAAAACTGTCCGAGAAAAACGGATACGAAATTTTATCCATTGACAACACACCATTCTGTATGTGTTAGAATCACAACATGATGGATAAATTCTGGATTTTGGCGTCGAATTCACCACGTAGAAGAGCGTTACTGGGATTATTCCAGCAACCCTTTCAGGTGGTTCCAGCTGATATTGATGAAACAGAATATCCCGGTGAAGCACCCGCTGAGTATGTTTGTCGACTGGCAAAAACAAAAGCGCAGGTGGTTGGTCTGCGTTTTCCAAACGCCCGGTTAATCATCGCCGCGGACACAACTGTGGCAGATGGCAACGAAATCCTTGGGAAACCTGTTGACCCGGCTGATGCCAGCCGCATGCTCAAGCAATTACGCGGCCGCAATCACCAGGTGTACACCGCCATCGCTTTAATGGTGCCGGGAAAAGGTATCTTGGAACAGGAATTATGTCTTTCCCAGGTTCCCATGCGAAATTATACGGATGAAGAAATCGAGACGTATGTGCAATCTGATGACCCATTGGACAAAGCCGGTGCGTACGCCATTCAACATAAAGGTTTTCATCCAGTAGAAGATTTTAAAGGGTGTTTTGCCAGTGTCATGGGTTTCCCTGCCTGTCATCTGGCACGTAGCCTGAAGAAAATTGGACAAATGCCAGCCATAAAAATTGATTTCGCCTGTCAGCGATATTTAGATTATGATTGTCCCATAGCCGAATTGGTCTTGATTGGAGACAACATAGGATGAGAAAAATAAACTGGGGTAATCACCCCGGGAGGATTGCATGAAAAGGTTGATAAGCCTGATCTTGTTTCTGGTGGTACTGGTCAGTGCCTGTACACCAACCCCAACAGATACACCTACTACGAGTGTTCCGGCATCTACGGCTACGTTACCAGGACCTCAAATCAATACCACGCGTGCACCGGATGTAAAACAATCTGCACAGACGTATTTGAACCTATGGGCTGAGGAAGATTATGAAGGTATGTACGCCATGCTCAGCCGTTTAAGTCAGGATGCATTCACCAAAGAAGATTTTATCAAGCGCTATCAGGATACGACCAATGCCCTGACCCTGATTGAGTTGACCAGCGAAGTAACCTCTGCTTTGACCAACCCACGGGATGCGCAGGTTGGATACACAGTCAATTTTGAGACAGCCCTGGTGGGCAATATCACCAGGAGTATGGTGATGAATCTGACCATGGAGGACAACCTTTGGAAGGTGCAATGGGAAGAGGGGATGATACTACCCGAACTGAAAGGTGGTAATTACCTTTCGATGGATATCAGCGCGCCAGCCCGTGGAAATATTTATGACAGGGATGGCAATGCACTGGTAGCACAATCGGAGATTGTGGCATTAGGTATCACGCCGGGCGGTATTGGCGATGAACAACATGGTGCATTGGTCAGCTATCTGTCTGAATTAACCGGATTGAACCCGGATTATATCCGTTCTTTATATGAATATGCCGGACCGGATTGGTATATTCCGATTGGAGAAACAGCCCGGTCCAATGTTGACCGCTATTACAGCACCTTATCCACCCTGGGTGGATTGAACATGAACTATTACACATCACGTTATTATTTTGATGGTGGTGCGGCAGCACATGTCACAGGATATGTGCAATCCATCTTCCCTGAGGAACTGGATGAATACAAACGGATGGGGTATCGCGGCGATGAAAAAGTTGGCCGGACCGGTTTGGAAGCCTGGGGAGAAGAAGTGCTGAATGGTAAAAAAGGTGCCTCATTGTATGTGGTTCGCCCAGACGGTACGATTGAAACCAGGATCGGGTATTCTGATTCGCAGTTATCTCAATCCATCTATACAACCATCGAACAGGACTTTCAGAAAGAAGTCGAACTGGCGATTAATGGGTTCCGTGGAGCTATTGTAGTAATGGAACGGGATACCGGACGCGTATTGGCGATGGCATCCTCCCCGACGTATGACCCCAATCTGTTTGACCCCAACAACTTCAACAGCGGCTGGATGTTAGCAGATATGTTGAATCCGAATGAAAACCGTCTTCTCAACCGGGCAGCCCAAAGCGCTTTTCCTTTAGGGTCAGTATTCAAGATCATCACCATGGCTGCAGCTTTAGAGACAGATACTTTTAAAGCCGATGATGTCTATTATTGTGGTCACACTTTTACGGATCTGGAAGGGTTGACTCTATATGATTGGACTTACGAAAAAGAATTCCCTCCCAGTGGTGATCTGACCCTCTCTGAAGGATTGATGCGCTCTTGCAACCCCTGGTTTTACCATATTGGATTGACCATGTATCAGCGTGGATTAACCAATACATTGGCAGAAATGGCACGTGAGTTCGGTTTAGGTTCACCAACCGGTATTGGTCAAATTGATGAGGTCGCGGGAAACATTCCTGATATTCAAACCGAGGGTGATGCAGTACAACTGGCTATTGGTCAAGCCAGTATGCTGGTTACGCCATTGCAGGTAGCGACATTCATCGCAGCGGTCGGTAATGGGGGCACGCTATACCAACCACAACTGGTGGAGAAAATTGCACCTGCTGATGGTGACCCGACCTTTGAGTTTGAACCTATCGAGACGGGCACTTTGCCAGTTACAGAAGAAAACCTGGCGATTATCCAGGCTGCGATGCGCAGTGTTGTAGCGAACCCCCGTGGTACCGCTCGTAACGCTATGTTGGGTTTACAAATCCCAATCTATGGGAAAACTGGTACAGCCCAAAATCTTCCCCTTCCTCCACACGCCTGGTTTGCCGGATATACCGATTTGGGAAATCCAGATCGACCGGATATTGCTGTGGTCGTTCTGGCTGAAAATGCCGGGGAAGGATCCGAGATCGCTGCACCAATTTTCCGAAGAGTGATTGAGTTGTACTATTATGGAAGACCCTCCCGGATTTACCCATGGGAATCCTCCTTTTATGTAACCCGGACACCCACATCGCTGTATACTGAAACACCCAGCCCAGAGCAAATAGAAGCGACACCAGAGGGATAGTTGGGAAATAATCCATACATCCAGGGACGTGTAATGAGCCTGCAATCCGGTTTCTATCATGTTTACCTGGAAGATGGCCGTGAGGTGGTCTGTCATCCTCGCGGTAGACTGAAACTACGTCGGCGTGATGAAGTACGTGAAGATATCATCGCCATGGGTGATATGGTGCAGGTTGCCATGCAATCGGATGGCACCGGTGCCATTGAAAAAGTGCTGCAGCGTAAACAGGCTTTGATTCGCTCTGCACCGGATGCACGCGGTGAATATAAACAGGTTCTTCTGGCGAACCCGGATCAGATTGTGCTGGTATTCGCCTGCGCGCAACCTGAACCGCATTTACGGATGTTAGACCGTTTTCTGGTGATTTGCGAACAGCAAGGGATTGATGTGCTGATTGCTGCGAATAAAGTCGATCTGGTGGGCGAAGAAGCTGCTCATGATCTATTTGGAATGTATGAACAAATAGGGTACGAGGTAGTTTACACTTCCAATATCATGGGTCTGGGTGTGGACAAATTACGGGATCACCTGCAGGACAGGTTATCCGGGTTGGTTGGGCCATCCGGTGTGGGGAAATCGAGCCTGTTGAATGCCATCCAACCTTCATTGGGATTAGCCATCAGCCATGTGAGTGAATCAACCTCCAAAGGCACCCATACCACGGTTGTGCGTCGTTTATTTCCATTGGATGTAGGTGGATTTGTGGCTGATCTGCCAGGGATTCGCATGCTTTCTCTATGGGATATTGAACCGGAAGAACTGGATGGATATTTTCCTGAAATAAGCAAACGCGTGGCAGATTGTCAATTCAGTGATTGCTCACATGTCAACGAACCAGGTTGTGCCATCAAAGCAGCCGTTTCCAGCGGAGAAATCCATTACGAACGCTATGAGTCATATTTGCGAATGCGTTATGGTGATGTAGATGACTGGATTAATGAATTAAATCTAACCTGATGTTCTTGCATTTATTCACTACTTAAGTTACGATTTTAACTGTAAGGGGCTGCCAGTGAATAAACAGCGATTTGTTTGGGAAAAAATTGCGCTTTCATTAAAAAATCCTTTTCGTATAGGATATAGGGAAAGTAACAATTGCCATGTTTATTGGATTCGTCTGGCGGAAGATAGTGGCTGGGGAGAGGGGACGATCGCTCCCTATGCTGGAAGTGCGGAAAAAGAGATGCTTGCCTTCTGGGCAAATGCAGCCCGATCGGACGTACACTTCCCTGTATCTATTCACCAGATCCATGGCTGGATTGGCGAAGAAAGCCCTACCGCCGCGCGCTGTGCGCTGGAATTAGCCTTATTAGACCGCATCGGACGCGATGAAGGCAAGCCGCTTTACCAGATTCTGGATCTGCCGAAACCTGAACCACTGTATACATCCTTTAAGATTGCTCTAGACACCCCACAAAGAATGGCAGAAATTGCCAGAGAACAAAAAGCTTGTCCCATTCTAAAGGTTAAACTGGGTGGCGAAGATGATGAGGATTGCATTGCAGCGATTCGGGAAGTAAGACCGGATGCAAAAATCCGGGTGGATGTAAACGCTGCCTGGGATTTGCCAAAGGCAATCAGGATGGCCAGGCAACTAGCGGTTTATGATCTGGAACTGATCGAACAACCTCTGGCGCGTGAACAGATTACTGAAATGGGGATATTACAATCAACGACCCGAATACCGATTGTCGCAGACGAATCCGTTTGCACGCTTGAAGATGTGCATGCACTCGGTCTGGCAGGGGTGGCGGGGATCAATTTAAAGCTAATGAAGACGGGGGGTATCCTGCCTGCCCTGGAGATGATCCAGGTCGCCCAGGAGTACAATATGCGTATCATGCTGGGATGTACGATCGAGACCTCTTTAGGCGTCACTGCGATGGCACATCTCAGTGGGTTAGCCGAATGGATTGACCTGGATGCTCCTTTGCTTGTAAAAAATGATCCATTTGATGGCCTTAAATATAATAAGCATCTGAAAATTACGCTCCCCAATCGGCCTGGTATTGGTGTGCAATTAAATACCTGAGCGATGGTCAGGGAGATTTGTGAACTATTGGATTAAAAACGATTCAGTAAAGCCTGCATCATGTTTGGCTGTAGCTCAGCGATCATTGGAATTATCTTTGCGGTGTAAGGGTATTATGATTCTGAAATTTGCCAGTGGGCATGGCAATGATTATAATGAAGGGAATACATGAAACAGTAATCCCGAGGAGGATGCTTTGAATCTTACCCGCCTGCAACGGTTTTCTTTTTTAATTGGTTTTCTTGTCATGTTACTAAGTGCCTGCCAACCTCAGGTGCAACCCACCTCTGATGTGCTACCTGAACCGGAAACACCAGAAGTGGTACTGCCGACAACGGAACCGACCCCTGAACCACCAAAGAGCCTGGTAATTTGTATTGGTGAAGAGCCACAAACATTATATCCATACGGTGGTAACAGTAAAAGTATGTGGTCAATATTAGAAGCCATTTATGATGGACCCATCGATACGGTTAACTTTATGCCAGAACCAGTCATCCTGGAAAAGATTCCAGATTTTGATAGTGGTGATGCAAGTATTGAAACCGTGACAGTAGCAGCTGGCGAACGTATTGTGGATGCGAATGGCTCTGTGGTTGTGCTCCTGACCGGGGTTCGTTACCTGCCGGCTGGATGCTCTGATGCGAGTTGCGCTGTCGAGTGGGATGGACAGAGCGAAGTGCTGATGGATCAGCAAACGCTGCGCTATCAACTGAAACCTGGGTTGTTGTGGTCAGATGGACAGTCATTAACGGCTAACGATTCCCTTTACTCCTTCCAGATCGCTTCTGATCCTGCGTCCCCGGTGAATACTTATTACGTGGACAGAACGGCCAATTACACAGCCAGCGATGATTTGCAAACCGAATGGAAGGGACTCCCCGGGTTTACATCACCACACCTGGGAGATTTTTTCTGGATGCCGATGCCGCAGCATGCCTGGGGTGAGTTAAGCGTAGAAGAATTATTAACAGCTGTGGAATCCACACAGAAACCATTGGGTTGGGGCCCATATCAGATTGATACCTGGGTGAGTGGCAGCCATATGGAGCTGAGTAGAAACCCGAATTATTTCCGAGCGCAGGAAGGTTTACCAAAATTTGAGAAACTGGTATTCCGTTTCTTAGGTCCGAATGCGGACAGCAACCTGAAGGCATTAGAAATCAATGAATGCGATTTTGTGGATGCAACAGTGGAACTGGATCAACAGTTAACCGATGTGGTGGAACTTAGCAATCTGGGGAAAATCAATGCCTATTTTGCGCAGGGACCAGAATGGGAGCATCTTGATTTTGGCATTGTGCCATCCAGTTATGATGATGGCTACCAGTTTGATTCTGACCGACCGGATTGGTTTGGCGATGTGCGTATGCGCACGGCAATGGCTTATTGTACCGATCGTGTTGGGATTGCCAACCGCTATTTTGTCAACCGCTCTTCCGTACCGATAAGTTTCTACCCACCTTCCCATCCGGCTTATAACCCCAGTCTCAGCAGTATTCCCTATGATGTCGAAATGGGGAGCATGTTACTGGATCAAATCGGGTGGCGAGATGATGATAATAATCCCAATACCCCACGTATCTCGCAAGGTGTGGCAAATGTTCCGGATGGGACACCGCTAGTGCTGGATTACATTACCTCCCAATCCGAGTTGAGACAACTGGTATCCACCGATATTGCCAGCTCTTTGATCACCTGTGGCATCGAGGTTGTGGTGCAAAATGTGTATCCGACCGAATTGTATGCGCCAGGTCCGGATGGCTTATTGTTTGGACGAAACTTTGATCTGGCTCAATTCACCTGGCAGGCAGGGCGAACGAATCCTTGCTTCCTGTATAGCAGTAACCAGATACCGAATGCTGATAATCTGTGGGTAGGTGCTAATATCACCGGATATTCCAGCGCTCAATATGATATTGCCTGCCAGCAAGCGCAAAATGCAGCTTTGGATGACGTGGATGCACAGGCGGAGATTCAACGCCTGTTTAATGAAGCATTACCTGTTCTCCCGCTGTATTACCAGCTAAAAATTGCCGCCAGCCGCACAGATTTTTGCGGTTTTGATGCTGTGGATGTCAGCAATCGCAGTATTCTATATGAATTGGAATCATTTGGATACGGAGATTATTGTAAAAATTAGCATTCGAACACATTTGTTGTAATGTTTTACCCTTACAAAATACCTGATTTTCCTCTTAAATAATCACAAAAATTCATGTGATCTGTTGACTATACGGGCACCTTATGCTATATTTACAGCACAAAATTGTGTTGATGAAATTGAAAGTTGAGGGATGACGCCATGTTTTAGCCAATAAAAAGCGGTTATTGGCGATTTATGGTATTTCATTGGCACAAAAATCATATCGTTCGATCCAAATTATTTAAGGAGGAGAATAGAATGAAACGAAATACCCTTATGTTGTTAGTAGGTATGGTCATCATTGCCAGTATGGTATTGGCAGCCTGCCAACCTACACCGGCTCCAGTGGTTGAAGAACCCGTTGTTGAAGAGCCAGTCGTAGAGGAACCCACCGCGGTTCCTGAAGAACCAGTTGTTGTCGAGGAACCAACTGCCGAACCGACTCCAGAACCAGTTCGCACCACCCGAAAAGGTGGATGGTTGGACGAAATCGTGGTTTCCGTAGTGGATAGTGCCTCTGCAGTAACCCAGATTCAAGCTGGCGCTATTGATATTTATGCCGCCGGTTTGTCATCCAGCTCATTGCCTGAAATTGAAGCCGCTGGATTGGATTATGCGCAAAGCAATGGTCTGTACTATGAATTAACCTTCAATGCGTATGGTCCAACCTTTGATCAATCTACTGGCGCAGTAAACCCCTTCTATTTCGCAAAAGCACGTGAAGCCATGAACTGGTTAGTCGACCGCGATTATATCAATCGTGAGGTTTACAATGGTGGTGCCTTACCAAAATTCTGGAGCATCATCACCAACATGCCTGACTATACCAAGATGGCAGAGACTGTACGCCGCTTAGAAGCCAAATATGCTTATAATCCAGAACTGGCAAAAGCTCAGATGGATGAAGTTATGCTTGGTATCGAAGGTGTGACCATTGAAGATGGTAAATACTTGTTCAATGGCGAGCAGGTCACCTTGATCTTCTTGATCAGAAATGACTCTGACAAAACCCGTATCCCGATCGGTGATTATGTAGCCAACCAGCTCGAAAGCATTGGTTTTGCCGTCGATCGCCAATACAAAACATCCTCAGAAGCCTCCCCGATCTGGGTTGGTGGTAATGTTGCTGATGGTCTCTGGCATCTCTATACCGGTGCCTGGTCAGCCACTGTTATCGACCGTGATGAGGGTGACAACTTCGAATTCTTTGATACCCCACAATCTGCCTATGGCTTCTCATCCACATGGCAAGCATTTCAAACTGGAATGGATACTGAATATGGTGTATTAGCTGACAAGTTAGCTTACAACAAATTCGAGACCATTGAAGAACGCGATGCCGCTATGGCTCAAATGCTTGAATTGGCATTAACTGAATCATCCCATGTTTGGTTGATTGATGGTAAAAACTTCACACCCTATCGTGATGGTGTAGAGGTAACCTATGACCTGGCAGCAGGTGTAGATGGTTCACAAATCTGGCCATACACCATTCGTTTAGCTGATCAGGAAGGTGGTCAATTGAAGTGGGGTGCCCCCGATTTGTTCGTCGATCCCTGGAACCCAATTGCAGGTTCTAACTGGGCATTCGATCAGGCAATTGGTCGCGCCACCTGGGGTGAAGCATACATGTATGATCCCCACACTGGTTTGATCTGGCCACAACGCTTTGAGCGTGCTGAAGTCACCATTCAGTCTGGTTTACCGGTTGGTAAGACACTGGATTGGGTCGATCTGTCATTCGAAGATGAAATCGTTGTTCCAGAAGATGCCATTGTGGACTGGGATGCTGAAAATCAGGCATTCATCACCGCTGCTGAAAAATTCCCCGAAGGAACAACTGCCCGTGTGAAGAGTGTGGTTTACTATCCAGCCGATCTCTTCGACACCGTTACCTGGCATGATGGTTCACCATTAGATTTGGGTGACTTCATCTATTCATGGATTATTTCCCTGGATTTGGGTAAAGAAGCTTCTCCAAACTTCGATGAATCTTACCAAGCCAATGCAGAAGCCATTTTAGCCAACTACAAAGGCTTCCGAATTCTTTCAGAGAATCCTCTGACCATTGAAGCTTACAGTGACGCCTATCAGATTGATGCTGAATTGGATGTCACCACCATGTGGCCATCCTTCAACTATGGTGAAGCTCCATGGCATGTGTTAGCCATGGCTGCCCGTGCTGATGAAGCTGGTGAAGTCGCCTTCTCAGGTGATAAAGCCGATGCGAAATCCACAGAAACCACCACTGTTGAATGGTTCAGCCAAATTGGTGGTCCTAGCCTGGAGATCACTTCCAAATGGTTAGACACCAGCATTGAAGAAGCTTTCGTTCCTTACGCTGGTGTGTTGTCTGCTTACATCACTCCAGAAGAAGCAGTCGCCCGTTACGAAAACGCCAAAGCCTTCTTTGCTGAATATGGTCACTACAATATCGGTACCGGACCCTACATCCTTGGTGAAGTATTCCTGACCGAGAAAGTCGCCACTTTGATTCCATTCGCCAATTTCCCCGATCTTGCAGACAAATGGGCTCGCTTTGGTGCTCCCAAAGTTGCAACCCTCGAAGTTGATGGTGAAGGTAGTGTCGTTCTGGGTGGTGAGTTTGCCTTCGATGTGTTCGTAACCTTTGAAGGTGAAGCCTATCCTGCTGATGAAATTAAAGAGGTCAAGGGCTTACTCTATGATGCCACAGGCCAAATCGTCAGCGTGATTGATGGCGTTCTGGTTGAAGATGGTTACTACACCATCACCGTTCCTGCTGATGTTTCAGCAGCTATGGAAGCTGGCGCCAGCAAGCTTGAAGCTGTGGTGGTTCCGTTCACCGTAGCTATTCCGTCCTTCTTAGCACTCGAATTTGTGACCGTCAAGTAAGAGGTCATTCATTTCGCAAAGCAGTCAAATTGAGTAATAAAGGTAGGGGCAAGGCGATCACTCTCCTTGCCCCTTCTTATCCAATTTATGGAGGTAAGATTCTATGGGGTCGGATGTTGAAGTTGTCACACCCAAAGTAGAAAAACAAAAATCGGGATTTTCAAGTACATTGTCCAGGGTATTAAAATATTCTGGTGTCAGGCTACTGTCCCTCTTTATTACCGTGGTTATCGGTGTCTATTTGACGATCATGATCGCCAATATGGGTGGTTATGTCGATCAGATGATGAAAGCGGAAATTCAAGAACGCATCACCATGCAAATCCAGGTTAATCCAGCATTTAAAAACATGGATGCTGCCACGAAAAATCAATTAACCCAGGAAAAAATTCAATCAGAAATCGACCGTCTTGATCTGGAACAACCATTGGTTATTCGCAGCTTTCGTTTCTTAAAGAATGCTTTAACCTTAAATCTTGGAAGAGCGTTATTTTTATCGAGTGATAGTGGCTCAAGGAATGTGAAGACGATTATATTGGAACGTATTCCCTATACATTGCTCCTGATGGGTACTTCTAATTTGATATTATTTTTCAGCACACTATTTCTGGCGTTAGCGCTATCTCGTAAGTACGGTAGTTTTTGGGATAAAGTGGTGATTTCATTATCTCCCACCTCATCGGTACCACCCTGGTTTTATGGGATTTTCTTGATCCTGTTTTTTGCGGCGATTTTAAAAATACTACCTTTCGGTGGTGTTATTGATGCGCCGGTCCCCAAAGATTTTCTGGGTCGTGCATTAAGTGTAGGTAAACATTTAATATTACCAGCCAGTTCATTGATTTTGGCATCATTCTTTTTAAGTATTTATAACTGGCGCACATTTTTCCTGATATATTCCAGTGAAGATTACGTGGAGACGGCCAAGGCAAAAGGTTTGCCTTCCCGCGAAATCGAACGTCGCTACATCCTGCGACCAACTTTACCAACGATCATTACAACTTTCGCATTATTATTGATTGGCCTATGGACAGGTGCTATTATTACAGAAACTGTTTTTCAATGGCCAGGGTTAGGAAGAATTACGTACAGAGCCATTGGTCTCTATGACACACCTGTCATTGTTGGTACCACCATTATTTTTGCCTATTTATTGGCGATTACTGTTTTCTTGCTTGATTTTGTGTATGCTCTGGTTGACCCCCGGGTGAAAATCGGTACAGGAGGAAGTCCACAATGAAACAATTTTTGAATAACCTCCGGGAAATACTTAAGTATCCATCCGCCATATTTGGATCGATTATCGTATTAACGTTAATCATTTCAGCCATCATTGTGGTGGTAACTATTCCTTACGATGAAGCCATCAATACCTGGCGTGGTGGGGAAGAAGTTGTGGGCAAGAATCCCAGAACAGTTCCACCAAAATGGTATAACTGGTTTCGTCAGGATAAACTGGTGGAGTCTTTTACCCTGGTCGAAGGGGATGAAGATGTGACGGTCACAGAAGAGGTCACCGAAGGCGGTACGCTGATCAAAACAACCACTTTTGCCTTCGATTATGAATATAATAGTTATCCGACTGAGCTGACGATGTACTTTACCTCGGAATATCAGGAAAAACAACCATTTGTTTCTTTGAAATGGATCACTCCCGATGGGACTGAAATAAAAATTAATAATTTTGCCATTGGCAAAACACAGACGTATCCAATAAATCAGGAAGAAAAATTGAAGAAACGCCTGGGAAATGTAGCCCCGGTTGTTGGTCTATTTTTGGATCCGGAATCTGAATCGGAAACACAAACTCCTGTTAAAGGCACTTATCAGCTGGTGGTTGAACAAATCGTATTTGAACCCGAATCAACCGTTCAACCTGAATTTGTTTTATTAGGAGAAGTCTTTGGTTGGGCAGGTACCGACCACTTGCGGCGTGATTTGTTATTGCCGATCCTGTGGGGAATCCCGATCGCCCTGGCATTTGGATTGATAGCCGCTTTGGGAACATCGGTCTTAACCATGATCATTGCTGCCATCGGTACCTGGTTTGGTGGAATTGTTGATGGTATTATTCAACGTATCACAGAAATCAATCTGGTTTTACCTTTTCTCTCCATCTTGATTATGGTGGGCACTTTTTATTCCAGAAGCATCTGGACGATTTTAGGTGCGACGATGGCATTAAGCATATTCACCGGAGGTATAAAGACATACCGGGCTATCTTTATGCAGGTAAAAGAATCAACGTATATTGAAGCAGCTCGGGCATATGGTGCCAGTGATCGACGTATCATTTTCCGATACCTGATCCCGAGAATTATTCCATTGCTACTACCTGGGTTGGTTTCTGCCGTTCCCGCCTTTGTTTTTCTGGAAGCCTCTCTGGCATTGTTAGGTTTGGGTGATCCAGTCCTGCCCACCTGGGGAAAGACAATCAACGAAGCATACTTTAATGCTGCTCTTTACAGAGGTTGGTATTACTGGATTGTTCAGCCTGCTGTTTTATTAATGATTACCGGTCTGGGGTTTGCATCGTTAGGTTTTGCACTGGATCGTGTCTTTAATCCACGTTTGCGAGGTATGTAAAATGAAAGATAACAATACATTATTGCATGTGGAAAATCTAAAACTCTACTTCAAAGCCTCAAAGGGAATTGTTCAGGCTGTGGATGGAGTTGATTTCGACTTACCCAATAATAAAGCCGTGGTGGTAATTGGTGAATCTGGGTGTGGCAAGAGTTCCATGGCAAAAGCATTGTTACGCCTGTTACCACGCAATGTGGCTGAATACTCTGGAAAAATTCTTCTCAATGGCGTCGACACCATGCCGATGAGTGATGAGAAATATCGCACCGATGTGCGCTGGGTGCGCATGTCCATGGTGCCACAAGCGGCTATGAATTCACTCAACCCGGTTTTGAAGGTTGGTGATCAGGTGGCTGAACCGATTATCGTTCACCACTCCGTAGAAAAGGAAGCCGCTTTAGAGCAGGCAAAAACCATGTTTCAGCGTGTGGGTGTGCCGGTCGATTTTCTGCATCGTTATGCCTTTGAATTAAGTGGTGGTATGCGCCAACGCGTGGCGATTGCCATGTCGCTGGTTACCGTGCCTGATCTGGTTATTCTGGATGAGCCTACCTCAGCGCTGGATGTGTTAACCCAGGCAAACATTATGAACCTGTTGAAACGCATCAAGAAGGAAATAGCTACCAGCTTTATCCTGATCACGCACGATATTTCCACTTCGAGTGAGTTAGCTGATGATGTGGTGGTCATGTATGCCGGTCAGATTGTGGAAATCAGCGATAATCGTCGTTTCTTTACTGCCCCATTGCACCCGTATTCAGCCAAATTGATGGCATCAGTTCCTCGCTTAAGAGGGAAGGAACAGCCTGATTTCATCACGGGTCAACCCCCCAGTCTTATTAATCCACCAACGGGCTGCCGCTTTGCGGAGCGTTGTCATAAACGCTTTAGCAAATGTTCGGAAGAACCGCCAACTGTGACTGTGGATGGTATTCAGGTTAAATGTTGGTTATACACGTGAGATAGGGAGATAAAATGGCTGCTACAAAAGAAAAAACAGAAAAGAAAGAATTCCGACCTGTCAGTCCAGACACCTTACTCTCCGTGCAGGATCTACGAGTCTGGTTTGAGCTAAGGAAATTTGGTTTTGGTCATGCCGGTTATGTTCGTGCTGTAGATAATGTTAGTTTTGATCTGAAACGTAAGGAAACCATTGCACTGGTAGGTGAAAGTGGTTGTGGAAAATCGAGCCTGATGAAAACCATCCTGGGTATCAACGTTCCGACCAAAGGCGATATTCTTTATGAAGGTCGCCCGATGACCAGCTTCTCCAGAAAAGAACTGAACTGGTATCGCTCGAAGGTAGGTTATGTGCAACAGGATCCATATGGAGCGCTGGCACCATTTATGAACATCAAGACCATCATGGAAGAACCCTTGATTGTGCATGGCGTCAAAGATAGAAAAGAACGTTTAGAGCGCATTCATAAAGCATTTGAAGAAGTTAAGTTGACACCGGTGGACGAATTTCTACCGAAATTCCCGCACATGCTTAGTGGTGGACAACAACAACGTGTTGTGATTGCACGGGCTATGATTTTGAATCCATCACTGTTGGTGGCGGATGAACCCGTTTCCATGCTGGATGCTTCTGTGCGTGTGGAAATATTAAAACTGTTGCGTGGATTGCAGGAAGCGCATGATCTGGCGGTGATCTACATCACCCATGACCTCTCGACAGTCCGTTATTTCTCGGAACGTATCTTTGTGATGTATGCTGGTAAAGTGATTGAAAAAGCAAACGTTGAGGAATTGGTTATGAATGCACAGCATCCATACACGCATGCCTTATTGGCTGCGACTTCTGATCCGGATGCCAAGAATGTGGATGAATTCCAGGATGTACCTCCAGGTGAACCTCCCAGTCTGGTGAAACCACCTACAGGATGTCGTTTCCATCCCCGTTGCCCCAAGTTCATTGAAGGTCTTTGCGAAGTCAAGGAGCCACCTGAATTTGAACAGGTCAAAGATCACTTCGTCCACTGTTGGTTGTACGAATGAAATATATCACACCGAAACGGTTGATGTTTATTGGTTTCCTGTGCGTATTAATGGGTGTTGTGTTTCCATTTTTAATGGTCATGAAAGTATTAGAGTCAACTTTTTTTCTAAATTTTTTCTCTTTTATAATTTCACTCATTGGTATCGTCATTGGGGTCATAGGATCTGCTTACTACGTCCGCATTAATCGTCGCGATCAGTGATTATTAAATCTACTTCAATTCAAAAAACATTCCAGAGACCTGGAATGTTTTTTAATTCACAGCTGCTTCTGCTATAATCAATATTAATTTCATTGACATATCCTCATTTCGTCAACTTCCAAACGACTGGAAGGAGTTTATAAAATGGCAAAAAGAAAAGTATTAATCATTGATGATTCATTTGATATAACCAGAGTTCTAAAATCTGCTATATTTACCCTCGATCCGGATATTGATGTGATGGTCACACCTTCTGCAGAAGAAGCCATGCTGGAAATATCAAGAGAAAAACTAGATTTAATCATCACTGATATTCGTTTACCAGGCATTTCCGGACTGGAATTGTTAAGGAAAATTCGTGACCGGCATCCGGATGTAAAAATTATCATGATGTCCGGGATCACCGATCGGGGTATCGAGGAAAAAGCACGCGAAGCGGGTGCAAATATTTTCCTGCGCAAACCCATTGAAATGCCATTTTTTCTTAATACAATCAGTTTGATATTGGAATTGGGATTTTCTGGTGAAAATACAGATGTACCCATGATGCCAGAATTTGAATTAATGAACGCAGAGGATTATGAAAAAAGCCTGGCGGACTCGTTGGCTTCATTACGAAAAGAAGTGACTGCCAGTCATGTCTGGCTGTTAAGTGAATATGGCCGTCTGGTAGCCCAATCTGGTGAGAACACCATTGCTGATTTCGAATCGCGCTGGGCGCCATTGATAATGCCGATTATGTCCGCCTCCGACACATTTATGCAAAATATCGAAGGTAAGCGAACAGATCATGCGGTTTTTAGTTTTGGGCTCAAAGATTACAACCTGTTCATGTCTCCAGTGGGAGATTATGCCCTGGTTCTTCAAGTTCCTACAGGAAGGGGAACACAACGCATTCCATTGGTGGTCGATAGCATGTTGGAATATCAGGGTGAAATCATGCAAATAATGAACCGCATGGGTGTGCTGCCTTATGATCAGAGCGTGATGATGCCAGTTGAAGAAAACCTCAATTTCGTACGTGAAATAGATGGTGAAGACGAAGATGATGTTTTTAAAGCTATATTGGAGACTAAAACCGAGTTTCCTGGCGTTGATAAATTCTGGGATGAAGCTGATATCGCCAAAGCATATGATTTGGATAATCCAGAAATCTTAACATTTGATCAGGCTGCCAAATTGGGTCTGGCACCGGAGAATGATGAAGAAGAGTAAATGAAAAACAGCCTGTAAATTTGCAGGCTGTTTTTCATTTATAGCATAAAAAACTAAGGGATTATGTCCCATTTTTCGTAATGATCAATGCCAATCAGGGAAGGAACGAAAGCTATGTCTGGCTGTAAGAGCACTTCCTGCGCATACCAATGCAGCGGGATGATCACAGCTTCTTCAACCACCAGGATTTCTTCCGCTTGCGCGTAGAGCGCTGCACGTTTTAGCGGGTCGACTTCTATGGCAGCGTTTTGCAATAGATCCACATACTTATCATAAGCCAGGTTCTTATTTTCATCAATCTGTTCTTGTGTGGCTTTCTCACTCCACGGCCAATTGACAATACTACGGTAGACACCTTTCGTTCCAAACACATCCGCCAGAAAGTTATTGGCATCCGGGTATTCGTGATTCCAGGATGCACGGTAGATATTTTCTGCTCCGGTTACCCGTGTTTCACGGAATAAGGTCCATTCCTGCTCACGTAGTTCAACATTAATTCCCAGAACATCAATCCACATTTGTTGTATTGCTTCCGCTAGCTGTTGGTTGGATGCACTGGTGTTATACATCATAACAATTTTCAATTGAGCAGCCGTTTTACCTTTTTCACTGAGATAATCTTGCAGGAGGAGCTTCGCGCTATCCGGATCGTATGCAATACCCAGATCCGGATACTCTGCAAGCTTGGGAGCACCGGATGCGCCAGGATGGGTAAAGTAAGGAGCTGCCAGCCCATACTTTGTGATCTCTTGCATCAAGCCTGTGCGATCAATTGCAGTGGATAACGCACGGCGAACACGCACATCATCGGTTGGCGCCAGGGTTGTATTAAAGGCGTAGAATTCGGTTCCTAACGTGTATTTGTAATTAATCAATTGGCTGAGTTCAGGATCGGTATGAATGCGATCGTAATCGATGGCTGGAAGCAGGGCTACATCCAAATAGCCAGCTTCATATTCAGCGAAGGCAGGACCAGCATCCTTAATTTTGATAGAAATTTCATCAATTTTCGCAGAAGGTACAACGTTGTCTCCCGGCCAGAATGGATTTTTCACCAAGGTTAAGTAGGATCCATGCACCCACTCCTTGACGGTGAATGGTCCATATCCCTGGAAGAAGCCTGTCTCAATCCATTTGTCACCCCGGCCTTCATTGCAAGCATCGCCATCAATGAGCCATTCAGGCATAGCACGCGCGAACCAGAGGCTCAGAATATTTAAATTATAGACCGCTGGTTTAATGACTTTAACTTCCAGGGTGAAATCATCCAGGGCTTTGACCCCGACTTTGGACGCATCCGGTGCTGTACCGCTATTGTAATCCTGCAAACCCTCAATCACATTGCCGAGCACATAAGCATAATCAGCCATCGTGGCAGGGTTGGCTGTCCTTAACATTCCATACACAAAGTCTTGCGCCATGACCATGCGAGGATTACCGTTACAATCATAAATTTGCTCCACTGCTTCCCCATTGAATCGCACCCAGGGCACATCATCCCTCAGTGAAAAAGTGTAGGTCAATCCATCATCCGAAATGGACCAATCCTTTGCCATGGCGTTTTCCATTTCAGTGGTGGTCTCATTCTGACGTAAAAGTCCTACGGTTGTTTCTTCTATGATCTGAATGGAAATATTGTCCCAGGCGAGGGCAGGATCGATAGTCGGAATATCCCCGGGACCATACGCCAGACGTAAAATTTTTGGTTCTGGTACTGGTTCCAAGGTGGGGGCAGGCGTGGCCGTGATGATGACGGTTTGCGGAGTTCCCGGAACGATCACCGTTTGAATTAGAATTTCTGGTGTGGGCGTTGGCTCAGGTTTGCAAGCTGTCAGCAACAAGGTCAGCAATATAGTAATATTGAAGAGTAATCCAAATTTCTTCATGTATCTCCTCCTATTGTTATTTGGGATTTTGAATAATGTTAAAATATGGGATTGTAAATTATTGATAGTATTATTTGGAAAATATAATTATTTATAGCACAAAAATTGAGGTAAATAACAATAAATTGATCTAGAATGAGACATGGAACCATGCATCATCAAGAACGAAAAAAATTCTGGTAGAATCAAAAAACTTGTGATAGAATCAAACCTTGCTTGAGAGCACTGGGGCGTGGTGCAATGGCAGCACACCAGACTTTGGATCTGTGGATCCTGGTTCGAGCCCGGGCGCCCCAGCCTAATTTTTTTGAAAGAAAGCAATGCGCTCTAAAAGAAAAAAACCTAAAAGTACCATCATTGACTCACTTGAGCTTTCTATCACGTGCTTGCATGCGATACAAGGCTCTTTTGATTTAAACCCAAGTTTCTTTTTGGGGAAAATTCCAATCAAAATCGATCATGGGAGACACGGGGAATGAAATTAGCATCGATCGTTCTGGCGGCTGGAAAAGGTACGCGCATGAAATCCAATCTTCCCAAGGTTTTGCATCAGGTGTGTGGAAAACCGATGGTTCATCTATGCTATCAACGCAGCCGAAATGAGTGGCGCAGAAAACACAGTGCTCGTCATCGGGCATGGTGCAGAAGAAGTGCAAAAATATCTGGGAGAGCGGGTAGTGTATGCCCTCCAGCAGGAACAATTGGGAACTGGTCATGCCGTTCAATCCGCTTTGCCAGCCCTTTCAGAGGATTACGACTCGATTTTGGTGACCTATGGGGATATGCCATTATTAACCGAGGGAACGCTTCAAAAATTACTGCAAACGCAGGTGAATAATAGCGGACCCCTATCTATGGTCACCATGATTTCCGAAGATCCCAAGGGGTTCGGCCGTATTATCCGGGGGATGGATGGATCGGTGGCAGCTATTGTGGAAGAAGTCCAATGTACCCCGGAACAATTAGCCATCCAGGAATTGAATGTGGGCGCTTATTGTTTTGATGCAAAATGGCTATGGCAGGCGTTACGACGCTTACCACTCTCTCCCGAAAGGTGAATATTACCTGACGGATGTGGTTGGCATTGCCGTTCAGGATGGTTTACGAGTGGACGCATTGACGGTAACCGACAATCAGGAAGCGTTGGGGATTAACACCCGTGTGCATCTTGCGGAAGCAGAAACCGTGATGCGAAAACGAATTTTGGAAAAAATTATGTTGGAAGGTGTGACAGTGATTGACCCTGCCAGCACGTATGTGGAAGCCAGTGTGAAGATCGGCATCGATACCATTCTGCAACCAAACACGTTTCTACGTGGTGATACGGTTATTGGTGAAAACTGCGTGATTGGACCCAATACGATCATCACTGATTGCCAAGTGGGCAATCGCTGTGTAATCCTGGCAGTGGTGATGGAGAAAGCGATTGTGGAAGATGGCGTTGATATGGGACCTTTTGCCCGTCTGCGCAAAGGCGCGCATCTGGGTCCCGGTGTGCATATGGGCAATTTTGGTGAGGTGAAGGATTCTTATCTGGGTGAAGGGACGAAAATGGGACATTTTTCATACATTGGAAATGCGACCATTGGCAAAGATGTCAATATCGGTGCGGGAACGATCACCTGTAATTATGATGGAGAAAAAAAGCACCCAACAATCATTGGTGACCGGGTGTTTATTGGAAGTGATACGATGCTGGTAGCGCCGCTCAAGATCGAAGAAGATGCCAAAACAGGTGCTGGTGCCGTGGTGACACACGATGTAGCAGCCGGAGAAGTTGTAGTAGGGGTACCTGCAAAACCAATAAGGAAGTCAAAAGCAAGTGGATAATTATTTGTGGATTGTATTTTTTGTTATTCTGGGATTAGATCTGTTATTTTCAATTGTCAGATCCAGTTTACTCAATAGCCGTCCGATGCAGTTGATCGGCATGCGTGAAATTGACCCGAAAGGGGTTGAACTGGCATTATCCGTATTGGAAAAGAAACGATTACGAGTTTCCTTACGGATCAGTATGATCCTGATGCACTTTATCATCAGTGCATTTATCTACTTTATTTTCATCAGCTTAATTCCACAAATGGCTATCTGGCTCGTTTTTGTAATGGTAATTCTGGCTGCATTACTCATCTTGTTGGTGGAATTTGCGCTGGAAGGTCTGGTGCTGCATGCACCCGAAAAATGGGCAATTCGGATAGCCTGGCTGGGTGATGCGATGCGTTTTGTATTCGCTCCATTGGCAGCTTTAATGATGGCTGTATTGGGCTCTTCGGAGAATTTACAACAACGTCTGGGACCTGTGACAGAAGAAGAAATCCGCACCTGGGTGAACACCGATCAGGGCGATAGCGGACTGGAAAAAGATGAACGTGAGATGATCTACTCGATCTTTCAGTTTGGCGAAACACTCTGCCGGGAAATTATGGTCCCGCGCATTGATATCACTGGTTTGGAAGTGAGTGCGACTGTTCAGGAAGCGATCGATGCGTTTACAAAATCAGGGCATTCACGTGTACCGGTTTATGAAGAGACCATCGATGATATTATCGGTCTGCTGTATGCCAAAGATTTGTTACGCACGGATCTGACCGAAAAAGAAAAAACAGAAATCCGTCCTTTCTTGCGGAAAGCCTATTTCATTCCCGAATCGAAGAATGTGGATGAATTGCTGCGTGAAATGCAAGCCCAGGGTGTTCATATGGCGATTGTGGTGGATGAATATGGTGGCACGGCGGGTCTGGTGACATTGGAAGATATCGTTGAGGAAATCGTAGGTGAAATCCGCGATGAGTATGATCAGGCAGAAGAACTGGAATTCCAGCAAATGTCTGAGGATGAAGTGGTATTCTCCGGACGCATCGATCTGGATGATGTCTATGATATTCTGGGTGTGGATCTGACCGAAGATATGGCGGATACCCTGGGTGGATATATTTATGGCCAGATAGGGCGTGTACCCGTAGGTGGTGAGCAGATCAAAGTGGATGGCTGGTTGTTGACCGTGTCGCAGGTCAGTGGCAGAAGAATCCGCAAGGTTCTGGCAAAACGCGTAGGTCACATCTCAGAAACGGAGCAAAGCCATGCAGATTGATGAGGAACAAAAAGAAACTTTAATTCAGGCAGCGATGGCCGTCCGACACTGGGCGTATGTTCCTTATTCTCATTATCCGGTTGGTGCAGCGATCTTAACGACTTCTGGAAAAATCTATGATGGTATCAATGTGGAGAGTGCTGCTTTCCCAACCACGATGTGTGCGGAACGTGTTGCAATTTTTAAGGCAGTCTCTGAAGGAGAACGGGATTTTGTGGCAATCGCGGTAGTGACCGATAACGCAGGTAGTCCGTGTGGTGGATGCCGGCAGGTGATGGCAGAATTTGGTCTGGAGACGATTGTTTTGATCACTGATGGTGAGGGAAAAATCAGCCAGGAAACAACCGTATCAGACTTGCTTCCCGGCGCATTCACACCCAAAGACCTACCGTCGTTATAAAGGAAAAAGATGACATCGCGTGAACGCAGTCGACGGGTGGATGCATTAATTTTGCGTCACCAACGCTGGGGAGAAGCCGATCGACTGTTAACCATTTTTACACGTGAGCATGGTAAATTAAGAATCGTAGCCAAAGGGGCGCGCAAGACCACATCCCGCAAGGCCGGGCATCTGGAACCATTTATGCGCACCGCTTTACAATTGGCTCAGGGGCGGGATTTATGGATCGTCACGCAGGCTGAAACCATCAATGCGTTTTTACCCATCCGGGATGATCTGCAGTTGATGAGTATTGCTTCGTATGTGATTGAATTGCTGGACAAATTCACTTACGAAGATGGGACTAATCCATCATTGTACCGATTGGCAGTGGAGACACTCGAGCGGTTATGTACAGGTGACCCGGTTTTTGTGGTGCTGCGATATTATGAGATGCGTTTGCTGGATATTTTGGGATATCGACCGCAGTTGTTTCAATGTATTGGCTGTCAGGAAGAGATCAAAGCCGAAGATCAATATTTTTCCGCATTGGTGGGTGGGGTGATCTGCCCAAGGTGCGGGCATAAATATGAGGACGTTCGAAAAATCAGCATGGCATCCCTGAAATATCTACGCCATTTTCAACGCAGCAATTATAAGGAAGCGCTGGCAGCCACACCGGGGGAAAATGTGATGCAGGAAGTGGAGAGGATCATGCAGTGGTACCTGACCTATCTTTTAGAAAGAGCCATTAATTCTCAGGTTTTCCTGCAGCAGATTCGGAAAGACAACCAGGATTAATAAAAATAATTGCTTTACTAAGGGTTGCTATAAAATACGTTGCAGGCCGATTGATTGGTATAATTGCTACACGATTTATCAATATATTCTGGCTGAGATTATAAATATTTTACTTAACAGCCGGTTTTGGAGGAAGAATGAGTCTGGATTTTCAATCGATCATCTTGAAATTACAACAATTCTGGAATGACCAGGGTTGTCTGATCTGGCAGCCTTACTACACCCAGGTGGGTGCCGGTACCATGAATCCAGCTACCTCACTGCGCGTATTGGGACCAGAACCGTGGCATGTGGCCTATGTCGAGCCATCCGTGCGTCCGGACGATGGTCGCTATGGAGAAAACCCCAATCGTTTGCAAATGCATACCCAATTTCAGGTCATCCTGAAACCTGATCCGGGCAACCCACAGGAAATTTATCTAAAATCATTACAGGCTCTGGGAGTCAACCCGGCTGAGCACGATATCCGCTTTGTAGAAGATAACTGGGAATCCCCGGCATTGGGGGCCTGGGGGTTGGGCTGGGAAGTCTGGCTGGATGGTCAGGAAATCACCCAATTCACATACTTCCAGCAGGCTGGAGGCATGCCTATGGAACCTGTATCGGTAGAAATTACCTACGGTCTGGAACGTATCGCCATGGCATTGCAAAAAGTGAATAACTTTAAAGATATTCAATGGAGTCCAGATCGTACCTATGGAGATGTGCATCTTATGGGGGAACAGGAGCACAGTAAATATTATTTTGAAGTGGCGGATGTCACCCGTTTACGCCAGATGTTTGACCTGTACGAAGCTGAAGCCAACGAAGCATTAAACCAGGGATTGGTTTTACCTGCCCATGACAGTGTGCTCAAATGCTCGCATACGTTTAACGTGCTGGATACGCGTGGCGCGGTAGGTGTTACCGAAAGGCAGGCTTTGTTTTCCCGTATGCGTGAAATTTCACGGAAGGTAGCAGAGGCATATTACAAACAACGCGAAGAGATGGGTTTCCCCTGGAAGACCAAAAATACTGATACTAAGGAAGCTGTCACGCAAACAGAATCCATCATTGTGGATGTTGATCAACTCTCTGGCACAGCACCATTATTGTTCGAAATTGGCTGTGAAGAATTACCAGTGGGGGATCTTAAATCTGTTCTGAATCAACTCAAAGAACGAATACCAGCCTTACTGGATGAATTGCGCCTGGCGCATGCTGATGTGCAGGTGTTTGGAACCCCACGTCGTCTGGTCGTATCGGTTGACAGCTTAGATTTAAGACAGGCTGATCTTGTGCAGGTTGTCAAAGGTCCACCGGCTGATCGTGCTTTTAACCCGGATGGAACATCTACCAAAGCCGCAGAAGGTTTTGCACGTGGAAAAGGGGTGGATGTTTCGGAGCTGAAGATTTCTGAAATCGATGGTGGCCGCTATGTCACAGTCCAGGTGCAACAAATTGGTCGTGCCGCCATTCAGGTACTGGCTGAAGCATTTCCCGCTGTGATTGCGAATTTGAAATTTGATAAATCCATGCGCTGGAATGAGTCCAATGTGGCTTTTTCCCGTCCGATTCGCTGGCTGATGGCTATGTTAGGTGACCAGTTGATCCCATTCGAATATGCCGGACTCACCAGCAGCCTACAAACGAGAGGGTTACGTTTTCTGGAACCGGAAATCGTTTCTATCGAAAATCCAACCGAATATTTCAAGGTGTTGAAAAAACAGAACATCCTGATTGATCCAGATAAAAGAAGAACAGAAATTGAACAACAGGTAAAAACAAAGATCAGGGAACTGGGTGGTGCCGAGAACAAGCTGGATGAAGAATTGCTGGATGAAGTCACCATGATGGTGGAATCTCCGACCGCGTTTGTGGGAAGCTTTGAAGAAGAGTATCTGACATTACCGCCCGAAGTGTTAATTTCGGTGATGAAGAAACATCAACGTTATTTCCCTGTTTTTGATCTGAACAGCAACCTGATGAAATTCTTTATTGGTGTTCGTAATGGTGATGATCAACATCTTGATCAGGTGGTGGATGGAAATGAGCAGGTTGTGCGTGCCCGATTTGCGGATGCAGCTTTCTTCATCAGAGAAGATTTGAAAAGTAATCTGGCAGAAATTCGCCAATCGCTTTCCGGATTAACGTTTCAGTTCAAATTAGGCTCCATGCTGGACAAAACAGAACGAATTGAAAAAGTAATTCCCAATCTGATCAAATTCTTCAACCTGACAGAGGTCGAGTCACGGGTTACCCGTCGTGCTGCGCATCTGTGCAAAGCCGATTTGATGACCCATATGGTGATTGAAATGACATCGCTGCAGGGTGTGATGGGCCGTTATTACGCCTTAAAATCTGGTGAGTCAGAAGATGTTGCTAAAGCGATTTATGAGCATTACTTGCCACGCTTTACCGGCGACCAGATGCCTGGCTCGCGTCCTGGTATGGTGCTGAGCCTGGCGGATCGCCTGGATACGTTGGCCGGCTTGTTCGCAGCCGGACTGGCACCCAGTGGTACCAAAGATCCATTTGCCCAACGACGGGCTGCTTTGGGTTTGGTACAAATGTTGATTGCCTGGGACCTGGATTTTGATCTTCGGGAAGGGATCAACCTGGCTGCATCGGTTTTACCCGTGGAAATGAAACCTGAAGATATGAAAGCCTGCCTTGAATTTATCAATGGCCGCTTACAGAGCAGTTTGTTAGAACAGGGCTATCGCTATGATGTTGTCGCAGCGGTACTGGCTGCACAAGGACATAATCCCGCAGCGGCTGTGCGAGCCATTCAAACATTAATGGAATGGCTCAAACGCAGCGATTGGGAAAAGATATTACCAACTTACTCGCGTTGTGTGCGCATTACCCGCGATCTAAAAACTGTTTACCCGGTAAGTCCCACGCTCTTGAAAGAAGACTCAGAAAGGGAACTGTACGCTGGCTTAATTTCGGTTTCAAATTTTGAGCGTCGGCCAGGCTCGATGGCTGATTTCTTCCACGTATTTATGCCTTTAATGCCGGTTATCAATCAATTCTTTGATGAAGTATTGGTGATGGCAGAGGATCAGGCGGTACGGGAAAATCGATTGGGTATGCTGCAGGGTATTGCCTTGCTGGCACAGGGCGTGGCAGATTTTTCGCATCTCGAAGGTTTCTAGCATCCTGGTCTGTCACTTTAAGAAAATACATGAAAATAATAAGGCAGAAATCTGCTTTCTGATATAGAATCAAACCGAGGCAAGGATGACAACTGTTGATGAGATTAAGAATCGGCTAGACATACTTGATTTGGTCTCCGATTCTGTAAAGCTACGTCGCTCCGGGAAAAATTATCTGGGCTTTTGCCCTTTCCATGATAACAAGCGCACACCTGCTTTTGTTGTCTTCCCCGATTCGGGCACCTGGCGTTGTTTCGGTCAATGCAATGAGGGTGGCGATATTTTTAAATACGTTATGAAAAAAGAGGGTTGGGATTTTGCAGAAACCTTGCGCTACCTGGCTGAAAAGGCAGGCGTGGAGTTACAACCCCAAACCGAAGAACAGAAAGAACAGGATGAACAATACGATCGCTACCGCCAACTGCTGGAAGAAGCAGTCACGTTTTACCAGCATCAATTATTACAGGCACCAGAGGGAAAATATGCCCTGAATTATCTGCTGCAACGAGGTGTGACCCGCGAGACCATTGAAACCTTTGGGCTGGGATTTGCACCAGCTTCGTGGGATATTACCCATCAATATTTTTTAGGCAAGGGCTACTCTGAACTGGACTTGATTGAATCGGGTCTGGTGACGCAACGCGAGGGTGGCGGTGTGTACGACCGTTTCCGCAACCGTCTGATGTTTGCGATCCGCGAAATGGGCGGCAGAATGTCTGGATTTGGAGCGCGGGTACTCGACCCGGATGATGTGCCCAAATACCTGAACTCCCCTCAGACGCCTTTATTTGACAAAGGCCGTCTGTTATATGGCTTGAACCTGGCTCGCAAAGCCATTCGCGCGGAAGACCAGGTGGTGATTGTTGAAGGGTATATGGACGTGATTGTTCCCTATCAGGCAGGTTTCCTGAATACAGTCTCACCCATGGGCACCGCTCTGACGGAAGACCAGATGCGCCTGTTGAAACGCTTTACCCGCAGGATTGTTTTGGCCCTGGACGCCGATGCTGCTGGTGAGAAAGCTACACTCAGGGGATTGGAAATAGCCCGGCAGGCATTGGATCACAGCGAAGAGATCAGCTTTAATCCACGTGGTTTACTGCGCTATGAAGCCCGTCTGGAAGCAGATGTGCGCGTTACCACCATTCCGGAAGGCATGGATCCGGATGAGATCGTTCTGCGAGACCCGGAAGAGTGGCGCAAGATCGTTAGAATCTGCCAAACCGATTGTGTTACATGTGATGGAAACGCTCGCCAGCCAGAAAGACCTGGATGATCCCAAGGTGAAAAGGGAGATATCCATCCGTGTGCTGCCGTTAATTGAAGATATTCCCAATGCAGTCGAACGGGATGCATATCGACAACGCCTGGCACGCTTGCTGAAAGTGGATGAACGTGCTTTGGTCGGGGATGGTTCGCCTGCACGCACTACATCACCCGTACGCCGCAGACCCAAAGAACAACAAGCTGTAGTGTTTGAAGCGACTCCAATTGCAAAAACCAACGAACTATTATCAAGATCACTGGAAAAACATTGTTTGCGGTTGCTCTTACAGGATCCGGAGTGGCTGCATGTTCTGGATCGGGCTTTACAAAAAAATGGTCTGAACCGCATGGATGTGACCGATTTTGAGTACGTCGATTTTCAAATTCTGGCTCGTTTAATCATGCAATCTCTGGAGCAGGATCGTCAGGAACCACAGGCGTATCTCAGCGAACATATTCCTGAAGAACTAACATCGCTGGTGGATGAGCTGCAGAATGATCCGATGCTGGCAAATAAAATGGCACAGAAATTGCAGGAAGATTTGATCCGCACATTGATGAAACTACGCCTGGTACGGGTGAATGATGGATTACAGCAAATGCGTTTTCTGATGGAAGAGATGCAGGAAGCTGGTGAAACTGGCATCAATCCATATCAGGATAATATGCTCCACTATACGCTGATGAGGTCACGTCTTGACCTGGCATTGGGGCGTCTGATTCAACTTGATTAAAAACAAATTATGGTATAAATATCCTATGCCCAAAAAGAAAACGCCGGAAAAATTGAATACATCTGACCCTGATGTAGAAGATAGTCGTCCACTGAATGATCATGTAGTAGATCCAAAAGATGATCAACCGGTTGTTGAAAATAAAGTGCAGCCCAAACCACGAAAAGTAACCCGTGGGCGTAATAAAAAGAAAGAATCGCTTTCGTCTGAAAATGAAGATGGTGGTGAATGGAAGGAAGACGATAACGTTGAAGCTGAATCTAATTCAGATGAAGACGAAGATGTTATTGATGATCCCATCGAAATTCTCGAAGCTGCCATCTCAGGGGATCTGTCTGAAGACCCGGTACGCCTGTATTTAAAAGAGATTGGTCGCATCGATTTGCTGGATGCTGACAGTGAATTTCGCCTGGCCGCCCGTATCGAAGCGGAAAGGTTGCTGGATCAAATTCTGATCCATGTGGATGTGGAAAAAGGCACACCCGGTTACTATACCACCATTTATGTCACGGTGGTTGATAATTTATATGAATCCTGGAAAGCTTTGATGGGGGATGTGGATAGTTATGCAAAGGGCGAAGGGCCAGATATTGATCTGGTTCTGTTAGAATCGCAACTCTTGCGCAGTTCCTGGCAGGCAGATGAACCTTCATATTTACGCTCCTATCTGGATAATGGCATGTGGGGGAAGAATTCCGATTGGGATGGTTTGGTTCAACATGCCTTCAAAGGCTTTTTGTGCTTATACTTATTACCCTTTGAGACATCCAGCAAATTGATTCGTTACTTGCAGGAAAGAAAAAAATTACCACGCCGCAGTTCCTTTGATAAGTTTCTGCCATCCGAAGATGTGTTGACGGTTGATATGGACCAGGTGCGCTGGCTGGCAGAAGAAGCCAACCAGAGTCTGATTCGCGCCAATTTACGTCTGGTGGTCAGTATTGCCAAACGCTATTTGGGTCGTGGCATATCCTTCCTGGATCTGATTCAGGAGGGAAATCTTGGGTTATTAAGAGCAGTGGCAAAATTTGATCCGACGCGTGGATTCAAGTTCAGCACGTATGCCACCTGGTGGATACGACAGTCCATCAGTCGTTATATTGCGGAACAGGCGCGGACCATTCGTATTCCCGTACATTTATTTGAGGCGATCACGCGTCTTTTACGCGTGCAACGCACCCTGGTACAGAAATTGGGAAGAGAACCCAGCCAGGAAGAGTTGGCATTAGAATCAGGTTTTCTCTCGGAGGAGGATACCCTCGAGATTCAACACTGCCGCAAACTGGATATCCCGATTGATTTTGATCTTCAGGCACGCTGGTCAGCAGCGACGGCTAAAGTGCAACGTATCCTTCAATCCGCTGAAGAACCGGTTTCATTGGAACGCCCGGTGGGTGATGAGGACAGCAGCCAATTGGGTGATTTTATTGAGGATGACGATGCACTCGAGCCGATGGATGCAGCCGCGCGTGAGATGTTACGCGAGCAGGTGCAAAATGCCCTGGGTGCTCTTTCGGAACGCGAACGACAGGTGTTGGAATTACGCTTTGGGTTGATTGATGGCAAGGACCACACATTGGAAGAAGTCAGCCGGTATTTCAATGTAACCCGGGAACGTATCCGCCAGATTGAAGCCAAAGCATTAAGAAAGTTGCGTCATCCCACCCGCAGCCGGCACTTACGCGAATACCTATCCTGATAAACAATCAAATCTGACGAGATCATTGATTTGATTCGAAATTCAACCCATGATCTTATCCTACCCTTTTCCTGAACATATATTATTGGCAGCAACAGCCATTCTGGTACTGACGCTTCCAGGGCTGGTGTGGATATTATGCTTTAAGAATGACGGGCGTGATGTAGCAGAGCGTTTGGGAGATATAGTTGGCCTGAGTATCTCCAGCATGGCAATTCTAGGGATGATCTTCTTTTTCCTGGGTGGGCGTTTTTCCGCAGGACTGATTGTGGTGATGCTCGTTGTCCTGGCGATCATGGCACTATATTTGTTGATGAAACATCGGGTAAACTTCCAACGGGTACATCTGTATTGGCTTTTGGGAACAGGATTGGTATTAGCGCTGGTGATTGCCTTCCGTTTTTATCAGGCAAAGGATCTGGTATTCCCAGCCTGGGTGGATTCAGTTCATCATGTATTGATCACCCAGAAGATCATTGATTATGGTGGACTGCCAGAGACACTGGCACCTGAACTGAATGTGCCTTTGTTTTATCATTATGGCTTTCATTTAATTGCTGCGTTATTCAGCTGGATCAGTCGGTTGGAACCGGTTCAGGCCGTTTTATGGTTCGGTCAGGTGATCAATGCACTGGTGGTGCTGGGGATCTACCGGATTGAGCAAAGCCTTATGGCGTAAGACATTGCCGGCAGTTCTGGCGGCGGTGTTGGTGGGTTTCGCATTTCAAATGCCAGCCTATTACGTGACCTGGGGCCGCTACACGTTGCTGACCGGGCTGTTGGTCATGTTGCCTGCCATGGCAGTTGCATATGAACTGGTGATGACAGGATTTTCAAAGGAACGCACAGCACGATTGCTGGTTCTGACAGCTGGACTGGCATTGGTGCATTATCTGGCATTGTTTTATTTTGGGTTATTCCTGTTAAGCGTGGTAGTTGAACGTGGTGTAACCTGGTATCGCAATAAAGACCCGCAGAATCGCAAGCTGATCTTAAATCGTGTTATGCCAATGGTGCTGGCTGTTTTAGGTGGTATCCTGATTGCGCTACCGTGGTTACTGCGGATGTTAATTGCCCAGTCATCCCAGGTGGGGGTTCAAGTGGTGCTGCCAAATGCCGAGAACCTGAAAGCTTATCAGTACATCCTTTACTTACTGGGGCCAACCCACAATTATTTTCTCATGGGGGGAGCTTTATTGGGCTTGATCTTAATCTGGTGGCAAAAAGGGAGCCGGGCTATGGCGCTCTGGACCAGTCTGATGGTGCTTTTGTCTTTTCCGTGGGGCTTGCGTTTTGGTCCTTTCCGCCCGGATCACATGGCGATTGTATTGTTCATCCCTGCATCCATCGTTATATCTTATAGCTGGGTGTGGTTGTGTGGTGAATTGCAACGCCGTATTCATCTGTTCTTAGGTTTTGCTGTGCTGGCGGTAGGCATTGTTGGCATGCTGGGTTGGGGTTTCTGGCAAACCAGAAATGTGATTAACCCAGTAACGATTTTGGCTGATCAGGCAGATTGGGTAGCCATCCATTGGATTGAAGATAACCTACCCACAGATGCGAGATTCCTGACCAACACGACCATCTGGCAATACCAGATGTACAGAGGGGTGGATGGTGGCTATTGGATTCTGCCGAAAACGGGAAGATTTGCGATTGCTTTACCGGGCTTATATGGTTATGGAACAACAGAAGAGAAGGCACAATGGGTGAACTGGATGGAACGCGCATCTGTGGTGCATGCTTGTGATGATGGTTTCTGGTCTCTGATCAAAGATGCTCATCTTTCACACGTGTATTTACGGGAGGGGAAAGGATCGTTACAACCGAACGCGATGGTCGCCTGCCCGAACGTAGAGGTGGTTTTCCAGCAGAATGGGGTCTGGATTTATGATATTCTCGCTACGGAATGATCAGATTCTTTAACTAATTTCACATTCCAGATCCTATTTTGTCAATGATTCTCATGATAAATCAGATCAAAAAACTGACAATTTCCTCGCAATTTTTGCTTGAAAGTCGATCAACTTTAAAGTAAACTTAATGACAATCTGGAAGATCATAAACCCGATTGCAAGAATCAGATTGTGTTTTTCACCGAAAATGAAAATTTCTTTGACTTAAATTTTCTTCGTGGGTATTGATAAAACGAACGACAATCCCTTTTTAAGAGCTTTAATTAAATGCGTACAACGTGAGAAATTTTTGTATTGGGTTTGTGAAAATTGCCACCAGACTGTTCGTGTGTTATACTGGAGCGGTCGAAAATTAGACTTTTTTGGTAAGGATTGCCTATGTTGATGGAATTTCTCCCCTTGCTGATCATCCTGCTACTGGCTGTTTTTATTGGTGTCGTTGTTGTTGTTTTGGGAAATACATTTGGTCCCAAGCGACCTGGACAAAGGAAGAACTCCCCGTATGAATCGGGTATGGTGCCATATGGCCCTGCTAAACGGCGTATATCGGTGCGCTATTACCTGATTGCGGTGTTGTTTATATTGTTTGATATTGAAGTTGTCTTCCTGGTACCCTGGGCGGTTGTTATTCGCCAGATTGGTGTGCCAGGATTGGTGTTTATGATCATTTTTGTGCTGATTTTAGAGGTAGCGCATTTATATGCATGGAAGAAAGGTGCACTCGAATGGGATTAGAACAAAAAGCTGGAAATATGGGGATTGTTACCACGTCCCTGGAAAAAGCAGTCAATTGGTCACGAACCAATGCGATGTGGCCGATGTTGTTTGGTTTAGCCTGCTGCGCTATTGAGATGATGTCTGCTCAGGCTGCTGATTATGATATGAGTCGTTTTGGAATGGAATTGATGCGCGCCAGTCCACGCCAATCTGATTTGATGATTGTTGCCGGGCGTGTTTCTCGTAAGATGGCGCCAGTCGTCCGAAAACTATATGACCAGATGCCAGCCCCGAAATGGGTGATTGCAATGGGTGATTGTGCTTCCTGTGGAGGTATTTTCAATAATTATGCTATCTTACAGGGTGTTGATGAGATTGTCCCAGTGGATGTGTATGTAGCTGGCTGTCCACCACGTCCAGAAGCGCTGATTCATGGTGTTTTGACTTTGCATGAAAAGGTTAGAAAAGAAAAGATCAAGGATTGGGCGTAATATGAGCGAACACCTTCAAAATACGATTACCAGGATTCAAGCTCGTAACCAGGTTGAAGTGGAAGAATTTCGAGGCGAGTACACCGTATTTGTTGATCCCGAAAAAATTCAAACCTTCATGCTGGAACTGCGAGATCAGCATGACTTTAATATCTGTATGGATGTCACTGCTGTGGATTATTACCCACAGGAAAATCCACGTTTTCATGTAATTTACCAGCTGTATTCGATGCCGCACAATGTGCGTTTACAGGTTCGCACACGGATTGATGGAAATCATCCAAAGCTGGACAGTGTGCAGGGGATATACGCCAGCGCGAATTGGAAAGAACGTGAAGTATTTGATCTATTTGGAATTCATTTCACCGGACATCCGGATTTACGCAGAATGGTGATGCCTCAGGATTGGGTCGGTCATCCATTGCGGAAAGATTATCCACTGGGATATGAAGAAGTGCAGTTTAGCTTCAATTTTGATGAAATCATGATCAATAAACCCCATCCAAAAGATTAATGGGCTGAGGGAGAAATAAATGACAGATATTCGAGAAGTATCGGTAGATGAGTTAAGACATCTGGTTTCTGACCGTGCCATGACTGGCGAAACCATGTTACTCAACATGGGACCTCAGCACCCCAGCACGCACGGAGTTTTACGTCTGTTGTTGGAACTGGATGGTGAAATGGTGGTGAATGTCATTCCGGACATTGGCTTCCTGCATACTGGTGTTGAAAAGACGGCTGAATCGAAGAATTACCAGCAGTCAGAGGTGATGACGGATCGTCTGGATTATCTTAATCCGATGGGAAACAATCTGACGTATTGTCTGGCAGTGGAGAAACTAACCGGTTTGGATGTTCCTCCCAGAGCGCAAGCTCTGCGGGTAATTCTGGCTGAACTACAAAGGATTTCCTCACATTTATTGTGGTTAGGGACATCTGCCCTGGATTTAGGCGCGATGTCTATGTTTTTATATTGCTTCCGCGAACGCGAATTAATCCTGAATATTTTTGAATTGGTTTCAGGTCAACGTATGATGACAACCTATATCCGCCCGGGTGGATTGTGGCGGGATGTGCCGGTGGAGTTTGAAGCCACAGTACGTGATTTCCTGAAAGCCATGCCCAGGCGTATCAAAGAATATGATGATTTGCTGGAGAAAAATGAAATTTTCCTTGATCGTACCAAAGGAATTGGGATTTTAACGAAAGAAGATTGTTTCCAGTATGGGTTATCCGGTCCTGTGATTCGCGGGTCGGGCGTCGCGCATGACTTGCGTAAAAAACAGCCTTACAGCGGCTATGATCTGTATGATTTCGACATCCCCACCCATCCGGAAGGCGATGTATACGCCCGGTACCGTGTGCGCGTGGAGGAAATGACCCAATCATTACGGATCATTGAACAAGCCTTAAACAAGTTGCCTTATGGCCCAGTACGCAGCAACAATCGTAAATACGTACCACCACCACGCTCAGAAATTGGTGTAAGTATGGAAGCTTTGATCCATCATTTCAAGTTATGGACAGAAGGCTTCACCCCCCCTGCCGGTCATGTGTATGTTGCTACTGAATCCCCGCGTGGCGAACTGGGTGTTTATATGGAGAGCGATGGAACCGCCAAGCCTTACCGTGTACACCTGGTAACGCCAACCTTTGTGAATTTACAGGCAGTACCGGTTATGAGCAGAAAACATTACATAGCGGACCTGATTGGTATTGTTGGATCAATCGATATTGTTCTGGGAGATGCGGATCGGTGAACAAACTATATAACAAATACGAAAAAGAAATCCAGGGAATATTGGCACGTTATCCAGCAGAAGGAAAACGTTCTGCTGTAATGCCTCTACTATTCCTGGCACAACGCGAAACTGGTTATGTTCCTTCAGATGCGTTGTCGGATATTGCTGAAATTGCTGGCATATCAGAGACGGACGTTGCTGCAATCATGGGCTTTTATACATTGTTTCATGCAGATCCAGCCGGTCGTTATCGCATTCAGATCTGTACGGATTTACCCTGTGCGTTACGTGGCTCTGAAAGCTACCTGGAGCAGGTTTGTGAAAAATTGGGTGTAAATGAAGGCGAGACCACAGATGATGGCTTGTTTACTGTCGAAGCGGTGAAATGCTTAGCAGCCTGTCATCGAGCCCCCATGTTCCAGTTGCAGGGCGATGGCGAGATCAAATATTACGAAGATCAGAATGTAGCAATCACCATGCAGATTGTGGAAGAAATTCGCCGCAAGGTTGCAGCAGAGCAGGAGGCATAAGATGGAAAAAAATATTCTCTTACGCCACCGGGATGTTTCTGGAATTGATGACCTGAAAGTATACAAAGCTAATGATGGCTTTGTGGCCTTTGAAAAAGCGCTGAAGAACATGCAACCAGCAGATGTTACCCTGGAGGTCAAGAACTCCGGATTACGTGGCCGTGGTGGTGCAGGTTTCCCGACCGGTATCAAATGGGGATTTTTACCCAATAATTCCTGGCCTCATTATGTGGTTGCCAACGCGGATGAGTCGGAACCAGGCACCTTTAAAGATCGTGAGATCATGGAAAGCAATCCATTCCAGTTCTTAGAAGGTTTGATGATCGCCTGTTATGCCGTACAGGCGAACCAGGCATATGTTTATTTGCGCGGAGAGTTCTGGCAGTTGGCAGCTTTCCTGGATGAGAAAATAAAAGATCTGGAGGAAGCTGGTTACCTGGGTGATAAGATCCTGGGTACGGATTTCTCGTTGAAAATCAACACGCACCTTGGAGCAGGTGCCTATATCTGTGGTGAGGAGACAGCTTTATTGGAATCGCTGGAAGGCAAGATGGGACAACCACGCTTGCGCCCACCCTTCCCGGCAGCTGTTGGCTTGTATGACAAACCGACACTGATCAATAACGTAGAAACGTTGACCAACGTGCCCATGATCATCCAAAAAGGAGCGGATTGGTATCGCAGTTTTGGTACCGAGCAAAGCCCGGGTGTCAAGATTTTCTCGTTATCCGGATGTGTCAAAAAACCTGGAAATTATGAATTGCCGTTAGGTGTCACCTATCGGGAATTGATCTTTGAACATGGTGGCGGTATTGTGAATGACAACAAGATCAAAGCTGTGATGTCAGCAGGCGCATCCTCCGATATTGTGGTTGCGGATGATTTTTGTCTACAAACCCCCCTGGCTTATGAAACCTGTATGGACCGTATCAAAGCCCCATTGGGTTCAGCATCGGTGATTGTTCTGGATGAAACCGTGGATATGGCCTGGCTGGTGAGTAAGACAGTAAATTTCTTTAAACATGAATCGTGCGGTAAGTGTACACCCTGCCGTGAAGGGACATTCTGGATGGACAGCCTGACCAAACATATGATGGCAAACGAATCCAGCAGCGAGGATATTGATTTATTACGCAGTGTCGCTTTACAAATGCAAGGCAAATGCCTGTGTGCATTGGGTGAGTTTTCAACCATGGCTGTGGTAACGGCGGTTGATCGTTTTCGCGCAGATTTTGAAACGCATGTGAGGAGTTAATCATATGGCTGATATGGTAACACTGAAAATAGATCAACAGATCGTTACGGTTCCTGCCGGAACATTAATCGTGGATGCAGCCAGAAAAGCTGGTATTAACATCCCGGTTTTCTGTTATCACCCCAAAATGGAACCGGTTGGCATGTGCCGAATGTGCCTGGTGGAAGTTGGCTACCCACAACGCGACCGTGCAACGGGTGAATTGGTAAAAAATGAAGATGGCACCACCAAGATCTCTTTTGCTCCCAAACTGGAAACGAGTTGTACAACGCCGGTTGTGGAAGGCATGGAAGTACGTACCACCACAGAAAAAGCCAATGAAGGCCGTAAATCGATCCTGGAGTTTATTCTCACATCTCATCCTTTAGATTGCCCGATCTGTGATAAGGGCGGTGAGTGTGCCTTGCAGGATCTGACCATGTTGCATGGTCCAGGCAAAAGCCGATTTATTTATGATGACAAGAAGCATTTTGCCAAACATGTTCCGTTAGGTGAAATGATCTTACTGGATCGAGAACGTTGTATTCAATGCGGTCTATGTGTGCGTTTTCAGCATGAAGTGGTGGATGACCCGGTTCTGCATTTTTACCAACGAGGTCGCTCACTGGAGATTCGCACCTATTCAGAACCCGGATTTGACTCAATCTTCTCCGGTAACACGACCGATATTTGCCCGGTGGGTGCTTTAACAACCGTAGATTTTCACTTTGCTGCCCGACCATGGGAAATGGAAAGAGACCCGTCCATTTGTGCTCACTGTGCAGTCGGATGTAACCTGGTCTATAATATTCGCCGGGAAGCAAAAAGTGGTGGCAAGACCGTGATCAAACGTGCCATGCCACGCCAGAATGAATTCGTGAATGAACTCTGGATATGTGACAAGGGCCGTCTGGGATACCATTATGTTGATTCCACTGCGCGATTGACACAACCATTGTTACGCAAAGATGACAAACTGGTTCCTGTCAGCTGGGAAGAAGCCTATCAGCGCGTTGAAGACAAATTAAGAGCTGAGCAGGTACGGTTGGTAACGCTGGCAGGTGGACGCCTGACCAATGAAGATTTGTTCAATTTCCAGCAACTGAATCAATCACAGAACGGGAAAGCAGTTCTATACAGCCAGATGGCTGGTGGTGACCTGGCTTCCCAGATTGGTCTGGGGAAAGGTTCAAATTTCTCAGACATGGGCAAAGGCACGGCCATACTGGTAGTTGCCAGTGATTTGCATGAAGAAGCACCTTTGTGGTGGTTAAGAGTGAAACAGGCAGCCCAACGTGGCGCGACCCTGATTGTTGCTAATGCCCGTACCACCCGCCTGGATGATTATGCAAACCACGTATTGCATTATGAGTATGGTCAGGAAGCAGCTGCCATCAATGCTTTGCTGGATGGCAAGGGAAAAGATGAATTTGCCCAGGCTGCAAAAGCGTTTTCTGAAGCGGAGAATGGCCTGGTGATCTATGGTAGTGATGGTTTGGGATTGACTGGCAGTGAGCAACTGGTGAAAGCCTGTGCAAAATTGCTGGTCGAGCGTGGTTATTTTGGCAAACCCAATAATGGCTTACTGGCAGTATGGGATAAACCCAACATGCAGGGTGCCTGGGATATGGGATTCCATCCCGATCGCAACCTGAAAGGCACATTACGGGAAGCAGATGTGGCAATGATTGCCGCTGCTGATCCGGCTGGCGATAACCCCATCCTGGCTCAGGCTTTGGAAGAAACTGATTTTGTGGTGGTCTTCGAGATGTTTATGACCGATACCGCAAAAATGGCGGATGTGGTCTTCCCGGTGCAGGCACAGATTGAGCGTGAGGGTACTTATACTTCCGGCGAACGCAGGGTGCAGCGCTTTGATATCGTGTTACATCATATTGAAGGTCCAAAACCGGATTATCAGATCGCCGCGCAATTAGGTCGTTTGATGGGGCTTTCAACCGAAGATCGCTCACCGGTCTTGGTGATGAACAAGATCAACAAGAAGGTAAAAGGATACGAAGAAATTACCTACAGCCATCTGGCCGAACGAGCCGAACAGTGGCCATTGATCAGCAGACATGATTCTTATTATGCAGGCACCGGATATGAGAATGAATATGGTATTGGTATGCAAATTTCCAGCAGTGCAGATCGCGGTGAGGAACTGTCGCTGGGTACATTGATCCTGGTTGAACCGCAGGAAGAAGTTGCTACAGGCATAAAAGTAGTGCCGGTCACCGCACTGTATGACCGTGGACAGTTGTTGCAGCCCAGTCAGATTCTTGCAAAACGTTTAGCCCCTCAGGTTCTCTGGATGCATCCCGTGCTGGCTGAAAAATATCAGTTACAGGATGGTGATCGTATCAATGTGAAAGTGGCAGGAAATGAAGTTGTCAGTGGTGTGAAATTGGATGCTGAAGTACCACAGGATGTGGCACTGGTTGTGCGCAGTAACGGCTTCCCGATTTCATCCCCGGTATTTGTTCAAATTCAGCGACTGGTTCCGGAACCAGAAGCGTAAAGCAGAGGTTGATTCATGATAGATGCTGCCTTAATTTGGGAATGGATCATAAAATCCTTGATTTTGATTATCTTCTTAACCGTGGGTTTTATGTATGTGACGGTATATGAACGCCGTTTCTTGGCGCGCATTCAATCACGGATTGGACCAAACCGTGCCGGTCCATTTGGATTGCTGCAACCAGCCGCTGATGGTCTCAAGTTGATTTTCAAAGAAGAATTAATCCCGGCCAATGCCGACAAGTTCATCTTCGTTCTGGCTCCCATCATCACAGTAATCCCAGCGCTGATTGTCCTGGCGGTGATCCCCTGGGGCGAAGCGATGATGATCTTCGGGCGCGAGGTGAACCTGTTCATATCGGATGTCAATGTGGCGGTTGTTTATATCATGGCAGTTACCTCCATTTCCGTGTATGGCATCACATTGGCGGGATGGTCATCCAATAATAAGTACGCCTTATTGGGTGGCTTACGCGCGACCGCGCAAATGATCAGTTATGAACTGGCTTTGGGCTTGGCCTTTATGGGGCCGGTGGTGCTGGCAGGATCCTTGAGTATGGTGGATATCGTGCGAGCCCAACAGGGTAGCCTTTGGTACGTTATTTTACAACCGGCAGCCTTCCTGATTTACTTCTTTGCCAGTATAGCGGAAATTAACCGTGCTCCCTTTGATATGCCTGAGGCTGAACAGGAATTGACAGCTGGATACCATGCCGAGTACTCCGGTATGAAATTTGCGCTCTTCTTCATGGCTGAATATATAAAAATGGTCGCGATTTCTGTGATTGGCGCGACTCTGTTCTTTGGTGGCTTTGACGGACCATTTGTGGATCAGTTTCCCTGGTTAGGTCCGATTTATTTATTGGCAAAAGTTGTTGTTTATCTGGGTGTGTTGATCTGGGTGCGTGCATCCTGGCCGCGTATCCGCTACGACCGTTTGATGCAACTGGGATGGAAAATTATGTTCCCACTGGCATTACTCAATGTGATTATCACGGCTGTGGTTGTGGTCTTGGTAAATTAGGAGATTAGGACGATGTTAAAAGGATTATTTACCACGTTAAAAATAGCACTGGAAAAACCAGTGACGACCCAATATCCCGAACAGAGACGTCCGGTACATACGCGTTTCAAAGGCCGGCATACACTCAAGCGTTATGAAAACGGGCTGGAAAAGTGTATCGGTTGCGCGTTATGTGCTGCTGCCTGCCCGGCGGACGCAATATTTGTGGAAGCTTCTGATAATACCGATGAAGAGCGCTATTCCCCCGGTGAACGCTATGCTTCCACGTATGAAATTAACATGTTGCGTTGTATTTTCTGTGGTTTCTGCGAAGATGCCTGCCCGACCGAGGCGATTGTGCTGGGTGATCAATATGAGATGTCTTTTGGTGATCGTCATTCATCCATTTACACCAAAGAATTGCTGTTAGAACCGGTCAGTGGTGATTCGAAAACCACACCACAGAAAACCAAACCCGGTGAGTTTACCCGTTCTGTACCTGTTATGCAGGATCCTCAGGATTAGGGAGGGAGTTTATGCCAGTTATTGGAATCATTTTTTATGCTTTTCTCGCAATTGTAGCCGTAGGATCCGCATTAGGTATGTTGATCAATCGCAACGCGATCTATTCGGCGTTGTTTTTGGTGCTGAACTTTGCGACGGTGGCTGTGCTTTATCTGGCGTTAGGAGCACCTTTCATCGCCTTATCACAAATCACGGTATATGCCGGGGCGATCATGGTGTTGTTCCTGTTTGTGATCACCCTGCTGGGTGCTGAGAAACTGCCAGGTTATGAACCCATCAAAGGCCATCGTCTGGTAGCGATAGGTTTGGCCATTGTTTTTATTGCGGAATTGGCTTTGTTTTTCATTTTCCGCAATCAAATTGCTGGTCCGATCCCCTTGATTGGTCCTGAGTTTGCCAGCCCAAAGAATATTGGGATTCTGATGTTCACAGAGTATTTGCTACCATTTGAAGTGGTAGCCTTTATTTTATTGTCCGCGACGGTTGGGGCGATCATGTTGACCAAACCTGAACGAAAATCAACGACCAGACTGTCTCAACAACAGGATTAAGAGGGAGGTTTTATGCCACTCAGTTATTTCTTAGGGTTATCCGCCATTATGTTCACCGTTGGGGTGTTGGGAGTGATTTTGCGTCGCAACGCTCTGGTGATCTTCATGTCGTTGGAATTGATGTTTAATGCAGCCAACCTGGTATTTGTTACTTTCGCCAGCTATTACCAGATCCTGACCGGACAGATTTTTGTGTTTTTCGTCATGGCTGTAGCAGCAGCTGAGGTGGCGGTGGGGTTGGCTTTGATGGTGGCGATTTTCCGCACGAAGCACAGTATTGATATTGACCAGATGAGCAGCCTGAAAGGCTAGCAGGAGCGTGCTGATGTTGTTTCAAGAAGCAGTAATGAATTCAACTTTTTCCCTGGTGCCCCTGGTTGTCTTTCTTCCGGTGCTGGGCATCTTATTGAACTGGCTGTTCGGGAAGCGATTGGGTGAGAAGGGAATTGGCAGTATCGCCAGTCTGGCAGCCGGAGGCTCATTTGTGGTATCCGTGTTGCTGGCTTTGGCATTGGTACAAAACCATGAAGGAGCGCATATTCCCCTGTTTACCTGGATTTCTGTTGGAAATCTTGATCTGAGCTGGGTATTCCGCGTGGATACGCTCTCGGTGACGATGATGCTGGTGGTCAGTGGTGTGGGCACTTTGATCCATATTTACTCGATTGGATATATGCACGAGGATGTACGTCATCAGGGTGAACCCAACCGTTTCCGCCGTTTCTTCATCTTCCTGAATCTCTTCATCGCTGCGATGATGATCCTGGTTTCCGCTGATAACTTCCTGATGCTGTTTGTCGGTTGGGAAGGTGTGGGTCTTTGTTCTTATCTATTAATCGGTTTCTGGTTTGAAAAGGGTGAAGGCGGTTTAGGGAATGCCAAAGCTGCCAAGAAAGCTTTTATCACCAACCGCATTGGCGATTTTGGTTTGTTAATCGCCATCTTTCTGATCTTCTGGAATTTTGGTACCCTGAACTTTGCGCAAGTTTTTGAAATGGTACCGGCTGATATCACAAACACAACCTGGCATATTATTGGCGATCACACTCTTTATGCTGCTGGGTGTCACCGGTAAAGTCAGCTCAAATTCCTTTATATGTCTGGTTGCCGGATGCGATGGCTGGTCCTACTCCGGTTTCGGCTTTGATCCATGCTGCAACGATGGTGACAGCTGGCGTGTATTTGATGGTGCGCACGCAGGTCATGTATATGGCTGTTCCCGGCGCGCAGCAGGTGGTGGCCTGGGTGGGCGCGATTACGGCTTTGTTCGCTGGTCTCATTGCCCTGGGTCAATTCGATATTAAGAAGGTGCTGGCATATTCCACCATCAGCCAGTTAGGCTTTATGGTGGCAGCGGTGGGATTGGGCGCTGAAGTAGCAGCTATTTTCCACCTGGCAACGCACGCCTTCTTTCAAAGCGCTCCTGTTCCTCTCGGCTGGTTCGGTGATCTTAGGGATGGAGCATGGATTGGAAGCCGGAAACCATGGGCATGGCGGACACCACGATGACCCACAGGACATGCGCAATATGGGTGCGATGCGCAAGAAAATGCCAATCACATTCGTTGTCTACCTGATTGGAGCATTAGCGCTGGCAGGGATTGCACCGTTTGCTGGCTTCTTCTCGAAGGATGAGATTCTGGTGGCTGCCAATCAGGGTAATATGCCGATCTTCGTCGTGCTGGTAGCCGCTGCCTTCCTGACCGCTTTCTATATGGGACGGCAGGTGCTGATGGTCTTCTTCGGTAATGCCCGTACAGATGCTGCCAAACATGCCAAAGAGAGCAGCCTGCTGGTGACCGTACCGCTCATGATCCTGGCACTGCTTTCCGTGCTGGGTGGTGGTTTGAACTTCCCGGGTGTGCACACACTGGAACATTGGCTGGAGCATACGCTGGAAATTCCGCATGCAGCTGAGTTCATCCTCCCAATTGCACTGGGTTCTCTGGCGGTCGCTCTGGTCGCGATCTTCCTGGCGTATCTGGTCTATGGTCGCAAACCACTCGCCAACGCCAAAGCAGCGGATCCATTAGCAAAACCGCTGGGTATTTTCTTCCGCTGGATGAATCAAAAATTCCTGGTGGATGAACTCTATCAGGCCGTTGTACTGGGTCCGTATAAAAAGTTGGCGGATTTCTTTGCTCATCCGGTCGATCAGGGTGTGATTGATGGACTGGTGAACGGCATGGGTTCGTTGACGGTTTCATTTGCGGGTGCATTACGAAAACTGCAGACTGGTTTTGCACGTACATATGCACTTTCGATTTTCGTCGGTATTATTGCGATCCTGGTTTATTTACTGACCCGGATATAGCAAGTTGGGAATGCCATGATGGTAATTATTTCTGAATTTTTGAAGAATGTTTGAGGACAGGTTATGGAATTTGGGATCAATCCCTTAGTGCTGATGACCTTTTTCCCGCTGGTGGGGGTGCTGGTTCTGGTATTTTTGGCGCCACAACAGAAGAACGCAATGCGCTGGACGGCATTGGGTACTTCACTGGTGACTTTCGTCATTTCGTTGTGGGTATTGTTTTTGTTCGATCCGAACAAAGACGTTAATTTACTGGTTCAGTTGCCCTGGTTCAGACTGGCGGGAGTGCCCATTCAAGTTTTGATGGGCGTGGATGGCTTAAGCATCTTAATGGTGCTGTTGACCACCTTCCTGACCCCCATTGCGATCCTTTCCACCTGGAAAGCAGTGGAAGAGCAAGTAAAAGGTTTTATGATCTTTTTCCTGTTGCTGGAAGTGGGCATGTTGGGCGTTTTCCTGGCGTTGGATCTGGTTTTGTTTTATATCTTCTGGGAATTCACCCTGATACCCATGTATTTCCTGATCGGGGTCTGGGGTGGCAAGAACCGGATTTATGCAGCTGTGAAATTCTTCCTGTTCACCATGGCTGGCTCGGTGTTGATGCTGCTGGCGATCCTGTATCTGGGATTGCAGGCAGGCAGCTTCTCGCAACCTGAACTGGTAGCTAATCGCAGCCTGTTTGCCGGTGCGCAGATTGCTGCTCTTCCTGGCATTTGCCCTTGCTTTTGCCATCAAAGTACCGGTGTTTCCCTTGCATACCTGGTTACCGGATGCGCATGTCGAAGCTCCTACTGCCGGGTCTGTCATTCTGGCGGGTGTCTTGCTCAAGATGGGCGCCTATGGCTTCCTGCGCTTCAATCTGCCACTTTTCCCGCAGGCAAGTGTGCAGGCAGCCCCGGTGATCGCAATTCTGGCGATTATTGGCATACTGTATGGTGGCGCGGTGGCATATGCGCAGAAGGATATCAAGAAGCTGGTAGCTTACTCCTCGGTGGCGCATCTGGGCTTTGTGATGTTGGGTATTTTCTCCCTGAACCCGGAAGGCTTGTCAGGTGGCATCTTGCAGATGCTCAACCATGGAATCAGCACCGGAGCCCTGTTCTTGCTGGTGGGGATGATCTATGAACGCCGGCATACACGAGAAATGAGCGAATACGGCGGTCTATGGAAAGCCATGCCAATTTTTGGCGGTATCTCACTGGTGGTGATGTTATCCTCGGTAGGATTACCGGGTTTGAATGGTTTCGTGGGTGAATTTACTATTCTGTTGGGCGCATTTGGATCCAAAGTTTTTGGCAGCCCCTGGTTTGCCGGCATCGCAACGCTGGGTGTCATTCTGGCAGCCGCTTATTTACTGAAGATGTTTGAGAAGACCTTCCTCGGTCCGATCACCAAAGAAGAAAATAAGAGCTTAAAAGACCTGAATCTACGTGAAATCATCACCATGGTGCCTTTACTGGCGCTCATCTTCTGGCTGGGTATCTATCCACAGCCATTCTTCAATCTGATCAACCCCGCAGTGGAACGACTGGTTCAGCTGGTTCAATCCGCCGCGTTAGTCCTGCATTAATGGAGCATGCTTATGACCAGAATGATTGACATTTACTCAATACTCCCCGTGATGATCGTAGCAGGCTGGGCTTTGCTCTTGTTGGTGGTTGATCTGTGGATTCCACGGAACCGCAAAGGAATGACAGCTTTACTGGCAGCGGTTGGACTGGCGATTGCGCTGGGCTTTGTGCTGGCCAGCAGTGGCAGCACCATTTTAGGCTTCAACCAGATGGTGGTGCTGGATGGCTTTGCCAGTTTCATGCAGGTGCTCTTCCTGGTAACTGGTATGGCCGCTATAGCATTGGCTTATGATTATATTCAGCGTATGAACATCAACCATGGCGAATTCTATGTGCTGATGATGTTCAGCATCGCCGGCATGATGTTGATGTCGCAGGCATATAACCTGTTGATGGTTTTTCTGTCATTGGAATTGTTATCCATCCCCTTATACGTTTTGGCTGGCTTTGCCCGTACCCGACTGGAGAGCGAAGAAGCCTCGTTAAAGTACTTTTTACTGGGTGCTTTTGCCTCTGGTTTTGTTTTATATGGTACCGCATTGGTCTTCAGTGCCACCGGACAACTGGATTTTGTGGGTATCGCGGCAGTTGTCACAGCTGGCAGCGCCAATTCGGTGCTGTTCCTGATTGGTTCAGCGTTGCTGCTGGTGGGCTTTGGCTTCAAGATCGCTGCCGTCCCCTTCCAGATGTGGACCCCGGATGTTTATCAGGGTGCGCCTACCCCGGTGACAGCCTTCATGTCGGTGGCCGTCAAAGCGGCTGGTTTTGCCGCATTAATGCGCGTCTTCCTGGTGTTATTCCCCAGTTTGAGTGAGAACCTGACACCTATTTTATGGGTGATGGCAGCCTTAACCATGATCGTCGGGAATATCGTGGCGCTGGCACAGAATAACATCAAACGTATGCTGGCTTACTCCGCAATTGCGCATGCCGGCTACATCCTGATGGCATTTGTCGCCTTTGGCAATGGTGAGGTTGTACGTAATACCGTGGCAGCTACCCTGTTCTATCTGGTGGCATATGGCCTGACCAGCCTGGGTGCCTGGGCGCTGGTGGTAGTGATTGAACGCGAATATGGCAAAGGCATCCTGCTGGATGACCTGGCGGGGATTGGCAAAGTTTATCCCTGGCTGGGGGTCGCCATGCTAATCTTCATGCTCTCTTTTGCCGGTGTGCCTTTAACCATGGGCTTCTGGGGAAAATTCTACCTGTTCCGCACCGCTGTGCAGGCGGGATACATCGGACTGGCTATCATCGGCTTGCTGACATCCGTCGCCTCCGCTTACTACTATTTGCGGGTGGTGGTCTACATGTTCATGAAACCTGGTGAGCCCAAATTGCAGATCAATCCGTGGGTGTCCTTTGTGATTGGCGTGGCAGCCCTGGCGGTGCTGCTGTTGAGCCTGATGCCATGGACGATCCTGGAATTGGCATCCAGGGCGGTGCTGCTGTTGCAGTAGAGAATGAAAACGAAAGGAGCGAAGTAGACTTCGCTCCTTTTTTTTGCCGGAGAGTTGAGGAAGTAACTCCCTGGTCGGTGAGAAATGATCTGATTTGTCTATGATCAGATCAATAATTCATTTATCGATTGATGATAGGCATGTAGAACTTAAAGTTGTTGGTATTAAAGATCAGTCTGCCTTCAATCATCGGGTGTATCGGTTCACTGGTTGTATCCGTTAAGTAGGTGACATACTCAATTACCGCGTCACGAACGTAATATTGTGTGTCTGCCACAATCTGATCCAGTGGCCAGAGCGTTTGACCGGCATCACTGAAGTTGCAGGCTCCTGCAGCCAGATAATTCACTGATGAGACTCGATAATATGTATCAGCATCCGTGAAATCAATTGGGACACCATCGATGGTCAGGGCGATTACATTATTACCATCTGGTAATTCTGGATATTTATCCCAATAAGTGATGTCATTATTGGCATTCGTATCCAACATACAGGTGGTGTAATAGGAATAACCGCCATACCCTGGAACATATTTGTAGTAATAGTAATTACGATAGGCTCGTTCCAGAACTGCTTTGAGCTGCGGTCCATTCATTTCCATGACTACCAACGAATTTTCGTAAGGCATGGCAGTGAACATATCAGTCACTTTTAACATATACGGTGTGCCAATGGTGGCAGTGTCTGCAATTTTACGGTTTGTCATTGCACCGGATAAATGGAAATCCACACTTATTCCTTCGTCCTGTAATTTCCATACGGAAGCATCTGCTTGCAAGTTTGCACCATTGGTTTCTTCTACAAAGGCAGTTAAAGCATCAATCGGGATGGTAGTTTCACCAATTTCAGTGTTGTTGTAAGCGTTAAGCAATGATTGATAAGGATCAACAATCGCCTTAATAACAGGGTCTTCAACAGTTGCAATCGGTACATTGATATAACGGCCTGCTTGAGATACTACCTCATACGCACCTTTTGTATCTTCTTTTGGTAATAATCCGATTACTACTTCACCCAAATAAGTGTTATATCGGTAAGCCTGTGTAACCAAAACCGGACTGGAATCGGGAGATCCTAAAATCGTGGGAAGGAATTTAAAATCGCCAAAACCTTTGGATGGATCTGTGTGACTATGACTACCTATTATGACGTCTATATCATCCACACTTTGAGCCATGAAAGTATCCACATTTTCGTCTACTTCGACACTGGCAGGGTTTGTAGTAAAACCAATGTGGGTGAGTGCAATGACAATATCGTTGCGTTCCGCCAACAAGGGTGCATACTCAGCAGCAGTTGTAATAGGATTTGGGAAGCTGAGACCTGGGATATTGGATGGCAGTTCATAGCTGGGAACACGGTGGTTTCCAATTCCCAGAATGGCAACACGAATAGCTTCCGGTCCGACTGTCTTGGTTATATATGGCTGGACTGGAATCTGGTCAATTCCATAACTACCATCATCGATGATGTTTGCCTGTAGTAATGGGAAATTCGCATCAGCCAGGGTACTGAAAACCTCCGCACCAAAATTGTATTCGTGGTTTCCTAGCGTCATAGCGTCATACCCAACAGCGTTGAAGGCTTTAATTAACGGATTGATTTGCAAGGCTGGGGGTAGAACTGACCCATCGGAGGCATATCCCAAACCGGCGGATTTGAAATAATACATCATCGAATCACCCTGGATGTTATCACCAGCAGACACAAGTAATGTACGAGCGGGATTGTGTTGTCGTTCTTGATTGATGAGGGTGACCAGTTGGGTGTAGCCCTGATAAGAACCGCTCATAAGCAAACGGCCATGCGAATCATTGTGGTGAAGAATTGTGATCGGAATAACTTCCCCACCAACATCCGTACCATTGCGTGTAACGCGACCGTCCAATAATCCATCCCCTTCAGGTCCTTTGTAGGCTGTCGTCGTATCGGAATGATTATTGGCCACCCATTCATTAACCAGATTGAGCATATCACCCCAATAGGTGATGTTTTTGGCATACTTGAATTGGATGAAGCCGTCCTGCCCAGCTGGTGCCAGAAATTCATTGGTAGCAATTTTGTAAGTTGCGTTTGGATCAATCGCTTTCCATTCGGCTGCTAGTTTATCGTAATAGACGATGTCATACGCTCCCCAGGCCCAGGGTTGTGGACCAGGTAAAGCATCGCTATAGCGGTAGAATTGATGGCGGATACCTGCAATAGACAAAGCTCCTTTGAAGAGTGTTGCACTTTGGTTAAGCAAATCTATTACTTGTGCTCCAGTCATCTCACCTACGACTGTGGCGTTTCCAAATGGAAGAATCTGGTACATCATTCCATAGGTGAGCATCATCGGGTCATGCGTCCACACACCTGACGCACAATCAGATGCAGAGCTACTCCATATGTACGTTCCTGGATTAACTGGATCTTCCTTATCGCACCAGTCGATGCGTATACCTCCGGGATTATTGAAGACAAAATCGACATCGTTTTCGTCGATATTATCAGTGTTGAGCTGATAGTACAACGCATCCTGGATGAAGGTACCCATCATGCCATCGCCATTGTAGTTACGATACAAATCTGTTTGGGCAAAACCAATTGGCTCATTGATGAGCGCTAAATAATCCGGATCGGAAGCATAAGTGGTTACTAAAGCGTCTATGGCTGGGTCTTTATCCCCGGTTGTCGATACCACCAGTCGAGTCCAGACGATACTTACAGCCTTGGTATCTGGATTATAAGTAATATCTGCACGTCCTACCTTACGACCAGCATAATGTGCCTGTACCACGGTAGTAGAGCCAACCACTACAGCTGTTGAAACATCAGTGTGGCTATGTCCACCGATGATCAGATTGACTGGTTTCCCGGCATCATTTAACATTTTAGCCAGGGTTTGATCTCCATAGACTGTAAATCCATACCCATAGCCACCATCGGTCCAACCGTTATGGCTGAGGACTACCATCACATCTGCACCAGCAGTTTTCATCTCATCATAATAATGAATGATGGAGGTGGCTGGATCTTTGAAACAAAGACCTTCTGTGGCTTCTGCAATGGTGATGTAGGGAGTTTCGATGGATCCAACACCAATGACACCCACTGTCACATCACCTGGCATATCAATTAAAGTGTATGGTTCAATTGTATAGGTATTGGATGATTCAGTATCAACCAATACAGCTTTATCCCAACCCGCGCAGGAACCGTCCACTTTGGCTGTGATATTTGCTGCTAACATAGGGAACGGAGTTCCCAATGTGGCTGGATTATCGTCAGCTGCTTGTAATGCGCGCTGTGCAAGAACAGTTTGTCCCCAATCAAATTCATGATTACCAAATGTAGTGACGTCATAACCAATTTGCCGATAATAATCAATAGTGGGATATCCCTGGTATATGTTTGATAACAAGGTCCCTTGCATGATATCACCCGCATCCATTAGCAGTACTTTTTCTGCACCTACTGCGGTACGAACATCATTAATCACATCTGCTACTCGAGCTGCTCCAGGGTTTGACCCAGCAAGTTCCAAATTTCCATGAAAGTCATTTGTGTGCAGGATAGTAAATGTTACGGGCTCGGCTGCAAGAACCGTGAAAAGTGGTACTGGTAAAGTCATTGCCAGAATCAAGCAGATTGCAAAGATTGTATAGATATTTTTTTTCATTTTTTCCCTCCAAAAGTAATGACACATTAGTTCGTTACGAACGAAACCCAACAGATATGCAATGTGGTTGACTCACCTCCTTTTTAGGTAAACAATGTTCACTGATCTTTTATATAAAAAAACAATTTAAAAGATTAAAAATTAGCTTAAAAAACCGATAAAAACTTGAACTACCATTCACAATTGATTTCTTCCTCCCAACATAAAAATTCCCCCATTGGTATAAAGAAAAAAGGAAAAATTGTAATTGTTACTTGTAGACTGTAATGAGTTTCTTTTTGGATATAGTAATATTAATGCATAAATGGAGATAAAAGTCAAATATAATAAATCATCTGATTTTGAGTAAAGAATAACATTCTTGAGGGTTAATTAATCCCAGTTGACAAACGTGATGAAAATCGTTACTATATGTATAGACAACGAATTGTTGGGGTTATCTCTTGGTTTATCGTTAAAAAAATCATCATGGGGTTGTTGTGATAACTGTATCAATTAAATATCCTGGTCCCGGAGCATCCCCTTTTCCGTGACGTTTAAAGAAACTGCGCTCTGTTGAATTAGGTGCGCAGTTTCGATTAATTGCCAGAAACAGGCCATTGCGGTATAATCGGGGTACAAAATGCCCTCGTAGCTCAATGGATAGAGTGCCTGACTTCGAATCAGTTGGTTGGGGGTTCGAGTCCCTCCGGGGGCACAGAAGAAACATCAGTTGTGAGACTGATGTTTTATTTTAAGGCTGACTTCGAACACCCACAGGGGGTGTGATATCGGTTGGTTGGGGGTTCCCGAACGCGAGTCCCTCCGGGGGCACAGCAAATGTGGCGGTCTTAGCACCGCCACACGCCATATATGGGGGTAAAAAAGGTTATTTGATTTATTAGACTCCTCTTCTGTGCAATTTTATTGCTATTGGTGTGATAAGTTCATCTAATTGCTGGGCAGTGATGAGCATTTCGGGAACAAACTATTCACCTTCTTCAAACAGCCAACCTACTTCACTTATATCAGCGGTCATCTTATCGGTGTTCAGAATTTCACCCGGATCTTTTCCGTTATCTTAGGCGGTATTAAAACCGTCCAATACCTCGTCCTAGTTCCCAGATAGGATGTCTTTAAGTATATTTTTTAATTCCATTGCTACTCCTTTTCTTAATCTGTTTTTTTATGATTTTTGCTTCCTTCGGTTGAAAATGTTCAATATCCTTAAAAATAACATAAGCGGGTGGTATCCTAGAAAAAAAACTTTCACCATGGACACCATTTTGGCTGGTACTTTTACAGGATCAAACTCAACAACGACAGGTTCTTCAACATCAGCAACTTCTGCTGTCAGTTGAAAGTGCTGGATTTTTCCCGGTTTGCCAGTTTGACGGACGATCTTGATCAGATCATCAAACGGCGACCCCAGACTCTGAATGAATTTCCCGGATGCAGCGATTTTCTGATATACCTGCGGCCACTTTCCCCATGTTGGTTGACTAGCTCCTGGAATCCACTGGACACAGTCTAGCTCTTTGATGTTGAGAATTGAATCCAGGTGATTCAACATCCCTACACCATCAACATGACAAATTGAGCGGTCAAGGCGTCGGCATTGATCGATCATGTTCGGTTTGACAAATTCCTCGAACATGGCAGGGCTGATCATATAGCTGACATCACATTGGATCGTATACGAGGGAACATCAGAGTAAATCCCAGCCCAATCGGTATACCCCATATCGGCGGATTGCAAAATTTCATGGAGTTCGTTGAAATACCTGAACCAAAGGTCGGTGATTGTTTTTATGTGTTCCTTTACAAGGTCTGGATTATCGATAAAGTCCATCAGCAGTTTCTGGCCTGGACGAAATGAATGGAGAATATCAATCGGGCCACCCAGATCGACCATGCCTACCATCACGCTGTTGCCCCAGCGTTCGATGGCAGCCTTGTAGAGATCCTTTACTCTTTTGAACCAGACATTTTCTGGATCATATTCAAATTCGAGTTCTTCTAAGGAAGTATCCTCTTTGAGGCCATACCAGACATGCCCCGAAGAGTTATCGAATTCAGCTCTCAGGAAAGCGGCTAACAAACCAGGGCCAAAGGCAACTGCAATGTTGAAGAAGGGGTAAGCATCTCCCAGAAATTCCCTCTTTTCCAGTTCATAATCTACCCGATCAATGATCTCTTTAGCAGTCCAGGAAAAGTCATGACAGGTTGTCTGATCAAGCCAGGGTGCGGGTGGCTGTGGCCTAGTCGATTCTTGTGAAATTAGCTCTACCCCACAGATAGGATGAGCCAGTTTACCAGTCCACCATTTCCGGTATTTATTCTTTACTTTTTCCCAACGTTTTTGATTGAAATCGATCGCCATGATTATTCCTTCTTCTTTTTTGGGTTTATAATCTTGGTTTCTAAATCGTGGAATTCACCAAAGATTTTGCAATCTAATCGATGTGGCATTGGATCCAGATGAATATGTAATTTGTTCCCTTCAACAGAGGCGTGCATCGATCGAACCTGTTCCCCTTCGTGCAATTGGTAGCTTGCTTCTCCATTTTCTGCCAGATATAGATATAGTGTGAATTCTTCTCCGTCGATTTCATTCGTGTGCTGCACCACCGGTCCAAGAGGAAGGATGGTACCAGAGCGGACATATACTGGGATCTTGCCAAGGGGAGCATTCACAGTCAACCATTGCCTCCCCGCCATCCTTTCACCGCTCCAAAAGTCAAACCAGTCTCCCTCGGGGAGATATACTTTCCTTGTATCGTTTGGTGTCATTATCGGTGCAATCAATAAATTCCTGCCACACATAAATTGGTCTTCGATGTGGAACACTGTTGGGTCGTTCTGAAACTCAATCACCAGATGCCGCAGCAGTGGCAGCCCTTGCTTCACAGTGACCATGGATTCTGAATAGAGATAAGGGATCAACTGATACCGAAGATTGAGGAATTTCTTGACAATCTCTTGAGTTTCAGATGAGTAATTCCAGATCTCCTTGAATTTTGGTAAAGGACCATGAAATCGGATATGAGACTGGAAAATTGACAATTGGGTCCATCGAATGTACAGTTCATCATTACCCCTCCCTGCAAACCCCCCGGTGTCCTGGCTCCAGAAAGAAAAACCACTCAACCCTAACGACAATCCTGATCGCAGCGAGGTCTGGATATTGGGGTAATTAGCTGAATTGTCCCCCGACCAGTGCACTGGATAACGCTGAGAACCAGCGTAAGCTGCCCTTGCCCAGATGATTCCTTCACCATTTGTTTCCTCAACTGCTTCAAAGGCAGCTTTGTTATATAACAACGGGTACAGGTTGTGCATACTTGTTCCATCGTATTCCTGGAATTTCAAGTGGGGTTCAATCTGTTCACCAAAATCAACTTTGATCGCCGAAGCACCCATCGCAAGCACTTTCCGAAGTCGCTCTTTATACCATTTGACCCCGGCTTCCTTGGAAAAATCTATCGGACTACCAGGGAACATAAACAGCCAGACAAATGGCCCGCCTCGTTTGGCAATAACTCCAGAGGCCTTGGCGTCGGCGAACTGGTGAGTTTGCTCCAGTACATACGGCATCTGCCATAAACTTACCCGGAATCCCATCTCTCTCAACTTGGCAAACATCTTCTCTGGATCAGGGAATCGTTCGGATGAGAAAGTCCAGTCACATGCCCATTCATCCTCAAACCAACCGGCATCAATATGGATCACATCGCAGGGAACTTCCATCTCTCGGAGTAGCTTTGCCACCTTCATCACCTGATCTTGTGAGTAATAGGACCATCGAGACATCCAGACCCCGAAAGACCACTTTGGCAACATCACAGGTTTTCCAGTCAAATCTGTATACGCTCCCAAGATGTGTTTGAAATCTGGTCCGTAGAAGAAATAGTAGTCAATGAGATCGC
>CAVQSU010000034.1:0-8179 GCA_963715915.1 uncultured Chloroflexia bacterium | reverse complement strand
CCTTTACCTATTTGAATGAAAAAGGGGAACGCGTGGTGGATGATCAAGTGATAACCTTGCTGGTTTATTCCTTGCCGAAGGTTGAAATTGGATTTTATCGTAATCCTGGTAACTTAATCGCTGGACAGATGAATCCATTGCCTATTCAGATTACCAATCTGGGAAAAACAACCGCAGTCTTAGGTACCCTGATGGTGACATCTGAAAATGCTGATCTGACCGAGAACGAGTATTTTGATTGGATCATTGGAACCAGGTGGTTATTTCACCATGGATGCCATGGCAATGCCATACATGGAAGGTGAGTTGGAACTGCTCGTTTCGGTTTGACATGCGGACGATTTCAATCAATCACGCAAGGTGGAACAAACATTAAGTGTCATGGTTGACCCGATGCCTGTATTTGAGCCCATGCCTGGAGACATGGGCGAACCTATGCCGCCGATAGAGCAACCAGAAACATTCTTTCAGAAGGTATGGCGTTTTATCAAGGGATTATTAGGGTTGGGTAGTGGAAAAACTCAACCAACCCAAAACATGCCAATACCCGGTGAATTTCAGGAAGAGTTTCCTCAATATGAAGAGCCGGTAAAACCTATTCCTGGACCCAAGGGATGATCAGGAGCATTCAATGAGCTTTTGGGATCTGGTAAGTCTAATTTCTGAAAATTTACGCCGCCGAAAGGGACGTGTATTTCTGACCGCTGTCGGCGTGGTGATCGGTACCGCGGCTGTGGTATTGCTCGTGTCCTTAGCAACCGGGCTACAGAAAAGCGCAACCAGTAACCTGTGGGGAATCACTGATCTGAGCCGGATTGATGTATATCCCAACTATGGCGATGGAATGATGGTGGAGGCTGTCAAAGTTGGAGGGGGCGGTGGAGGTGGTACCATCAGCAATATTAAATTATTGACACCAGCCATCCTGGATGAAATTGCGGCTATTCCCGGGGTCAAATCTGTTATTCCCAGAGATTATATGTACGGTCAGGGTATGATTCAATTCGGCAAGTTTGAAACCTGGGCAGGCTTGATGGGTGTAAAAACAGATAGCCTGGAAAATTTAGGGTATGAGCTGGACCGGGGAACGATGGAATTGCGTAAAGGCACGATTGTTGCAGGTAGTTGGGTGGTAAAAAACTTTTATGTTCCCAGCCTGCGTCCTGGTCAGGAACCGCCTGAAATCCCTGATATTCAGGACCAACGCGTGAAATTGAAATTAACCAAATGGACCAGTGATGGGAAAGAAGTCAGCCGAACGGTTGAACTAAAAGTGGTTGGAATTCTGAAGGAAATGCGGAATGAAGCCGATGGTCAATTCTTCGTTTCCATGGATGACCTGGATGCCTGGAACACATGGTTTAATAACGGACAACGCATCAATCGTAATAAAAATGGATATAACGATGTGGTTGTTCGCGCTGAAAGCCCGGAAGTCGTCATGGATGTCACCCAGCAAATCAACGATATGGGTTTTATGGCGTACTCACCCCAGAGTACCGTAGAAGGGATTAACAGCTTCTTTGTGATCCTCCAGTTGGTGTTTGGTGGCATCGGAGCGATTGCTTTGTTGGTAGCAGCGATCGGGATTGCCAATACTATGACCATGGCTATTCTGGAACGCACCCGGGAAATTGGCTTGATGAAAGCGGTCGGAGCAACCAATCGGGATGTTCTGACCATCTTCCTCGGGGAAGCAGCTGGAATTGGCTTTTTAGGCGGTCTGGGAGGAGCTCTATTAGGTTGGGTCGGAGGATATGCATTGAATGTGATTTCGATGCAATTCCTCGCCAGCCAGGCGCAGCAACAAGGTTATTTGTCAACCGGATTATCAGCAGATACGCCCTTGTGGTTGTTGTTGTTTGCCATCCTGTTTGCGACGTTGGTAGGGTTTTTGTCGGGATTATATCCGGCTTTGCGAGCAGCTACCTTGGAGCCGGTAACCGCTTTGAAATACGAATAAAATTATTTTTGAAAACTTAGGATTTGTGAGTTTTTGGTGGATTCCAATCTGCCAAAACTCACTGTTTTTTATATATTGAATTCACGAAATATAAGTTTCTATGAAATTTAAAAATCGGTAATTATCGGAAGAAAAAACCCTCCCTTTTGGAAGCACAATTACAAGAGTCAAAATTGACTCAATTTGCTTAAAAAGGGTATGTTTTGAGTCAAAAATCGTGAAAAATGACTCAAAAATTGACTCATAGAGTCAATCAATCGATAGTTGAATCATGTCTATTCAGCTAAAACTGGCATAGAAAATAGTTTTTTCTTGAAATAATTCTTTCGAAGTTTTTTTAACATTTCTAATGTTATTTTAATGTTTGACTGTTTTACCTGTAAAAAAATTAAATTTACACCGATTGTTGATTGACTTGTCAGCAAATGACAGGCATAATTTTTGATAGAGGAAAATCATTGAACTGGTATGCGTTTCTGGTAGGTGCAGGTGCATCCCTGGCGATCTGGCGGATTGTACAGGGGCAGAAAAAAGAGATGACTTCCAATGGGTATTGGCAGGGCTATGGATATTGGTTGGTGCCTGGTTAGGCGCTAGGCTGGGGTACTTTATCTGGCAACCGGCTGCCATCGTTGATTTCGGTTGGCAAGCGATCGGGATACGGGAAGGCGGGATGGTCTGGCCTGGAGCTGTATCAGGAGCATGGATTACCATTTTCATTCTCGCGCTGGCAAAGAGAACCAACTGGCTGTTGGTTGCAGATCGATTGCTTGTGATGTTACCTCCTCTTGCGATCATGGCATGGATGGCCGGGTGGATTTCTGGTAGTGGTTATGGACCAGTGATGCAGGCAGCCTGGTGGGTCCCCAGGACAATGGACGATAGCTTTCAATTGTTACCGCGCTTTCCCTTACAATGGATGGCAGCTACATCGTTGTTCCTGATTTTTCTCCTGCTTGAATCTCGTTTTCCTAAAAATAAGATTGGTGGTCAGGCAGCATTGACCTGGTTAGTATTTATCTTGCACACACTTCTGTTTTCATTTTTACGTGCAGATCAAAGGCAAGAATTGCTGGGTTTGTATTGGGATATCTGGTTTGGGTTAATATGTCTGTTATGGGCAATGGTGCTCATCTGGTTGGTTTTTATTCGAAAACCACTTAAGAATTTCATCCCCGATTAAAAACTTCACCTGGGTTCTTTTCTGGGATAGAATCAGCAAGCAAGAAATTTTAGGAGAAACAGGTGATTATGAAATGTAAACTCGCATTAGCCCAAATCAATACGGTTCTCGGTAATATCCAGGCAAATTTAGAAAAACATCTGGAATTAGTCGATCAGGCAATATCACAGGGAGCTGACCTACTGGTTTTTCCAGAGCTTTCCATGACTGGATATTTATTACAGGATATGGTGCCACAGGTTGCCATGCGTCCCAATGCGCAGGATCCGGTCTTTTCGAAATTATTGCAAGCCAGTCAGAATATTGATCTGGTGGTGGGGTTTGTGCAGGAAGATGAACGCAACCGTTTTTACATTGCCTCTGCGTATCTTTCGGGCGGGGAGGTGGTGCATGTGCACCAAAAGATTTACTTGCCCACTTACGGGCTGTTTGATGAAGGGCGTTTCTTTGCCTGGGGGGATAGCGTGCACGCGTTTGATACCCGCTTTGGGCGCTTCGGCATGCTGGTATGCGAGGATTTCTGGCATGCTTCGGTGCCTTACCTGCTTTGGCAGGATGGCGCGGATGTATTAATATTCAGTTCAGCTTCCCCGGGACGTGGGCTCTCGAATGAACCGCAGGTTGATTCCGCTCGCTGGGTGGATCATATCAATCGCGCTTATGCCAGCATGTTTACAACATTTGTTGCCCATACCAATCGGGTGGGACACGAGGATGGTTTGCATTTCTGGGGTGGCGCCATGGTGTATGATCCGAACGGCGATGTACTGGCACGTGCGCCTCAAAATGAAGAGACATTGTTATTCTGTGAGATTGACCTGAACCAACTTCATCGCACCCGCACCCGCCTACCGCTCTTGCGTGATGAGCGTACAGCCCTGGTGCAGCGTGAATTAACCCGCATTCTTACTCAGGATAGACGTCCCTCCGGACGATGAAGGAGGATAGGATGATTGACCTTTCGATTAATACCAAATTAGCTACTCAAATTCTGAGTAATTTCATTCATAGCGAGATTACACGGGTTGGATTTTCACGAGCTGTGTTAGGGCTTTCTGGTGGATTGGATTCTTCGCTATCGTGTTTCCTGGCTGCCAGAGCTATGGGTCCGGAGAATGTATTGGCCATACGAATGCCTTATCGCAGTTCGTCGCAGGATTTATTGGATGATGCTCAGCGTGTCATTGAAGCCACTGGTGTGAACAGCCTGACCATCCCGATCACAGAGATGGTCGATCCATTAATTGAACGCTTCCCGGATATGGATAATATGCGCAAGGGCAATATTATGGCACGCGCGCGCATGGTGGTGCTGTTCGACCAATCGGCTGCTTTCAACGGGCTGGTGGTGGGTACTGGAAATAAAACCGAGATCCTGCTGGGGTACACTACCATTTATGGTGATTCCGCCTGTGCCATCAATCCACTGGGTGATCTGTATAAGACTCAGGTACGCCAGCTTTCTCGTGATCTGGGGGTGCCACAAACGGTGATTTCCAAACCTCCCTCTGCGGATTTATGGCGTGGACAGACGGATGAGGGCGAATTAGGTTTTACCTACGAAGAAGTGGACCGCTTATTGTTCCTGCTGGTGGATGAGCGCTACTCCCCGCAGGAGTGTGTGGAAGCGGGTTTCTCGCAAGCGTTTGTGGATGAGGTAGTCAAGCGAGTGCAACGAAACCACTTTAAACGTGTCATGCCACCGATCTGTAAACTGAATAATCGCACCATCGGGTATGATTTTCTTTATCCAAGGGATTGGGGAACATAGGTAGGGGGTAGGCCTTAGGGTTTAGGGTTCAGAAAATTTTTTCCTATAACCATTGCGCTATAACAGGCTCCTCTGGGTATGCATTACTTCGACCTGGCTTCTGGTGCAATGCACGATTTAGCTGATAGGTGATAGTTTTTCTATGAGCAATGACCTATGAGCAATCAGCTATATTACTCCGCTTCCACCAGCAGGAAATCGAACATATTTGCATCAAAGCGCAACAGAATGGAGGGTTGATCGATGGAATACCAGGCTGCCTGACCGTTGCCGAGGGTTGCCTTCCAGGCCTGGAATTCTCCAGCAGGAACAAGGATGCTTACTGGTCCTGTGATGGTTAATTTTTCCTGCTTTATATCGGTCCATTATCCTCAGTTTCCTGACGCCAGATGAGTGGAATGAGATATTCAACCTTGTAAGATTGTCCGGGTGCAAAATCAAGCCCCATCACGCGCCAGGCCCACTCCTCATCCACCAGTCGTCACGGGTGAGAATGTTAAGGAATCCTGTGCCAGGTTTTGTGATCGAATGGAAAGTTGTAGATTTTCATCCAGTTCTTGCACCTGCCAACTCACTTCGTATATGTCAGTCAGATTTTTCTGATACAGGCTAACCAGACTGAGATCCTCTGTTTGCCACTCAACATTCAAGCTGGAAGTGCCAGCCAGCGATGAAAAATAACTGTTTCCAGTTTGAATTTCAAAACCTTTGTATGTTCGTTTGCAACTCAAATTGGAATCCAATTCACCTTGATGCCATTGGCAGACTGCCTCTCCGATCTTTTCAGCCCCTTTGTGCTGTACTTCATACACCCACACGGCGGAGACCGGTAAATGTTGTCCATCCAACGGAAGGGTGGCTGTACTGCGCGCCTGTGTGATTTCCTGAACAGCAACAACAATGAACAACAGCCCTGCCAACAGAATTGGCCAGAGAACTTTCCAGGTGAAGAATTTGGCTGATTCACCTTCGCGTTCCTTAAGCACTTGCGGTCGTGAAATTAATCGTTGTAATAACACCAGACCAACGACCAGCATCATGATACCGAAGGCACCTGCAGGCAGGGAAGGAAATGGCAGTTCAAGACTTGGAAACAAACCAGCGCGTATCATTACAATCGCAGCCAGAAAATTATTGGCCGCATGCAGCGCGATGGTGACTGTCAGAGATTGTGTGCGCCAATAGGTGTATCCCAATAGAAATGAAATCAACAATAAACCCGGTAATCCTTGCAGACGGAAGTGGTAAAACGCAAACAGTAAGCTGGTGACAAGAATCGCCATCCTACCGGTCGTATTTTTCTGATAAGCAGGTTGGATGGTACCCCGGAAAAGGATTTCCTCACAAATAGGAGCTGCAATGACCAGCCCGATAAAGACTAATGCTGCTTGAAATGAAGTGGTGGGCAGCATGCCTTCCGGTGTGGGTGGTATGTAACCTGTGATCTGAACCATGAGGATCTCAACCAGGCTGGTCACCAGCCAGGCACCACCCCCTAAGAGCATTGCTACCAGCAATAAAGACGCTCTCGTTTTCTTCAATCCACTACTTTCACGGATGTCGATCTGGTTGTGACGTAGCATCCACAGGGTGGGTAAAAGAATGAAAAGAAGCTCGGTAAGTAGTAGCCCCCAGGAGAAGGAAATTGACTGCAGGATAGCGCCCAGGCTTACCACCAACAACATGGTTGCCAGGTAAAGACGATTTGCTTGAATGATACTCAGGGTTTTTTTCAAGGTATGGGGTTCCCTCGCGGCTGCATAGGTAGATTGTAACATGCGTGAGGGGAATTTTCAGTAAAAGAGCCGTCCACGAATAGGAAAACGGTGACGAATAATTGATTTCCGAGTTTATTCCTGAAATTTTTTTATGAAAAAGTATTTGGAGTTCCCTTTACTTGAATAAAACTGGCAAATGTGAAAAGTAGGTCATTAATGCAGTGGTGGTGAATGTGAAGGAAGAAGTGAGTGTTGGTTCTGAAATTGATGAAAGTATGATATTAACTTCATCCATGTCATCAGGATTTGCACTTAACGGAATTGACACATTCACCCAGAGGGTACCTGAATCCTGGTATGGAAGGTTGACCAATTCATCGATATCTATCGGCCAAATATTATTTTCATAACTTGCAGTATAGGAGTCAGTGTTGCCCAGGTTGGTGATTTCGATTGGATATCTGACTGTGCTGTTGAGTAACCCATCTTTAGTCTGGGAGGTAGCATTGGCTTCATATTGATATTCAGGCAACAACCATAATTGCTGGCTGGGGTCACCAAGGAGATTGTAAGTCTCCCAATAGTATTGCCCTTCACCATCATCAATTCCTGGATAGAATTCTTGAACTCTAAAAAGACCAGCTGTGAGAGCAAATCGTGTGGTTACAGGATCAAGAGGATTTTCGAAAAGTGAATCATATCAATTCCTCTCTAAAATATCGTCCTGATTCCAATAACTTAGATCAGCTGAACCAATAAATGTGATAGCCCCTTTGTTTTCTTGTATCATCCAGGTTTCACCAAATCCAATGGGATTAGTAGTTGAGCCAAAATCATTCGTTGAACATGCAAAACTTGAAACAAAGGAATAGACTGAATTTTCACTAATATTAAATATATCTTCTTTAAATATTGTTATATTACTGTCATACCAAGCGTTTGGTGCCCCATGCCCAGAATAAGTAATTATTCCACGGCCAATATTCAACCTACTCATTATCTCAGTTTCAATTGTAATATTAATAATATTATTTACACTACAATATAACTGGTCTCCTCCAACCATATCCGAGCTAGGAAAATCTCCATGGAAATTGAGAGGTGCAGTGTATTCTTGGATTACAAAATTATGTGAATTAATGACAAGTTCATCGTATGTTTTGTCGCAGGTAGCAATAAAAGAAATATCGGAATGCCAATCTTCATATTTATCAGTGAAGTATGAAACTATTTTGGAGACCATATTAGTCACATCAGTATCAATCCGTGCAGGTAGCCTTCCAACATGAATATCAGGAACATAGTCGGTTTCATCACCTAATGTTCCATAATAAAGATCTGTCTTAAGAAATGTAATTTTTCCAGTGGGTGCAGGAATAAAATTTGTATCACCGACCAACAATAAATACACAGGGGGTAGATCTAATGATTTGATGTAATTCTGGATTGCCAGAATATCATCTTCTTCCCCATCTGCAGGACCATCAAATCCTGGTATATCACTCAATAATGTAGTCTCAACTGAATAACCCTGACTAATTTTC
>CAVQSU010000033.1:0-13996 GCA_963715915.1 uncultured Chloroflexia bacterium | reverse complement strand
TGACTGAGATCAACAATGCGGTCTCAATCGCGGACGATGGCACCAATGGGGATGATCCTACCCCGGATAACAACTCCGATAACGAGATAACCCCTGTGGGAGCTGCCCCAGACATGACCATCACCAAGGTTGATGATGTTGTTGGTTCGACTTTACCGGGTGCAACAATTATTTACACACTGACTTATGACAATGTTGGTGATCAGGATGCCACCGGTGTGGTGGTTACTGAAACCGTACCAGACAACACCACCTTCACAACTACCGGCAGCTCAGCTGGTTGGAGTTGTGTTGATGGTGCCGCTGCTGGTACAACCTGTACACTTACGCTTGGTGCTGTTCCTGCCAGTGATCCTGCGGGTACTTTGACCTTTGCGGTTGTCGTTGACAATCCATTGGCAGCCGGGGTTACCCAGATCGAGAACGCTGTTTCGATCGCAGACGATGGCACCAATGGGGATGATCCTACCCCGGAGAACAACTCCGATGACGAGATAACCCCTGTGGGAGCTACCCCGGATATGACCATCACCAAGATTGATGATGTTGTTGGTTCAACTCTACCGGGTGCAACCATTATTTACACACTGACTTATGACAATGTAGGTGATCAGGATGCCACCGGTGTGGTGGTTACTGAAACCGTACCAGACAACACCACCTTCACAACTACCGGCAGCTCTACTGGCTGGAGTTGTGTTGATGGTGCCGCTGCAGGTACAACCTGTACACTTACGCTTGGTGCTGTTCCTGCCAGTGATCCTGCGGGTACTTTGACCTTTGCAGTTGTCCTTGACAATCCATTGGCAGCCGGGGTGACTGAGATCAACAATGCTGTTTCGATCGCAGACGATGGCAGCAATGGGGATGATCCTACCCCGGATAACAACTCTGATGATGAGGTCACTCCCCTGGATGCAGCCCCAGACATTGCTGTGCAAAAAACAAATGGGATAAATCAGACAGCTCCAGGCGAGTCTCTGACTTACACCATCATTGTCAGTAACCTGGGCAATCAGGATGCGACCGGAGTGACACTGGAAGACACCATCCCTGCTGGCACAACATTTGTTGAAGCCGACAATGCAGGCGTTTTTGATGAGGACAGCAGAGTGGTTACCTGGCCAGTATTCGATCTGGCTGCCGGAGATAGTAGAACATTTACCATGACGCTGCTCGTCGATGACCCACTTGACCCAAGTATTGTCAGTCTTCTCAATACGGTTGTTGCGCATGATGACGGAACCAATGGCGAAGACCCGGACGAAGAAAACAACACCGACACAGATGTCGATGTAATTGGCATGGGATACAAACAAATCATCATTGGAGATCTTTACAATGAGGATAACCCCAGCCCTGAACCTGGATCCGAGTTGACGGTGCGCATCGGTGATGTAATCACCTATGAAGTGGGCTTGCTGGTAGGTGAAGAATCCATTCTGGATGATTTGGTCATGATCGACATCCTCGATCGCGGCCTGGCGTTTATTGATTGTGAAATTATTGCAGAGGGATTAACGGAAGATCCGTTACATCCATTTGATCAGATCTGTAATTCGATGCTGGTGGAAACCGAACCGCTTGACTCAGCCAACCCTGCTGATCCGGGCAGAAAATTAACCCTGACCTTTGGAACAATCTCAAACGAGTTAGAGGGTGATCAGTTCTTAATCGTGAGATATCGTGTGAAGGTTCTGAATTCAGTAGAAAATCTGCGTGGCTTGTTGCTGGATAATTCTGCCGAATGGAACTGGAATGGTGGAAATCTTGCCCTTCAGGCGGAAGAAGTTGAAATCGTTGAACCTGAACTTCTGATTGAAAAATCGGTAAATCCTCAAACTGGTATGAGTGGGCAGGAATTGACATTCACCCTGAAAATCAGCCACACAGAAAACAGTAATGTAAATGCATATGACGTTGTTTTGGAAGATGTCATTCCATCAGGATTGACCTATATTCCAGGTTCATTAATGTTCACCAGTGGACAGGTACCGACATCCTTAGACGACACCGCTGCGCCAAGATTGCAGGTTGTTTGGGATGTGTTCCGGTTAACTGGACAGGAAACTGTAGTGACCTATAAAGCAAGGATCTCGAGTCTAGGCCCAGGTCAGAGCGCTACCAATACTGCTACCCTGGAATGGAGCAGCTTACCAGATAGCTTACCAGTACCAGCATCCCCTTACAATCCAACATTATCAACGGAACGCACTTACATTCCCGGTTCAAATGTGGATATTTATGGGTCAAACAGCAACGCGGTTGTAAACGTACCTGAATTGCCAATGACTGGCTTCAAACCAGGTGTGGTTACTCCACTGCCGCAGATGCCGTTCAATTATTCTTACGCTCAAACAGGTGGAATGCTTCTGAATATTCCCAAGTTAGGGCTGAATACCGGCATCATTGGTATCCCCTTACAGGATGGTGAGTGGAATCTAACCTGGTTAGGGAAGCAAGCCGGGTACCTTGAAGGGACTGCATTCCCCACCTGGAATGGTAACAGCGCTATTACAGCACATGTCTCGAATGCAGATGGTACCCCAGGACCGTTCGCTGCCTTAGGCAGCTTGAAATGGGGTGACAACATTGAAATTTATGCCTATGGACAGGTTTATACGTACTCAGTACGGGAAACTAAACAAACGACTCCCAATGACACGTCTGTATTCAAATCTGAAAACAGATCATGGCTCACCTTACTCACCTGTCGGGGATATGATGAGGCAACGGATACTTATGATTTCCGCATCGTTGTCAGAGCTGTTTTAATCGGAGTTTCGGAACAATAAAAGCGGAATCATCAGAGACTATCAATCTCTGAGAGCCAGCTGAAGCGTTTACGTCAAAAAATGATTCAAAAATGGGCAGCCAACACTGCCCATTTTCTTTAACTTAAAGATTTTTGTTGACACAGCCTATGCTAGTTATTACAATGAATCTAAGGGGAGTTGGAATAATGAAGCAAACAATCAGAGGAAAAATCGGAGGATTTCATGGAACTGCTTGATCGTTTTCGGGGTTGTTTGTTGGGTTTGGCTGTAGGAGATGCAGTCGGGACTTCTGTCGAATTTCAATCACGGGGCTCTTTTGATCCGGTGACTGATATGACCGGTGGCGGACCGTTTGGTTTGCCCGCTGGTGCCTGGACAGATGATACCTCCATGGTATTGTGCCTGGCAACCAGTCTGATCCAGAAAAATGGCTTTGATGCCCAGGATCAGATGGAGCGTTATTTGCGCTGGTACCAGAATGGGTACTTGAGCAGCACCGGCAAGTGTTTTGATATTGGCATTACGACACGCAAGGCTTTGCTTAATTTCCAGAAAACCAGCAATCCTTTCAGCGGAAGTATTGATCCGCAAACAGCCGGCAATGGGTCGATTATGCGCCTGGCACCGTTGGTTATGCTCTACTACCCGGATCTGGAGGCAATCATGCATTACGCCCCCAAGAGTTCACGCACCACCCACGCTGCGCTGGAGTGCCTGGAAGCCTGTCAGATTCTGGCTGGCATTATTTACCGTGCGTTTGAAGGACAAAAGAAGCAGGATGTGCTCATAGAAAGAGACCTGGTACCCTTGACATCAGAAACGTTAAAGGAAATCTCGTACGGGGATTATTTCGAAAAAGCAGCAAGCCAGATTCAGGGTACTGGTTATGTGGTGAGAAGTTTAGAAGCGGCCTTGTGGTGCTTCTGGACCACCGACAGCTATGAAGCTGCCATTCTTAAAGCGGTCAACCTGGGGGACGATGCCGATACAACTGCTGCGGTTTGTGGTCAGGTGGCCGGCGCATTCTACGGGGAAGTCTGGTATCCCAACACACTGGCTTCAAAAATTGGTCATGCGGGATGAAATCACCTCCCTGGCGGACCAGCTTTACCATTGGAAAGAAATGAATTAAGATGTTCTCTGTATGAAAATTCATAAAATAATTCTGAAAACACTTATATATGTCGCAGGCTTGCTCTTGATTGTTGTTTCAATCCTGGCGATCTATATATTTATCCAGATTAATCGCAGTGATGGTGAAATTGTGACAACAGAGGGACCAAGAAAGTATTTATTGTATGTCCCTGAGAAATATGATCCCGCCAATCCGACACCCTTAGTGATCAGCATTCATGGATTTGCAGAGTGGCCGGCGCATCAGATGGATCTCAGTCATTGGAATGATCTCGCGGAGGAAGAGAATTTCATCGTGGTCTATCCACGTGGGACTGGTTTTCCACTGCGCTGGCGAACCAATGGACAGGGTGAAAGCTCATTGGATGTGCAATTCATTTCCGAGATCATTGATGAATTAGAAAAAGAATACAATATCGATCCCCTGCGAATTTATGCCAATGGGCTTTCGAATGGTGGAGGAATGTCGTTTCAGCTTGCCTGCAAATTGTCTGACCGGATCGCCGCAATTGGCGGGGTGGCGGGTGCATACGTGCTATCCTGGGAGGACTGTCTTCCCGACCGTCCAGTGCCAGCCATCATATTCCATGGCACAGCTGACCCTATTGTTCCCTTTGAAGGCGGTCCATCTGAGTCATTTGATGTGCCATTTCCAATAATCTCAGATTGGGTGCAGCACATGGCTGAACAGAATGGTTGTGATATAGTACCTGAATCATTACAATCTCAAGGTGAAGTTAGTGGGATACAATACGCGCATTGTGATCAAAATGCTGATGTCGTTTATTACATCATCAATGGCGGTGGACATTCCTGGCCAGGCGGTGAACCTTTACCTAAATGGATTGTCGGGCACACCAGTGATGATATTAATGCCACCCGCACGATGTGGAAATTTTTCAAAAATCATCCCATGGTTTATCAGGGGGATTAATATTCCTGCGATAACAAAAGATCCCCCAGTTTAACCAGGGTTTCAATATTCTCTGGTTTTTTCAGGCGTATATTGCGTAATTCAATATTCAATCCCGCGGCAGTACGTTTCAGAGTTGGAGAATATTTATACCAATTCATGAATGTTGACTCCAGGAAAGGTGAGAACAATCGGCGCACATCTTCGGGATCCCTAGCCCAGATCATGAAATTCTTCCGGAATGGCTCACTGCCCTCCTGAACTTCTACCAACCCCTCGGCTTCCGGACCCAATGCCATTTGCAGCACCTGCCGCAGGAGTGTCTCCCCCAACCCACCCAAGTTGAACTGTGACGTGCGCGGACCAATCAGGATGGTGCTGCCCGATCCCGGTGCATGCCAAACGGTGGAAGCTGTCACATTGCTGGAACCTGCTGCCTCTGGTCCCCCACCGGATTGGGTCAACAAATCAATTTGCCAATCTTTATGACGAATACGTTGACCATACATTAGTCGTTCACGCACCACATCCAGTATCCAACCGCGCTCCAGCGCCATCTGCGCCAGACGTTGCTCCTGTGCGGATCGGTAACGTCGTACAAGCACAAAAATGATCACAACCAACAGGCCTGTAGCCAGAATCACAAGCAGAGTAAGAGTAATATCGTTCATTTTCAAGATCCTGTCTAGAAATGAGATTAGCGAGTTGGATTAATTGTAGACCAGATATTAAAATAGATGTATCTTTTCAATATTTTGTGAGTCTTGTTGTTATTGAAGGGATTTACAGCCAATAACAACCGTCAACCCCGATTTATTGAGATGATCAAAAATACTTCTAATATGATGAGGAAAAATGATCACCTACCGCGAAATTACCTTAGCAGAAATTCACCGGCACATCCTGGAAGTGGATGTCTCGGAGCATGGAGATTTGATTTATCTCTGGCAGGATGGCGCACTAATCACCAAACCACGTGTCTGGGATCGTCCCCCGCGAACAGCCGAAACCTGGCAGGGAAACTGGGCAAACGTGCTCCCACTGCCGGGGGTGAAAGCCTGGGGAGCTTTTGAAGGTGATGTGATGGTGGGCATCATTGTCTACCGCCCGCACCTGACCGAGGATATGGCCCAACTGGACGCGCTTTTTGTGGACAAGAACCATCGCCAACAGGGCATTGCCACGCATTTGACCCGATTATTGGAACAACAAGCCATTGCAGATGGACATGGACGGCTGTATGTCTCCGCCACCGAATCCCAGTCAGCGGTTGGTTTTTATCTGAGCCAGGGTTTCATTCCCACCCTGGATGTCCACCCGGAGCTGTATGCACTGGAACCGGATGATATTCATATGATTAAAGTTCTAGTAAACTGAACAGCTTTGCTGTTTTGGAAAGAATATGTAAGTTGTTCAAATCAACGTAAAATGCTAAGATCAAGGAACTGTCCCTGTGCCTGATCGAGCTGGCAACAATCTTGTAACAGTCTATAATAAAGAAGTGGTAATTCGTTCACCATAAAAAAAATCCTATCACCTAAACCCCATGACCTCAGCCCTATCAGCTACAAGCTACCAGCTACCAGCTAAAAATTGTCATAAGGGCGGAGCGTGCCAAGAACAGCTCTTAAGCTGTTGAGCTCTTGAGCTGTAAAGGAAAAAATAAGGGACACGAAGGTGCGAAGAAATAAAAGATGCAATGGAAAAAACTTTGAGCATTGAGCGTTCAGCTTTGAGCGATATCTTACCATTATGGTATGGCCTAACTCCATGAATAGAATAACTTTTTCACCGAAAGGTCAGAACTTACTGAAAGAAGCGGTTGTTTTCTTAACCATTTCTATATTCATCTTTGTGTTTGGTTTTACCTATTCACTCACCCAATATCGAATCGTTTTCTTTCTTGCTGGATTTCTGACATTGCTCGGTGCCGTCTGGTTGCTTTCCGGACAAAAAGCCGCCACTCCGCTCAAACCTTTCATTTTTTTATGGCTGGCTGCTTACACAGCTTCAGTGATACTCTCCATCGATCCCCGCAGATCGCTGACCCAGACGTTCCTGATGCTGATTGGTATCTTCCTGTTTCTACTGACGTATGACCTGGTCAGTCGTGGCTGGGATATCGATCTCTTCCTGAAAGCCTTCTTATATGTTGGTGTGGTTATCATTATCTTCAGCTTATTCGAAGCAGGATCCTGGTATATGCGCTGGATCAGTAATAACCCGGGTCAATGGTTTCCAGATATAACCTACCGCCTGGGAACCACAAATCTGATTACACCATTCTTACTATTCACTTTCCATGGCGGATTAATATTATTCATAAAGTCCAAAAAGAAAACTATCCGAATTGGATTGGCAATCATCATATTCTTAGCAATGCTGGTGCTCTACCTGACCTCATCCCGGGGAAGTTGGCTCGGCTTATTCTTTGGTTTGATTGTCTGGGGTTTGTACTTTTTCTTTACAGCCAGAATTTTCATAAAAACCAGCCTGCAAAAATTATTTGCCAATAAATTATTGTTTGTAACTGCTATTTTGATTCTAATTTCTGTGATGGTGATCGGAGGAATTCTTCTTTACAAGCAGTCAATCCATCCCACCCATGGCAACATATTTACCTCCCGTGCCACTTTATGGGGACCAACAATCGCTGCTTTTAAGCAAAATCCTCTTTTTGGACAGGGTCAATTCACCATGGGTAGCACAATTCTGCGTGCGAACTCTACTCCTCCTGATGATGTTCATCAACATGGGCACAGCCTATACCTTAATCTACTGGGCGAAATGGGCATTGCCGGATTTATAGCAGCAATGCTTTTTATGATCGCCTATTTCCGTAAATTTAAAGTCGTTTTTGCACAATCCCGGTATAAACTTGCCCTGTTGGGGATCTTTGCCTTTATAGTCTCCTGTGCAGTGCACAATATTTTTGATGCCTACCACACCAAACCCGCCATGCTCTGGCCATTGGCAATTCTTGCTGGAGCAGCAATAGCCCAACCATCACCACATATTAAAACGAAATCTACAAAGCGCCCCTGGTGGGTCTTGACCCTGATTGGCTTTGCCTGGCTGGGCGTCTGGACGATCACCCCTTATTACCAGGCAGTTGATTTAGCCAACCAGAACCAATGGCAGCAAGCGTATGATACATTCCAGTTAGCCGTCAAACGCGACCCGGGCAATGCATTGGCACACCAACAGCTGGGGCTCAGTGCTGCGGTATTGGCGCAAGAAGGGGATCAAAACATGCTGGCAGTAGCCATCCAGGAACTGGAAAGCACCATCCAGTACGAACCCTCCTGGGCTCTCAACCACGCCAATCTGGCAGCTTTATATCTGGTCAATAATGACCTCGATAATGCTGTGCTCTCCGCTGAACAAGCTGCCATGCTTGCTCCCAGAGCACCGCTCTATGCTTTGAATTCAGGATATATCCTGGAGCAAACAGGGAATGAAACGCTGGCACAGACAGCTTATCAGAAAGCATTGGACCTGAGCCCGGTATGGTCGACTGCCAGCTATTGGGAAGAGACAAACCTTCGAGCCGAATCAAGAAATTCTTGGATGCAATCACAACCTGCCAGTGAACCCTTAACCCTGGAAGCAGCACAAAAAATCCTCGCTAATAATAACCAATTCAGCTGGGCGTATAACCAATATGCAGCTGTGTTGCTTGAAAAAGGAATTGTGGATGAAGCCAGGAAAACATTGGAGAATTCCTCATTAAGTTATATAACTAGCAATAGTGATTCGATTGAAACAGACTGGTTATGGGCAATGTCATATGCTCAAATCGGAGATTTTGATAAAGCCATCGAGATGGGCAGCAATGCGATAAACAATTACCATCTCAATGGCGTTTATGGACCAGGTTCTTTTGGCTCACTCCAATATGCCCCAGGAATCTTTCCGCATGAGTGCCATGGCGATGGAGATTGTGCCGCAATTAATCCTGGCACCTGTTCCGGAAATCTGGCTGGAAAGAGCAGACCTTTTGAAAACCTGGCAAGAGCAGGTACAATAACAGCTAATTGAAATCAATTAATACAACCATGGAAAATACAAAAATAATCGTTGATTCAAAAGACAACTGGAAGATCTTCAACTTTGATGATCTCTGGCATTACCGTGAGTTGTTCTTCTTCCTGGTCTGGCGCGATATTAAAGTGCGTTATAAACAGACTGTGTTGGGGGCCACCTGGGCAGTCCTACAGCCATTGTTAACCATGGTAGTTGTTCAGTATCATTTTTGGCAAACTGGCCGGGTTACCATCTGAAGGCGTTCCCTACCCCATTTTTACCTTTGCCGCACTCCTACCCTGGCAATTATTCTCTTTTGCCTTAACCAACAGCAGCAACAGCCTGGTGAACGAAAAAAACCTGATCACCAAAGTTTATTTTCCACGCATTATCATCCCTTTTTCCTCGGTAGTAGCGGGTTTGCTGGATTTTCTGATTGCACTGGGTATCTACCTGATCCTGATGCTGATCTACCAGATACCGCTTACCTGGCGGGTACTGCTCATCCCCGTTTTCGTTCTGGTCGCTGTCATCACCGCCGTATCAGTAGGTTTATGGCTGACCACCTTGAACGTCAAATACCGTGATGTGCGCTATATAATTCCCTTCCTGACCCAATTCTGGATGTACGCTACCCCAATTGCCTACTCTTCCTCACTGATACCACAAAAATGGATGTGGCTGTATAGCCTGAACCCGATGGTAGGAGTGGTAGATGGCTTTCGCTGGATGTTGATCGGCAATGCCGTTCAATTTCCACCCTTTTTCTTTATCTCGTTGGTGGTAGTGCTGATTCTTCTCATCAGTGGTTTTGTTTACTTCAAAAAAACCGAAGATACTTTCGCGGATGTGATCTGATGGGTGATATTGCCATTCGCGTAGAAAACCTGGGTAAGAAATACAAAATTGGTGCCAACCAGACCCGCTATCAGACCCTGCGGGAAAGCATCGTAAATGGTTTCTCTAACTCGATCGAACGCATCAAAGGAGCCCCATCCAAAGATGACAACATCATCTGGGCCTTGAAGGATATCAACTTTGAGGTCAAACATGGCGAGGTGCTGGGCATCATCGGGCGCAATGGGGCTGGTAAGAGTACCCTGCTCAAGATCCTCGCGCGCATCACCAGACCCACCACGGGGCGCTTTGAATTGAACGGGCGGGTCGGGTCATTGTTGGAGGTCGGTACCGGTTTTCATCCGGAACTGACCGGCAGAGATAATATCTACCTGAGTGGTGCCATCCTGGGCATGAAACGCAGGGAGATCAACCACAAATTTGATGAAATTGTAGATTTTGCCGAGATCGAGAAATTCCTGGATACCCCGGTCAAGCATTACTCCAGCGGCATGTACATGCGTCTGGCATTCTCCGTGGCTGCCCACCTGGAACCAGAAATCCTGCTGGTGGATGAAGTCCTGGCGGTGGGGGATGCTGAGTTTCAGAAGAAGTGTCTGGGGAAAATGGGAGATGTGGCTGGACAGGGGAGGACGGTGTTGTTTGTAAGCCATAATATGGGAGCGATTTCCATGCTCTGTAATTATGGTTTACTGCTCAATAATGGCCAAAACATTCTCATGGTCCAATCACCAAAACAATAAATTTCTACACTGAGATTATAAAAACAAACGAAACCGAAATCATATTTTCTGAAGATCCAGAAAAAGATTTCCAATTTTTACGTTTACGATTAACTGATCAGACAGGGATATCAACAAACAACTTTGAAAGAACTATGGATTTTTGTGTGATAATCAATTATTCAATAAAACGATCGATCAAAGGTGTTCATCTTGCATTCATGTTAGAGAGAGCTGACGGTACACCTGTTTGCCATTCTTATGATATCGATAATAAGGATGGCAAAGATTATTCAAGAAAACCAGGTATATACGAAACAATACTAAGGTTTCCAGGTGGTTTATTAAATATTGGTTATTATTCGATACGTTTAGGGATTGCAAGGTTTGACGGAACTGTTTTTGATTACTGCGAAGCATTTACATTCAAAATTTCTAATCATGAAAAATATAAGATTAATAAATATTTAATCACAGACCGCCCAGGAATTCTAGCAATTAAACTTGATTGGAAGACTTATTTAGAAAATTGATTAATCAAAGGTGTTTTATATGAATTCATTGCATAACTTAAAATTAAAGTTATCTAAGAAAACAGTGCTAATGTTGACTTTAAATTTTTTACAAAAATCTCTTCATTTTTCAAGCAAAACACTGAACAAGGGGGCTGAATCAATTCCATTTTTATTGGGTAATTCAATCTATAAAAAAAAAGAACGACAGATTCTTAAAAAAATATTATATTTAAAATCTACATTCAGGGAAAAGGTGTTTTGTTATCGGCTCGGGAGCATCTTTGCGCACACAAGATCTAAATAAATTGGAAAATGATGTCACATTTGGTATGAATTCATTTTGGAGACATTCAATCCTTAAGCATTGGCAACCAACATATTATTGCTTTGCAGATTCAATATTTTTTGACGGATCTCAGATCATGCTAAAATTCCATAAATCTTTAGCTGAAAAAGTCCATACTTCCATTTTTTCTTACCTCTTTCTTCTTTTGAAGCTATTAATGAACAGAAAATATTGCCAAATTATGAAAAATATTTCACTGCATTTGGTGGGGGTGCTTAGTAATACTAAAGTGAATGAGATAGATTTATGTAGTACTTTGCCTAGTGTTCAAAGCGTTGCACAACTATGTATTTTAATTGCTATCTATATGGGATGTTCGCCCATTTATTTACTTGGCCTTGACCATGATTGGTTATCACATCAAGGCATGGATAAACATTTCTACGAAGGAAAGACTGGATTTGAAAATCATCCAGGTGCCCACACAAATCTTGGTGATTATAAATATGTAGAAGAAGTAGAATCCGTATTAAAACTTTTTCACGGATATGAAACAATAAACAAAATTGCTTTAAACAAGAACATTGAAATAATCAATGCAACTAATGGAGGTTTTTTGGATGTTTTTAAAAGGGTGAATTATGAAGAATTAGAATAATTTTTTATTTGATTTCCAAAATTTTTTAGCTATTTATCAACAAATTTTATCCGTTATATTAATTATTTGTTAGCTTGGAAGAAAAACTAATGATAAAAGATGTAAAAAATAAAATTAAATTATTTATTCCACCGATTATTTTACTTATCTTTAAAAAGGCAAAAATAATTATTAAAGATTTTTTGCCAGAATATGAATATATTCCGAATGGTTGGATATCTGAAAAAGTAAATCAAAAAATTAAGGGTTGGAATGAGAATTCTATTCTGGAAGTTTATAAAAAAAATTGGCCTTCATTTATACATAACGTCGAAAAAAATCGTCCTTTTGGTCTTTGGCCAGAATCAAATTCAACTGAATTTTTCGATCTCGTTTATCATAACACTTTATTGATATTTGCTTATTGTATTACTGTATCCTCTCAAAAAAAGACTTCGGTAAGAATGCTTGATTGGGAGGTGGGATTGGGCATTATGGCATCTTTTGCGAAAAGCCTTTTACCTAATATTGCTATCGATTATCATTGCAAAGATGTGCCAGTATTAGCAAATTATGGTCAAATATTGTTTCCAGAAGCTAAGTTTTTTTGTGATGAAAGTTATATCTTTAATCAATTTGATTTCATACTTGCAAGTGCTTCCTTACACTATGTTGAGGATTGGAAAAGAATTTTAGACACTTTTGTTGAGTGTTCAAATGGATATATATTATTGACAGAGACTACCCATAACTCTGGAAAAACCTTTTGTTTATGTTCAACGACCATATAAGTACGGATACCAAACAGAATATTTAAGTTGGGCAATAAATCGCAATGAAATTTTAGATTATTGCCAAAAAATTGGTTTTCAGTTTATTAGGGAATTTGTCACAGGTGAACGCCCTGATATCAAAAACGCACCGAGTTTCTGTGAATATAGAGCTTATTTATTTTCAAATATAAACTGACGATTAGTCATTCTTCGTTCTTTTATGGGAAAAAAGTACTAATAACAGGTGGAATAGGATTTATTGGATCAAATATAGCAACCCGCCTAGTAAAAGAAGGTGCCAAAGTCCAACAACGATCGATACTGAATACCAGAATATGGTGGAAATTTATTTAATATCAGAGATATAGTTGACCAAGTAACTGTCAATATTTCTGATGTCAGAGACACATATAGCATCCGCACATTAATTAAAGACCAGCACGTACCTTTTCAATCTTGCTGGTCAAACAAGTCATATGGATTCAATGCAGGATCCTGAAACTGATTTGCAGATTAATTGTTTAGCGCAACTTTCGATACTTGAAGCATGTAAAAAAAATAACCCTTCCATTCAAATTGTGTATGCTAGTACGAGACAAATTTATGGCCAACCTGAATATCTTCCTGTTGATGAAAAGCATATATTAAAACCTGTAGATGTCAATGGAATAAATAAAATGGCTGGCGAATGGTACCATATTCTATACAATAACGTTTATGGAATTCGATCTTGTTCTTTACGATTAACCAACACATACTGGTCCCAACATGAGGATTCGGATTCCAGACAGACTTTCCTTGGGGTTTGGATTCGTAAATCTGTTACTAGGAAAACCAATAGAAGTATGGGGTGGGGGATCAATTACGAGACTTTACGTATGTTGATGATGTTGTGGATGCTTTTTTGATGTGTGCAGCTAATCAAGATTCTTATGGAAAAGTTTTTAATTTAGGGGGATGTGAAGTGATAAGCCTTTCTGAATTAGCTGAATTAATGGTAAAAGTAAACAAAAACGGAAATATAAGAAAGAAATCGTTTCCATCTAATAGGAAAAAAATTGATATCGGAAATTATTATGCCAATGGTGAACTAATTTATTCTACTATTGGTTGGAAACCTAAAATATCGCTAAAAGAAGGTTTACATCAAACAATTACATATTACCGAAATTGTATAAATGAGTATTTATAATGGGTAATTTTGATAGAATTCCTGTATCTAATCCTTTAGCAAGTTATTTAAATAATTTTGAAATTATAAATTCAACTATACAATCCACCTTAAATAGTGGAAATTATATTCATGGACCTCAATTATTACAATTTGAACAAGAATTTGCGAATTATCTCGGTGT
>CAVQSU010000032.1:0-17247 GCA_963715915.1 uncultured Chloroflexia bacterium | reverse complement strand
GATTCTGCTACAAACCAAAAATTCAGACATTGATTGAATAAACAACCTGATCACTATTCAGCTGCTCCAAAAAGCGTAACTTTTACGTCTTGTGGAGTGGTAAATTTGGTTTTTCCGTTTTTTGTTTCCCATTGGAGAAAAGCCAAATTACGGCACAAGTCCGGTTGAGGTTCACCAAATATCCACAATTCTTCTACCATTTCAATTTCATTCAATTGACCGGTATGTTGCACAACGGGTCCCAAAGGCAAACAGGTACCTTCTCTGCCAAACACCGGAATTTCATTCAGGGGAACATCGGTAAAAACCACCTCTTGTCCACCTTGATACAATTGCCCACTCCAAAGATGATACCAGTTTCCTCTTGGAAGATAAACACTTACCTGATTACCGGGTTGAATGATCGGTGCTACCAATAAAGTTTCTCCAAGCATGTATTGTTCTTCAAATGACCAGGATACCCTTTCATTTGGAAAAGCCAGAGCCATAGATCGAACAACTGGTAATCCAGCCTAATTCGCTTCTCTTTCACAAACCCTAATGTATCAGATTAATCGATATCGAAAACGAATCCATTCTGTGATAATTTCTTCAACCTCTGATCCAAAAATCCAGGGTTCACGTTCTCCGACACCATGAAAACGAGTATGAGAACACATAACACCTGCCTGTGCCCAACGCACAAACAATTCTGGTTCTTTCAGCGTTCCATACCATCCCCCGATATCATGGGCAGAATAAGAACCGCCACTCATTCCCCAGGATTGGACGCCACGAATACTGGCAGCCAATCCTTCCCAATCTGACTGAGGATCACCGCCCCATCCAAATGGGAAACGTTGACTACCAGTCCAACCAGAACGTCCCCAAACCATTGGCTTACCTTTTCCATAAAGAGTAGTCGCTTCATAAACACATTGGTTATACAGCAATGAATAAACATTATGGAGCCTTTCACCGCTATCACCGTTATAGGCGATTGCTTCATCTGGAACAAACTCTCCAAAATCAGTTTTCATAACAGCAACACCCAATTCAAACAGGTCTTTATGTTTATCACGGTACCATTCATATGCTTTGGGATTGGTTAAATCGATAATTCCACTTGGACACAATTGGGGTAACAAGGTTTCATAAGGTTCAGGTGTCCAATAGTGGATATAAGGAAATCCTTCTTTATTCATTAATAAATATCCTGAACTGGCTAATTCACTGAACAACGGATTAAATGTTGAAATATAAGGATATTCCCATAAACACAAGCGCACATCCAGATCATCCAATTGTTTCATGAAAGCCTTTGGATCCGGGTATCGATCAGGGTCCCATGAAAAGTCAAAGCGGGTTTCTGGTTTATGCCATGCCCTTCCATCTAATAAAATTACATCTAATGGAATTTGTTTTTCACGCATTTCTTTCACGACACTCAGTAATTCATCTGCGGTCTTGTAAAAAGCTCGCGCCATCCAAACACCATAACTCCATAAAGGTAACTCTGGTGATTTACCGGTAAGATCTGTATATTTATCCAGAATTTCTGCTGGTGAATTTCCAACAAAGAAGAAGAAGTCCAGATTTAAATCTTCGACGCGCAGAATATAACTACGGTGGGACCATGGCGCAAAACCAATGGCGTGCACCACTCTACCAGGCGTATGAACTAAAACCCCCCAACCTTCTGGCGACCAGGCAAAAGGATTATTTTTATAGCACCGCTCTGAATTCAATCCCAGAGCATCATAATTCCAACTGGTGATCATCTCACCACGGTGATTGAGTTTTCCAAATTTCTCACCAAGTCCAAATATTGGTTCTCCGCTTTTCAAGGCGAAAGACATCTGCCAGGCTTCGCTATTTTTGTGCGCAAAAGGATGAAAACGAGGTTTCCCTTCCATGCTAATATCTGTAATACTTTCAAGCAGTTTTTTATCACCTTTGCTTAATTTGAACGAGAAAGGTGAATAAATAATTTCTACAGATACATCAGCGGATTGAATGATCACAGATGAACCAGTCTTAATCAATTCACAATCAACGTCGCTTTTCTCAGCAATCAGTAATCCATAATCAAACACTTCTTTAGACTGAAAATTAAATCGAATGAGACCTGGAGCATAGAAATACACATCCAATGGACCGCATTCACTAAAAAAACGCATACCTCCAGGGATTGGATGATTTGGTTTTACAGAAGTTATTTTTTGAAACCCAATTTGTGCATGAATTGACTCTTGGTTTAAAAATTCACACTTCACTTCTTACTCCTTTTTCATGTTAACTATTGGCTCATTGTGTTTAATTCAGCAATTGATTTTGATTACAAGTTTGAGGAACCATTAATCAAATTCATTTAAAATTTTTATCTTCTAAGACCTGTACCTGTCGAAATGCGTTTTCAAGGAAATCACGTTTAAATTCCATTTTTTGGGTGAAATGCATGCTTAGCCAGGCATCCACAATCTGGGTGCCAAGAAAAGGAGCAGTGATCCATCCACCCATCGTAATGACATTGGCATTATTCACAATTTTTGCTCTTTCGCCAGAAAAAATATCATCAACTACACAGGCATACACACCTTTATGTTTATTGGCGACAATCGCCATACCTTGACCTGTACCACAAATTAATATTCCTTTTTCCACACGTTGACTCTGGACGGCCTCTGCAACTTTCGGAGCCTGTTCAAAATATGGTTTGGGTTGTTCAACCAACTCAATTCCAAAATCGAGCAGGTCAATATCTCCTCTTTGATTCAGGTGATCTACGATCGCCTGTTTTAAAGGAAAACCAGAAAGATCAGATGCAATGGCGATACTTATTTTTTCAGTCATAATTTCTCCCTTTAGATTTTTAACGTAGTTTTTTTCATTTCCAGCACGTGTTCAGCATGCTCAACAATGACTGATGCGGTTAATCCAAACCTCTCTTTGAGATAATCGAGAGTACCTACCTCACCGAAGAGATCTTTCACCCCAACGCGTAGCATAGGTGTGGGGATTTCCTCCGCAAGAACTTCAGCAACCGCAGAGCCAAGCCCATTAACAACTTGATGATTTTCACAGGTCACAATCGCGCCACAGGTCTCTGCCAGATGAATAACCAGGTTGCGATCGATTGGTTTAATCGTATGCATGTCAACAACCGTAGCAGAAATCCCTCTTTCCGCCAGTAATGTAGCAGCTTTCAAAGCTTCACCTACCATCACAACGCCGGTAGCAATCAACGCTACGTCCTGACCCTCCCGTAAAACTTTTCCTTTTCCCAATTCAAAATCATCATTTTCATCGTATAACACATCAGCAAAACTACGGTGTAATCGCATGTAAGTACATCCATAGTACTCAACACAGGCGTGCATAAGTTTTTTTAATGAAATGGGGTCACTGGGTTCAAATATAACTAATTTTGGGATGGTTCGCATAATTCCCATATCTTCAAAAGCCATATGGGTACCGCCATTTAATGCAGCTGTGACACCCGGGTCACTACCAACCAGCTTGACATTAAGTCTGGCATAATTCGCCGAAATAAAAAATTGGTCGAATGTTCTTCGGGCTGCAAAACATGCAAATGTATTGGCAAAAGGTAGTTTACCGGCAGAAGAAAGTCCAGCAGAAATACTGACCATATTGGCTTCGGCAACACCCACATTAAAAGTGCGATGAGGAAATTCATCTTTAAAGTTTTTGGAACCGGTTGCCCGCATAAGATCAGCTTCTAAAAGTACAATCCGTTCATCCGACTGTCCCAATTTAAGCAAAGTTTCTGTGTATACTGCACGCATTTCTAATGGTTTACTCATTTTTTCTCCTTGCATGTTTATAATTTTGCAATGGCTGCAAGAGCAGTTTCATAATCCAGTTTCATGTTATGGTTGGTAGACTGATTTTCAGCAAAATCTACACCCTTACCTTTTATCGTATCCATAACAATCATCGATGGTCGCAAAGGCTCTTTTTTCGCTCTTTCAATGGCTAAATCAATCTGCGACAGATCATGGCCATTGATCCTTTGAACAAACCAACCAAAACTAACCCATTTGGCTGTCAGGTCTTCGATGTTCATGATTTCATGCATGAAACCATCCAGTTGTAATTTGTTGTAGTCGGTAAAAGCGATTATATGATTGAGTTTGAATTGCGCGGCGGCCTGTGCTGCTTCCCAAACCTGACCTTCATTTGATTCCCCATCCCCAATGATGACAAAGACTTTACTGGTGATACCATCCAATCGATGACTGAGCGCAATACCGATGGCTGCAGATAATCCTTGGCCAAGTGAACCGGTGGTCATATCAATCCCTGGTGTCAGATTTCGATCACAGTGACTGGGTAATCGTGTACCACCCTGATTGAGCGTGTGCAACCACTCTTTAGGGAAGTAGCCTTTATCAGCTAATACACTATAAAGAGCGGGACCAGCATGTCCTTTGGATAAAACCAGTTGATCGCGATCCACTTTGCGTGGATTTGAAGGGTCAATATCCATGTGGCGGTAATATAACATCGTGAGCACTTCCACAACCGACATGGAACCACCTAAATGTCCGATGCCAAGATAACCAATGGCATCAATCGTCAGGGCTCTGATTTCTTTTGCTTTCTCAGTCAATTCTATAAGGGTTTTTTCGTCCATCATTCTATAAATCCTCCAAATTCTTATAACGCAAGCGTAGGTACCTTTAGATAACGTGCAATCGTAGCTAATTCAGCTGTAAAATTTCCATAGGTAAGGGAAAGATGGTGCTCCAATCCATTGGTCATGATAGTATCCAACACCTTTCTGGCAGGATTATCAAATCGCACCAGTCCGGAAGTGCCAGAGAATTGTCTTTCGGACGCTAACATGTTAGCTTTACCAATAACCAACTGAAAATCAACAGAAGCCTCACTTAATCGAGCCAATGTGATTTCTCCAGGTTTGAGTGAAAATTCCATTAATAATGGCAATTTACGATTGGTATGAACAATCCCGCGAGGTTTCACGTTGGGATCTGCCATGGAGAGTGGAGCTAACCCACAGTGCCAGAAGACCGCTGTGTCTTCCTCCAAATTCATGTGAACCAGATCTGTTCCAAACGCAGGTTCACCACTCAGGGTTTGTAAGATCAGTTGTGTAACCGTTCCATTCAAATCAGCTTCACAACTACAAGGTATTTTTTGATCAGACATTAATGACATAGCACCGCAGGCTGCACACCCTAATTCAGTAAAAAATTCTGGCCAACAGCGCACCGCCAAACCTTTCAAATTCTCTTCCTGTGAAAATTCCTGCATGACCTGATAAGTTTTTAACGTGCCATTCAGGGATGCCTGATCAAGATCATCCAGACCGTCCAATCGTTGATCCAGATCCTCGCGTAAAGGATCGATTGAATGGTCGGAAATCTTCCTGACACGGTTAAACAAAGTGTCTAATTCGATTTGAACCATCTCCAGACCAAAAATCTTTTCCAATCCGGATTGATTGGGAATACAACTATCAAAGCCATTCGGATGGTGTCCAATTTTGCCAATTTTTGTTCCTTTTAATGTTCTGATGGCATAACCTGCATTTGCTAAAACTTTAATTTTTTCCAGAGCGGTTAAATCTTCCGGCAATGTGTATAAATAATCATAGGAATAACCCGTACGATGCAAGGAGTGTCCGGTTAAATTGATCCCACACAGGGAATTTAAGCGCAATCTTCCACCACCCGGCACTTCTGGTACTGCCCATAGTAAAACCGGTCCGGCGGTCTCGCTGACAATTTGTTTTGGTAAATCACTATCGGCAAATGAACAAAATAACAAAATGATCAAATCGAAATGGGGTCTCGCTGCAGTTGGTGAATGATTTCTTGAATTTTTGAGGAATCAGTAACCAGTTCTGATGGGCCGGTGATTACAAATCCAGCCTGTGATAATGCCGTTTGTGTCCTCTGAAATATTTCTGATGCAAATGGAATATCAAACGTTGTTCGAGCAATAGGAATTAATGCGATGGTTCTCAAAAACTTTTCTCCTGTTCATGAATTTCACTGAGGTCGTAAAAATAAGTACTTAAAGCTAAAGCAGAAGCACCAATCACACCGGTTTTCTGCCCAAAGCCTGATACACAAATCCTAACCTGGTCTCCAAGGTGGCTGAAGGAATATTCCTTTACAACCTTCTTGATTTCTGGCAAAAAGAATTCTTCACCCTGCCCCAGTATCCCGCCTAACACAATCAAATTGGGATTTAATACATTCACTAGATTAGCGAGTGCAATGCCAAAATATCTTGCTTTCTCTGCAAGCATTTCTAAAACTTCTTCATCTCCATCCTGAGCGGCGGAAAAAACACAATCCATTTCATTACTTTGGCAATCACCAAATTTTCTTGCCAGGATACCAGTTGGATTTGCTTCTATCAACTTCTTTGCAGATCTTATGATTGCTTTATGGGATACCAATGTCTCCAGACAACCATAATTTCCACAACTGCATTTTTCTCCACCATCTGGAATCAAAATGCTATGACCGATTTCACCTGCCCCGGCAGCCATGCCACGAAACAATTTTCCATTCACAAACAAACCTGCACCGACACCCACTCTGGCATATACAAAAGCCATCACATTGGCAGTCTTGCCTTCCCCAAACATTGCCTCAGCCAGGCACATTAAGCGCACATTATTGTCCACTATTACTGGCAGCCCAATGCTTTGATGAATCCATTCTCGGATAGGAATGTTTTGCCAACACAAATTCGGCGCATTAATATTCACACCCGTTTCAACATTAACCAGACCAGAAGCGCCAACCCCGATGCCCACAATCAGATTTTTTGAAATTCCGGACTGAATAATCAGGTTTTCACACTGAGTAACAATCTCTTGTATGACAGTCTCAGCAGTCGCACAAACCTCAAATTTCTGAGTTGTGGATGAAACAATATTTGCTAATAGATCCGTGACAACAATCTGATACTCACCAATTCCGATATGAACACCGATCGCAAAACGAGCATCCGGGATAAGTTCTACCGTCATTCTTGGGCGACCAACACGTGGGGAAATCACCTGTTCAATCCCATTTTCCCGAACCAATCCCTGCGATAATAATTCATTCACCAAATTACTGATGGTCGCTGCAGTGAGACCGGTATGCTCAGCCAACTCAACTCGTGAAATTTGTTGATGGTAGAGTAAAGCTTTTAAAATGGAACGAATATTATGGGATTTTGCGGTAACTTGATTACTGCCCAAGTTGGCTCCAGGTGGATCGTAAATAATAAATTAAATTGATTAATTAATTATATGCCCGGGTAAAAATTGCGTCAAGTTCTTTTCTATATAAATTTATTATTGACCCAAATATATGTAGGTACAATAACTCGAATTTTTGTTTCCCTTCAGGGTGGTTTTTTTCTAATAGGAGTTTGGCTAAGGTATCTTTGAAGTATTTGCTAATCATTTTAATAGTTTTGGGTTCAGGCGATTTTCAACGTTGGAACCACAGACTGTAACATTCACATTCATTGAGGAGTAAACCATGGATAAAAACACCAATGATTGTTGAAAATAAATCCTTAAAATCTGGTATATTGACAGAAACTCATAGTTACTTAATGAGGAAAAATTCATCTAAAGGGAAATTTTACGTGAAAGCCAGCAATAAACAATATTAAAGGAATAGGATGAAATGAATGCAATCCAAGCTTATAAACATTATTATATCGATAGAGACTACGAACAGGTGGATTTATTCCGTCTTCTCAAAAATAAATATGGCATCAAGAAGGTAATCTATCCTGGAAGTTATATTCATATTTCCCCGTCTTTCGTTTTTTCAGATGTAGTTTACATCGACTCTGATAAGCATGCAAAAAAGTATTTTCAAGGTAACGATTTAATTCATTTAATCCACACAAAAAAGGAATACCCTGAAGACCCCAAAAATTGCTTTTTTCGGACTAAGCTATGAAAATCCAATAGAAGAATTACAATTAAAATTTGATTTGCTGATTTCCCAGTATGCAGGTTTTATATCTTATGCTTGTAAAGATTATTTAAAAATTGGTGGTTATCTCCTGGTGAACAATAGTCACGGAGATGCTGGCTTGGCATCAATAGATGAAAACTACCAATTGGTTTCTACTGTTCACAAAGCGAAGGGGAAATACGATTGTCGCAGGCTTCATTGGAAAGATATTTCATTCCTAAACAAGATATTTTGGTAACCAAAGAATTGTTAATCAAAACAAGGAAAGGAGTTGGATATACACATGCTGCACCTTTATATATTTTCAAACGTATATCTTAGCTCCCTTTATCAAATCCATAAAGCCTAAAATACATATCCATCTTGTACAAAATTTGAATAAGTTAGGTGGGTATAAATTTTTTAGATTATTTTTAGAATATATCAGGAGAAGGTAATGAAATATCAAAAGATTCTCATGTGGGTGCTTGGCTTTTTGATCCTGGTTTTATTATGTGCGGTGCTGTATTTGTTACCCCCTGTACATTCCCGTCTTGCCTGGCGCCTGGAATCTTTGCAGACCAAAATCCATTACTTCCTTAACCCCCCTGATCAGGTGGTTTTCTCTCCAGACCAGGAAGAATTAAGCCTGGAAACAGAATCAAACCCTCCGATTTCAGTAATTACCCCTTCAGCGACTTTTGCACCAACGGAAACCCCCACACCCATCATATCACCAACAATAACACTGTCACCAACGGCAATTCCTGCGTCGGTCACTCTCACCGGGGTGGTACATGAGTATCAAAGCTTCAACAATTGTGGTCCCGCCAGTCTCTCCATATTGCTTTCCTACTGGGGGTGGGAGGGTGATCAACGCACTACCAAAGCATTCCTGCGTCCTAATGAGGATGATGCCAACGTCATGCCGGAAGAAATGCTGGCGTTTGTGGAGCAACAAACACAACTATCCGGTATTTTACGCACGGGAGGAAACCTGGATTTGATCAAACGCCTTATTGCTGCAGGTTTTCCGGTACTGATAGAAATGGGTCATCACCCACCCAAAGATTGGTGGATGGGACACTATGTGGTTGTCAACGGATATGATGATGCCTGGTCAGCGTTAATTACGCAGGATCCATTAATCATGGCAGATTTTCCGATCCCCTATCATGATCTGAATACCCGCTGGTGGCGTGATTTTAATTTCGTATATCTGGTGGTATTTCCACCCGAACGGGAGCATGAGGTGGTGTCTATTCTTGCGGATGATTATGACCCGTTGCTGAATTTGCAAAGGACGTTACAAAAAACTGAAGCAGAATTGCCCTTGCTGACCGAGCGTGATTTGTTTTTTGGCCTCCTCAATCAGGCAGAGACATTTCACCGGCTGGGACGTAATGACGAAGCAGCTACGGCATTTGATCAGGCTTTTACCCACTATAACACCCTGGATGAGGAGCAGCGACCCTGGAGGGTCCTCTGGTATCGCGTGGATGCTTACCAGGCATATTTCAACACAGGGCGTTACCAGACCGTTATTGATCTGGCAAAAACAACCTTATCAATGCTGAATAAACGTGGATTGGAAGAATCCCATTATTGGCGCGGGATGGCCTATGAAGCATCAGGAGAGTTTGAAAAAGCACGGTCAGATTATGAAATAGCCTTGCAATTGCGTCCAACTTACCAGGAGGCTTTGGAAGCTTTGTCCAGAATTGAATAATAATGGATTAACAACTAATTCGAAATATAATTATTAAATGGAAACAAATATTCCTGCAATCACCATACGGCAAATTCTTTATAATGAAGTAGGTTACCCTTACCATGTCCCACCGCACTCACATTCTGTGTATCAATGGTATTGCCTTGTTTTTGGAAGCGTGGATTATTCCATCGGTGAAAAAGTCTATCATTTAAATCCTGGAGATTCAATCCTGATCTCACCTGGTATGATGCGGTATCCGACGTATAGTTATCGCTCTACCGGATATTTTTATGTCCTGCTGAACATCCTCGGATTGAACCTCCGACAATTACCAGATAACATGGTTACCATCCCAAATGAATTGCAGAATGATTTCACTACTTTGGTGCGTGAAATTAATAAGCCAGGTGATAATACTTATCACTATGTTGAAGCGCTTGTTACTCGTTTACTGATCGGCCTAAATCGTTCGTTACAAAATAATGAAACAATTGAATACTCATCCAGTTTAAATATCCAGGCCAAAAATGAATTTGTTGAACGGGTTGAAGCATACATGAGACGTCATTTGCATCGAGAGTTAAATCACAAGGAATTATCAAAAGAATTTCACATATCTACATCTCAACTATCGAGAATTTTTAAGACTTCAACAGGGATGACCCTATCAAAATACTTATTTCAATTACGGATTAATAAAGCCAAACAATTACTATTGGAAAGTTCATTACCCATATCCGAAATTAGTTTGATGATCGGATATACAAGTTTCAGCCATTTTTCATTGGTTTTTCGACAGGAAGTCGGCGTTACCCCGGGGGATTATCGCCGTACAAAGGGGAACATTCAACGTAATTTGGAAATTTCCCAATAGTTTTAGGAAATTATTCAATAGTCTCTCACTCAGATTATTTGTATAGTTGTTTCAGGATTGGGTTGATTTTTTCCCCATTAATAGTGGGAAAAATCAATTAACAAAGACCGAATTTAGAATTCCTCTCAATTCAATGAAAATCCGATGTGCAGACTATTTATAATCAGCCAGAGTTGATTCTGACAATAACCTTTCTAGTAAGAATCGAGATTTTCAGATGAATATGATCAAAGTTCCTCATCCAATATTTTTTTCAACATCGCTTTGATAATTTTTTCCAGAAAAGATAAAACCTAATCAAATGATTTTCCAAATCAAAAAATATTTCGGGAGCTTGCTTATGAATGTAATGTAAGAATAAATTTTTAAAAAAAATAAAAAATAAAAATTTTAGGAGAGAATATGAAAAGCAAAAATTTAACCTTGTTAACAATACTTTTTTTGGTGGTCTTTACATTTGGTTTGGCTGGATGTCAACCAGCTGAGACACCTGTTGAACCCGCTGCGCCAGTTGAAGAACCAGCAGCCCCTGTTGAAGAACCTGCTGCACCGGTCGAAGAACCTGCAGCGCCAACTGACGTGCCTGCTGCACCAGCAGAAGTCAAAGACTTCGTAACCTGGTTTCAATATGACCAGGATAATGAAGATCCTGCCAGTGATGAACGTGTGGGTAATGCGTATCTGAGAAAAACAATCCCAGAATTTAACAATGATTTCGCTGACAAATGGAACTGGGTTAATATCCCCAAAGCCTGGGATAAAATGACTGCTGAATTGGTAGCAGCCGTAATCGCTGGAGGTGAAGTACCAGATCTGATTGAAGTTGGTGCCAGCAACCTTCCCACCTTTATTAACAATGGAGCGTTACAAGATCTGTCAGAGTGGGCTAAGGCACAAGAATGGTATTCTGATCTGGAACCTGGTGCACTAAAAGCTTGCACTGGTGCCGATGGAGGTTTATATTGTATTCCTGTCTCAACCAGACCCCATGTCGTGTATGTTTGGGCAGATCATTACCCGAATGGATTCCCAACCACTCCAGAACAATTCCTGGTAGAAGCTGAACGTCTTAAAGGAGAAGGGATTTTTGCATGGACTTATTTTGGTTCCACTGCTTATAGCGGAAATGGGGCTCAACGTATGGTCTGGAACCTGATTTCTTCATTCGGCGGTACCTATGACGATGGCCAGGGCAATATGCTGCTCAATACTCCAGAAAATGTCGCAGCAATCTCTTTCTTGCGAGATACCGTACTCAAAGGATATAACCCAGATACAGTGTTTGCTGGGGGTTTTGTGGAAGAAGATTCCTTTAAAAATTCATCTGCAGCCGCCATTCCAACTGGATTATTTGGTTATCGATACATCAACCCTCTTACTGCTCCCGATGGAACAAAATATGAAACGGGATCTGCTGACGATATGATCAATGCGATTGCCGATGGTAAAGTGGTCATGCGCCCCATGTTTGCCCCTGCTGGAAAAACACCTGGATGTAATACTGATGCGATAACATTTGCAGTGCCGACTGGTGCAGTAAATATCGAAGCTACATACGATTACATCAATTGGATTATGGGAGATATTGGAAGACATGTTGAATATGTTTTAGGTCCAGGTGCTGGATTCCCTGCATTGTTATCTGCTCAATCTGCTCCTGAAATGCAAACACCTTTCTACCAGCAAGCTGCCATCGCTGTTAATGCGAGTGTTTGTGTCAATGCAAATGGATCACTACAAAGACCAACCGAAGCGAATGAAATCATCATGAATGCTGTTTATAAGCTGATCAAGGAAGATACTACACTCGATATCGCTACAACTTTACAAGCAGCACAAGACGATTACAACGCCAACAACTAGTTAATAACTAACCAATTCTTATTTTCCTTAATGGCAAAGAGGGAGATCTCATTCTCCCTCTTTGTCTATTTATTAACTTAGCTTTCCTTTTTAATTTGATTAATGATAAAATCTTAAGGACAGGCTGATGAACCTCTCAGCCTGTCTCTTTAAGAAAATCAGATCTTCATGAAGCGCTACTTAAGGAGTATCGTATTATGACCGCTTATACTTATCCATTCAAATTTTCTGATGATGACAGAACATTCATCGAAGGGTCCCTGATCCTGGAGAAGCCGCTTCCCTACAAAACTAAAAAACCTGAAGGAAGCGGTTTTTATCGTCCCGGTAAAATCACCCTGGGAGATGTGACCAACCTTGAATTGATTTTTTACCATACTCCTTCTACTGCGCGTTTCATTTACATTGAGAGGAAAAAACCCGATCCCCGGCTAATGGAGTTCATTGGGATTGCTCCAGAAGAATTGGAAGGTATCACGACTTTGAGTTTACCCGGGCAGGTCTGGATGGGTGCTGGTCGGGCAAATTTAATGTGGAAAGCAATGCAGGATATTTTTAATGCACCACCACTTAGAGAAACGATCACCAGCAACAAACAGGAAAATTTAGCTATTTTCCCGATTGCTCGTGAAGGCTTAAAGTATCAGGTTCCCGAAGCAATTTATGAGACCTATGGGTATTACACCGATGAGGTAATCCTGGATGCTCACCACGTCTTTGATAGTTCGGTTCCTGTTTACAATCGTAAAGTGGAAATGACTCTCTTCAAAGATAAAGACCTGGATCAACCACAACATGACCTGGTAAAGGTGGCTTTCATTGCTGATAGTATTGCCAGTGGTCTGGTGATGAAAGAGGTGATTGTTCGCATTAAGGAACGCTTCCGCAATCTGGAACGAGTAGAAGTGCTCGCGCCATTAGCCACCATTCGCGGATTGAGTCGCATCGCCGATTCCGAATGCCGCAATGGTGTACAAGTGCGGGTTCATATTTTTGAGACCATTCTGAATGCGCTTCCACCGGATTATTATTATTCAGCCCACTTCAATGTGCCTGAATTGCACATTCGGCCAGATCTGGAAGCTGTTTATCGTGAATGGTGGGGGCAGGATGAGAAAGGTAATCAGATCGCGGATACAACCTGCGCAGGGTATGGCTGGAGTGAAGCCTTCTATTCTCCGCGCAAACAGATTGAGATGATTAACGAACAACTCTCCAATCGACATAATTTGACCATTGCTGAGATGGTGCGCAGAAATATGCGTAAATATTGAGCCAATGATGCGCCATTAACTTTGATCCAGTAATTTTTGGATCATCTTCTCTATGCGATTCTGGCGAGTTTCTTCTCTTTTCGCTTCCAAGATCCAGTTAATATATTCTTTTTGATGGGTGTAAGAAAGTTTGTTATATGTATTTAATGCCTGTTGATTCATTTCCAGGCTTTTCTGAACGTCATCCGGAACTGTGATTTCTCGCGTTTTATCGTCCAGTTCTACTTTTATATCCACTGTTTCAGGTGCTTGCTTTTTAATTGCATCCCGAATTTTTTTCACAATTATGATGATGTGTTTCTCAGTCCCATAACGCAACATTGTCCCATGATAAGGATGTCCATCAAAATGTACTTTTACCGGAATTCGACCTTTGGTTCCAAACAGATCTTCAGTATCAAATGGAAATTCGACATATGCCCCTCCACCACCCGGATCAATGATAGGTGCAGAGAATTCGACTACACCAGGATTCATTAATTCTTTTTTCATGATTTTACCTTTCGAAACATGAATGTTTGACATTAAGTTGCATTCCATTCTAGCATTTAATACAATGAGAACTCAACCAGATTTAGATACATGGGAACAGATATCAATCGAAGAATCTATTGGAGATCGTTTGAAAATTAAATTGCATTTATTACTCAATATTTCCATTTTGTTGATTTCAATAATTTTAATTTCTGCGTGTGGAATTATGCAAAAGAATGCAATTGCAGTTATAGACCAGGTGGTTGAAACAAATACACCCATCATTCCTTCGCCGTCCACTATCCCATCCATCACATCCACAGTCACTCCTACGCCAACGAGTACCGTAACACCAACACTTACGCCAACCTTGCATCCAATGACAATCCTGGCGATGCGCCAAACACCTTACCCTGGCAGTGAAATTGTCATTGAAAATACACTGACAGCTGCGTATAACTACGACCGCTATTATGCTTATTATTTATCCGAAGATTATAAAATTTATGGTCTGCTAACCGTTCCAAACGGGGAAGCACCGGAAGGCGGTTGGCCATCCATTGTGTTCAATCATGGCTATATTCCACCGACCCAATACCGCACCACCGAACGCTATATCGCTTACGTGGACTGGTTAGCACGAAGTGGTTATATTGTCTTTCGTATTGATTATAGGGGCCACGACCAATCAGAAGGAACTGCCCTGGGAGCCTATGGCGACCCCGGATACACGATTGATGTGTTGAATGCTGTTGCCTCTTTAAAGCAATTTCCAATGGCAAATCCAGACAAAATTGGCATGTGGGGACATTCCATGGGAGGGTATCTCACTTTAAGATCGATGGTTATTTCAGAAGATATCAAAGCAGGTGTGATCTGGGCAGGTGTTGTGGCTTCCTATCCGGATATGATGTCCAAATGGCGTCGCAATACCCCCGGACCAGCACCGACACCTCCCACCTTCGCTCGTCGCTGGCAACAAGAATGGGTTACTGAACACGGAACAACAGAGGAAAACCCTGATTTTTGGACATCCATTTCGGCTAATAGTTATGTGAATGAGATTTCTGGTCCTGTTCAATTACATCACGGCACAGCTGATGAAAGCGTTCCGCTTATCTTTTCAGAATTATTAGTGAGTGAAATCCAGGCAGTGAACGGCGAAGTGGAATTTTACACCTATGAAGGTGATGACCATAATTTATCAGGGTATTTCAGTTTAGCGATGACCAGAACGATTGAATTTTTCGACAGATATCTTAAATAATAATAATAACCCCACTCATGGAATAACTTAAGTTAATGCAAATAAGATCAGAATATGTATAATAATATTAATATTCTTATTATGATATTTATTATATTAAATGTCATAATCCAAATTTCGTAAATGATCTTGATCCAACAAAGTTTTTATCCATTATCTGATCATATTTATAGGAGGATTTGCCCATGAAAATAAATTTAAAAATAATAATTGTGCTGATTGCCATTCTGCTTTTAGCTGCCTGCTCAAGTTCCACTCCCCAACCAACCCAAGAGTCAGAAGCCACTCAGGCTGAAGCGCCAAAACAAGAAGAAGTCAAAGAAGAGGAAAGTGGAGATGATTTGATGCTGGCTGCGGAGGGCTTCACCAAAGGTGGTTGTGGAGCCTGTCATGTCATTCCAGGTATTGAGAACGCAGTAGGAACCATCGGACCGGATTTATCAGAAATCGGAACAAAGGCAGAAGCGCAATTGTCTAATTCTCATTACATGGGAACTGCCGACACAGTCCTTGAATATTTGAAGGAAGCTTTATTGGATCCAAATGCACACATTTCCACTGAATGTCCGGGTGGTACCTGTTCGTCTGGAATAATGCCTTCCTATTCGGATGGGACATTAAATGATGCAGAAATTGAAGCGATGATTAATTTTATGGCTAGATTACCCGGGCTGGAATTTTCGGCACCAATCGTAACAGAAGAACCTGTTGAAGTAGTAGAAACAGGATTGGCTGATGAAGATATTGAGTGGGCCAAACAGGTCTACTTTGAACGCTGCGCTGGCTGCCACGGCACCTTGCGAAAAGGAGCAACTGGTCCAGCCCTTACACCCGATTTAATGCAACCAAAAGGCACCCTGGCACTGGCAGCCATCATCTTCAATGGTACGCCGCGTGGGATGCCAGATTGGGGTAACCAGGGATTCCTGACCAAAGAAGAAACCGAAATAATGGCGGAATATCTGCAAATTGAACCTCCACAACCACCCGAAATGTCTCTTGACCAAATGCTGGCATCCTGGAAATTATTGGTCCCTCCAGAAGACCGTCCTACCGAACCACAAACTGAACGAAATTGGGAAAATTATATGGCAGTTACCTTGCGTGATGCCGGGCAGATCGCTGTGATCGATGCGGATACCTACGAAGTCGTTGCCAATGTCGATACGGGATATGCTGTCCATATCACTAGAAACTCTGCTACAGGGCGTTATCTTTACACCATTGGTCGCGACGGAAAATTAGCTTTGGTTGATCTTTGGACGGAAATTCCCACCAAAGTAGCTGAAGCTCAACTTTGTTATGATGCGCGTTCAGTTGAAGTCAGTAAATACTCCGGTGAGTTAGGAGATTTTACCGATAAATTGGCAATCGTCGGATGTTACTGGCCACCTCACTTTGTAATTCTGGATGGTGAAACCCTGGAACCATTCAAAATTGTCAGTACCCGTAGTTATACCTGGGATACAGAAGAATACCACCCGGAACCACGCGTGGCTGCGATTGTTGCATCTCACTTCAAACCAGAATGGATAGTTAATATTAAAGAAACTGGTCAGGTCTGGATGGTTAATTATTCTGACCCGGTTAACCCAACCATAAAAATGATCGAAGCAGAACGATTTTTACATGATGGTGGTTGGGATTCCACCAAACGATACTTCCTGGTCGCTGCCAATAACATGAATACAATAGTTGTTATTGATGCATTGGAAGGAAAACTTGAAGGATTGGTCGAAGTTGGGGGAATTCCTCATCCAGGCAGAGGGGCAAATTGGATTGATCCTGAATTTGGCCCAGTCTGGAGCGCGTCCCACCTGGGTGAAGGTGTCATCACC
>CAVQSU010000031.1:0-8405 GCA_963715915.1 uncultured Chloroflexia bacterium | reverse complement strand
GAATATAGAAATATTGTTTGTGGATTCCAGGCTGGTAAGGAAAATGTATGTGCGAGTTTTGTTTGCCACAACAAGACGGCAAAGACCGAAAGAAAGGCTCCTAAAATTGCAATAAGCCAATGGAAACGAAAACCTGGTTTAATGAGCATCAATAGAACCATTATTACGGATGTAGTCATTAAGATAATTGCGGGGAGAAGAATTAGCATAATTGCTTTTATTTTATCAATAAATATGCCAGAAAATCGAATTCTCATGTAAAATGGGAGCCAATGTATCAACCCCACAATTTTTGAGGAGTAAAAATAATGCCTAGATATAAAATAATTGTTAACCCAATTTCCGGTCGTGGTTTTGCTGAGAAGATGATTCCTGCAATTGAAGATAAATTAAAAGAAATTGGTTTGGATTTTGACCTGGTTCGAACACGAGCAACCATGGCATGCAGCAGAATTGGCTGAACAAGCGGCTCTCGATGGTTATGATGTCGTTATCTCTGCTAGTGGGGATGGTACTGCCAATGAAGTAATAAACGGTTTAATGAATGCACAAAAAAAAGGAAAAAACACAACCGCAATGGGTATCATTACTGTTGGAACGGGAAATGACCTCGCTTATGGAATGAACATACCAGGAAACTTTGATGATTGTTTTAAAGTTTTAAGTGAGGATAAACGCAGAATGATGGATATAGGATTGGTTTCAGGTGGAGATTATCCGGATGGTCGTTATTTTGCGTAATGGGGTTGGAATGGGTTTCGATGCAGCGGTAGGTTTTGAAGCAGTTAAGATTCGCTGGACTCGTGGTCTGTTGGCTTATCTGATCGCCGCACTAAGAACCGTGTTCTTATACTTTACCGCACCCCTGGTTCAAATCACTTATGATGAAAACAGCATTGAACAGACATCCTTAATGACTTCTGTTATGAATGGTCAACGCATGGGGGGAGGTTTTTATATGGCTCCCGATGGTGACCCTGGCGACGGGTGGCTGGATTTATGTATCGCTGCATCAGCTTCCAAGATGCGAATATTTCATTTGATAACATATTTTATGAAAGGCACGCAAGCAACTCAGCCTGAAGTGAAGACAGCTCGGGCACGTAAAATTTCGATCACTGCGATTAAGGGGACATTACCGGCACACTGTGATGGAGAAACGTTATGTTACAGTGGTGATAAATTGGTTATTGAGTTGCTTCCAAAGCGCCTTGAATTCATCATTTCAGGAAAATCGAGGTAATGGATCTGGTTCGTTGGTTTGTTATTCAAGTGATCAGGGTGGGGTTGGGGATTTTATGCCGTATTGATACCAGAGACATCGATAGGATTCCTCCCAAGGGACCCATGATTGTCTACTCAAATCATACAGGATCTATTGAAGTTCCCATGACATTTGTTTTGCTTCAGCCAAGACCCATGACCGGAATGGCTAAAATCGAAACGTGGAACAATTCGTTTATGGCCTGGTTGTTTAATTTGTGGGGGATAATCCCAATTAGACGTGGTGAAGCCGATATGGAAGCCATGCGAAAAACATTGGATAGTCTGAAAGAAGGGAAGATATTAGGGATGTCACCTGAAGGAACTCGCAATAAAACAGGTAAATTGTTACGTGGGCATCCAGGAATTGTGATGTTAGCGATCCTTAGTGGTGCACCTCTCATCCCTATGGCTCACTGGGGAGGTGAAAATTTTCAAATCAAATGTAAAAAAAATAAAAAGAACGGATTTTCATGCTGTCGTCGGTAATCCAATTGTTATTAATACGAATGGTGAAAAAATCGATAAGAAAACTCGTCAGATTATTGCCGACGAGCTGATGTATCAATTGGCAGCCCTTCTACCCGAGGAGTATAGGGGTGAATACAATGATCTTGAAAATGCAACTACAAAGTATTTAGTATTTTCATAGAGATTTTAGTATAGTTTCTATGCGTTCAAATTGAAAAAAAAAGATATTGGTGTCCCATTTCTTGAAACCAAGGTTTTCATACAATCTGATTGCGGAAATACGACGTGAATGAGAAGTAAGCATCACTCCATTTGCACCCATTTTCTGAGAAGATTGCAATGCCTCTTTCATAAGTGCATGAGCAATTCCTTTGTTGCGTAACTCACGATCCACAACCAGATCTTCAATGTGAGCACGGATTCCACTGGGTACTCGGAAGATCGCTAGGGTTAACATCCCAACAATTGGATCGGAAATTTTCGGATATCGTGCCACTAATAGGGATTGAACTATTTGAACTTAATAGATCATTAACATCTGTAATTGTGGGTAATGGGTGCTGGGGGTTCAGTTGTGGAAGAAGATGTAAAATGGATGCATAAAGTTCATCGTCCATCTTGGTTGGTTTCTGTATGATAATTGACATGGTTATCCGGGCAATCCTTTCAGGTTTGAAAATTGTTGCATAAAAAAAGCCAACTTGGAATATTATAGCAGAGCTAAATATGATTCAATTAGACATTCGACATAGTATGACAGTGCTAAAAAATTAAAGGTATTCAATGAGGAACAAATATGGTTACATTAATAATTCGAGGTGACGTGTTTGAAATCCGATCTGGGATGACGCTCTTGTCTTCTTTATTAAAGTTGGATATTTTACCTGAAACAGTGCTCGCCACCAGAAATGGCGAGATGATCACTGAAGATGAAATTATTGAGAGATGGGGAAAGGATCGACCTGATTGAGGTAATTTCCGGTGGATAAATGAAATGTAGAACTTGTGGGACGAAAGCAGTGATAAATATGCGCCAGCATAAACTGGCACTATGTAAACCTCATTTTTTGGAATGGATCCCAGCTCAAACTGAAAGATTTATAAAAAAATATGAAATGTTTACACGCTATCAAAAAATGTTGGTGGCTGTTTCAGGTGGAAAGGATTCACTATCTTTATGGGATATCCTGTTCAAACTGGGATATCAGGCTGATGGGCTGTATATCGGTCTTGGCATTGGGGATGAAGATGGTTATTCAGATATCTCCCAGCAAATTTGCGAAAAATTTTCCAGGGAGAGGCATCAAAAGTTGCTTGTTGTTGATATCAAAAGGGAGTTTGGAGAGTCAATACCTCAATTAGCTCAACGCAACCGTCGCGGTAAGGATAAGGCTTGTTCTGTTTGTGGGTTAACCAAACGGCATGTGATGAATCAGATCTCCAAAGAATTTAATTACGATGTATTGGTTACAGGCCATAACCTTGACGATGAAGCCGCAGTATTGTTTGGAAATACTCTTCACTGGAATGGGGATTTTATATTAAGGCAAGCACCTGTCTTACCTGAAACTCCGGGATTTGCAAGAAAAGCCAAGCCTTTGTGCCGCTTCTATGAAAAAGAGATGGCTGCGTATGCAATTTTAAGTGGGATTGAGTATATTTATGACGAATGTCCTTTCTCAATTGGTTCCACGTCTCTTTATTACAAGCAGCAATTGAATTTATTGGAGCATAATAACCCGGGTGAAAAACTGCGCTTTTACTTGCATTTTTTAAAAGCAAAGGAAAATGGATTGTTTGCAGAACCGGATGAAAGCCGTCAGAATTTGCACGAGTGTTTAAACTGTGGGCAACCGACTTCTGCAGATGGAATTTGTTCGTTTTGCAGGATGTTTGATCAAAGAGAGAAGTGAATTTAACACCAAATTGGGGTAAGAAGACTCTCCCTTATAGTGGGCTCCTTCGAATTTTTAAAAACTGTTTATAATCAGAAGAACAGTACAACAAAAAAATTTTGAAAAAAAGAATCGATTCTCCTTTAATCCAATCAAGAATTAATGAGAGATTCTAATTAATATAAAAAATGTCGACAACTGGTCGACATTTTTTTCGGATGTTTAGTCTTTTAAGATCAAGCTCTCGAAATGGACACAGTTTCTTTGCGAAGTTTATAATTGCCCGTATTGGATAACACCTGGGAGACATATTGCTCAGGGACATCAACCCAGGTTAGTTTATCTTCGATCACTATCTTACCGATACTGTTTCCTGGAATATCAGCAAAATATGCAATTGTGCTGACAATGTCATTTGGACGAACACCATGTGATCGACCTTTGCTCACACTCAAGCGGACCATGCCTGCTTCATGCGATGTGTTTGTCTTGGAAGAGCGGGGTGATCTTGCACTTATATTTTTATTATTGTTTCGAGGTCCTTTGCTGGAGCGGGAATCCTGTGCTTCAAGGACAGATGTTATCGGGCGCTGTTTTTCTTCTGCACGTGCAATTTTTAAGGCTGCTGCAGCAATGTCTTCCACCTGGTAACCTTCCTCAATTAGCATTGAAACAATTTCCCGTTCTTTTGTGAAACGTGCACGTTTCAACCAGATAACTACCTGATCGACCAATTGTTTTTGTCGATGATCGTGAACATCCTGTTCGGTAGGTAAATTCGAACGTGTTATGCTGTTTTTTGTCAATCCTTCTATCCGGCGCAATCGCCATAATTCTTTAGGGGAAAGCAAGGTGAGAGAAATACCTGTCTTTCCGGCGCGGCCAGTTCGACCGATGCGATGGACGTAGAGTTCAATCTCATCTGGCAGATCATAATTGATCACGTGTGATATATCATCAATATCAAGCCCACGGGCGGCAACGTCGGTGGCTACCAGGACTTTGATCTGATTATTTCGAAACCTTGCAACAACTCGCTCACGTGCATCCTGGGTTAGATCACCATTTAATGTTTCAGCTGGGAAGCCTCGTGAGTTTAAAGCATTGGTCAGATCTCCTGTGCCGGCACGAGTCCGAACGAAGATTAAAGCTCGTGTGATCGGTTCAACTTCAAAAAGAAGCGAGAGAGCTGCTAATTTATCACGATCATTGATCAGATAATAACGTTGTTCAATGCTGTCAACTGTCAGATGATCCCCTTTAATTGCAATTGACAAGGGATCTTTCATGTATGTTTTTGCTAATTTTTGGATCGCAGTTGGAAGAGTGGCAGAGAAAAGAGCTGTTTGGCGATTCTCAGGTGTTTGCTTCAAGATGGATTCAATGTCCTCGACAAATCCCATACTGAGCATTTCGTCTGCTTCATCCAGGACGATTGTGTTAACCTGGCTAAGATCAAGGACTTTGCGATCTATAAGATCCAACAAGCGCCCAGGTGTGCCCACAACGATCTCAACTCCCTTTTTTAATTGATTGATCTGAGGTCCGTATGGTTGTCCGCCATAAACTGCCAGAACACGAGCACCGGAAATCTTGCCATATTTTTTGAATGAATTGGCAACCTGCATCGCTAATTCGCGTGTAGGTGCTAAAACAAGTGCCTGAATATGGTTTTGATTTGGTAATAGATTATTTAGAATGGGGAGGGCGAACGCGGCAGTTTTACCTGTTCCGGTTTTTGCCTGGCCAAGTACATCTTGCCCGGTCAGCATAACAGGGATCACTTTGCTTTGAATGGGCGTTGGGGTTGTGTAACCACAATCAAGTATAGCCTGCGCCAATTCCTGGCGCAGGTTCAAATCATTAAATTCTGAAGTCATCAAACTCTCCTTGGATGTTTTGATGACTCCGATGTTGCTGTATGACCTTCTCAGGTCATATCCCATTACCTACCAACAACCAGATGATCTTTCGATAAACTGGCTACGTGCAAGAAAAGACCCCGACTGGAAAAGCAGGCCGGGAATCCTACTGGAATGATCAAAACAATATTAAATTATAAGATTTCTTATCTATGATTGAATGGAGTCCTTTTTAGGAACTCCATTCAATCCTTAGGAAATCAACCGAATGGATGTTATTCCTCGCGGAATAACAATCGAACAGTATAACACAAAATTAATTATTTTACGGAAGTTAGGCTGTTTCCAGATACCTCTTGACTTCCCAATCTGTCACTGCCAGACGATACTCATCTCTTTCAGCAATTTTTGCTCGCCTGAACGCTTCATAAGTGACAGGTCCGATGGCATCCTGGATAACTTGATCCTTCTCCAATTCGATAAGAGCTTCTCCCAATGAACCAGGTAAGGAAGCAATACCCATCTTTATTCTTTCTTCCTCGCTTAGATGATATACATTCAGCATTGTTAAAAGGAGCAGGAGGAGTTAGGTTTTTAGCGATCCCATCCAAACCTGCACCTAATATTGCTGCAAAAGCCAGATAGGGATTGGAAGAAGGATCTGGGAAACGTAATTCAGCCCGAACCGCTTTGTCGCGTCCTTCGGTAAATCGTGGAATTCTGATGAGGGCAGAGCGATTTTGTTGAGCCCATCCGATATAAACGGGAGCTTCATAACCCGGAACCAAGCGTTTGTAGGAATTCACTGTTGGAGCTACAATAGCGGCGAGTGCCCGGGCGTGGGTTAATTGTCCGGCAATAAAAGAATAAGCCATTTTTGAAAGATGATATTCATCTTTTGGATCGAAGAATAGATTATTTCCATTGGAATCGAATATTGACTGATGACAATGCATACCAGAACCATTTGATCCAAATATTGGTTTAGGCATGAAGGATGCAATCAACCCATATTTGGCTGCAATCGCCTTGACTGTATATTTGAATGTCAACACATTATCAGCTGTGTGAAGTGCATCGGCAAAGCGAAAATCGATCTCATGCTGCCCCAGGGCGACTTCATGGTGACCAACTTCCACATCCAATCCCATGGAATTCAAAGCATCGATCAATTCAATTCGAACGCGGACAGCTTCATCATCGGCAGAAAAATCAAAATACCCGCCTACATCATAGGGTACCGGGTGGATGTTTTCTCCATTTCCATTTCGCTTGAATAGGAAAAACTCTGGTTCCGGGCCAACATTGAAAGTCCAGCCGCGGTCTGTGATTTTCTTAAGCATTTCCTTGAGAGTACCACGGGGATCCCCTTCAAAAGGCTGATTGTCTGGTGTAAAGATATTGCAGAAAACGCGGGCTCTTTTGGCTTCCGGTGAAGACCAGGGTAAAACTGCATAAGTATTCGGATCGATCTCCAAGCGCATATCACTTTCCTGGATGCGCGCAAATCCCTTCCACTGATGAACCATCAAACCAGACCCCATCTTCAAGTGCAGATTCCAGGCGATTGATTGGTGCATCAACACTTTTCACTGAACCAATCACGTCGGTGAATTGGAAAGAGATAAATTTGACTTTATCTTCCTTCACTCTTGAGATTAAATCTTTTCCATCCATTTCATTTCTCCTTTTGTAATTAAGATCTGAGAGTGTGTTTGGGTTATTCAATCGATGAAAATTGAATTTTATTTTGTTTGGCAGGTGGACTTTTTAAATAAGTGGCATTGATCAAAAAGACGGAGCTAATAATGATTATTGCAGCTGTGAGAATCCTCAAATTTAAAGTCTCCTGGGCAAGACGATTACCAATCAAGATGGCAATAAGTGGATTTACATATGCATAAGTCGATACCAATGTTATTGGTGCATTGCGGAGAAGCCAGGTATAAGCGACAAAAGCGATCAGCGAACCAAAGATCATCAGGTATAAAAGACTTAGGATCGACCGAGTAGATACTGAAGAAAAATTAAATTGTGCGAACTCTCCAGTTAGATCCACTTATGAATAATAATCCTATTCCCCCTGCTAAAAATTCCATCCCTGTACTAAGCAAAGGTGAGGTCGGCATGGGGGCATTCCTGCCGTATAAAGATCCTGCAGACCAGAAGATGGCTGCCGCTAAAATAGCAATAATACCCGCTGGATTGATGTTCTCACTGCTACCGGTCAGTTGAGTTGGACCAATTAGCAAAGCTATGCCTAAAAAGCCCAATACTACTCCGATGATCCCGAATTTATTTAGGTGCCTGCCTTCAGGTTTAATGAGATTCATTAATAATATCCATATAGGTACCGAACCAATTATCAATGCCGCCACACCAGATGGTATGAATTGTTCTGCCCATGTAACGCCGCCATTCCCACCCACCAGCAGCAATAACCCTATAATGATGGTTGATCTCCATTCAATCTTGGATGGTAATGGATCGCCGGAAGCCCGTCGCCAGAAGAATAAAAGGATCCCGGGCAGCAAGAATCGCGATGACGCCATCAGGAATGGCGGAATTGTCTCAATTGCAAAGCGAATTGCAAGGTAAGTCGATCCCCAGATCACATATATAATGATCAATGGTATCCAATATACGAATTTTCAAAATTGTCCTTTCAAATAAAAAAAGGCATGCTAGGCATGCCTTTTAAGAATCAAATTTAAGCAAAAGCTGCCCTTCCAAATGTAAACAGGTAGCACAAAAAAGCGACCTGAATCACTGTGCTTGCCTTGTAACGCCTGTCGCCAGGCGTTTTTCGGTTGCGTGTGATGTAAAATTCACACCCGCACTTATTATGGAAGGGAGAAAGGAGTTTGTGATCAAAACTCCAGAGGCATCCGCTGATCAATCCGATTTTCCCAGT
>CAVQSU010000030.1:0-93883 GCA_963715915.1 uncultured Chloroflexia bacterium | reverse complement strand
AAATCCTTTGACCAATAACTGCTTTTTGATATACTTTCACACACAAAAGTAAAAGCAGGAAAGTCACGGCAGGGTATATTAATCCAAACGATGAGGTTTATCAGAAATTTACCAGTGCCCGTCAGGCGCTGTCGGGATCGTATTGCCATTCAAAGCGAGCATAAAAGGGACTGGAGTTCATATTATCATCGCCGTCTGCAAAAAATCTATCAATACATCATTCCAGCGGGTTGCACGGTACTTGAAATCGGTTCTGGAACCGGTGACCTTTTAGCCACTGTAAAACCATCCCAAGGTGTGGGAATCGATTTCTCCACTGAAATGATCAGAATTGCGCGCGAGAAGCACCTACAATTGACTTTCATCCATGGAAATGCACAGGAAATTCCAGACCTGGATACGACTTTTGATTTCATCATCCTTTCCGATCTGGTCAATGATGTCTGGGATGTTCAGGATATTTTTTTCTCAATTATCGAGATATTCCAATCTGAAAACTCGAATTATTCTCAATTACTATAGCCGTTTATGGGAAGTTCCACTAAAAATTGCCCAAAAAATTAAAATTAGCGAAACCATTTGAATACCAGAACTGGTTGACCCATCATGATCTGGAAAATCTTCTGCAGATCTGCGATTTTGAAGTGGTTCGCTCCTGGACTGAGATATTGTTCCCATTCCAGATACCATTACTGACGCCTTTCTTCAATCGCTTCATTGCCCGTCTCTGGCCTTTCAATCATTTCTGTATGACAAACTTCATGGTTGCCAGACCAAAACCAGATGGACTACAAAACCAGGCATCTGTTTCCGTGGTTATTGCCGCTCGGAACGAAGCCGGGAATATCGAAAACATCTTTCAACGCGTGCCTAAAATGGGCTCACACCAAAATCGTGTTTGTGGAAGGACATTCCCAAGATAAAACCTTTGAAGTCATTCAGGAAAATATTGCCAGATCTACAGCGTCCCGCCAGTGTGTTTCAACAAACCGGCAAAGGCAAGGGGGATGCGATTCGGTCAGGATTCGAGAAAGCTAATGGCGATATTCTCATGATCCTGGATGCCGATCTGACCGTGCCACCTAAACCTCCCACGTTTTTATGATGCTCTGCTGAGTGGCAAAGGAGACTTTATTAATCGCGCGTGCGGTCGTGTACCCGATGGAAAAACAGGCCATGCGTTTCCTCAACCTGGTCGGCAATAAATTCTTCAGCCTGGCATTTTCATGGCTGCTGGGGCAGACATTCAAGATACCCTTGTGGCACCAAGGTGGTCTGGAAATCCGATTACGAGATGATCGCTGATAACCGATCCTATTTTGGTGATTTTGATCCCTTTGGCGATTTTGACCTCATGTTCGGATCAGCCAAACTAAATCATAAGATCGTCGATTTGCCCATCCGCTACCGCGAGAGAACCTATGGCAGCACCAATATTCAGCGCTGGACGCATGGCATGTTATTGATGCGCATGCTCTGGGTGGCTGCCAGAAGGATAAAATTTATCTAAGTGAAACGGTGAATCAAATGGAAGAAATCCCAGTTCTGAAGTTGCTGCCCAAAGACGAATATGCCGGTGTTAATGAATTGGACCCGACCAAATATTATTACTTCCCCATTTTCGGAAAGATGTATCGCCGCAGGGTGGAGTTATGCCTGTCTCAATGCAAAGGCGGGGATAATATCCTTGAAATCGGCTTTGGCACCGGTTTAACCTTCTTGAAATCTGGATCAACGATTACAAAGAGATTCACGGTCTTGATCTCACGGTCGAAATCCAAAAAGTGGAAGACCTCTTCACTAAACATGGTGTTCAAACCTATCTGAAAAACGGTTCGGTGCTCTCCATGCCTTACGCGGATAACTCATTCGACGCTGTCCTTCTCATCAGCATTCTCAAGCATAAACCGACGGAGCTCGACCCAGCCTTTTCAGAGATCCATCGGGTTCTCGAACCAGGTGGTCAGGTGATTTATGGGGTACCGGTGGAACGAGCGTTCATGGTCTTCATGTTTCGCCTTTTAGGTCACAATATTCGTGATGAACATTTTTCCACCGAGGAGGATGTGTATCAGGCTGCCAAGAAACAATTCTCAGAAGTTTAACAGAATCAGGATGCGCGGTACACCCTCCTTCATGGGTGAGGTTTATCATGTAGGTCACTTCGTCAAATAACTACTTTTCACAGGCTGAAATATCCAAAAGCCATCGGAAATCACCTAAGTCATTTTCGATCTTGAATTCATCCTCGACACATAGATGTTGAAATAATTCACGATCAGATGGAGATAAATCTTCCCAACTTGATTTTGTCCAATATACATAATGATACCCTTTGGAATTAATTGAAAAAGGATCGGGATTAATCAACAATTCGGTAAATTCATCAGTTTGTTTATACCAATTAATATTTATTTTAATGGACGGGCAAATATTGTTGCACTTCGTGATGGATTCCAATCGAAAACCATAGCATCCTCTTTTAATGTATCCCAATATTTTTCTTGCACGACGGCATCAATTGGATCGATAAAATAACTCAAGACTGGCTCTCGTATTGCTATTGATTCAATGCCAAAATTAACGATTCCTCCAATCATGGTGACGAAAATTACCAATGTCACAACTGAAGTAAAAACAACTTTTTTATATTTTAGACTACGCCAAATGATGGGAATTGTAAAAATTATCAGCAAATCTGTCGCAAATAATGTCAGTCTTTTTGTTGCAGACACACCTGCAGAACCCTGATATTGAACAAACACCATTAATGAGCTAATAATTGAAGCTATTGAAAGAATACTGTAAATATGGTGATTATTTTTATAGGATTTCCAGCCCCAAATTAAAAACAAAGGGAAAAGAAAAATTACTGGCCCAACTTCAAAGAAAACTACCAATAAATGAGTCCATTTGGTTAAGAACAATTCTCCTAAATGAGCAGAAATAAAAGCAGGTGGCCAACGCAGTGGAAAGTTGATTGAGTAATACTGGTTTGAAATATCGGCAGTTCCACCCAATATTTTTGTAAGTATTCCACGAAAGACACCAGTTAAAACACCTCCCTGAACGATTGAAAACAGAATCGGAATAATGATGAATAATAATAAATTTTCATAAATTATTTTTCGTGGTAATTTGTGTTTACCAAGAAACATAAAGAAATAAAATAGAAAAGCCGCAATGGTAAAAAATACAAACCAAATTTCATCAATTAAAGCCATGGTTGAAATTAATAACGAAACAACAATTTTTCCCTGGGTATTTCTCCATTTCTGAAATAATAAAATAATGATCAAGGCTAAAACTGTACCCATCAATCCTGTACCATCATGTTCCATTACTGAAATGGTATGATATCCATTTCCAAATGCAAAAGGAAATGGAATAGGACCTGCACCTTCAACTGCCCAATTGCTGATTAATGCAGTTTTCAAATTATCAGCAGTTCCTAGACCAGAACCGATCATGTTTATATTATTGGAAACAATGTTTAATAAACGATCTGGTAAGAATAACAATACCCATCTTAACCCACCTGCAAATGCAACAAACAATGCAGCAATCCAACCTGAAATCCAATTAAATGTAATTCGTCTACTTAAGATGGCAGTGTAAATTATTGTTAATCCAAAGAAAATTGCTCGAGTTAAATCCAAGGCAGTCCAGGGAAACAAATCCGCAATGCGCATCCATTGGGCAGCATTTAATAACATCAGATAATGATAATCAAAACTAATAGTTGGATTCAGAACAAAATTCGGGGGAATAGCACCGGAAGCAATATAAGAGGTAACTGGCAAATTTTGATAATCATCAAAAATCGCCAATCCCCTGCCGATCATAAAAAATATGACCAGGATCACCACAAATGGGATCCAGTATTTCAAGGAAAAAGATATTTGATTTATGGTAGATTTCCAAGTTTTAGAAATAAGTGTCAACACAATGCCAACAATTAAAATAACCATTGCACTTAACCAAAAAGAAAATATAGGGTTGATGACTTGACCCATCCAATTGGCTACCCACACTTGCAAAAATAAGCCAATTCCAAAACCTAAGACTGATCCTTCATAGTGGCGAAATTTAAACCCATTTAATAAAATCAAATATCCACCACTAAACCAGGCAATAATCCAGACCAAAATTAGTATACTTTTTTGAATGTCTATTATATTAATCATTTTTTTAAATTATTCGACTAATTTTTATTTTTTCTGGTTAAGATTTTTACTAATTATTTGGAATAAGTAAATTGATCGTGCCATCTTGAAATGTATCAATTAATTGATAATTATCAATTATTGGATAAATTACTTCGTCTATCCATAAATTATTTTCTACCCAAAAAGGAGAATTTAAGTCCTTCATTACCGGTGATATCGAATCCGTAACTATTGCTGAAAATTCATGATTATTTAATTTTTTATGGAAATTTTCCAAATAGGGTTGATTATTACTCATCACCATTTCCATTAAAAAAACTTTTTCATAACCGGGTTCAAATTTGACATTTTGTATCTCATCAAAAGTAATCAGATGACGCTCAGTAATAAATAAAATTGGTTCAGAAGATGTACGTTTATTAATTAAATCAACTATTTCCTGAATAGCTTTGATATCTTCATTTTGTGACTTTGGTTTTGCAAATTTCCAAATTAATTGAGATTGCAACGAAAACAATATTGGAACAAGTATAGTAATAAACAACAGCCCAAAATTAAATGTTGGTTTATACGACAAATTGCTAATTTCTTTTTCATCTCTGGATAAAATTATTTTTGTTGTGATTATTACCCAAAACACTAAAAATGCATCTAAATTATGTAAATCAGCTCCTCCACCAACTTTCACACTGACGACTACGCCACCAAGCCCAAAGACTAAAAGAATTCCAATTAATCCAAAAATCCTGATCCAATGAAAATTTAGTCCCTGCGGTTTATTCATGGATTCCAAAACTGTTAAGATTGCCAAAGGACATATGACTAAAAAAATTCCAGGAATAATCCCCAGGTTAAAAGTAGTATTTGGAAATAAGCGACTCCAAATCATATATGATGAAAAACTGGAGGAGAATTGTTCAACAGTATTACTTGAGATTATTGCATACAATCGATTCGCAACAAACGCTGAAGAAACTCCAATTGTTGACCACATAATGGGAAATTTCAGATAACGTAACCAATCGGCTATTGCGTACAGGTGTTTTTAATAAATAGAGTACGATTGCTAATGAAGCTGGAACAGGAAACCAATTTACCCGACTTATCCCCGCCCAAATGGATGCAATTACAACAAAAAATAAAGTTCTCCATGGTTGTTTTTGTTCGTATCCTAACATTACAATAATTACACAAACCATCAAATGATAATAAACAGCTCCCTGGAATAAAGTACAAAATAGCCATAAACCAAACATCCATGCGAATAACTTTTCTTAAAATTGAACTTCTTAACGATACTGAAAGCTACCAAGTGCGATTAAGACTTAACCACAAAATGACTTGCCATAAACGATGTATTAGAATCGATTTAATTCCAATAATAAAGGGGATAGTTTGAAGCAAATAGCGTGAAGGATGAAGGACTGGAAGTGCAAGCTCTTTTCCATAAATCCTGTCTGAGAAAAACAGTGAAGCATTGTAATAACGACTTCCTTCGGACCAACCTAACGAGAATGGGACTGATTGAATTTCTGGAACAAACGAGCAGATTTTGTATATTACAGCTCCCAATAACATTAACAACAAAAAATCAATCGCCGAAATTCGATCAGGATCAGATAATTTCAGTAAAATAACCGCAATCCCTGAAGCCACCAACAATAATAAGAGACGATCACTCAATTTAAAATTTATCGTATCCAAATTATTAATAGAAAGAATCGTGGTTAGAAAAGTTAAAACAATTGAAAAAGGCCAAGTGATAAATTTCGAAATCTTGGGTGAATTAATATAAAATCGACTCAAATTAATACTGTTGATAAGCACCAAAGCAAACAAAGAGAGCAGAGCGATCGCCAACACCAGAAAAAACCATGTTCCGGAATTATTACGCCATTGATATAAATACCAGGCAGAACACCCAACCACAAAAAACAAATACCAGCGCCAAAAAATTCGATCGGTTACCAGCATAATTCGATCACTCCAACACCAAAGGATTTTCTTCCGAGATTTTAGTATACGTATCGCCACTCAAAATACTGGAGACAAAGAAAGCTCCTGGAATACTGCCTACCAACATGAGAACCCGCATGATTAACGCAATACTCAATCCAGTGGTATCAGATATGCCGCCAAAGATCGTGAATAGATTGATAAACGAGACCTCCTGCAATCCCAACCCATTGATGGAAATGGGAATCAGGGTGATGAAGTAGGTCAGGCTCCATAACCCAGCAATTTTCCAGAACGGTATTGCTTCCTGCATCCCAACTACCAGGACATCCACGATCAGAAATGTACACAGCATATGAATAAATGTGAAAAACAATGCCAGTAACAAATATCGCGGATGATGGATCCAATAGGCAAACGAGGTGATAATTTTCCGAAAAGCCGCTTTGATTTTTATCATGATCTTATTATTCACAAAGGATCCACCGGATAATGTGAGTAAATGATTGGAAAAGCTCGTTATTTTTTCCAGATTTCCCAGAACTGGAGCCAATCCTAACGGTGCGACTATCCCCATACCGGCCATGCCAATCAAACGATCCACCATCAAAGATGCTGCTACCAATGCACCACCAATTCCGAGCCTCATCGCGCCTGCCAGACGCACCACATCCCCCCCAATCGTGGTGGGCAGGAAATTGGCAGCAAATAGCCCTGCAAAGGTTAAGCGCAAACTGTCCTTCCAGTTGACTTCGATTGATTCGATCTGAAGCAAGACATGCCAGCGAGCAAAGGTGGCTAATCGGGAAACAAATATCAGAACGATTACCAGCACAATTCTGCCAATGGTCAAATTCTTCAGGCTTGCCAGCATTTCCTGCAATCCTACTGAATAAAACAAATAAACCAACAGAACAATTGAAAGAATTGTCCCGGCTAAGCGGATGAAAAATTTCCATTTGGAAGACTGGTTTTTACCCATCCAGTTCAGCGCCTTTAATGTGAGAAATTTCTGTGAGAGGTATTGATAAATTCATTATGGATTATACCGTAGATGAATAATTGGAAAATAATACAAAATTTTAAGATTATTTTTAATTTTCAAAATGGTGCTTATGCTACAATTTTTAGGAGGGAATCATTGATAAAGATTTTTGAAGAAATAGCAAACTATCATCTAGAAATGTCACCTCATTTTGCTTTCAATCGTTGAAGGCGTTTATTTATCCCTTTATATTGTGTTTTCAATGGAGGAATTAATGAAAACAAAAATAGGTTTTGTAAACTTGCTCATGGCAAGTGTTCTGGCATTGACTGCCATTTTAGGTGGTATGATGCCACAACAGGTTGTTCAGGCTGAAACAGCAGAGCTCTTCTTTTCTGAATATATCGAAGGGTCCAGCAATAATAAAGCCCTTGAAATATTCAATGGGACTGGAACAGCAATCGATTTAGCAGCTGGTGGTTATAACATCCAAATGTTCTTTAATGGGTCTGCTTCCTCTGGATTGACGATAAGCCTGACTGGTACTGTTGCAGACGGCGATGTTTATGTTGTCGCTCAAGCTTCAGCGAATGCAACAATTCTGGCACAAGCTGATCAAACCAATGGGGCAGGTTGGTACAACGGAGATGATGCAGTTGTTCTCAGAAAAGGAACAGCCATTATCGATGTCATCGGACAAATTGGGTTCGACCCAGTTACAGAATGGGGGAGCGGATTAACCAGCACAGCAGATAACACTTTGCGTCGAATAAGTACCATCTGTACTGGAGACACAGATGGTTATAATGTATTTGATCCTTCACTTGAATGGGAAGGCTTCGTTCAAGATACTATCATTGGATTAGGATCACATTCTGCATACTGTGATTTAGGCCCTTTAGAACCAAAAATCAATGAATTCTCAGCCAGCACAGCAGGAACAGATGTGGAATATGTTGAAATTTATTGGTGAACCAAATACAGATTATTCAGAATACACTATTCTAGAAATTGAAGGAGATATGTGGAGCTGCTGTCGGAACCATTGATGAAGTAATTTCTTTAGGAACAACCGATTCAAATGGCTTTATTCCTTGCAACTTACCTGCTAATGCTCTTGAAAATGGAACAATTACTCTTTTACTGGTCAAAGAATTTCACCGGTGCATTAGATACAGATCTTGACACAAACAATGATGGTATTTTCGACATTATCTCCCTGGGAAGCAATCGTTGATTCTGTTGCAGTTAATGATGGAGGATGCAGGTGATATAACCTATGGAGTCCAGTTCATTATCAGTAATTATGATGGATTACCCTATGCACCCGGGTGGTGCATCACGTATTCCTGACGGTTATGATACCGATGCTGTCAGCGACTGGGTTCGTAATGACTTTGATCTCGCAGGTATCCCGGATTTGACTGGATCCATTACTTTAGGTGAAGCATACAACACTCCTGGATTACCTAACATGATTTACGAAACCCCACCTCCTCCACCTGAAGCCTGCGGTGATCCATTTACTCCAATTTATGAAATCCAGGGAAGTGGATTCGAAACACCATTGTATGGAACTGAACTTGCCACAGAAGGTATCGTGGTAGGTGATTTTCTAATCGGTGGTAAAAATGGTTACTACATTCAGGATTCTTTAGGAGATGGTGATCCAAGTACCTCTGATGGAATCTTTATTTATCAGCCTGGGGGTACCATTTCTACTGGTGATCATGTTCGTGTTCGTGGAAAAGCAACAGAATACTATGGCCTAACACAAATCTCAAATGTCAGTCAAGTTTGGATTTGTGAAAGTGGATTATCCATTGAACCAACACCTATTTCCTTACCTGTGACTGAAGTCACTGATTTTGAAAAATATGAAGGAATGCTGGTTACTTTTCCCCAGGAATTGGTAATCTCTGAATACTTTAACTTCGATCGTTATGGTGAAATAGTGCTCACTACTGATCGCTTCCTTACTCCCACCGCTGAATTTGAACCTGATAAATCAATTATGAACAGCTGTACTCAATTTTTAATTGAATAGAATCCTTCTGGATGATGGCCGAACTTCTTCAAAATCCCGACCCAGCTGTCCATCCGAACTGGTATGAATTCAATTTGGATAATCTTTTCCGTGGTGGTGATCTTGTTCAGAATGTAACTGGTATTATGGATTATGGATACAACGAATACCGCATTCAACCTGTTCAGGGAGCTGATTACTCACCACCAATCCACGTCCCTGAATCCCAGACGATGTTGGAGGCGATATCAAAGTAGCCAGTTTCAATGTCCTCAATTACTTCAAAACCATAGACACAGGTGCTATGGATTTGTGGTCCCTTACAGGATATGGAATGTCGTGGCGCAGATACTCCAGAAGAATTCACTCGTCAGAAGGCGAAAATCATTTCTGCGCTTGCGAAAATGAATGCAGATGTGGTGGGTTTGATGGAAATTGAGAATCACGTTGACAGATGCTGCTGTAAAAGACCTGGTTGATGGATTAAATGAATTTTTATTAATTGAAAATCCAGATTCTGATACATATGCATATGTAGCGACCGGTCCAATCGGCTTTGATGCTATCAAAGTTGCAATGATTTACAAACCAGCCAAAGTAACACCTTACGGTGGCTATGGAATCTTAGATTCATCTGTAGACTCACGCTTTGATGATTCAAAGAACCGGCCTACATTGGCTCTATCTTTCCAGGATTTGACAAATGGTGGAGTTTTCACAGTCGCTGTCAATCACCTCAAGTCTAAAGGCTCGTCCTGTGATGATGTTGGTGATCCTGACGAAGGCGATGGCGCTGGCAACTGCAACCTGACACGTTTGTATGCTGCACAAGCAATGGTTGATTGGCTGGCAACGGATCCAACCGGCAGTGGCAGCAATAATTATCTGATCATTGGTGACTTGAACTCTTATGACAAGGAAGATCCAATTGACGCTATTTTAGCTGGCCCGGATGATTTATTAGGAACAGTGATGATTACACCGATTTGCTCTTCCGTTATATCGGTGAAGATGCCTACACCTATGTCTTTGATGGTCAAATTGGCTATCTCGATCATGGATTAGCGAATGCTGGTCTCCTTCCAATGGTAACCGGTACCACCGTCTGGCATATCAATGCGGACGAACCGAGATCTGATCGATTATGACATGTCATTTAAAAAAGATGCGCAGGATTTACTTTATGCTCCTGATCCATATCGTTCTTCCGATCATGATCCAGTTATTGTAGGGCTAAAGGTTTGCGAACTGGTACCCCCCTCAGTTACAGTGAGCGTTACTCCTAATTTACTCTGGCCACCCAATCATAAATATGTTGAAATAGAAGCGACAGTATTCTGTTAGGGATAATTTTGATCATAATCCAGTTGTCACATTAATTTCTGTGACATCCAACGAACCAGATAATGGCGAAGATGATGGAAATACAGTAGATGATATTGTCATTGTGGATGATTATCACTTCTTACTCCGAGCGGAACGATCAGATCTTGGAACCGGTCGAATTTACACCATCACCTACCAAGTGACAGATGCATGTGGAAATTCAACCATCCAATCTGCGACAGTATTTGTGCCAATAAGTAAAGGAAAATAATCGCAAAAAATTTATAAAATAATTTCAAAAACCGGTGGGGTTTCCCACCGGTTTTTGGTTGTCAGACTGGTATTTCTACGCTACAATCCAAGCCATGGAATGGATGATTTACGGGCACGAATGGGCTGCCCAGATTTTACAGAAACACATCACGCAGAACAATGTCCGGCATGCTTACCTGCTGAGTGGTGCACCTGGTATTGGACGGCGTAGTTTGGCTCTCCGTTTTGCCCAGGCATTGAATTGCACTCAACCACCGGCTCCTGGTGAACCCTGCGGTGAATGCCGTCATATGCAAACAGATCGCCAAAATGCAGCAGGCAGACCTGACCATCACACAAAGTCTGGATGATGCCAGATCCATTAAGGTGGAACAAATCCGTGAATTGCAGGGAAGCCTGTCCCTGGCTCCTTATGAAGCCAGATATCGGATTGCCTTATTGCTCAATTTTCAGGAAGCCACCCCCAATGCCCAGAATGCGCTGCTGAAAACTCTGGAAGAAGCACCACCCAAGGTGATTCTTATTCTCACAGCTGATTTCGGTAGAAAATTTGCTACCCACCATCGTCTCACGTTGTGAGATTTTGCGTTTACGTCCCTTATCCATGACGGACTGCACCAGTTCACTCCAAAAATATTGGCAAATCCCTGCTGAAATGGCGCATGAACTGGCACATTTAACCTCCGGAAAAATTGGACAGGCAGTGCGTTATCATCAGGATCCGGATCAACTGGAGAAACTGCACCAGCTCGTGCAGGATGTCTTTGATCTGTTAGGAAGTTCGCTGGCTGACCGTTTTGAATATGCTGAAAGATTGCCGACCTCAAACGCAAGAATGTCTCCCGCGAAAGTATCGCCATGCTGCTGCAAACCTGGCTTTCTCTCTGGCGCGATTTTTACATCTGTGCCAGTAGATCGGACATGCCATTGACCTTTCTGAATTTCAAATCACTCAGCCAGAAGACGGCTAGATAAAACTGACAAAACCCGTGATTTATCAACAGCTCCTAAGCTGGAAACATCATTAACTGAATTGGATGCCAATCTGAATAGTCGTCTGTTGCTGGAAACCATGTTGCTGGATTGGCCAAAATAGAGTAAAAAAACGATCAGCAAAAAGCTGATCGTTTTTTTACTTAGAAAATTAGTGAAACTTTACTTGAATATCAATGGGAAACGCGTGATAAACCTTGGATCAATATCCCAGTAATACGTCTGACCGGCACCTGGTTTTCCATAGTAATCTACCAGCATCACACCTTGTGGTTGGCTATAAAGATAACCATCAATGTCATTTACCTCAAAAACTAAATAAGAATGGAGAATTATTTGGAGCAATATCTGTCAAACCCCATCCTAAAGGTAGTTTGGCATAATCATAACTTGCCATACCAGCATAATCTACTACACCATACCAATCAAAGCTATAAACCTCATAAGTCAAAGGCTACGCCTGCACTGATGTAGTTCATAAACTGCCGGTAAGTACCATTCCTGGAATCCTGAATTGTAAAATCTGCATAGATCAAATAAGGACTTCCTAGATAAATTTGGCCATCAGAGAAATCTACCTGTATTGACAGCCCATTGATTATTACTGGCACCTGTTGCGTACCAGCCATAATTGAAGTTAAAATTGACGGTTTCCGGGTTTCCATCCTGATCAGCATCAATGTAAAGATCCACTTCACTGAAATATGGTTGGTTGTTATGCACTGGACCCCACATAGAAAATGCCGGGATAAGAATATCTCCATACGTTGCATTGTACCAGCCATAATCAAGCCCACATAACGAAGGTCACCCATATCCAATACAGCAAGTTCATTTTCATCAACCATGAATGACTGGATAAGGCCACACGTTGATGCCTTAGGTCCACTTTGTGTAAGTCTGCATAACCATAATCATTTACAATGTCAAAAGTAGTGACACAAGTTCAACCTCAGATACTTCCGTGTATGGTCGAGGAACAAAGTAGAAAGGAACACGTAAACCACTAATCTTCAGCTCCGTGAACGTCACAAACCCGAAATATTCTTCCAATAGTTCATCAAGCGCATTATCATGCAATAATGTTGAATCCAATCCGTTCCAAGTAACATCGACCGTTGCTGAGCCTTGGCCAGGAACTACTACTTGGCTGAACCTGATGGAGTAAGTGTTGCTCCTGTAATGGTTGCCGAAGTAAACACAGAGGCGATATCCAAGGTGATCTCATCACCTGTGAAATTATAAAGAGTAATGGTTTTCACATCTTCAAACGTGTTCTCACCTACTTCGATCACACCCCAACTCAGGGATACCAATTTGGGATCACCGACTGCAACAACATTGGTGTTTAAGGCTGCGTAAGCATCGACACGACCAGCACCTTGTCGTGGGAACTTGGTCGCTAACAGGATCAGCCAAATCGACTGCTGTATTCATAATCGCTGCTTTGATTTGTTCATTTGTCCATCCAGGTTGCGCCTGTTTAATGAGCGCTGCAACACCAGCCACATGTGGTGCCGCCATAGAAGTTCCATTATAGGATACTCCTTGATTACCGCTACCCATCATCCGCAGCAAAAATGGCCACACCTGGAGCAGAGATTTCTGGTTTTAGTTTGGAATCAAACCCTCGAGGACCTCTGGAAGAAAATGAACCAATTGTATCTGGGGGATCTACAGAAACAAAGGAGGTGACATTTGAGTCCGGCCCAACAGAGACTGTAAGTGGTAGCTAAGCCATTTAATAACAACCATCACTCTGTAGGATTGATCCTGCAGGTAATGTAGAGCCTGTGGTATCCATGGAGATAATACCAGTTGTGTTGTTGTAAATAATCGCTGCGACTGCACCTAATGTTTCTGCATTATTGATTTTGATGTAGAAACTACAGGTACCTCGTTTAATTAAGGCAATTTTTCCACCTAAAGCATCTGGTGCAATACCAGTGATATCACAAAGTTCCCTAATGGAGTAGTGATTTCCTCGATAGTCGTGACATCAACCAATTCTGCAGTAATTGTAGTTTCAAATGGATTATAGGATACAGTATAAGGAATTTTCTGGTCAACATTATATTCAATGTACGGCGAAGTAGAGAATCCTGTTGAAGATGCAGCTACCGACAATGCTGAATCACTAACCGAAGGAGCACCAACAATGTATGAATTATTACCTGCATTTCCTGCGGAAGCAACCACAAATACGCCTGCTTGAGAAGCTGCTTCTACAACAATTAATTCTGGATCATTGACATCATTAGGTCCAAAACATGAACCAAGGGACATATTAATCACATCCACATGATCCGCAATGTCTCCATCACCATTCGGATCCATAGCCCACTCGATGGCATCCATAGCTAGATTTGTTGAACCTTCAGCACCAAAAACCTTTAACGCATATAAGAAAGCTTCCGGTGCCACCCCACTACCAAATCCCGCATCTATACCTGCTGCAGTAGAGGAAACATGGGTACCATGTCCATTTTCATCCAATGGATCGGGATCAGGCATAGGGGTATAAAGTGCAGGATCATCTGAACCAGCATCATAATTGGTTCCAGCAAAATCCCACCCACCAATTACTTTTGCGGTTGGGAAGGTAGATCCTTCGATCCGGGTTGGATCATTGGCAGCATATTGGCTCGGGTTGCCACTACCACCAAACATGGCATGAGTATAATCAATACCGGTATCAATTACAGCGATTGTGATACCAGTTCCTTTAAATCCGACTGGGAGCATTTCCCAAATATCGTCAGCATTAATCAGGGGAACACTGTTTGTTAAAGTTAATTCATGTTCAGGAGCTCTACTGACTGCTTTTACTCCTGGCATTGATCGAATCGTATTCAATTCCCTTGCAGGAACCTTTGCCATAAAACCATTGATGGTCTTGGTGTACTGCCCCATTACATCTCCACCTAATTTTTTTACAGAATCAATAAATGGTTTTTGAGATGTTTTTAATATTTGAACATATGATTGTTGAGTGCTGGCAGACATTGTCTCAGGGCTTGATTTTACCTTCCCCATATATTCAATTAGTGAAGGCTTTTCCAATTGAATGACAACTGTTAATTTCATGCCAGCGTAATCGAGGAGTGCGTTAGGAATTGGACCTTGATTTCGAATTAAGAACTCCTCTATTGTCATGCCATCCCGAAATTCATCCACAAGTTCTTGTGGTAATTCTGTTGGTGTTCTGGGTGGAAGATTGCTATTACTGAAATCACCAGGGATTTCTTTTGCACTGGCAGGTGAAACCACCATCGCCAGCACCATCATTATTGCAAATATTTTAAATAAATTGCGTTTCATATAACATACTCCCTCATTAAAAATTTTTAGTTTCCCTATTCATGGGATTAGTTAAATAAAATTGGTTTGCGTGCCTCCTTTTCTAAAGATGATGATTACTTCGTTTAACCGAAAAACCTCCATGTTGAAAATATCAACCATTTCAACACCGGATTGGTTCTCCCTCGAAGCATCTTATTAAAATATTTCATAGACCAATAAGGATAATATCCCTATGCTTATAGTATAGTAAATAAAAAAATTCAGTCAACTTAAAATTTAATCAATGTCCTCATAAAATTCCTGGAGTAAAATAATTCTGTTGATCGTTTTCCTCATATTTTATTAATTTTCCATCTTAATTCGTTTACAGGAAGTAAATTGTCACCGGATCTGATTATCACCCTCATCATTCTTGCCGTCGCCATCATTCTTTTTCTGAGTGAGAGCTTATCTATTGATCTGGTTGCGCTTCTGGTTCTGGTTGCCTTGGGACTCAGCCGGGTTCTCACCCCGCAAGAAGTATTTTCAGGTCTTTCTGACACAGCCGTCATTACCATTCTGGCTATTTTTGTTTTAGCCCATGGGTTGGAAGTAACGGGCATTGCTGAAAAGATGGGTAATTGGATGGTAAGGCTATCCGGGAAGAGTGAGGTTCGTTTAATTACAGCCTTAATGGTTACCTCTGCATTTTTATCCCTTTTCATGAACAATATCGCGGTGGCTTCTATTTTATTACCATCCACAGCCACCATTGCCCGACGCTCTGGTATAAAAATCTCCCGGCTATTAATTCCCCTGGCGTTTGGAACTTTACTGGGGGGTTCGGCAACGCTCTTTACAACTACCAATATTGTGGTCAGTGGCATCCTGAAGGATCAGGGTTACAAGGGATTTGGCGTGCTGGATTTTGCTCCCGTTGGTATTCCCATCGTCGTCACCGGGATTACCTATATGGTTTTATTGGGTCGCCACTTATTACCCAAAGAAAAAACGAGGGAACGGGACGAAGTTTTACGCCAGGCGGAAGAAGATTTATTAGCTACTTATCATTTAGGTGATCGATTATTCCGGGTACGTGTCCCTGCTGAGTCCAGGTTGATTAATCACAATCTTATCGACAGTCAATTGCGCGAAATCTATGGTCTTAATGTGATTGCGATAGAACGTAATGGGGGAAACATACTTGCGCCGGTTCCGGATTTTGTAATTCAGCAGGGTGATATTTTACTCGTTGAAGGACGTTTGAATGAGTTCCGAGAAAAAGATGTCGAACCTTATTTAGAAATTCAGCCCATACCGGAATATCACAAACAAGATTTGGAATCGCAGGATATTCAGATCGTTGAAGTGGTTCTCTCACCCCGTTCTCACCTGATTGGTACAACCTTGAAAGAATCGCATTTTCGAGAAAAATACGGTATGACGGTATTGGCTGTATGGAACGGCGAAAGAGTCATCCGCACAGGTTTGTCGGATCTGAAATTATCATTTGGTGATGCCTTGTTACTGCAAGGCCCCCGAGATCGTTTGGCTACCCTGCGTTTGTCCTCCGATCTGATCGTATTAACAATGGAAGAAAATACATCCAGAAAACTTACCAGGAAAGCACCGCTCGCAATTAGTATCTTCATTCTGACAGTGGTCATTGCAGCGACAGGGATTTTTTCGGTGGGTGAAGTGATGTTAGCCGGGGCATTATTACTGGTCATCCTAAACGTCATAACCATGGATCAGGTTTATCGTGTGGTCGATTGGCGCATTGTTTTTCTCGTTGCCGGGATGCTACCCCTGGGATTAGCAATGACCAAAACTGGAGCAACAGCAATATTTGCCAATGCGCTAACCAGTCTCCTGGGGCCATTTGGTCCGCATGTACTCTTACTTGGACTACTTACTATGACAGTACTCCTATCTCAGGTTATTAAAGGCGCAGCTGTATCCGCTGTTATCGCGCCGATTGCCATTCAAGCAGCAGTACAAATCGGTGTGGACCCACGCGCGCTGGCGATGGGTGTTGCCCTGGCCACCTCCATGGCTTTTGTCACGCCATTAGGTCACCCGGTGAATATCTTGATGCTTGGACCAGGTGGTTATCGCTTCCGAGATTTCTTCAAAGTGGGCTTACCCCTGACCATTTTATTGTTTATCGTCGTTGTGCTTTTGTTACCTGTTTTCTGGCCATTTACTTGAGACTAGTTATTGAAGATTGATCAAAAAAATGATGCATTCAGATTATCAGTCGCTATTTTATGTGGATCCTGGTCTTCATTTTCTAAACCACGGTTCCTTCGGTGCCTGCCCGAAACCAGTCTTTGAACAATATCAGCGCTGGCAATCTAAGCTGGAAGAGCAACCAGTGCTGTTCCTGGGAAGGCAGTATCATGACCTCATCCGGCAGGCCATCCAGCCTCTTGGGGAATATCTGAGGACAGCTCCCACAAATCTTGTATTTGTGCCCAATGCCACCTATGGGGTCAACCTGATTGCTCGATCTCTGAACCTGCAACCCAGGGATGAAATCCTGACCAGCGATCATGAGTACGGTGCCTGCGATTACACCTGGGAATTTGTCTGTTCGAAACAAGCTGCACGCTATATCCGCCAACCGCTCCCTTACCCGGCTCTATCAGAGGATGAAATGTTGGAACTTTTCTGGCAGGGGGTAACCAGCCGGACGAAGTTGATCTTTCTCAGTCACATCACCTCACCCACCGCCTTACGCCTGCCCGTGGAAGCCATCTGCCAACGTGCCAGTGAATACGGGCATTCTGACATTGATCGATGGGGCGCATGCCCCCGGTCAGATCCTCCTCAATCTGGATCAAATCGGTGCCGATTTTTACACCGGGAATTGCCATAAGTGGCTGCTTTCTCCCAAAGGAGCTGGATTTCTATATGCAGCTCCTTCTGTTCAGGATTTGATTGAAGCGCTGGTGGTCAGCTGGGGGTACCAGATCGACCCCGCTAAATCCCTGGGTTCACACTTTCTGGATCTGCTGACCTGGACCGGTACGCATGACCCTGCCGCCTATCTGAGTGTACCGGCCGCGATCCAGTTTCAGCAGGAGCACCATTGGCAACAGGTGCAGCAGGAATCCCACAACCTGATCAAGGAATACCTGCCAAAATTCTCAAACTTGACCGGTTTTCCGGTTCTCTACCAGAATGAAAATCAGTACCAGCAGATGGCTTGCATTGAAATTCCCCACATGCTGAACCTTGAACTCTTTAAATCTCAACTTTATGACCGATTCCGGATTGAAATTCCCGCCATCGACTGGAATGAACGTCATTTTTTGCGCATCTCCATGCAGGCTTACAACCGGGCTTCTGATCTGGATGCATTACTGCAAGCTCTTGCGTACCTGATTCCTGTGCATGTCAGCGAGGGGATTGGAAAACAATGATCTCTATCAAAACCTTTCCAGCTGTATCGCCAGTTCTTCCCATAATTGCATCTGGTATGACAGCGCTGATTGCACTTCGCTATATTTATTCCCCAATTGAACTACTTTTTTAGCATCATCCGGTGGATTCTGTAATTGTATTTCTAATTCTGACAAATTGGCTTCCAACTGTGAGATTTCCTCTTCGACACGCAACATGCGTTTCTGCAGCCGTTGTAATTCGTTTTTGGAAAGCCCTGTGGCACTTTGCAATTGAACGGATTTGATTGCAATTTTCTTTGGTTCTTCTTCAACTTCTCCATTATTTCTGGTTGTTTCATTTTGCAGCCAGGCTTTATATTCGCTGTAGCTGCCCTCAAAAATCCGCAGCATCGATTGACCCGGAACCACTTCCCAGATTTGGCTTGCGAGCGCATCAATCAGGAAGCGATCATGCGAAACCAGCAAAATTGTGCCATTGAACTCGCCCAACATGGTCTGCAAGATCTCTTGTGATGGTAAATCCAGGTGGTTGGTGGGTTCGTCCAATAACAATAAATTAGCTCCCTGCAATGCCAGGATAGCCAGTGCCAGCCGCCCCCGTTCCCCACCGGATAATAATTCGACGGTCTTGAAGACATCCTCACCAGTAAAGAGAAATTTCGCCAGGTAATCCCTAATCTGAGCGGGTAACCACTGTGGGACCACGGCGCTGATCTCGTCCATCAATGTGCGTTCAGGGATCAAACCTTCATGTGCTTGAGCAAAATAACCAATTTTCAAGCTGGCACCCAGTTCCACATCACCACGATAAGCCGGGATTTGTTCCAGAATGGTCTTGAGAAAGGTTGTTTTTCCTGCTCCATTTGGCCCTATGATTGCTGCGCATTCTCTGCGTTTTAACAACAAATCTGGCGTGCTGAATAAAGGTCTGCCTTCATCTTCATAGCCTACCTGTAAATCATGTGTACGTAGCACCAGCTCGCCCGACCGTCCAGCGGTATCCAGTTGCATATGCATCTTACGACGTGTTGTCGGTGGTGGTGTGATTTTCGATTCTTCCAGCATCCGTTCCAGGCGTCTGCGTCGACCCTTAGCCTGACGGGTATTCTGCCCGGCAATATTTCGCCGGATATAATCTTCTTCTTTCTGGATGAATTCTTGTTGTGCTTCATATTCAGCCAACCGTCTGGTATAACGTTCAGTTCGTTGCTGCAGATAAGCACTGTAATTACCACGGTATGTTTCCAAAGCCGGGGTCATCTCATAAATCGCTGTAGCCACCTGATCCAGAAAATAACGATCATGCGAGACAATGATGATCGCCCCTGGCCAATCTTTAAGGAAAGACTCCAGCCACTCTACCGCGGCAATATCCAGATGATTGGTCGGTTCATCCAGCAACAGCAAATCCGGCGCTTCCAGTAAAATTTTGGTCAGATAGGCACGCGTGCGTTGCCCACCCGAAAGTTGCTGCACTGGGCGGCCCTCATCCTCTGGTGAAAACCCAAGCCCACTCAACATCTGATGGATGCGTGTTTCAAAGTCATATCCACCCAGATATTCAAAGGTTTGTTGTAATTTACCGTATGCTTCCATTAATTCTTCAGTGTTTTCATGCGAGCGGCTCATTTCTTCTTCCAGCGCTCGTAATTCCTTCTGCCGAATCAATAGATCATCAAAAACATGCAAACACTCCTGCCATAAAGTGCGTTCAGAATGAAGTTGAGCGCGTTGGGGAAGATACCCAACCCGAACACCTTTTGAAAACTGAATCTGACCCTCGGTGGGGCTTTCTTCTCCCACCAGAATACGCAAAAGCGTGGTCTTTCCAACGCCATTGGGTCCCACCAGACCAATGCGAGCGTTTTTGGATACATTGAATGAAAGCTCTGAAAAAATTTCCACAGCGCCAAATGATTTGCCCAGATTACTGACGGTCAATACAGCCATACTTGTTTATGATTATCCTTTGAAGAATTCAGCGTTCATTATAACCTTTGAGTGGTTTTGGATCTTTTTTTGTTAACCTTTAGATCCGAGATTTCCATTCCCGCATTAATTCATCTGAAATGGCAGGAACTTGCTCCACATTTTCAATTTCGATTGTGTTTCCCCACTGCCAGCGAGATTGAGCCATCGCTAACAGTTTTGGTCGCATGACCAGTATCGCCTGGCGGTATTGCCTGGAATCTAGCGCACTAAGGCATTCACCCACCCTGTCTGCGCGATTTCATTTCCAATGGACCTATCTCATCCACCACCAGCAGTTCTGTTGGAATGGAATCAAGCAGAATCTGGTTACCCCATGCCAATACCTCTTTATCAAAAGTCCAATGTAATGGTTCACCGTCCAAACCCTCAGGCTTGTAATCACTAACAGCTAGCTTGCGTATTTCACCGGTTGCCAGATTTTCCACTGCGATTCCGGTTTTCTCCCCATTTTCGAAGATGGCTGGTGAACGCAAACCACTGATCTGCCAGCCAAGATCTTCAAAAGCTTCGATCAGACTGGCACACAAAACCGTTTTACCAGCACCGATCTCACCCGTGATGATCCACAGATGACCCTCAAATTTGCTACTGCTCAAGTAATATCTCTTTTCTTCATCAATGAGTATGAATAATCATCTTTAACAATATTCGTATGATCTCAATAAATCGGGGCAGGCGGGTGTTTTTGGCGTGCAGCCGCACGCCAAAAACACCCTAGCCACCAATTATCGAAAGGATACCAATATTCTATATTATAAATTCATCTCCAGGGTTTTTTAAGCTTCAGCCTTGCCTCTTCGACCTGGCAACTGCTAACCCTGCATAAAGAACACAAAATCGGTCAAAATAAAGTAAAATAATCCAGGAAAGAGACGTGTCTACCAAAATGAGTACGAATGAATTAACAAGAGAACAATTACAGGAACGCTTACTGGCCCTCCATAAAGCCAGTTTAGAAATGATCCAGGATATTTCCCTGGAATCTTTATTGGAACGCATCGCCATCCTCGCCTGTGAACAATCAGGCGCACAATATGCTGCCCTGGGTGTCAACAATGAACAGGGTCGGGTGGAACAATTTATCCCGATTGGAATGAATGAAGCTCAAATCGAAGCCATGCCCCATCCCCCATTGGGATTGGGATTAATCGGTGCGCTGATGAACAAACGCGAAAGCATTCGCCTGGCTGACCTAACCAAAGATGCGCGCAGTAGTGGTTTCCCGAAAGGGCACCCCTCCATGAACTCCTTTCTGGGGGTTCCCATCGTACTTGGATGATCGCAACCTGGGACAGATCTATCTGACCAATAAACTGGATGGACCTGAATTCACGACTGAAGATCAATTACTGATCGAAATGCTGGCTGCCTATGCAGCGGTTGCCATTTCTAACGCGAAAATGTACCGCGGATTAATTCAACGTGATCGTATCCTCACCCGCAGAAATGAAAACCTGGCACTGCTCAACGAACTTTCATCCACCCTGGCTACCTCATCTGACATCGATGAAATTCTGGAAAAAGCCCTTAATCAAATTATGGACTATTTGCAATTGGAAGTAGGCGAATTTTTCCTGATGCAGGAAGACCGCCGCAGTCTGAAACGGGCCATGCATCGTGGTGAAATTGTTGATACTATCTGGCACACTGATTATTTCAAATTAGGTGAAGGTTTTGTGGGGGTCACCGCCAAAGATGGCTTTCCTCGCTTACTTGATTTGCCTTTTGATGACGAAAACAATGAACTCGACCCGGTCATCTATGAAAAACAATTCCGACAGCTAGCGCTCTTACCTTTGCATGGTCGCCGTGGTATTTTAGGCGTGCTGTGTGTTGGCACCTGCCACCCGCAACCATTGGATGAATTAGAGGTTCAATTTCTGGCAGCCATCAGCTCCTGGGTAGGCACCGGGATTGAAAATATGCAACTTAACCTGCAGGGTCGCCGTTTGGCAATTCTGGAGGAACGCGAACGCATTGGAATGGATTTGCATGATGGCATCATTCAGTCGATTTACGCTGTGGGTCTTACGCTCGAACATGCCCGTCTGCTGCTGAATGAAGAACCGGATGTTGCCCGTCATCGGATCGAACAATCGATTGCTGATCTCAACAGTGCAATCCGTGATATTCGTTCTTATATTCTGGATTTGCGTCCACGCCAGTTGCATGATGAAAGCCTGATGAATGGCATTCAACGCCTGACGACTGAATTACGTGCCAACACTTTGCTGGAAATCAACTTACAGGGACCCAGTGATGGTTTCAAAGATCTTTCCGAAGCCAATGCGGTTGCTCTTTTTCACATCTGCCAGGAAGCCATGGCAAATATTGCCAAACACGCCCGGGCTCATAGCGTAGATGTTACGCTCTGGAAAACACCACAACGGGTTCTTTTAGAAGTCAGCGATGATGGCCGTGGATTCGATTTTGAAGTGAAAAAAATGAGTATTGGCCATGGTCTGGCAAACATCCAGACACGTGCCCGTAATGTGGGTGGCGACGTTGAATTTACCTCTGAACCGGGTCTGGGCACTACTGTGCTGGCATGGGTGCCTTATGAACGAACCAGTGAATAGCGAACAACAAAAACAGGCGCAATCGGTACAATCCATGTTTGCGCGGATTGCACCACGCTACGATTTAATGAACCGTCTGATGACCGGTGGGATGGATGTGCGCTTGCGCAAGATCGTGATCCAGCGTGCAAAGCTCCCATCCGGTGGAACGCTCCTCGATTTAGGCGCTGGCACGGGTGATCTTGCGCAGGAAGCGATCAAACAGTATCCAGGTCGACGGATTTTTGCTGCAGATTTCACGCTCGGCATGATGCAGGCCGGGCAAAAACGTTCTGGGCCTAAAGTTGAATTCACAGCAGCGGATGCACTGAAAATACCTTACGCAGATCATAGCTTTGATGCGGTAGTATCAGGATTTCTCTTAAGGAACGTTGTTGATCTCTCCCTGGCATTACAGGAACAATGGCGCATTCTCAAACCTGGTGGAATCTTTGTCTCTCTGGATACGACCCGACCCAAAAAATCCATTCTCAGACCCTTTCATCAACTTCCATACCCATCAGGTTATTCCCTTTTTAGGTAAAGTGCTCACCGGAGATCGGGATGCGTATGTATATCTGCCCACCTCAACCGACAAATTCCTGTCAGCTGAAGAATTGGTCGTCTATCTTGCGCGTGCTGGCTTCCAAAAAATCCTGTTTCAACGTGCCATGTTCAATACGGTTGCCATCCATTGGGCACAAAAACCAACCCTGAATTAAGCGAACCAGTCAACTTCTCATACAGGAGCGGCTATGGTAGTATTGGGGTCACAATAAGCGTGGAGAAAAATCAACAACCATGAGCAGTACACATTCAGAAAAAGCAGCTTTGCGCGGAGAACCTTCCTATGTCTGGCGCAGCGGACAGGATCGCCGCTTGCAGATGATCCGACAGGCTGCTGGTGATCGCGTGCATGGCAAAGTTTTTGAAATCGGTGTTGGCTTAGGGGCTTATTTATCCCGCCTGGCACAGGACGCTCAACAAGCTGTTGGTCTGGATGTGGAACATGAACGCACCCTGGAAGCGCACCAGTATGTGGATCAGGTGATCTGTGGTGTTGGTGAACACCTCCCTTTTCCAGCGAATAACTTTGATCTGATCCTCAGCAATGAAGTACTGGAACATGTGCAGGATGATCGCAAATCCGTGCAGGAGATGGTGCGCACAGTTAAGCCAGGTGGCCGGATTTTGATCTTCTGCCCCAACCGTGGCTATCCTTTTGAAACCCATGGCATCTTTTGGCGAGGGAATTACCGCTTTGGCAACATTCCGTTGGTCAATTACCTGCCCACCCCCTGGCGTAACAAATTAGCCCCACATGTACGTGCATACACAAAAAGTCAACTGAAACAATTATTCAAAGGCTTGCCGGTAAAATTTATTCAGCGTTCGACCGTCTTTGGTGCCTATGACAATATCATCGCACGCCGTCCCCGCCTGGGAAAATTCTTACGGGGATTTCTGCAATTTTTAGAAAAAACACCTTTCCAGGTGTTGGGGTTATCACATTTTTGGGTGGTTGAAAAACTGGATCAAGTAGAAGCAGACTAGATTATTTCAACGCTTCCACACGAAAATCGTAAATACCATTGTCCACCGGGTATTCCTGGCCACACTTCTGGCAGATCAGTTGTGGAGGGGTATCATTCAAAGCCGCATCACACTGCGGGCACTTGAAGAATGACCCTGTTGGGGCAATCTGACTGGAACCCACCGCGAGATTGCGGCTGAAGACGCTCGGGCTGAGTTGCCAGGCATCACCGGTTAATTGTGCGATGCTATCCATCCACACCAGCATTTTCAGCGGAATGAATTTTTTGAATAATCCCATCCGGTAATGAGAGACGGTCAACTGTCGTTGGATTTTAAATCCATTATCCTGCAACCAACGGTTGACGGAACGCGGGTGAAAATCAAAATTCAAGGCAGCAAATTCCACCGGTTCAGTAGAAAATGGACTCCACTTTTGTTTGCCTAAATAATATCGCAGAATTGCTTTCAGATTCTGTTTATTGGCATATTCCAGGATAAAAACTGCATCTTTCTGCAACACGGTTCGCACCTGCTGCAAAGCCTTTGGGGCATCTACCATGTGATGTAATGTGCGGATCATAGTCGCGCCATCAAATAAACCCGCCACAAATGGCAGACGATACACATCCGCAGCAACATAGATATACCGGTCACCTGTGCCCTGCCGTGATTGCGCCTGTTGTAGTTGGGTTTTTGAGTAGTCCAGCAGAACCACCCGTTCATAACCGGCATAACGCGGGGTGTTGCGTCCTGCGCCAGCACCTAGTTCCAATAATAATTTTCCACTTTTGGGAAGTAAACGTTTGAGAGCAACCGCCTCTACAGCATCTTCATAGGCGCGATCCGCCTGATCCCAGAAACTGGTTTGGTAATCGGAGCCTTCATAATTACAAATGGGTGGTTTTTCACTCATGATTAAGCTAGCCTTCAATAAAAATGTCCAGGTAGGGTTCCCGGCGGCACCCAGAGGTACCTCCTTATCGCTGCTTCCTCTCGGACCTGACGAAGTTCGAAGGTTTCTGCCGCGCCGGCCCCACCCGGACGCCTAAAGGATACCGCATCGAGGTCAGAACGTCAAGAAAGTAATCCCTCTATACTATTCTTTTTTTGCTTTAATTCTTTTCAATTCCACTGGCTGTATAATCAAATTATCCATTATTGTCGGAGGTTGGTATGTCACACCGTAAACCAGGTATTTCAACCATAGTCACTCATCACGCTGAGGAATCCAATGACCTGGGAGCACACATTTCCCCCATTTATCAAACCTCTGCCTTTCGTTTTCCGGATGTGGAAACAGGCGCATCCATTTTTCAAAATCAACATCCCGGATACTATTACACCCGCATTGAAAATCCCAATCAACGCCAGGTCGTCAGCAAGATAGCAGCATTGGAAGCTATCGATTTGCCATCTGACGTCATCTCAGAGACAGGAACGCCGCTGGATGGGCATTTATTCTCATCCGGTATGGCAGCTGTCACGGCTGCGGTGTTGAGCTGCCTGAAGAGCGGTGATAAACTGATTGCCCACCAGAATCTTTACGGGGCAACCTACTCCTTGCTCCACCATTTAGCATATGAAAACAAAATTCAGATCATCTGGTTAAAATCTGGTGCTGTCTCCGAATGGGAACAGGCATTTCAAACTCATCCAGACACTCTGCTGGCTTACGCTGAAACACCTACCAATCCGAACCTTTCCCTGGTTGATTTGCAAGCTGTTGCGAATATCGCCCATCAATACAACGCCTGGCTGGTAGTGGATAACACCTTCGCCAGCCCTTATTGCCAACGACCTTTCAGCCTGGGAGCCGATATCGTGCTGCATTCCACCACCAAATACCTTTGTGGTCATGGAGATGTCATTGGTGGCGTCGTCCTGAGCAGGCATCTGGATTGGGTGAATGAACGTCTGTGGAACCAACTTAAATTGTATGGCGCTTCTCCATCTCCCTTCGATGCCTGGTTGACTCATCTGGGCTTGAAAACCTATGAATTGAGGATGGCGCGTCATTGTGAAAATGCCAGTACCATCGCCCGTTGGCTGCTGGATCATCCGAAAATCGGGCGGGTATTTTATCCCGGCTTACCAGATCACCCTGGTCATGAAATCGCAAAACGTCAAATGCTTGCTTTTGGTGGCATGCTGGCATGTGAACTTAAAGGCGGATATCAGCAGGCATCAATTTCATGAATCATGTCAAATTATTTGCATTGGTGCCAACTTTGGGGAATGTAGACTCACTCATTCAGCACCCTGCCAGCATGAGCCATGTCAATATGCCGCTGGAGGATCGTCTCAAAGCGGGTATCACAGATGGTTTGGTGCGCTTATCGGTCGGTATTGAAAATGTAGAAGATTTATTGGATGATCTATCACAGGCTCTAGAAAAAATTTAATGGAGAGGGAAAAAAATGGAAAAACTCATCAGTCAGCCAGGCTTATTGCTGCGACCCAATGGTGAATTAGCTGTTCGAGGTTGGTCACCTCAACCTATGTTGGATTCCAACCTGGAATATGTTAACTTCTATAAGTTGAAATTTCTGCAACCTTTACGAATGAAACGCTGGGATTATTACGGATTGACAACAAAAACCCATTATTTTTCTTTCACTGTATCCGATATAGGTTATCTCGGTATGGTGTTTGCTTATGTGATTGACTTTGAAAATAAAGTAATGCATGAAGAAACTTTGGCTTTACCGTTCGCATCCGGTGTAAAGGTAGCCAGAAACAGCACTGAAGGAGTAACCGAATATCAAAATAAGAAAGTTAAACTGCGTTTCAACACTGCCAATGATCAGAGAAAACTTTCTATTGCCTGGCAGAATTTTCACCAGAATAAAGATTTAAATGCAGAATTGGAACTCACATTGCCATCTGGCCATGAGTCTATGAATCTGGTGATTCCGATTGAAACCCGGCGTTTTTATTTCAATCGCAAGATCAATTGCCTGCCTGCCAAAGGCATGCTTGAATATTTGGGACAAAAATATGAGATAACCCCTGACACTGCGCTGGGAAATCTGGATTGGGGTCGTGGTGTCTGGGCTTATGATTCATTCTGGGTATGGGCTTCAGCCTCGGGTTTTACATCAGACCAGCAGACAATCGGGTTGAACATGGGTTATGGTTTTGGAGATACGAGTGCTGCCTCTGAGAATGCTTTTATTCTGAACGGAAAAATTCATAAAATTGGAAAACTCGAATTTCATTACAACCCCAAGGACTTTATGGAACCCTGGTTAATGGAATCCGAAGATAAACGCCTGAAACTCACCTTTACACCTTTTCTTGACCGCCCGGCCAAAACGGATATAAAAATTTTGTATTCTGAAGTTCATCAAATGTTTGGAAAATACAGTGGCACTATGATCACAGATGAAGGCAAAACGATAGAAATTCAGGATCTGATCGGATTTGCAGAAGAACATCATGCTCGCTGGTAGTAAGTCATTTTTCTGAATCAAAAATCTTTCAATATCTCGAAAATTAGCTCGTCGGTATCCAGATCAAGAATAGCAACACTGCGGCTCTGTTTCCTCGTTCCCCCTAAAGCACCCGGATTGATCAGTCTGGTTCTAGCGATTCTTTTATCCATTCTTACATGTGTATGTCCTGTAAAAACATAATCTAGTTGTCCTCCGTTGATCAAATCGTCATAATAATTGATCAGGTGGCCATGGGTAACCCCAATCTTTTTTCCACCCAACACTCCAGAGAAGACATATCCGGCAAAATTTGTTTGGTTGTATGCTTTTAAGAATGCTTTGATCTCGCCAGTCAAAAAATCTCCATTCCCAAATGTGTAAATCATTGGGTACTCACAAAACCACTCAATCGACTCGATTGTCGTGGCGTCTCCACAGAATATGAGAGCGTCCGGTTTGTGATTTTCAAAAATTGCCAATGCTTTTTGAATATTCGATGGATGATTGTGTGTGTCCGATAATATGCCAATTTTCATATATTAATCTTACCTTTTTTATTTTAAAAATCGTATGAAATATTTATGTCCAAAATTTTAGAATTTTTTAATTTCAGGTTTGTGAAATATATAATTTATGAATAAATCAATCATTACCATTATTTGTGACATAAAAAGCTTTTCCAGGTATTTTTCCTCATCATGTCATATATTTATTTCATTAACCATGATACGTAACGGTATTTTGACAATTTTGGTCTACTTTCTAATATTGTTTTAATAAAAGAAAGTTGATATACTTGGTGTTGTTTCTCATTTATTTTTAATCCAGGAGGTGCCCATAAGTAAATATATAAGTATTTACCTGATTTTATTTTGTATTCTAATGAGGAGATATTCATGAAAGTAAATTCAAAAATTAAATTCACCTTAGTTGTAATCCTCGGACTGGCTGTACTGTTACTTTCCGCTTGTGCACAAACTCCAGAAACACCCGTTGAAGAAGCTCCAGTGACAGCCCCCACCCAGGCCTGTCCTGAACCCGCACCTTGCCCGGAATTACCAGAAACAGTAGCCGCTCCATTTGAGGAATTGTGGAAAGACTCACCCCATGCTGACAAGGAAGCTGAAGCTTTCCGCCACTGGGATGAAGAAGACCCCATGGAAGTTCCAGTAGCTTGTGCTACCTGCCATAGCTCTGGTGGGTTTCAGGATTTTGTTGGCGCTGATGGCAGTGAGATGTTTGTTGTAGATGCCAATGCATCTGTTGATACAGTTATTGACTGTAAAACCTGCCACAATGATGCAACCATGACATTATCCACAGTTAAGTTTCCCTCTGGTATGGAACTGACTGGTTTAGGGCAGGAAGCTGTATGTATGACCTGCCATCAAGGCCGTGCTTCAAAAGTTCAGGTCGATGAAGCCATTTCAACCGCTGGTGTAGAAGATGACACCGTTTCTGAAAACTTAGGCTTCATTAATATCCACTATTACGCTGCCGCGGTGAGCCGCTATGGGACGGAAGTTAAGGGTGGATATGAATATGATGGGATGACCTACGATACTTTGTTTGAACATGTTCCAGGTGTACAGGCTTGCCAGGATTGTCATAATCCACATTCATTGGAACTGAAAATTGAAACCTGTGCAGAGTGCCATGAAGCAAACACAGCTGAAGATTTGCGCAATGTACGTGAACCATCATCCTTCGTGGATTATGATGGGGATGGTGATGTTGCTGAAGGCGTGTTCTTCGAAATCGAAGGGTTGAAGGAAATGGTTTACACAGCCATGCAAACATATGCATCTGAAGTCTCAGATATGCCTCTTGTTTATGACTCTGCTACCTACCCTTACTTCTTCAATGACACCAATAATGATGGTGAAGTTTCAGAAGGCGAAGCTGCATTTCCAAATGCTTATAAATCATGGACACCACGTCTGGTAAAAGCTGCCTATAACTTCCAGACAGTCAGTAAAGACCCCGGCGGCTATGCCCATGGTGGAAAATATTTAGTTCAGCTTTTGCATGATTCAATCGCTGATCTCAACACTGTTGTCGATACTCCAGTTGATTTGAGCACAGCTGCCCGTGATGATGCAGGACACTTTGCCAGCAACACAGAAGCCTGGCGACATTGGGATGAAGAAGGTGCTGTACCTGCCTCCTGTGCCAAATGTCACTCCGCAACCGGTTTGCCACAATTCATTAAAGAAGGTGTCAATATTTCCAATCCACCTACCAGTGGATTATGGTGTGAATCCTGCCACAACACAGCTGAATGGCCAGCAGTATATGCTCTGGAAACAGTGACCTTCCCCAGTGGAGCAAAAGTTAGGTTTCACTGATAAACCATCCGCCAACTTATGTCTCAATTGTCACCAGGGTCGTGAGTCAACAGTCAGCGTGAACCGGGTCATCGGTGATGCTGGTGATGATGTTGTCGTGGAAGGACTCAGCTTCAGGAACGTTCACTACTTTGCAGCTGGAGCAACCGTGTTCGGTACTGAAGTCAAAGGCGTTTATGAGTATGAAGGTAAAGAATATGCTGGTCAGTTAGTTCACGTAGCTGGCTTTACCACCTGTGTAGATTGCCATGATGTCCATGGTTTGGAAGTCAAAACAGAAACCTGCCAGGGCTGCCATCAAACCGCTGACCTCGAAGCCATCCGCTTAAAACTGGTAGAAGATTACGATGGTGATGGAGCGACCGAAGGTATTTACGGTGAAGTAGAAACGCTTACTGAAAAGCTTTACGAAGCCTTAAAAGAAAAATCTGTTGAACAAGGTAATCCGCTTGTCTATGACTCTCACGCATATCCATACTTCTTTAATGACACCAACGCCAATGGCGTTGCTGATCCAGAAGAAACTACTGTTCCAAATGGATATAAGAGCTGGACACCAAGATTACTAAAAGCTGCCTACAACCTCCAATACGCATTGAAAGATCCTGGCGCTTTTGCCCACAATCCAACCTACATTTTACAAGTTTTGTTTGATTCAATTGAAGATGTTGGTGGTGATGTAACTGGTCTTGTTCGTCCCTAACTAGTTTTGATAAAATCCCATGGGTTATAATAACCCATGGGATTTTTTAATTTCAACTCCAATCGTTCCAAAAAGCACAATCAAATTTCTGAGGAGAACGCCATGAAAAAAAAGGGTAATTGGATTAAGAAAATTTTCTTTCCTCCACCTGAAACTAGCACTGGCATGAAACTATTACCGTATGGAATTATTATTATTTTAATTATCGCCGCAGGATTATTTTCTTCAGAAGCATGGGCATATACCAACACCATCGATTTCTGTGGGACAACCTGTCATACCATGCCCCCCCAATATATCACACATCTCAATTCCGACCATGCCAGAGTAACCTGCGAAGATTGTCATCTTGGCCGTGCTGAATTAGGAACGCAGATTATTCGGAAAATTGAGTACTCCTGGCAAACAGGTTCAGCCATGGTCCTCAATAATTATGAATATCCCATCGTAGCGCGTAATATGCGTCCTGCCAGAGACGTATGTGAGACCTGTCATTATCCGCAGGTTTTTTCCAACGACACATTAATAGACTTCAAGCATTATGCTCAGGATGAAACCAATACCGAAACTACGACATACCTGATTATGAAAACTGGTGGTGGCAGCGAACGCGAAGGACTGGGATTTGGCATTCATTGGCATATCGAGAATCCGGTTTTGTTCTACCCGACCGATGAGCGCATGCAGGAAATTCCTTATGTTCGTGTTGTCGACTCGGATGGAAGTTATACTGAATTTGTAGATACAGAGTTGGATTTTGATGTCAGTCAGATCAAAGAAGAAGATTTAGTAAACATGGATTGTATGTCCTGCCATAACCGGACTGCCCATTCAATTGAATACCCGGATCGGGCTGTAGACGACATGTTATCCAGAGGAGAGATTAACAAAGATATTCCCTATATCCGAAATTATGCAGCCACTGCATTGAAGGGGAATTTCGAAACCTATGAGGATGCTCGGGCAAATATTGAAAAACTCATCCCCAATTATGAACAGAATTTTCCCATTGCTTATGCCAGGTATCGAACCGATCTGGAAGCAACGATTGAGGTACTTTGGAAATATTACGAGGAAAATGTGTTTATCGACCAGGAAATGCGTTGGGATACCCATCCGGATAATAGTCAGCACTTAACTTCACCAGGTTGCTTCCGTTGTCATGATGGTAAACATTTATCAAGTGAGAATGAGTCAGTGCGCCTGGAATGTAATCTTTGTCACTCCATTCCGGTCGTTTCAGGACCTGAAGATTTCATAACCAATATCGAAGTGAGCACTGGCGTTGAACCCTCCTCTCACAAAGATTCAAATTGGATCACCGTTCATCACGTAGTGGTCGATAACACCTGCGAAAATTGTCATACGATGGGTGACCCAGGTGGATCCAGCAATACTTCTTTTTGCAGTAATTCTGGTTGTCATGGTCAGGCCTGGGAATACGCTGGATTTGATGCACCGCGTTTACGACAAATTCTTAATACTTTAATCGTACCTACTCCGACGCCAGAACCAGTTGAAATTCCCGAACAGGAAGGACTCCCGCCAAGTTACGCAACCATTTCCAATGCTTTCAGTGTGTGTTTGAGCTGTCATGCTGATGGGGGTTTAGCAGGAGTCAATCTAAGCAGTTATGATTCCATTATGCAGGGCGGAGACAAAGGTGCAATTGTTATCCCCGGTAATGCAGAAAATAGTCCATTGGTATTGGTTCAACAATCAGAACCACCTCATTTTGGTCAGTTCACCAATCAACAATTAGAACAAATCATTGCCTGGATAAAAGCGGGTGCAGAAGAATAAATACCCTTGAATGATTAAAGAGACTGATTTTTTCAAATCAGTCTCTTTTTTTTATGTATCGAGATGGCCAATTCACCATCGATATAGTTTTAATTGGAAATTCGGGACACAGTTTGAAAATATTCGTTTTCCATAAGTAAAAACTATATATTTCTATAACCCCGGTGTCATCAAAAGGGGATATCGATCAATTGATTATAGACAGATATCATATTGTAAAATATGGGCATCAAAGTGAAAATATTCACAACAAAAAATTTTTCTTTTATTTGGGGATTCTGCCACAAATAAATGTCTTTTTTTAATATATAATTAATGTTTATAACCACAAAGAAAGTAATTTCACTAAATGGGAATTCCCTATCTGCCATTTGAACAAGGAGAAACATATGAAGAGAATTAATCTCCTCAACGTTGGGCGTATTCTTCTTCTCCTAACTACCATCGTTATGTTATTGATCGTTGTGGATATGCTTTATGCACCTGAAAAAGTGCTAGCACAATCTGAAGATGATCCAGAACTACAAATTGACACCACATCTAATCTTTACTGCCTTAGCTGCCATGCAGAAGCATTTAATCCAGTGCAACTGCCCAGTGGAGAAAATTTATTTATTCAGGTAGATCCAGCTGACTTTGCTACTTCAACCCATGATCGCAATGATGTTACCTGTGTGCATTGTCATAAAGATATCACTGGCTTTCCTCATCCAATAAAAACAGCTCAGACATTACACGAGTACCAGCTTCAACGAGATACTGCCTGTGTAGAATGTCATGAAGTTCAGGCTAATCAGACTAAAGATAGCATCCATGGTCTATTGCTAAGCCAGGGAAATCCTGACGCTCCAACCTGTTCGAACTGCCATGATCCTCACACACAACCCTATATGGAAGAACTCACAAAAGCCGAACGGTCCGAGATCTGCGCAAATTGCCATAGTGGAATCTATCAGGAATATGCCAATAGTGTTCATGGGGAAGCGATGATCAATGAAAACAACCCGGATGTGCCTGGTTGTATAGATTGTCATGGTGTTCATACCATGGCAGATCCCAGAACAGCTGAATTCCGTAATAGTTCAGTATATCTTTGTGCTGATTGCCATACCAACGCTGCCATTATGGACAAGTATGGACTTTCCACCCAGGTTCTGGACACCTATGTGGCTGATTTTCATGGAACAACCGTAACCTTATTCGAAATCACTGAACCCGGCCAAATTACCAATAAAGCAGTTTGTTACGATTGTCATGGTATTCACAATATTCTTTCTGTCAATGACCCTAACAAAGGACTTTCGGTGAAACAGAACATGCTAGCCGCTTGCCAAAGTTGTCACCCGGACGCCACCACTAACTTTCCAGAAACCTGGTTAAGCCACTATATTCCAGATAAGGATAAATATCCAATTGTTTATTATGTAACGCTCTTTTATCAAATCATGATCCCTGGAGTATTGGGTGGTATGGCTATCTTCGTTCTAAGCGACGCTTATCGCCGGTTGCGGAGGAAATTCATTAAACCCAAACCAGTAGAAATCCCTGTGGAAAGTGAGGAGGAAATTAAACATGACTGATCATAATAAAAAATATGAACGTTTTAATATCGCCAGACGTCTTGAACACATTTTATTGATCCTTTCATTTTCTACCCTGGCTGTCACAGGATTAATTCAGAAATATGCGCTTAACAATATCTCTATCGCCCTGATTAGTTTCATGGGCGGAATTGAAATTGTTCGCATCATTCATCGCATAGCTGCAGTTACTTTTTTTCTTGAAGGTGTTTATCACTTCATTCTGATGGCTTACCTTCTTTATGTAAAGCGAAAAGAAGCCAGCATGCTACCCGGGTTCAAAGACGGATTTGATGCAATTTATGAATTATTACATAACCTTGGACTGAGAAAAGAAGCGCCGAAAATGCCGCGCTACAATTACGCAGAAAAAATGGAATATCTCGCCATGATCTGGGGGTATTTCCTGATGGGATTAACCGGTTTTATGCTCTGGAATCCGATTTTAACCACAAGAATATTTCCTGGTGAATTTGTTCCCGCTGCAAAAGTAGCCCATGGCCTCGAAGCTGTTTTGGCTGTTTTGGCCATTATCCTTTGGCATTTCTACCATGTTCATATCAAACATTGGAACTGGTCCATGTTCAAGGGATATTTAACCCGCCATGAAATGGTTGAAGAACATGCTGCTGAATTAGAGAAAATTGAAATGGGAGAACCAGAAACCGAGATCGATCCAGTCGTTTACAGGAAAAGAATGAAAATATTCACTCCAGCATCTATTGTTTTCTCTGTTATTATGGTCGGATTAGTCATTTTTCTGGCGAATTACGAAGAAACAGCCATAACGACTGTACCACGGGTTTATGCTGAAGGCGATGTATTTGTTCCACGCACGCCAACACCATTTCCATCCCCTGTACCTTCACCAACGCCTGACATGATGGTTGCCAATACCTGGGAAGGTGGAATTGATTTTGTTTTTGAACAAAAATGTGGTCTCTGCCATGGTGAATCCGGTGGTTTATCGGTCAAAACCTACAGCGGCATCATTCAAGGTGGTAACAGTGGTATGGCGGTAATTCCAGGAAGACCAGATGAAAGTCTGATTATGCAAATTCAGGCTCCTGGTAACGAACACCCTGGTCAATTTAGCGATGAAGAACTTGAACGAGTCCGCATCTGGATCGTCAATGGTGCTCGCAAGTAATTTATAACACCAGATATTTGCCAAAGGAGTTTTTGAGAGGGATATTCTCAAAAACTCCTTTTTATTTCAAGAATTACCAATCGATACGATTTTTATTCCGGATTTTTTTCCCTGATCTCCGCAAATAATCTTCATCGTAATTATCAATTTCAATATGACGATGTTTATTCTTGCGTTCATGTTTTTTTGCTGCTTCTTGTTTCTCACTATCAAACCATTGTGGCGCAGCGTTAGCAAATGTATAAAGATCAAAGATTAATGGATCAGTCATCACAACTGCCAATAATTCCTGGCACCTGGGACAAACTGTATTTTGCCCGATTTGTAAGTCTTCATCAAACTTAATATTCTCACCGCAAGCTGGGCAGATTGCTTCGAACATAATTAAAACTCCTATAAATCAATACAAACAAATAATATTAAAAGAAGTAAACCTCTTTATTATTCAAATGAATACATGATTAACCAGTAATTAGAAGCTCTTGTTTTATGCAATAATTTTTTCCTTTTTGTTCGATGAAAAATTCTCTTTGAAAACTTGATGATGATCAATTTTAAAACAAATTTGATTCTACAACAAGCTTGCCCGGGAAGCAAGATTTTCAAGGATTATTTGAGAAAATTGTTAAACTTGATGTGATGGCCTAATAATATATTCTTTATGTCCTAATTATCACTCAGATTTCCGAATTATAAAACTTATAATAGGAAAAAATGCTCTGTTCTGGCTATTCAATATTATTAATCATTATCAAGCTTGCTCCCATTGACCTGGACTTTTATAATGAAAAGAACAATATTCAATTAGACAGATTTGGACCCAACTATGCTGATCAATGGTATTGCCAAAAATGATAACCACAATTTTTAATTAAGTGTGATAATAAATAAAAAAATGCAAAAAAGGACAGGTGAATTAGAAAGAGAAATGAAAAAATTAAAGGTTGCCTTGCTGGCTAACGCCAAAGAAAATGCACCAAAATTAGAAGAATTACCTGAAGATCAATGGGATGATCTGGATTCTACAAAAACTATTCTGGCAATTGTAGAGGCAATAAAAACTGGGGGTCATGATTGTGAATTCTTGGAAGGAAATATCTCGCTGGTTGATTCATTGAACAAATATCAACCTGATATTTGTTTTAATATCTGTGAAGGCCATTTTGGGGATGGGCGTGAAGCCCATGTGCCAGCCATATTAGAAATGATGCGGATTCCTTATACCGGCTCCAAGGTAATGACGCTGGCACTATCCCTGGATAAACCAATGACCAAGCGGATTCTCCATTGGCATGAATTGCCAACACCGGAGTTTCAAGTCTTTGAGCGTGTTGATGAACCCCTTAATGATGATTTGCAATTTCCATTGTTTGTTAAACCGAGCCGTGAAGGCACCGGCATGGGAGTCAGCGGAAAATCAATAGTTAATAATGAGCACGAATTACGAGAGCAAATCGCAGAAATCTTCAAACGTTATAAACAGACTGCATTAACTGAACGCTACATTGAAGGTCGTGAAGTTACTGTCGGACTTGTAGGAAACCTTGTCGGTCCTGCTGCCCGACGATTACCGCATGATGAGGATTTACCCCGTATTCAACAAGGCTTACACTTCTTTCCCCCAATGGAAGTTGATCTCGAACCTTTTAAAGAGTCTGATGTGGTTTATAGCAATCGTTTAAAGGTAGATCTAGCCGACCAACTCAATTATGTCTGCCCTGCTCCACTGGATGCAGCCATGGTCGAAGACCTAAAGTGGTATGCCGCAGCTGTTTTCCGGGTCACAGGTGCGTTGGATGTATCCCGAGTCGACTTTCGGTTGGATGCCAGTAATAATTGGAAACCATACATTCTGGAAATTAATCCTTTACCTGGCCTTTCTCCGGGTATTTCAGATATTGTCATTGAAGCTGCCGCAGAGGGTATCGAACATCATGAATTGGTAAATATGATCCTTGATACAGCATTACGCCGTTATGGCATTGAAAAGCCAACCAGTATCAATTATTAAAAATCAGACTATTCATTTACATAAGCAGGGAAATTTATATTTCTCTGCTTTTTTTATTGATCCTTCTCCGCAAATTGAGTCCGGTAAAGATGCGCATAAATTCCATCTTCCGCAATCAATTCTGAATGGGTTCCCGATTCAACGATCTTGCCACGATCAATCACCAGGATCTGATCAGCTGCCAAAATCGTACTCAGACGATGTGCGATCACAATGCTGGTTCTACCCGCCATGACACGTTTCAATGCCTCCTGAATCAAAGCTTCCGATTCACTATCCAGATGACTGGTGGCTTCATCCAACACCAGAATGCGCGGATCTTTGAGGATCACCCGGGCCAAAGCGATGCGTTGCTTTTCTCCACCACTCAGCCGATAGCCACGTTCACCTACAATGGTGTCATAACCATTCGGAAGACCCATAATAAAATCATGTATGTTAGCGGCTCTGGCGGCTTTTTCTAAATCTTCCTGGCTTGCATCCAGATGAGCATAACTTAAATTGGTACGAATAGTATCATGGAAGAGGTATGTCTCCTGTGTGACCATGCCAATCTGATCACTTAATGAATCCAGGGTAACATCTCGGACATCGATCCCATCAATCAATACCCGACCTTCATTCGGATCATATAATCGCGGGATCAAATATGTCAATGTCGTCTTTCCGGCACCTGATGGACCAACCAATGCCACCAGTTGACCAGGATTCGCCTGAAAGGAGATATCCTCCAGAGCTGTGACACGTGCCTGTGATGATGTTTTTTCTTCATCAGATTTTTGTTCATCATTTTCCTGGTCAGATAGTACAGCTTCCACCTGATCAACCCTACCAAATCGGCGCACATTGGTTAATCCGCCTGAATAATCATCATAGCGGAAACAAACCTGGTCAAATGTCAATTGCCCATGGATATCCTTCAGCACAATTGCATTTTCTTTTTCAGGGATATCCCTCGGTAAATCGATCACTTCAAACACACGTTCAAAACTGACCATCGAGGTGGCAAATTCCACAGGTGCATTCGCCAGACCTTCTAATGCTGAGTAGAGGCTGGTCAAATAAGCCCCAAAGGCGACAATCGTTCCAATTGTCAATGCATCCTTAATGACCAGGTAACCACCCAATCCATACACCAACGCAGCACCGATCGCACTCACCAATCCAATGATCACAAAGAAGGAGACACCAATCACTGCCCTGCGTATGCCAATATCACGCACCTGCCCAGCCCTTAGTTCGAACCTTTTCACCTCCGTTTTTTGCCTTCCAAAGAGCTTGACCAGGATCGCTCCGCCAATATTGAGGGTTTCATTCATCATCGCATTCATACGGGCATTCAAATCCATCGCCTGATGAGCTATTTCTCTCAAAACATTCGCCAGGCGTTTCGTTACTACCAGGAAAACTGGCATAATGATGACACTGACCAATGTTAATCGCCATTCTAACGTGAACAAGACAATTAAAATCGCCACTGCTTGAATCACATTCGTAACCAGGCTGACAATGGTGTTACTGATGGCATTTTGCGCACCAATGACATCATTGTTTAAGCGGCTGATCAACTCTCCTAAGCGTGTGTGTTTGAAGAAATGTAAACTCATTCGTTGTAAGCGTTCATATAATGCCACTCGCAGGTCAAAAATGACACCTTCACCAACACTGGCATTTAAGCGTCGTTGAATAATCCTTAAACCACCACTCAAAATTGGCACAACTAATAACGCTCCTGCTAACAATAAGAGGTTATCAAGGTTCTTATCTGGCAATGTTCGATCGATTAATTCGCGCAGTATCAATGGTGAGATCAGCCCCAGGGCGGAGGTCAACAGGATTAACACCAACATCCAGATAATATGTCTGCGGTATGGCTTAGCATAATCGAGTACCCTCTTTAATAATGTTTTTGATACTTTCGGGGTCTCATTGGTTGCTTGAACAAATTGAGACCATTTCTGATGTCCCATCCCCATAGGATTGTCCTCCTTAGAAGCTTAATAAAGCTTGTAGTTTTTAATTGTTCCCCTGAAATTTCAACAGGCTCTCAAATTGTGCATTGATTATACTTTGCTTTTGAAAACGTTCTGGGTCAGGCGGAAATCTAAAAAAATGGACTCAATGACATCTATCATTATCTTTATTTACATTCAGTAATTGGATCCAGTAAATATCAACAATATAATTCAATCTAGATTGAATTATCGGAGATGATAATGGTAGACGTCGCTGTAAATAATTTGTTCCGTGTTTTAGGAAATACCAACCGATTGATTTTGTTCGATATTCTTTTAACCGGTGTCCATTGTAATTGCGAATTATCGAGTCTTACTGGTTTACCAATGAATTTAATTTCCCACCATTTGAAAGTCCTTCAAGATGCTGAATTGATCCAATCAGTTCGCAGTACAACTGATGCTCGCTGGATATATTATTCGATCAACCAGAAGAAATTATCGATGATCAAAACAAAATTGGATACATTCTTCGATGAAAAACGAATCATTGATCGGGAACCAAACTGTCCACCCTGTAAATCAAAGGAGAAATACGATGAGTAAATTTGAAAAATATCTGGCACTTTGGGTAGCTTTATGTATGGGGTTAGGATTGTTATTGTCTAAATTCATTCCTGGCATTGGTGAAACGATCGATTCATGGCAAATCCGAGGGATATCAATCCCGATTGGGATCTGTTTGTTTTTGATGATGTATCCGGCATTATTGAATTTTCAGGTATCAGAATTAAAAAAATTGAAAGATGCACCTAAACCCATTTTGTTAACCTTATTTTCCAATTGGATCATTGCTCCTATTGTAGCCGCTGTTCTGGCTCACATTTTCTTACAAGGGCAGGAACAATTAATGGTCGCAATTATATTATTAGGTTCGAGCCCTTGCACTGCCATGGTGTTAGTCTGGGGAAAACTCGCCGATGGTAATCAGGAACAGAACGTGGTTAATACCAGTTTGAATACCCTGACAATCATGGTCCTTTATGTACCCATTGTTACCTTATTAACTGGCATTCAAAACATCCCGATTGACCGTTGGGCTTTGGTAATGTCTGCTCTCGTTTTTATTGGTTTGCCATTGATCATTGGAATCTTTAGCAAGCGCTGGATTATCCGGACCAGAGGAGAAAATTGGTTCCATCAGACTTACCGTCCATTGGTGGGAAAAGTTGCCATTGGCGCATTACTAATGACATTGATTATTCTATTTTCATTGAATGGTAACGTGTTGTTGAATAATTTTGACTTACTGGGCATGGTGTCGATACCTTTGTTATTAGGGTTCCTGATTGTGGTTTCATTCAATCTTATCGTGACAAAAATTGCAGGATTGGCGTATCGTGAAGCTGTCATCACCGTACTGATCGGATCATCCAGCCATTTTGAAATTGCGATTGCAGCCGCTGTTTCTATGTACGGTGTAGGATCGATTGCAGCTTTAGGCACGACCATGGGCTTGTTCTGGGAAGTGCCGATAATGCTGGGATTAGTCGAATTAGCTAAATACTTAAACCGTCGTAATTTCTGGAAACCCGCCATAAGTACAAACATAAGTTCTTGAGCACTCACCTGTAGTAGGAGTCATCCGAAGTAAAAGGATAAATCTCATTAACATAAAATCATATTCAATATACTGAATATGATATATAATGTTATTATCATTCACTTTTAAAATATGGGTTCAGTTATAACATCTGCTCCAAGGATTAAAAAATGAAAGCCAATAAATTATCATTAGATTTTGAAACCCAGGAAGCGAACCTATTAAAACTTCTGGCACATCCAGTGCGCATTGCCATTTTAAAAATTCTTCGCCAGGAAGAAGCCTGTGTCTGTCACATAGAAGCAACGCTGGGTTACCGTCAGGCGTATCTTTCTCAACAGTTAGCTGTATTGCGGGAAGCCGGCATTGTTTGCGATCGTCGCGATGGTTGGAATGTTTTTTATCAAATCCAGGATCATCGAGTTTTCGATATTCTAGATATCAGTGCAAAATTCATACATGCAGTTGAGAGTGAAATCCCTATCAAACCGGTTAACTGTCCTTGCCCTAAATGTAATACCCAACAAAATATAGGGTCCTGTTGTGACCAAACCGAAAAGGAGACATCAAATGTTAACAATTAAAATATTGGGGGGTGGCTGTGCAAATTGCAAACGACTCGAAGCCCAAACCCGAAAAGTAGTTCAAAAATTAGATATAGATGCTGAGTTTATTAAAGTCACCGACCATATCCAGATCATGGAATATCCCATCCTCGCTACACCAGGGCTGGTTATTAATGAGAAAGTTCTTAGCAGTGGAAGAATTCCAAGTGAAATTGAGATTGAAAGCTGGTTAAAGGCTCTCTAAAAGGATATGGTGGAGAAATCCACCTAATTTTTTGCAAACATAACATTCAAAATATTGAATATATAAAAAATTTGGATAACAATCATGGAAACGATAATATCGACAATTGGGAATCTGTTCACTGCTGGCTGGTTGAGTCTGCTGGATTATCTGGCTGCGCATGTATTACTCTGTCTGGTACCCGCTTTTATCATTGCGGGGTTCATGAGCGCTATGATTCCCAAGGAAACCATCACCCGTTTTTTAGGTCCAAAAGCCAGCAAATGGGTGAGTTATCCAGCCGCTTCCATTGGTGGATTCGTTTTGGCAGTCTGTTCCTGTACCATATTGCCATTATTTGCTGGTATCTGGAAACGCGGTGCTGGATTAGGACCCGCCATCACATTCCTTTTTGTCGGCCCTGCGATTAATATCCTTGCCATCACTTACACCGGGGCTGCCATTGGATTTGACATCGCAATGGCACGATTAATTCTCTCAATCGTTTTTGGTATTGTGATCGGATTAATCATAGCCTGGATCTTCCGAAAAGAAGAAATGGAACGCAGCTCCGAAATGCAAAAAAACGGTGTTTTTGATCAGACAGCCGAAGTCAAACCTGCTATCTGGTGGCTTTTCATTTTATTGGTTTTAACCCTGATTGTTGGCACATTACAGATTCCATTACTTACTGATGTCTACTTTGATTTGAGCTTACCCATTAATCCAGAAGGGAATTTGATCAGCACACTGAACGCATCAAATCTTTCCATTCAAGGTGTACTCTTAATTCTAATGTTGATCATGATTGGATTCATGGCATGGAAAGGATTTGAAAATATCTTCGATGGTTTCAATCGTTGGACTTATGCCGTTTTTATTGCGATTGGGCTGACAATTATGATTGCAGCTCCTTTTGTTGGAATTTCCAGCGCTTCCATCGGAATCAATGGTCGTTTCTTTGGTGAGGCGATTCTCTTAATCTTGATCGGGGTAGTTGCCAGTCGTAAATTTGATCAGGATGAGTTGGCAGGTTGGATTTGGGAAACCTGGAAATTTGTCAAACAGATATTCCCAATCCTGATTGTGGGTGTTTTTCTGGCAGGTATTGCCAGGGTCATTATTCCAGAAGCATGGATTCAATCTCTGGCGGGGGAAAATACTATTCTGGCAAATTTTGTGGGTGTCATTTTCGGAGTTTTCATGTATTTCCCAACACTGGTGGAAGTTCCGGTTGCAAAAATGTTCCTGGATTTAGGCATGGCGCGGGGTCCTTTGTTGGCATACCTGCTCTCTGATCCGGAATTATCGATCCAATCGATTTTGGTTTTGACGGGCATCATGGGAAAGAAGAAAACATCCATTTATGTCCTCCTGGTTGCGATTTTGAGTACCCTGGCTGGGTATTTATTTGGTTTGGTTCTGTCAATTTAATCCACACCCAACGATCATTTGGATAATTTCTTTACTGAACCTCATTTATCAAAGGTATAATCTTTGCCATGCAACATTTTCAAAAAAACTTGAAACAGCAACGACAGATACCTTTGATAATGGTTGTGATTATCTCATTTCTCTTTTCTGGTATTTCCAGCGTTGCAGCAGGAAATAAGATCGAGAGCAAAACGATCGTTGATACTACCAATGTACTGGCTACAGCTTCACCTGAGTCAACCACGGTTCCTGACCAGGATGATATTTGTGCCTTCAGTGATGATAATTGCACCAATTCAGAAGGTTTGCATGGGAGTTTCTCCGCTGTCAACGATGAAAAACTGCGCAATGCAAAAATTATCATCCTGTTATTCTGGATGCAAGATTGCACCTCTTGTGCAGAAGTGATTAATACTGTGTTACCAGATATTGACGTCAAATACCAAGATCAGGTTGTGTTCTTTCCAATCGAGTTGAAGGAAATCGATTCTGTTGACAGGTTTTATCAAATGGCAGAGCGATTTGGGGTTCCTAAAAATAATATTGGCGTTCCTCTGGTGATCATCGGAGATCAGATTTTGACGGGCAATCAAATTAAGACTGATCTTGAAAAATGGATCAACCTGAATTTAAAGAAGGACCAATATGCCATCCTTGCCATCCCCGAATTTTCTGATCAACTTCCGCAAATCATTCAGAACAAGCAAATGGAAAAGGGTGAACTACCTATTACCAACCAGTACGCCACTGAAAAAGAAAATTCCAACGCATTACAGCTTCTTTCTAGCATTGGAATTCCACTCTTTGGTATGGTTTTTATTGTCGTGTTTATATTTTCCAAACGATCAAAAACGAATTGTTAAAAGCATCATCTCTCCAGCCAGCGTTTCCAGAGGGTTTGCAGTCTGGCTTCCAGACGATCGCCTAATGCATCTCCGCGAGCCGTGGTGACATCGTCCTCATTCTCAAAAACCACATATGGCACTTTGACACCTTGAATAGTTATGTAAGCGGGGTCATTACTCACCAAATCATGCCAATCCACTTCTTTATACATCCGCTCTAATTTCGCATCCGGTAAACCATGCTCTAATATACTATCCGGTTTATCGGGGTTAAATCTTGCCCGATTTTTGCGCAAGGATTCACTGAAGGACACATCCAGATATAAAATAACCATGCGCTCAACCACATCTTTAGATAAGTGTTGATAGGCTTCACGGTAGCCGCCATGTTCACTCCCTCTAGAAAATTCAATAATAGTTGTGTATTTTTCATGGTAATCTGGAATTCTGGTCACCTTCTTCAGGTAATCAAAACACATTCGTTGAATTAACAAATGCCAGAGATGTTCCCACTTGAAATAGCCCTGCTCATCACTGTGTAAACGGGGATATCCCATTTTTTGTAAAATATCATCTTCTTCAAACCAGGTCCACAACATCGGAAAATCATCAATTTCCTCAAAGTCGGCTATTTTAAACCGTTTTTGACGTTCTTCTACAGGACAGCGTTTCAAATAATCAATCACTTCACTTTTTCCGGCAGCTGGTCGGGCATTCAATACCAGAATATCAAAAGTAGATTTCTTTTTCATTTTTTTCCTTTAAGGCATACAATAATAATTATTTAATTTCTGACATACTTTATTTTAACGATTGTGTTTTATTTTATATCATAAAAATTTCTTTGAAATCTGGTATCAAAGAGGTAATATGCGCATCAAGATAGTAACCGACAGTGTCTGCGATATCCCCGATGACCGTAATTCAGCAATATGACATCAAAGTAGTGCCATCTTACATAAACATTGGCAATCAGAGCTATCTGGATGGGGTGGAAATGACACGTAAACAATTTTATGATAGTCTGGATAGCTTTCCCCAACATCCAAAAACTGCAGCGCCTGGGCCAGAGACGTATGCCAGAGCGTATGCGAAGGCAGCAGAAGAAGGATTTGATCATGTGCTTTCTATTCACGTTGCCAGTAATCTCAGCACGATTTACAATTCCACCATTAAAGCTGCCAGTGAGGTAAAAATTCCAGTTACGGTGCATGATACCCAGCAATTAACGTTAGGAGCAGGCTTGCAGGTGATTAACTGCCTGTAAAATGGCCGAAGCTGGTGCTACCGTGAAAGAAATTATGGATGTGATTACTGATCTGGGAAATCGAACTTATGTTTATGCTTTATTAGATACGCTAAAATTTTTGCATTTGAGTGGCAGGATTAATCTTGCCATGCGGGGTATTGGTTCATTATTACGCATCAAACCTTTGATGACATTTCATTCCGGAAATCCAATTTTTGATAAGGTCAGGACGCGTGGAAAAGCCATTGAGCGGATGCTAAACTATGTACGCAATCTAGGCCCATTGGAGCATGTTTCAGTGGTGCACACCCAGGCGTTGGAAGCAGCCAGATGGCTATACCAGAAAGCCAATACATTGATCCCCGAAAACAACCAGCCAATTTATCAGATGGTTACACCGGCGGTTGGGGCACATGTTGGCCCGAATGGGATTGGATTGGTTTGCGTAACCAGTTAAACCTAATTTGAAAAATCACCTTCCCATTAACCGGGCGTGGAGACTCAAATATTTTATTTATTTCCAGCGTAGTTGTTTAATTGGGCTAGGGAGTTGTGGTTGAAGAAACTAAAACCTCTACCAATAACCCATTTTCAAGATTAAATACTCTCGAGATTCCTTCAGTTGGCGATGATGTCATCGGTTCATCCGGTTTTCGATCTGCATAATTTACAATAAATTGAGTTGGTTCACTCATATAAACATTCGTACTTTGTGGTGCTATCCTATCACCCAGGAAGATCGCATTCGTTCCTGAACAACCATCTTTTGTTTGGATGGCTGCTACCACATAATAAAACAAACCGCTTCCACCATTCTCTTGTTGCAAAAGTAAGGCTGAATCCATCAATCCATCCAAGTTAAGGTCAATATTTATCTCATTGCCAAAATATCTTGTAACCAGTTTGGAAGCTGATTGAGGTGTGTTTTCATTTTCAGCATACCCATCAACAAGCAAGATGGTTTGACCATCGACATCAAAAGTACAGTTTTTTGAATCCAGATAAGAGGTTGTCTCCTCATTGGCGAGGGGTGTCAATATTTTTACTGGAACTATTGTTGGAGTGTTGGTAGGCATAATCGTTGGTTCGGGTATGATGGATGTTGTTGGTGAACACCCAACCAGACCTATTGTAATTATCAAAAGAATAATTTTAGATAATTTAGTTTTTGTCATTTTTTCCTTGTTCCCAATAAATTTTTTGCTTGTAATGAGACGAGTATTTCGCATAATATGTTCCCAGGCAATTCACAATAATTTTCTCAATTTTATCGATCAAAAACAGTAAATAGAACCTTTGGCATTCATTATTTGTACCTAATTACAAAAGCATCACCAGAGTGAACTGGAGTTCTTTTGCTTCGGTTCTTCATAAAGTCTCTCTTTCAAGAAGGTATTCCGCGACGCAATTTTATTATTACGCACGGCCATGCCAATCGATTTTTTGTCCCCCACCATCACCACCAGCTTTCTCGCCCGGGTTACGGCTGTATACAAGAGATTGCGCTGTAACATCATATAATGCTGCATCAATAATGGGATAACCACCACCGGGAATTCAGATCCCTGGGATTTGTGAATGCTGATGGCATATGCATGTACCAGTTCGTCTAATTGGACTGTCTCACAGGGCACCAATCGCTCATCAAAATTAATCATCACAATATGATTTTCTGTATCGATACTGGCAATCATTCCCTGATCCCCATTAAAAATCTGACGATCGTAATCATTGCGGATTTGCATCACCCGATCACCCACTCTGAAAACTCTGGATCCATGCCGGACTTCCGCTTTTCGTGGATCTTCCGGATTGAGGTTATTTTGTAACCTTTCATTCAATTCGGTCACTCCACTGGCTCCGCGATGCATTGGTGTCAGCACTTGAATATCTTTGATTGAGTCAAATCCAAACTTATTTGGCACCCGCTGGCTGACCAGATCAACCACCCAATCAGCTGCTTTGATGGCGTCCGTCTCTGGAAACAGAAAGAAATCCGTGGCATCTTTGGAAAATAATGGCATATCTCCATTGTTGATGCGGTGTGCATTCACAATGATGTAACTATCTTCTGCTTGCCGAAAAATCGTATCCAGGCGAATCACGGGGATCACATTGCTCTCAATTAAATCCCGCAACACATTCCCTGCGCCTACGGATGGCAATTGGTCCATATCACCTACAAACAGAATATGCGAACCAACCTCTACCGCGTTAAGCAGGTGGTTCATCAGCAATATATCCACCATGGATGTTTCATCGATAATAATCAGGTCTGCATCCAGCGGATTCTCACGGTCCCGGGCAAAATTTACGCCTTCTGAAGGTGTAAATTCCAATAAACGGTGGATGGTTTTAGCCTGCAATCCGGTGGTTTCACTTAATCGTTTGGCTGCCCTGCCAGTGGGAGCTGCCAACAAAACAGATGCATGCCGCTCTTTCAGGAGCTGGATGATAGAACCGGTGATGGTGCTTTTCCCTGTACCAGGACCACCCGTAAGAACACTGACTTTTTCTGTTAATGCCGTCTGGATGGCTAATTTTTGTTGCGTTGTCAATTGAATCTGGCTGGTTCGATCCAGAACCGAAAAAGCCAACTGCCAGTTCATTTTTTTAAATGTTCCCAACCGATCCAGACTGCTTTGCATGATCCGTAAAAGCTTATTGGCTACCCCTTTTTCAGCATGATAGAACGGTGGCAGATAAAGCACATCCTTGTCTGCGATAATGGCTTCCTGCGCAATTAGGTTTTGGATTTGAGCCGAACACAATTCCTTTTGTAGATCTAATAAGGGAACAGTCTCTGCCAGAAGTTGATCCGGGGTGGCAAAACAATGTCCCTCATTACTCAGATTTCCCAGGGCATACAACAACCCTGTTTGAATCCGCTCCGGAGAATCCATGGCCAGTCCTAATTTTTGCGCAATCTGGTCTGCTGTTTTGAAGCCTACGCCAAAAATATCGCGTGCTAATTGATAAGGAGTTTCCCGCACCACCTGAATCGATTTTTCACCATATTGCTTATAAATCTTGACAGCCAGACTGGCACTGACACCATGACTTTGGAGAAACAGCATCACTTCCTTAATTTGTTGTTGCTCTATCCAGGCTGTGCCAATCAGATCCGCTTTGGAAGGTCCTATGCCTGGCACTTCCAGAATTTTGTCGGGGGTTTTATCCAGCACATCCAGCGTTTTTAGCCCAAAGTAATCCACAATTTTCCTGGCGGTCACCGGGCCAACCCCTTTGATCAACCCACTACCCAGATACTTGCGAATACCTTCCAATGTGGCTGGATACCGCACCTGATAGGACTTGACCTCAAATTGGCGGCCATATTGATGATGATTGGTCCAGACCCCCGACAATACCAGCGATTCCCCTACCTGCACACCTGCCAACGCCCCCACAACTGTGATGGGTTGGATTTTTCCTTTGGGAAGAATTTTCGCAATGGTGTAACCATTCTCATCATTCTGAAATGTAATTCTTTCCAGCACACCTTCCAGGGTTTGTGTCAAAAGTGAGTTGGCATTATTTTCTGGTGTCATGGTTTGATCTTACCAAAGAATATTATGAGCGAAAAGGTAACGGATCACATTCGCAAAAAATCTTTTTCTCTGTTGTTTATTAATCCTATACATTTTTATAAAGGATAAATAAGCAGTTCTATTCTCCACCTTGAATCAATACTTCCCGAATTCCTGGCCTGATTAACCGCATGGTTAATTCCCCCATTTCCTTGGGTGTGTGTGGCATATCCATTTGTAACCAACGGAGACTCATGGCATAAACACTACCGGCAATACTGGCGATGACATAATCCCAGATTGTACCTTCCATGGATGGGTATGGTGCCTGATCCAAAGATTGTTTGATGACATCATAACAATATTTATGTAATTTATTCATCACCAGATTTGAAACTTCGGAGTCAATTAAGGACCGCAAGAACACTGCCTGATCAGCAATCTGTTCAAAAAATTTCACCGCCATTTTCCCCTGAATGATCGAGTTCTAAATAAGGTTGCATATCATCCATAAAGTTTTTATACATGGAATCCAGATAATCCTCCAAAACTTCTTCTTTGTTGCGGTAATGCAAATAAAAAGTTGGACGGGAGACCTGAGCTTGATCAGTAATCTCAGCAATTGAAATTCTTGTGAATGGTTTTTCCAGCATCAGAGATAATAGCGCTTCCTGGAGCCACTTGCGGGTACGCCTGACCCTTAAATCTGTGGAGTCTTTTGTTGACATTTCAATCCTTTCTGTCAATTAATTTACAGATCAAAAAATCTCATGTGAAGAACATGATTGACATCGCGATCAGAAAACTCTAGGATATTTATACATAATAACACTTCATTTGTAAAATAAAAGACAGAAGTAAATTTAATGATGTTGACCAATAAATCCAACTATATAGAGCTTAAGAATGTGACCAAAACGTACTTTTCCCCTGCTGGAAATGTGAACGCCTTACATCATGTAAACATGAGCATCGGACAGGGTTCGTTTGTGGGTGTAATTGGAAAATCCGGTGCCGGAAAATCCACTCTGGTGAATGTTTTGACAGGTGTGGATCAACTGACAGAAGGTGAACTCTGGATTGATGGTTTTCCGCTCCATCAGACCAACCAGGAGAAAATGACCCATTGGCGTGGAAAGACGATGGGGGTTGTTTTTCAATCTTTCGAATTACTGAACCAAATCAGCATTCTGGATAATGTCCTGCTGCCAATGGATCTGTGTGGTGATTATTCACGAATGAATAGTGCAAAACGTGCTATGCAGATCTTAACCCAGCTCGAAATTGCCGAACATGCCCAAAAAAATCCAGCTTCGATTTCTGGGGGGCAACGCCAACGGGTAGCTATCGCGCGCGCATTAATCAATGATCCGCAAATCATTGTAGCCGACGAACCGACCGGATCATTAGATTCCCAAACCAGTCTGGTTATCTTCAAAATTTTCAAACAGATAGTCAAATCCGGAAAAACAGTGGTGATGGTTACCCACGATAAACAGCTATTACCATTGTTTGATCATCTCTTTTTGTTAGTGGATGGTGTGATCCGAAAAGAAGCAAAAAGAGGGAAACGTGCCTGAAATGAATCAATTCCCTCCATTCATCAAATTAATAGACCTTAGTAAAGTTTTTCAGGCAGCATCCATGCAGTTTGTTGCATTGAGCGATATCAACATTGCTTTTCATCAACATGAATTCACAGCAATAGTAGGCAGATCTGGCAGTGGTAAATCTACATTAATGAATATGATTACCGGAATTGATAAACCTACATCCGGAAAAGTCATCGTTGATGGGATGGAAATTCACAGTCTTCCTGAAACCAATATGGCAAAATGGCGTGGAGAAAACCTGGGGATTGTTTTCCAATTTTACCAATTAATTCCTGTCTTATCTCTCGTAGAAAATGTCATGTTACCCATGCAAATCGCAGGTAAATATACTCATGCTGAACGATTGGAACGGGCTCTGGATCTTTTGAAACAGGTGGGATTACAGAAATTCGCTCACAAAAGACCTAATATGGTTTCTGGTGGTCAACAACAAAGCACTGCGATTGCCAGAGCATTGGCAAATGATCCACCGATTCTTATCGCAGATGAACCTACTGGAAACCTGAGTTCGGGTGAAGCAGAAAAAATATTCGAAATTTTCGAGACGCTCTCCTCTTCTGGGAAAACAATCATCATGGTAACCCACGATGAAGACCTGGCCAAACGAGCAAGACGGGTACTGCAATTGGTTGATGGCAGAATTGTCAGTGAAAACCGACAATCAATTCCATCCACTGGAGATCAGGAGAAGAAAGCATGAGACCGCGCTGGAAGAAAGTGATCGCCGATTTCTGGGAAAACAAAGCCCGATCATTGCTGATCATTGCATCCATCTCCATAGGAATTTTCTCTGTCGGTGTGGTCGGGATTGGCTACTTTGTTATTCCAGACAGTATGGTTGCAACGTATCTCTCTACCAATCCAGCCAATATTCAAATCCAGACTGAACCCTTTGATGAAGATTTAGTAAAAACTATTCAAAGAATCGATCGGGTTAAAGATGTCGTCGGCAGAACCACCATTTCTGCAAAAGTCCAAAACCCGGAAAACGGTAATTGGATGTCCTTCAGTATCATTGCTGTCGAGGATTTATCGAATCAACGCATTAAAATTCTCACCCCGGCAAGTGGAAAAACCTATCCGGATGATAAAGAAATATTGATCACAGAAAGCTCATTGGAGACCCTACCAGTTGAGCCAGGATCCAGTATTTTGATAGAAATGAGTGATGGCACGCAAAAGGAATTAAAAGTTGCTGGCTCTGTGTTTGACTATAGCTCGGATCTCGCCATCACATTCAATGAACGCATCGGATTCACCTCGCTCGAAACCCTGGAATTTTTATATCAACCAAAAAAATATAACAATCTCGTTCTTACCGTTACAGGCGATCAAAACGATCTGATAAATATTGAAGAGGTTGCCAGACTGGTAATTGAAGAAATCGAAAACAGTAGGCGTAGGATTCTCAATCAATCGGTAAACCTTTCCACCGATCAACCCTATGCCAATTACACCAATGCTATTTCTGTAATTATTGGATTTATTGGTGTGTTTATTCTGGTTTTAAGCAGTGCATTAATTATCAACACCATGAATGCGCTCATGGCTCAACATATTCGCCAAATTGGGGTGATTAAGCTGGTGGGAGGGCAACGCAATCAGATCATTGGTATGTATGTGGCTTTGGTGATCTTCTTCAGCCTGATTTCTCTTATCATTGCAATTCCTGCCAGTGCTTACGTAGGTAGAATCATGTGTGCCAACATCCTGCCTGTGTTGAATGGGAAGTTATTAACCCCAGACTTATTCATCTATCTTCCTGAAGTCATCATCATTCAGACAATTGTAACGCTGATAATTCCAGTGTTAGCTGCGTTGAAACCAATCGTACAGGGAGCCAGTATTCCCATCCATAAAGCCCTTACATCGAACCTGATTAACCATGCCACAAAACCTGGCCGATTTGACCTCTGGTTGGATAACATTCGCAGCAAAGACGGCATCATCACCCTTGGGATTCGTAACACCTTTCGTCAGAAAGGCCGTCTCTTGTTAACCATCTTTACCTTATCTTTAGGCTGCGCTATTTTTATTTCTGTTTTTAATGTGGAATTATCACTCAATAAACAAATTGATCGTGTTCTTCAATATAACCAGGCAGATATTTTTATCAATATGGTTCGAAATTATCCAATCGAAGAGATCAATCACCAATTACAACAGGTACCTGGAGTTGTTAGCTCAGAAGCCTGGATGGCAACATCAGCGTTATTAAAGACCACCAATACCATTGAAAATGTCTTACTGGTGGGTCCACCACAAAACAGTACCCTGGTGAAAAAGGTTGTGAACATGGGGCGATGGGTTCAACCTGGTGAGCGAAATACACTGGTGGTAAATGATGCCTTCTGGAACAATTACCCCAAACTTAAGCCCGGAGATAAAATCGTTCTGGATATCAATGGAAAGGAAGAATTCTGGACGGTGGTGGGAATCTTTCATTACACCGGCCTGGATCAAAAATATGCATTCACTTCATACAAGAACCTGGCAGAAATTTTGAGCTCACCCTCCCATGCCATGTCTTATCGCGTTGTATCACAGGGGCATGATCTGGCAGATCAAATGAAGATTGCAACCATGATTGATGAACATCTAACGACATCTGGTTACAAAGTAAATTCAATTACAGCCCGTGAAGAGATCGTGAAACAAGGTCTTGAAAAGATTCAGGTATTGATTTATGTGTTGTTATTTCTCGCCGTATTAACAGGCATTGTGGGGGGTATTGGTCTGAGTGGAACCCTGGGTTTAAATGTATTGGAAAGGACTGCTGAGATCGGAATTCTACGGGCAGTAGGAGCATATGATGCCGTTATCATTCGCCTGGTTACTTTTGAGAGCCTGTTTATCGGGTTAACCAGCTATTTATTTGGAATACTGGCATCCCTGCCAATCTCTTATGTATTGACCAATCTGGTCAATAAGGCGATTTTTGGGGCTGAATCACAATTTGTCATCACCCCCAAAGGCATCATCCTGTGGTTCTTTATTTTAATATTTTTGTCTCTGATTGCCAGCTACATTCCTGCTCGAAATGCAGCCCGGCTTACCATCCGTGAGGTATTGGCATATGAATAAATCATCAATTTCTTTTTTAGAAACCATCAATAGAAATTCGTATGATCTCAATAAATCGGGGTAAGCGGGTGTTTTTGGTGTGCAGCTGCACACCAAAAACACCTTAGCCACTAATTATTGAAAGGATACAAATTTTCAAACGTAAAAACTGGAGGAAAGCATGTATAAAAAATTATTCTTAATCATAACGATATTGGGATCATCCATACTTTTAGGAGCGTGTGATACCTTTACGGCGATTACAGCTAGCCAGGCTACACCTGTTATTTATGATTCTGTTAAAGAAGATACATCCGGCTTGATCATTGCGGAAGGTGAGGTTGTACCCAGGAACGATATTCAAATCATCTCGACCATTACTGGCCAGGTTGAGGAGGTTCTACTCGAAGAGGGTCAAATCGTACAGGCAGGTGAGGTGATTCTCCGTCTGGAAACCCCGGAGCAGATGTTGGCTGAATTGAAATCTGCTCAATTGGATCAACTAAAAGCACAACAAGCGCTGGATGATTTACTGTTATATGGAAATCTCCAGAAACAAAAAGCTTTTCAAAGAGTTCTGGATGCTCAAACAGCCAGAAGGTCAGCCCTGGCAGCCTGGGATACATTTGATAAGGATCAATATGATAAAGATCTGGAGGCAGTCAAGGAAGATGTCATTGATGCAAGAAAAGAATTGGAAGATGCCAAAGAAGACCTGAAAGATTTCCTGGATCTCGAGGAAGACAATCCACAGAGAGTGAACCGCCAGGAAGATGTGGATAATGCTCAAATAGCACTGAATGAATTAGAGCGCGAACAAGCCGCATTGGAACAGACATACGACCAACTTCAATTAACCCTTGCACTTACAGAAGCCGAAGAAGAAACAGCCTGGAATGAGTACCGAAAATTCAAACAAGAGGAAGTTCCAGAAGACCAATTGGCCTTGACCAAAGACCAACTTGCCAGTGCTAACGCAAGGATTGATGCGATCGAGGCATCGATTGCCGATCTTGAAATCACCACACCCATCGAAGGCACATTGGTTAAACTGGATGTTCAGAAAGGTGAATGGATCTACACCGGGCAAATGATTGCAATCGCTGCTGATTTTTCCACCTGGTATGTGGAGAGCACTGATACTAACGAGTTGGAAATTGTAGATATCGAGGTAGGAGATACTGTGACGTTGGAATTTGACGCCTATCCAGATGAGACAGTTCGCGGCAGGATCATTGAGGTCAAAGATTTCCCGGTTATGAAATTCAACGATGTGATTTATCCTATACGCATTGAATTAATCGATAATGATCTGCAGTTGCGTTGGAAAATGTCTGTGATCATTAAAATTGAAAAGTAGGTGACCCCGAAGTTTTTTCACTTACAACCCTGATGATTTAAATTGACATCCGGGCTCTAGCATGATATTCTCCCAATAGTAAAAAATACGGAGAATTAAATGGAATTATCAGAATCTATACTGATGCATATTGGGAAAGTTCATTACAACGTTTCTAACCTGGAGCGTGCTGCATATTTTTACGAAGAAGGATTGGGCATGAAAGTAATCGAGAAATCTGACCAATCCATTACCCTTGGAACCATTGCCGACCAACCTCTCCTGGTACTCCATCGGGTCAATAATCCAACACCACGAAAAAAAACCACCGGGCTTTATCATGTCGCTATTCGTTTACCCAGTCGCGAAGATCTGGCCCGACTGATTTATCATCTGGTGAATAATCAGGTGGAACTGGATGGTGTGGCAGATCATGGGGTATCCGAAGCTTTGTATTTAACCGGTCCTGAGGACATGGGTATTGAATTGACCTGCGACCGGGAGTATGAACAATGGCCAATCGATGAAGAAGGTCAATTGGATATGATCACTGAAGAACTGGATTTGGACGATCTGATTTTAACCATTCAAGGAAAAAATAAAAAATGGACCGGGTTACCAGCTGATACTACCATCGGACATATTCACCTGCGGGTTGCCGAGTTGGAAAAAACAGCTGAGTTTTATACAAAACTTGGGTTTGAAATTACGCAGGCATATGGTGAGCAGGCACTTTTTTTTGCCAGCGGTTCGTATCACCACCATATTGGTGCCAATACCTGGCTAAGTGCTGGGGCAGATCCACTGGCTGCCGATACAGCTGGGTTACATCATTTTGAGATCGTTTTACCCGATCAAAAGAGCCTTGAAAATCTGGTAAAAAAACTTGAAGAAGCCGAACATACCCTGGAAAACACAGAAGACGGTGTCTCTCTGGTTGATCCAAATGGGATTCATCTCCATTTGGTGCCTGCATCTTAACAACGCAGGGCAATTATATTAGTCAGTCGCATACCATAAGGCTTCTTCTACCACCCAGCCATAGATTTTTGATTCTTCAATTTCGACCAGCCACCAATTGAATTTGTCAACCACCGCTGGACCATCAACAATCATCAGCTTCATACCGGGTTGCAGATATCGCTTAACGCCACCTGTTAACGATGGCATCTCTCGTAACCGCAAGTCATTTCCTGAAACTTTTACAATTAACCGCCGACCCGGTTCGAACACTGGCGATCCTAAACCGTATGCCCAATCGTCCTGAAAATGGAGTGAATTTTCAACCACCCAGCCAGTAAAATCACCCACCCGAACCTGCCACCATTTTTCCCCAGCCACCATTTCAGATTTATCTAAAATTCTGACTTTTTCACCAGCAATAAATTGCTTAAGGTTAAATGCATCATGGCTTGGAGCGTCTTTGAGCCAGTATTGGTTTTCCGATGGTAGAACTACATATCGTCCGTTAGGTTTAAAAGTTGAAATGATGTTCAACCAACCTACTAATTTGATCGGATGTTCACTTTGATAAAACAGTCGTGGTTCACCACCCTGAAGATTTGCCAGGTATATGGAGGAAAAAGGCTTCTTTTCAGAACCTTCCTGGCGAGTAAAAGCAATCCGGTCGCCATCGGGTGACCAGGCTAAATCGTCCATTTGAAGGGTTTGTTCTGGTGTCAGTAATTCGGTTTTGGTGCCAAACACAAAATCATACAAACGAATACCCTGATGCTGTTCAGCTACAGCCATCATTTTTGCATCGGGCGACCAGGCAAAGATTAGGTCATCACAGCTGGAGGAAATCAATTGCACTTCACAATCTTCACCCGATAGACACCGTTTCAGTTCAATTCGAACCATTTTGGAGGTATCCTCTTTTAAAGGATCATTGATACAAAAAGCTAGCTGTTCATCATCTGGTGATAATTGCGGTAAAACCTGTATTGCTGACCGATCTTCCTCGGGTAGAATTGTTTGCCATTCACTGCCAATCGAAAAAATTTTCAACCCATCCTTCTCACAACCCACTGCAAGCATATGACCAGATTTTGATATAGAACTAATTTCACAGTTTTCATCATCCTTCAATGCTGAAACCAGGAAGTTTTCTCTGGTTTGTAAGTTAATCAATTTATCCCCAACCAGTGCATAAATTGTATTGGTTGAATGTTCAAAGATCTCATTTCCTGTGGCAATGGTCATTGTAATAATTTGAAATGAGAGAGCCTCCAATGTGTTTTTTTCCAGGTCATAAAAAACCAGATAAAAACCAGGTGGCAACAAATTAATCCGTGAATCTATTCTCAAAAATGGCGTTGCTGCCGGAATGGGTTCAGGGGTCGATGGTGCTTCCCCAATATCAGGGGTTTGAGCTGGTGATTCATTTTCAATTAATGTAGTAGTCCCCATTGAATTCACGATAGGATCAACCGTCATCAGTTCATCAGGGGTTACTACAGGCTCAACTCCACTACATCCCACCAAAAGCAGAAAGATTAGAACAAAAAACACCAACCTGCCAGATTTCACTGTCACCATTCCCATCCACCATAGTATGAAGCACCTATTTAATCATGACACTTTTTCCATAATTTTCAATAGTGTTTAGATAGCTTGGTAATCTTTTTTGGATCAAGCTGAATAGAAGCTGTTTGATAGCTAAAGAATTTCATCGTCCATCATCCAGATTGGATCTTCAGGTGAGCAGCCATTTCAGGTAGTTGATTGGTAGTTATATAATCCACACCGGATTCTGCCATTCTCGAAGCCAGGGCAAGCCGATCCATATCAAGCGTCCAGGCATTCACTGTGTTCCCGGTATCTTGAAGGTACTTAATCCAATCAAAACCTGCATCTTTGGCTTCATCCAGTAATTGTGCATTGATAAACCAGGTAATACCCGCCGGCACCTGTTGTAAGAGTGCCTCAGCCCGTGCTGCAAAGTATTCGCTTCAATTTCCCCCAGCGTTGTACCGCCAGAGGATGATCATCCAGGTAACCAAAGGCTCCAACGCGGAAAGGTGGTATTCCTTCTTCTCTTGGTTCCTCTTGGACCAGATCCAGGTAAAGCAACGGGTCAAAGCCCAATAATAAATCCGGAACCATTTTATGCAGGACTCGCAAAGCCCAATCTGCGACTGAACTGACCATCACCGAATGCTGAACTGGTTTTATCCAATTTACCAGATTACGCAAACTTTCATGTGTTAATGGTGCATACGGTTTCAAATCCAGTTGTAAAAACCCATCAACCGGATATTCCTGTAAAAGTGCAACAGCCTGACTGAGTGTTCCTAAATGATGAGTCGAATCTTTGTATTTTAACTGTTGAATAATAGCCGTAGTCTGCTCAGCCACCTGTCCTGAAAATTCGCTTACGTTTTCCAGCTTCGGATCATGTAACAGCGCAAAATCGCCATCCTTCATCGGGATGACATCCACTTCAATCCTATTAATCCCGGCTTTCAAACTCATTTCCAGCCCAGCCAACGAACCAGGGGGTTTATATGGATCGATATTGGCTGCGTGTAAAATCAATTGAGTCATGCAGTTTTTCTCCTTCTGGAAATATAAATTATCACGGTTGCCAGACTTAAGAAGAAAAGCCCCAACCCAATAAAGAATACCTGAATCAGACTTAATAATGCCAGGTAATGCAAAGCAAGATCCGGCAAAATCCAGGTCGCAAACAAACCATTCCACAGAGTATGGGCAATCAGTGGCAAGGAGGTGACAACCATGATAAATAAACCCAGATCAAGAATTTTTATAAAATTCTGTTTTAAATCCATCACAATCCAATTCTGGAAGGTGAGTAATAACAGGGTAATCCCCAGAGAGATCAACGTAAAGATGCCATTGATCAATACCAATTGAGTCGGACTGATTACTGTACTATACGAGTAAAGTTTTTGTCCAAAAGTTATATAGGAGACATGGAATAATCCAGAGAACACAATCGCACCCAGCACCAGATTTAACCAACTTTTGGGTTTTAATCGCCATATGATGAGAATGCACAACAAAAAGACCAGAGCTGCTATTCCGAACCGGATCAACCGTTCCTGGTTTAGTTTTGATTGCTGCACTTTCTCCAATGCATACTGATATTCTTGCACACTCAAGTTTGGATCAGCTGTGGTTGCTTCTTCGGGTAATGGTTGACCAATAGCTGTGGCATAAGCTGCCAGCAATTGAGATTGTTGCCTGGCAGTTTCATTATTAAGTTCACTGAGCGTGCTCCTGGGAAAATTGATCATTTCAGTCAGCACGCTTCCCTGGGTGGTTGCTGGTAAATTAATGCCTACTAAAGCTGCCAATGTCGGTGCCACATCCACCATGGCTATATCATCATACACACCGGGCAAGACACGATTTCCAACCATGATAAAGGGTTCGACAAGGGTGACTGGATCGTGTCCGCCATGTCCCCCCTGATCAATATGACCATGATCAGAACTGATCACCAGCACATCTGTTGAAAAATCTAATTCTGCCACAATTTCAGCCAATAATGCATCCACCCGGTTCGCTGCCTGATCCCACCGTTCATCGAGCGGTCCGCCTTCTTGGTGTCCAGCATAGTCCACCTGATCCAGATAAATCATGATCAAATCATAATTACCTGATTCCAGCCAGGGAATGGCTGCATCCACCACCTGGCGATCGGCTTTTTGATCCTCGTCCGGGGTGAAAAACCCTATATCCAGTGCATCTGAAGGAATCAATTTCTCAAACCAATAATATCCGGATATCGCAGTTCGTAACCCATACCGTTTCGCCGAGCTAAATATATTATCCTGGGTCAGTGGATAAAAATTTTCATATTCAAGATTAAAAGCCGGTGCATCACTTAAATACGGCCAGGCTCCGGTTAATAAACTGCCATATCCAGGAGATGAAAACGAAGGTGTCTGGGAGTGCATTTTTGCGCTAGCTCCCTGGTTCCGCAGTTGGTTTAAAAATGGCATCACCTCGGTTTTCAGGGATGTGTCATAGCGCAACCCATCGATCAGAACATAAACAACCCGTTCCCCGACTGGCTCTCCGAATGATCGGCCTGGAATTGGGGGATTCTCTGATAATGGAGAACGATACCCATACAGATTATCCATTAATTCCAAAGCAAGAAAAATTGCCCCGGCACTTAAAGCAATCGTTAAAAACAGGCGTACAACTAATTTTAAAGAATTCCTCATATCAGCTCTCATTCTATTGGCTCACCAGTCATGTGGTTAAATCTAACATATCATAGTGCAATAGACAATAAAATGCTTTTATTAATTAACAAATTTGATGTTTTCTTTTTATAATAGAATAAGAACGCTCCAAAAAAAGATTAATAAATTTGATTGAGACCGGCTATGGCGAAAAAAAATGTGCGTGTCATTCTAAACCCAAGTGCAGGATCAAAAAATCCTCCCTTGCGAATATTTAATAATCTTTTCCATCAGGCTAATATCGATTGGGATCTGGTAATTACTAAAAAACGTTGTGATGGGATCTGTCAGGCAGAAAAAGCAATAAAAGATGGTGTTGATATCATTGTCGCTTATGGCGGTGATGGTACTGTCATGGAAGTAGCCAGTGGATTGCAGGGAACTGGCATTCCCATGGCCATCCTTCCTGGAGGTACAGGCAATATTTTATCCATCGAACTTGGCATTCCGCAGAATTTACAGGAAGCCTGCAATTTGATTACCCACCCTGAAAAATCACGTCTCCGATCCATTGATTTGGGGACAACTAATGATCAGACAGTACCAGCATTTGCATTACGGGCAGGCGTTGGTTTGGAAGCGGCTATGCTGGAAGGTACGGATCGAGAGCTAAAAGAACGATACGGAATTTTCGCCTACATAATGGGTGCTTCTCAAGCCCTGCACAAAATTAAAGAAGCCCATTACCACCTGATCCTCGATGGTGAGGAAGTCGAATGTTCAGGACTAACCTGCTTAATTGCCAATGCCGGCTATTTTGGCGTTCCTGGCCTTGTGCTGGACCCCAAAGTAAAAATTGATGATGGTTTATTGGATGTATTCGTGCTGCGCAAGATGGATCTACTACAATTATTTTCATTGGCAGCTTCCATCGTAGGCGGAAATGAACTGAAAGATCCCGCCCTGCACTGGCAGGTGCAGTCAGTCACAATCGAATCCGATCCGGTTCAATCAACTCAGGCGGATGGAGAGATGTGGGGGGAATCGCCAGTGGAAATCAAAGTAAAAAAAGATGCTTTACAGGTGTTGGTACCTGCTTAAAATTATCTATTTACAACAATGATTGCATCACAAATTTGAGTTGGGTTTCATTTTCTACAGCACCTGGAATGAATTGCCTAATCCAGAATACAGCTTCCAATGGACTCCAACCAAATATTTCGATTGCCATGGCAGTCAGAAAAGTACCGGTTCTGCCAATTCCTGCAAAACAATGTATGGCAAGGTTTTCTCCAGCACGAGCTAGAGAAACAGCCTTCTGAACCATTTCCAAATATGAATCCAAATCTTCCGGAATGCCAAAATCCTTGACCGGATAATGCAACATCCCTATTTCGTGTTGCTTATATAGAGCAGGCAAATCCATTTTTGCTCTTTCCCACCATTCAAATTCTTCCACAAGATTGATTACTTTATTAATTTCAGCATTTTTCATTTCCTGCAGGGCAGTAAATCCATAATCAAATGATGCATTTGGCATCGGACTTCGAAAAACTTTTCCTTGAAGTCCAAACGGGATCAGGGTTAAATTATGCATATTCAAAACCATCCATTTATTTTTCAAAATCTTGAATTGTATCCTTTCAATAATTTGTGACCAGGGTGTTTTTGGCGTGCGGCCGCACGCCAAAAACACCCACTTGCCCCGATTTATTGAGATAATACCTTGAATTGTTAAAAAAATGAGAGATAATAATCATAACAGGCGGAACCGCCCTCAATGGGCACCAAACACAGAGCACCTCAACCGGTGCTTGTGTTGTTTATCATCCTTTCTTCTTTTTTAAAGCAACTGGTTTACGAAAACCATCCAATACATGCAATATCGCCAATCCAGGGTGATGTCTCATCATTCGCGGACCAGCATAACGCATCACTTCACGTATCTTTTCCCGCATGGTTTTTTGATAGCAATGCGTTGGACAGTTTGCACAGGTTGTTTTCTTTTCCTGATATGGACATTTTTCCAGTCTAATATGAGCATAGTCTTTCAGAGCCTGACACTCTGCACATAATTCTTTCTGATTTTTGTGATGATCAAGACAATATAAATTAATCATCAGATCTATTGTTTTTTGTTCACGTTGTAATCTAGGATGCATAGATCTCCTTGATGGTTGATTGAAAGCCCCAAACCCCAACACCATTCGTCTGTGAATATTCATATTCCAGAAATTTTCCAATTTCATCCAATGTGATAAACACTCTGGATGCATCGGATAACAACTCAGGTGCATTGGTGGTTGCAACAGCCAGGCAGATCAAGTCTGCAGCGATTGCTGACTCAATTCCTAATGGTGCGTTTTCAATCACGAGCGCGTGTTCCGGTCTCACTTGTAATTGTTGTAACAACATCAGGTAAGGTTGCGGATCGGGTTTGCTGAATTGAACATCTTCTGATGATACCAAATCAGAAAAATAGTCGCGAATACCGGTTTTCAATAACAATTCTTCAACCACCTGCTGCGTGCTGCCCGTAGCGACACCCAACCGATAGCCAAAGCCATGCAGCAGTTGAACCAATTCTTCTGCTCCATTCACAAGACGCGGAGTAAAGGCTGCTAAAAAGAGTTGGTCACGATAATCACTGACTTTCTGCCAGGTATCGTCATCAACATCGATTTGATGCTCTTTTATCACCGCTACCAGAAGATCCTTCGAATTTCTACCTTCATTGATTAAAAAATATTCTTCAGGAATTTCGATGTTTAATTGGGTTTTGATCGCTTCTCGCCATGTACGTGCATGACACCGCATCGAATCAATCAAGACTCCATCCAGATCAAATAAAATCGCTCTATTCACTCGTAATAATCCTTGTAAGCATCGCACGATTATAACCTCATTTAATCCAGTAACATTCATAAAACATCACAAATGATCCAATAATTTCTCGTTTTACCACCCTGAGCGAGCATTTCTTGCAGGAATAAGTACGGATCAAAATCCTATGAGAGGTAGGACAGGATTCTTAATAAAGATTCACTCTGAGGTTCAGTCGCCATTTTCCAGAATGCGACCTGGGCCGAGGTGGATGGAAGCCGGCGATGTTGCCCAATATAAATATCCTGTGAAAGTTCGAGGTCATCAATCTTAACGATCGCCACTTGATCTTTGACAATTCTTTGGGCTACCAGCATCGACACAAAACCAACCCCAACGCCTTCCTGGACAGCAAACGCAATCGCTTCGGAATTACCCAGGGTTAAGATCGTGTGTAGATCACTGATATCAAATCCCTTTTGGGCTAAACCATCGCGCAGTACCATGTATGAACCTGCTGAATGTTCCCGAAGGATCACATTTGCCTTGCGCAGTTCATCCAGATTGATACTCTCTCTACGCGTCCAGGGGTGGTTTTTTGGAACAATTAAAACCAGAGGTTCTGAAATAAATTTATGAAATTCAACATCCGGATTGTAATTAAAAACACTCGAAACCATGATCTGCGCTTTACCTTCATTTAATAATCGCATGGCGTCATTCCTATTACTCACAGAAATAAAGGCTTCAACTTTTGGATATCTTTTTAAGAAATCAGCCATTATTGTTGGTAATATATATTTTCCCGGAGTCGTTGTACAGGCAATCCATAATTTTCCATGAATTTCTTCTTTCAATGAATCCATCATCTCATCAGCCCGAATAGCGGACAAGACCAGATCCCTTGCCATCGGTAAAAGGGTAACACCAGCTTCCGTTAATGAAATTTTTCTTCCTGCTCTCACAAATAACTGCATACCAAAATGAGATTCAAGGTTGTGGATATGTTGGGTAACACTGGGTTGGGACATATGTAATCGTTTAGCTGCCTGGGAAAAATTCAAAGTTTCTGCTGCAGCCAGAAAAACTCGTAATTGATGTGTATCTAACATATCAAAGCTCCTGACAAATAAGCTTGATTTTATCATATTTGTTTTAATAATAAGCATTACTTATGGATTGAAAACAATTAATCAAATATTGTATTGTGATAAATGTCACTAACGCATTAAAGGTTTCTTAATTATGATATTTCTAATATAATTTTCTTTATATAATAAGGTGATAAATAGGTCAAAATCCAAAAACATTCAACCTCTTCAAAATTTATTCCTGCAAAATAGAAGAAAATTTATTAAAGGAAATCCCATGAAAAAATTCATAACTTTATTAATTCTGTGTGTATCCATGCTTTTGCTGGGAGCTTGTACAGCAAAGAGTACAACCACTTCCGTTATTGATGAAACTGAAGTGGCCACAAGCCAGGCAACACCAGCAACTATTGTTCCGGTTTCTATTGAACAACCGGTTGATAATTGTGTGGTATGCCATACAGACAAACAAATGCTGATTGATACTGCGACTGTGGAAGAAGAAGATGCGCATGGAGCTGAATCCGAAGGTGTCGGCTGAGGTGGCTCTGTGGCTCCGTTGGAGCCCTGGGAAAAAGTAATTATTGGCGAAAAATTTTTTACGAACGTTCATGGTTCCACCACCTGTGTTGCCTGTCACGCAGGCGATTCTTCAACGTTGGATAAAGATGCTGCCCATGCAGAAATGATTCCTGCACCCGATGCTGACCCACAGAGAACCTGTGGAAATTGTCATAACGAAATTGTCGCTACCAGTGCTGATAGTTTGCATGTAAGCCAGGATGGTTATTTCCAGGCAATGTATTCCCGCAGTTTACCTGAAAATCACGCAGCTCTGGATGAAATGTTCGGAAATCATTGTCAATCCTGCCATACCACTTGTGGTGATTGCCACATAGCCCAACCCGATAGTGTTGGTGGTGGATTGTTGGATGGTCATGCGTATGTCAAGACACCTCCTATGACCCGCACCTGTACTGCCTGTCACGGTTCCCGTGTAGGTAATGAATATATGGGCAAAAACGAAGGTATTCCTGGAGATGTTCACTTCCGCCAGGGTCGTATGAATTGTGTTGCCTGTCATGATGGTGCCAGTATGCATGACTCCGAAGGTGCCAACCATCGTTATGAAGGTGGACAGAGTCCTAGCTGTGAGAGCTGTCATGACCAGGTCGGAAGAGCAACCGATACGATCGTACAGCATCAAATCCACCAGGATACCCTTTCCTGTCAGGTATGTCACTCCGTAACATATACCAGCTGTGATAGCTGCCATGTAGCTGTTAGCGAATCTACTGGTAATCCATTCTTCAGAACAGCTGCTACCTATTCTACTTTCTTTATTGGTCGCAATACTCGTCAATCCACGGAAAGACCTTATGAATATGTAGTGGTTCGACACATTCCAGTCGATCCGCAAAGTTATGAGTATTATGGTGAAAACTTATTGCCCAATTTTAACCTTTTACCCACCTGGGCATATGCAACCCCACATAATATACAACGTTTCACCCCGCAAAATGAATCCTGTAATGCCTGCCATGGGAATGCGGATATTTTCCTGACGGCTGATAATGTTAAACCGGAGGAATTAGACGCAAATCTGGGAGTGATTGTTGAAAACGTTCCGGCTCTTATTCCGGAACAACCAATAGAAGATGGCAACTAATCATCTTAGTTGTTAAAAAATTTAGAACAAAAAAGGAAGAGGACTATGTCAAGAAAAATTTATTTACCCCTGATGTTACTCGTAATGTTTGCGATGTTGTTAGGTGCCTGCGCCCCTGCACCCACGCCTACATCCGAACCGGTCGTTGAGGAGCCAGTTGTGGTCGAAGAACCGACTGCTATTCCCACAGAAGTTCCAGTCGTTGTCGAAGCTCCTGATTTTCAGGAACTCTTTACTGAAATCTTCGCAGCTACTGGCAAAGAAAAATCCTATAGCACCATGCCTGCTGACGCCCTCAATACCGAATTGATCGAAAATCCTGATCTCTTCGTGATCGATGTCCGCGAACCATCCGAGTTGGAAGAAAATGGACACGTCCCTGGCGCAGTCAACATTCCTGTCAAGACCCTGGCTGATAATTTAGCATTGTTACCTTCTGATCTGGATGAAGAGATTGTTGTCTATTGCAAAAGTGGAACACGTTCAACATTTGCATGGTCAATTCTCAACATGTTAGGCTATACCAATGTTCGTAATATGACCGCTGGTATGGACGGCTGGATAAAAGCCGAATTACCTGTTGAAACTGGTCTTGCACCAGCCGAAGAAATCAGCACTCCCATTGTTGAAAACGAAGCGCTTTATATGGCTGTCAAAGAATTTGCCAACAATCCTCCTGAAGGTTGGGCTTCTGTCAAAAATACTGATGTCAACGAAATGTTGATCAATGGTGAAGAATTCGTGATGATTGATGCCCGTCGAGCTGATGAATTCGAAGCTGGATACATTGACCCTGCTGTCAATATTCCTTTGGAAGAAGTAATGGCACGTTTGGATGAGATCGATCCTGCCACAAAAACTGTTGTTTATTGCAAGAGTGGTATTCGAAGTGTGATGTACACCATTGCCCTCAGAATGAATGGCTATGACAATGTCTTTAGCATGAGTGGTGGCTATGTTGGATGGCAAACTGCTGAATTGCCAGTTGTTGGCGCAGCCCCTGATTTCAAAAGTATTTTTGCCAACATCATTGCCAATAACGGTGCTGATAAATCCTATGGCACAATGCCAGCTGATGTACTTAATACAGAACTGATCGAAAATCCTGATCTCTTTGTGATTGATGTGCGCGAACCTTCTGAATTAGAAGAATTTGGTCATATCCCCGGTGCAGTCAATATCCCATTGAAGACACTGGCTGATAACCCGGCTTTATTACCCGCTGACCTGGATGCTCCCATCGTTGTTTATTGCAAGAGTGGAACCCGCTCGACTTTTGCCTGGACAATTCTCAATATGTTGGGTTACACCAATGTTCGTAATATGACCGCCGGTATGGATGGTTGGTTGAAAGCTGAATTAGGTGTGGAAGAAGGTTTAGCTCCAGCAGAAGAAATCAGCACACCTATCATCTTTGATGAAAAGTTGTATGCAGCAGTCAAAGACTTCGCTAACAATCCTCCTGAAGGTTGGGCAAGCATCAAGAATGTTGATGTGAATGAAATGCTGGTTAATGGTGAAGAGTTTCTTTTGATCGATGCTCGTCGCGCTGATGAATATGAAGCTGGCTATGTCGATCCGGCTGTCAATATCCCACTGGAAGAAGTCATTGCTCGCATGGGTGAAATTGATCCCGCGACCAAAACAGTTGTTTATTGCAAGAGTGGTATTCGCAGTTTGATTTACACGATTGCTTTACGTTTGAATGGTTATAGCAATGTTCTTAGCATGAGCGGTGGCTATGTGGGATGGCAGGCAGCTGAATTACCAGTTGTAACCCCATAATATTCAATATCATTTATTATAAAAACCCGGTTCATTTCGAACCGGGTTTTTTGTATACCATACTGCTTTCTTCTTCCGGCACCATACCGCGTCTTCCCAGGTAAACCTGAACACAATACATAATAATAAACAATCCAAATGCAATCGAGATAATAAAAACAGGTGTGATTAAAACAACACTGAAAGTCAAAAATACCCATAGAAAGATGGTGGTGAACCAATACAAACCTGGCTTCAGATATAACAATCGGATGCTGTGTAATAATGCTACCCGCATCACGGGTTGATCCTGTTCAACCAAAAAAGGCAAAACAAATGTCTGTAAAATTAACCAGATAAAGAGCATGACAATATTGGCTGCCTGGATGATTACACTGAGTGTATAACTCTCAACAGCAAAAAAGAGGATGTTATAAATAAAAACTACGGGTAAAAGGATTGTCGGTAAAAACCAGCGCCAGCTGCTAAACAAGTAACGTTTAAATCCTTCCAGGAAAATTTTCCAGGAATAATTTGTTTCATCAACCACCATGATCCGAACGGAATGCGCCATTGCCAGGGTAGCTGCCGGTAGTGTAATCACAGGTAATGAAAATAATACCCAGGTGACATTAAGAACAATCAATTTTCCTAACTGATAGAAACCTTCTTTGATCCCCCACCATAACGCCAGCGCTGCATATTTCATGTGATCCTCCGCAATTTGAGTATTGTACCGTTAAAGTTATGCATTGCTTATGGATTTCACTTTCTCCACCCTCAGCCATAAATCCCCCTCCTCTGAATCGCGTTCAACGATACCGCGAATGAGAAATGGGCCATTGGAACGCAGAATCTGGCGGTATTGCAGGTAGACTGGTGGAAAGAAAACAACTTCCAGCGTACCTTCCAGATCTTCAATACTCATGAAGAGCATCAGTTCGCCACGAGCAGTTCTGGCGCGATGAGAACTGAGTCGCAATCCTGCCACAACGATGGATTCCCCGATATGAGATTCAGCTTCGGAGGTGGAAATCACATTGGCTGATTGAATCTGATCTTTGACCAGTTCCAATGGATGTACATCCACACTCAATCCCAGAATCTTTTCCTGCGCCTGGGCTCTTTCCGCCAGAGTCCATTCGTCCGCTAGTGTTTCATTGGACTGCCAATCAAATAAGGTTAATTGATTTTTCCGCCAGGAACCCGATGAAATTGACCTCAGCAGGGTGGGAATGTTACCCAATCCATCCAATCCGCCGGATTGAATCAAATTTTCGACTTCAGTTTGGCGAGGATCAACCCGGGTGAGGAAATCGTTCAGGCTGGAGAAAGGTTTTTGCTGGATGATGCGCTTCTGAGTTTGATGCGTCAGTCCAAATACCTGATCAAGCCCCATGTACAGCACTGCCTGCCCTTGTGGATAACGGACAGAAAATCGCTGGGCACTGTGATTGATGTGAGGAGGTTTCACTTCCAATCCCATGCGACGCACTTCACTTAAATACACTCGTTGCGAATAATATCCACCACCATTTGCCAGAACAGCTGCCATGAACTCTGCTGGAAAATGGCTTTTACACCAGGCGGCCTGCCAGGCTACCCGTGCATACGAAGCGGCGTGCGCTTTGGGAAATCCATACCCGGCAAAGGCAGCCATCATCTCCCAGACTCTTTCTGCGGTTTCAGTTGGAACGCCTTTATGCCGGAATCCGTCCAGAAAACGCTCCCGCAGCGTTTTCATTTGCTCACCCGGGTCAAAATGTGACATGGCTCTGCGCAGCAAATCCGCATCCGCCAGGGATAAACCACCGACTTCATGAGCAATACGAAGCACCTGCTCCTGATAGAGGATCACACCATAGGATTCTGCCAGCACAGGCTCCAGGATGGGATGAAGATGTTCTACCTTTTCCAGACCTTTGAACCGCCGGATAAAAGAATCATGCAGCCCTCCGCGTAATGGTCCGGGGCGGTAGAGCGCCAGTGCAGCCATGATATCATCCACTGAATCTGCCTGAATATCCTTCAAAGTTGCTCGCATACCTGGTGATTCGATCTGAAAACAACCAATCGTTTGTGCACTGCGAATACGGTCAGATGTTTCTGCATCCTCCAAAGGGATCTGTTCCAGAACCTGCATGGCGTGTTTATACTCTGTACGACGCCAGGAAAAAATCATCTCCGCCACATCTCCCAGGACGGATAACCCCCGGATGCCTAATAAATCAATCTTCACCAGACCCAAAGCTTCCACGCCATCCAGATCCAATTGAGTAATGTGCAAATCTTTAGAAGCAGACCGCAGTACAGGTACCCAATCGGTCATCAATCCAGGAGCTACCAGTACACCACCCGGGTGCATGGAGAGATGCCGGGGTTGTCGTAGGAGCGCTTGCGCTTCTTCAAAAATTTTTTCAAATCGTGGATAGGCTGCTTTTACCCCGGCAAATGGATTTTCTTTTTCTTCTTTCGATAGACGCTGAAACCCGGCGTAAGGCAGTTGATTAACAAGCTGGCGAACTTCAGCCACTGCCAACCCGTGCGCTTTGGCCACTTCTCCCAAGGCAGAGCGTGGACGAAAACGGTTGATAGTACCCACCATGGCAACCCGATCTGACCCATAGGTGTCAAACACATGTTGAATCACCAGGTCGCGCCTTCTTGAACACAGATCGGTATCGATATCCGGTGGTGACGTACGTGCCGGGTTGAGAAAGCGTTCAAAAAATAAATTTAATCCCAAAGGCTCCGGATTGGTGATTTCCAGACAATATGCCACCAGCGAAGAAGCAGCAGACCCGCGTGACGAAAAAGGCACACCGATTTGGCGCGCGTAATTTAATAATTCTTCAACGATTAAGAATATCGGTTCATATCCACGTTTTGCAATGATTTCCAGTTCATGGTCCAGCCTGGATTGTATTTGGGGTGTAATTCTCCCATAGCGTTTTTTTGCCCCGGATTCTGCTTTTTTTCGCAGCACCTGGGTAATTGTCTCTCCAGGGGGTAAAGGAATTTCAGGGAAGTGCACTTCTCCAATCGGTAACTCCCAGGCACACATTTCAGCCACTCTGGCTGTGTTTTGCAGCGCTTCTGGTAGCCATTGGAAGCGTGCGATCATTTCCTTATCGCTCGTAAAGTAGGCGGCTAGCGGTGCTGTATTCTCTGTTTGAATATCTTTCAACCGGCGATTTTCGCGCATGGCACTCAGTGTTTTCTGCAAACCAGATTGATCCTGGCTAAGATAATATATGGATTGAGTTGCTACCAATGGAATTTTGGTATACCTGGCAACCTCGACCACGCGTCTGGCATGCACCTCCTGGGAAGGTGTATGTTGTTGGATTTCAACAAACAAATTTTCCTGGTAGATTTCCTTGAGGATTTTCAACCAGTCCTGTGCTTTGGCAAGTTGGGCAGTCTGGACAAAGAAATCCAGGATGGAACGCTGACCACCTGTCAGAGCCACCAATCCTTTTTTGAATCGGTATAAATCATCAAAAACCAAACATGTTTTTGATCCACCTTCTTCCACCATTAATTTACTGCTTAATTTGCATAGGTTCGACCAGCCATCCCGATCTTTTACTAGCAATACCATTTCCCCTTTCTGATTTTGCCACTCCAAATCGACTGTCAAGCCGTAAATAGGTTGTATGCCAGCCCTCTGACAGGCAAGTGTAAATTCAACCACACCGGTCAGGCAGCGATGATCGCTCATTGCTATGGCTGGCATATTGAATTTCTGGGTGGTTTTCACCAACTCCTCAGGTGAAATCAGCCCTTCCATTAATGAATAATAGGATAAGGTATGCAAGTGAACAAAAGAAGGTGAAATCATTTCAACCATAATATTAGAATAAATATTCTATATTATATCATGTCAGATTGGAGTCTTCGAGCCAAAAAAAATTAACTTTTTTGAGGTGAAGGAGCAATTCCCATCAGGATCACCAATCGTTGCGCGCTTTGGTTGTTTACACCATGTGGTACACCGGCTGGTGCCCACACCAATATCCCGGAAGAGACAACTTTTTCTTCTTCACCGACCGTAAAAAGCCCTTCTCCCTCTAGTACAAAGTAAAACTTATCCTGATCAGCATGATCATGGATCTTTTGCACCTGTCCGGGTTCCAGACAATTTAGACCTAACATCAGTCGTTCCGAATGGGCTAAGGTTGCTTTAGAAAATTTTTCAGGGTTGAAACTTACAGAATCCTGGTAGTAAATAAAAGATTGCATCTATCCTCATTTCTGTACTAAAATTTTAAATATCAATCAAAGTAAATGCTCTTTATCATCTAAGATTATAGAGGATAAATCTTTTTCCTAGAAACTTAATATTTACCTTTCAAAGGATAAATTCTGAAGCGCTTGGGTAGTCTATAAGTAGACAAGGTGATTTATGAATAATAAAATTTTGGTTATCGGTAGTATTAATTATGATCTGGTTGTCTATACCCAACGACATCCAGTACCGGGTGAAACCATTCTGGGGGATCGATTTCAGACATTTCCAGGAGGTAAAGGTGCCAACCAGGCGATTGCAGCCGCTCGTCTGGGAGCAGATGTTCAGATGATCGGTCGAATCGGTCAGGATGGATTTGGTGAAGAACTCCTTCAAAACCTGCAATTGAATCATGTAGATACAACACATATTATGAAGGTACCTGAACCAACAGGTACTGCCCTGATCACGGTGGATGCAAAAGGGCAAAATTCGATTATCGTCGTCCCAGGCGCAAATGCCACGCTGACCAGGCAGGACATCGATGCCTTGAAAACAACCATTCAGCGTACCAAAGTGCTGGTGATGCAATTGGAAATCCCCCTGGATGTTGTCATTCATGCCATTGATATTGCTTATGCATCCGGTATCACCATTTTGCTCAATCCCGCACCTGCCACGCAAATACCCATTGAAACTCTCCGTAAAGTTACATTCCTGATTCCCAACGAGAGCGAGCTGGCACTTTTATCCGGTATTGAGATCAACAATTTTTCTGATTGCCGCAAAGCAGTCAGTCATCTGCAATCACTCGGTTGTAATCAAATCATCCTGACACGCGGAGAGCATGGCGCTTACTATTTCTATCAGGATAATCAAATCTTCGCACCTTCTTTTACCGTGCCCGTCGTAGACACAACTGCTGCGGGGGATGCCTTCATCGGTGGATTGGCAGTAGCGTTGGCAGATGATCTGGATCTTCATATCGCTTTATTACGTGCCAGTGCTGCCGGTGCATTAGCCGTGACAAAAGCAGGTGCCCAAACCAGTCTGCCAGAAAAATCGGCGTTAGAAGAATTTTTATTAAAACATTCACCAAAAACAACATGATATAATTTATCTAATTTGACCAATTAAATTGTCAGAAAAACCATTATAAAAGGATTGCTCCATGGAAAAGAAATGCATTGTCTGTGAAACCACCAACCAAAATGCTCCCTTAATTCAATTAGACTACCAGGGTCAAGTCCTCTTTATTTGCCCTGCTCACCTGCCCGTGTTAATCCATCATCCTGAGCAACTGGTCGGAAAAGTATCCGGTGCTGAAGAATTCAAAGCCGGATAGTAATAGCTGCAAAAAATCCGCTGGTAGCGGATTTTTATTTTAAGAACAAATTACTCGCGATCCCGGTCCGAGGGATAAGGATCATTCTCATAGCGATAATCCAAAAAAGGAACAGCTGCTTTCAAATCCTCCAATTCCATTCTGGCCTGATCACTTGTTTCCGGATAAGCTGCCAACCTGGCGATCTCCACCAGACCATCCAGCAACCGAATGCAATCTGCCAGCAGGATCCGTTCGGGGCTGCGCACCTCGGAGCTGCCTTTTCTTAATAAAGGATGTTTTTGATAAGCCTGTAAAAGATTCTTATCCTCGGGCAAGTACACAGTGGATACCAGCACTTTTATGTGATTGATGACATGATCAATGGCCAAAGCAAGCGACCCATCATACACTTCCAGAGTATCGAACACATGAAAGATATTTAATTCTGCATGTTCGCTCTCATGCAAACTGGCTTCAATCGGCATGCTAGCACACCACCAAACCGGCTGTGGATTCTCCCTCCCCAAAGAGATCACCTTTTACATATTTCTTACCCAAATCCAGCCCCTTGGTTGCTCGTGTGACCAAGGGAAGCGCTTTGCCATCCACACGCAGTCGTTTTAACTTGCTGGAATAAAAATCAACATTATCTTTTTCCGACCCAACTGCGAAACCAGTTACCAGCCCGGTGTCTTCCGTGATCTTCCATAATTGCACACCCTGACCACCACGACCCTGCACCGGGAAGTCATTGATATCAATCCGTTTGGCATGACCATTGGCGGTAACAGCGTAAGCAAAGCCCTTCGTGTGCAGGTCAGGTTCAACCAGAATGCCACACACCAGCTGATCCCCCATCATTTTGATAGCGCTCACGCCTTTCGCCGAAGGGGTCGCCTGTGGATTAATCGAACCAGCTTCAAAACGCAGAACCCGGGGAGCTAATTTTTTATTTCCTGAAGTGCAGATCATCACATGCGCTGCGTCACTGGCGACGCCGGCAAACAGCACCTCCTCACCACCACCATTCAGTCCAATAATGGCAGCCCAGGTGGCTTCTGCACGCGAACTGAGCACATCAGCCAATTCCACGCGCTTGATCATGCCTGCTGTGGTACCAATCACCAGCTTTGCACCTTCTTTTACAACACCAATGCCCACCACTCGCTCACCACGCTTCAAACCAATCTCCTGGAATGTGCCACTGAGCGGCAACCGCCCCGTATTTCCCTGCCAGCAACGCCCCTGATTGGAGACCAGGAGCAAAGTCTGTTCAGGTTCAATGGTTTCACGCAATAAAGCGATGCTCACAGCCCGGCTGGTCGGTTTGTCTTTGGTCACCACATCGCGATAGCCTTTGGCATCGACGCGCTGGAATCCACCTTCTGTGATCATCACCAGCTGCGTTTCGCTCGGGATGACCATATCGGAAACGGTCACCGCTGCCTGATGGCCTTCCTCGCTTTCCACAATGATGGTCTTGCGTGGTTCAGCATATTTATCCTTGATGGCTTCGGTTTCCTCAACGACAATTTCGAGGCGTTTTTCCTGCGATGCCAGCACAGATTTCAAGTATTTAATGCTTTGCAGTAATTCCTTGCGCTCATCTTCCAGTTTTTTCCGTTCCAATGAAGCCAGACGGCGTAAAGGCATATCCAGGATTGCCTGGGCCTGTACACCGGTCAAATCCAGTTCAGACATCAGGTTCTTACGAGCTGTTTCTGCGGTTTGTGACTTGCGAATAATGTTAATAACACGATCGATCATGCTGATCGCTTTTAATAAACCCTCCAGAATATGATTGCGTTCTTCTGCCTTCTCGAGATCGAAACGTGACCGGCGGGTAATGACACTCAATCGATGCTTGATGAATTCAACCAGGAAATCGAGTAACTTCAAATTCTTTGGAGAAGCTTTTCCGTTTTCATCAAATACCAGCGCCAGGGCATTATGGGAAAGACTCGATCGCAATTGTGTATTGGTCAATAATTTGTCCAACGCATCTTCGGTTTCCATACCTCGTGCCACTTCAAACACCACCCGCATACCGGTAAAATCCGACTCGTCGCGCACATCTGTGATGCCATTGAATTTTTCACGATTGGCTGCAATACGTTCCAGAATGGTGTTCTTTTGCACCTGATAAGGCAACTCAGTAACAAATATGGCTGTCTTCCCGCCACCAATATCCTGAATATCCGCTTTTGCCTGGCAGACCAGGGTGGCATGGCCGGTCTCATAGGCCTGTGCGATCATATCCACCGGATTTTCTTCGCCGTTCACACGATAGCGGTACAGGAGACCGCCGGTGGGCAGGTCGGGGCCAGGGATGAACTTCATCAATTCTTTTACACTGATCGTTTTTTGTCGCTTCCAGTTTTGCGCCACAAATTTAACCGCATCGCATACTTCACCCAGATTATGCGGCAAAATACTGGTGGACATCCCCACCGCAATGCCGGTAGCGCCATTGACAATCAGGTTCGGTACGCGGGTTGGTAAAACAATCGGTTCCTCTAAAGAACCATCAAAATTTTGCTGCCAATCCACTGTGTCTTTATGGATATCTTCCAGCATCGCGCCACCAACACTGGCCAGTCGCGCTTCTGTATATCGCATGGCAGCCGCGCTATCCCCATCAATCGAGCCATAGTTGCCCTGACCATCAATTAAGGGCACGCGCATGGAGAAATCCTGCGCCATACGAACCATGGCATCATACACCGATTGATCGCCATGGGGATGATACTTGCCCAACACTTCACCGACTACACGCACAGATTTCTTATGGGCGTTTGTATACCATAAGCTCATATCACCCATGGCATATAAAATGCGTCGTTGAACGGGTTTCAAGCCATCGCGCACATCCGGTAAGGCGCGATCCAGAATGGTTAACACAGCATAACGTCGATAAGCTTCCTCGATAAAATGATCCAGACTTTGTTCCTGGACAGTGGTTTCTTCGTTTTGAAAATCATTGATTTCTGTCATAATTTACCTCGTCATAAGCTATTACTCTTCCGCGCTCCAGTCTACATTCATTAACCATTCTTTACGTGGTGCTACTTCACTGCCCATTAATCGGGTGATCAAAGAACGTGTTCTGTGAAAATCGTCGATGACCATCCTTAAATCACGTGATGAAAAATCAGCTGCTGTAAGCTCCCGCTCGCCTGGTCCAGCTACTTCTTTTGATTTACCCCTGCCCTTTTTCTTTTTCTCAGATAGTTCATCGGGTAACACAAATACGGTTTCACGTAACTGATCCGGGTTCATTTCTCCCAGACCTTTGTAGCGTTGCACGGAAGTAGTGCGTGCGCCACCAAACTCTTTTTCAATATCTTCGCGTTCCTGCTCCGAATAAGCATAGCGCGATTCTTTGCCACTCTTATTTTTGATGAGATAGAGTGGCGGTCGGGCAACAAAAAATCTGCCTTCTTCGATCACCGAACGCATCGTGCGCCAGAACAGGGTTGCTAATAAAGTAGCAATGTGAGAACCATCCACATCCGCATCCACCAGCACCGAAACACGACCATAACGCATGCTGCTGACATCGCAATCCGCGCCTACACCTGTACCCACCGCAGCGATAATGGCAGCGATCTCGCGATTCTTGAGGATGTCATTTAATTTCATTTTTTCCACATTCGGAATTTTGCCTCGTAAAGACAGAATGGCATGGTAACGCGAATCACGACCCTGCTTACAGGATCCTCCTGCCGAATCACCTTCTACCAGATAGAGCGCCGTATGCTCCAATGGCACCATGGGATTGCCACCACGGCGTTGAATATCTGCCAGCTTTCCGAGTACAAATTCACCGGCGTCCATGGCTGATTTTTTGATCACCAATTTACGCGCCTGTGCAGCTGCCTCACGCCCCCGCGCAGACGCGACGGCCTGATTCACAATTACCTTGCCAACCGGCACATTTTTATCCAGGAAGTCATTCAAAAAGCTATACGTGGTGGAAAGTACCGGACCATGTACTTCAGGACTGGTCAGGCTTTCTTTCGTTTGGGAAAGAAATTGTGGGGTGCTGGTCATGGTAAGTTTGATGATGGCTGTTAATCCCAACAAGGCATCGTCGCCACGCACATCCATATTACCTTTCAGGAGTTTCTTATTGGTGGCAAATTGCTTCACCGCTTTGGTGAGCCCCGCCTTAAAAGCCGAAACATGCGTCCCGCCCGTCGGGGTTGGAATGGCATTTACAAAGGAGTATATCTGGGTGTCCTCACCAGCATATTGCAGGGCGACATCCACTTCAATCGTACCTTTACCGCCTTCCACATCGATTTCGGTCGTTTCTTTGAATGTGATGGGCTTATGTAACGCTTCTTCACCTTCATTTAGATATTCAATATATTCAACTAATCCACGTTTCGAGAAGAAAATTTCAGGTTCCCCCTCATTGGTGCGTTTATCCAGGAACTCGATGCGCACACCCGGGTAAAGATGGGCGATCTGGCGAAAACGGGTACTCAGTCTATCTTCATCCCAGGGGACAGAATGAGTGGGATTGGGCCACTCCATTTCACGCGCAAACCAGGTGCGGTTCGGACGAAAGCGGAAGATTGTCCCGGTTTTTTGTTCGGAATCAGAATCGACTGCCAGTTGCAGATGATTCACTTCCAGGGATTTACACAGTTCTTTTTTACCGGTCAGCACCAGCTTGGTATCTTTATTAATCTCACCAGCTTTTTTCCCGGGTTTGATGGCATGTGTATAAATTTCCACCGGGGTGACGGGGATACCACCATCCTCAAAGCGTTGGTAGAAGATCAAGCCATGCCGGTGAACTTCCACTTCCAGAAAGCTCGAAAAAGCATTGGTACACTTCAGTCCAATCCCATGCAAACCACCTGAGCTGCTATAAGCGGAATCATCCCCACCAAATTTGCCACCTGCATGTGGTTTCACCAGCACCTGGGTCAGCGTACTCATTTTTACATCCGATTTAAAATCAACCGGAATACCACGGCCATCATCGGTGATTTCCACCGTGCCATCTTTTTCAATGATTACCACAATTTTGGATGCGTAACCCGCCATGCATTCATCCACAGAATTATCCAGTACTTCCAATAAAATGTGGTGAAGACCATGCAAGTTGTTATTTCCAATATACATACCCGGACGTCGTCTGACGGCATCCAGAAATTCGAGTTCTATAATCTGATCAGCACTGTATTGCTTACTCACGCAACCTACTCCATTCCACCCGAAAAAAAATGGGTGAGATTTTATTAGAACATTTGTTTTATATTATACAATTAATAATTACGTTTTGCAACTCACCCCATGTGTGAAGATTGCCAAAGATAGCTTAATTTTACCACTGCAAGGCGTGTAAAAACGGTTTGTTTATGAATAACCGATTGCCATACCAATAAATTATCTCTTACCCACTTTAAGATAATTTTCTTTGAATTGGATATTTAACACACGCAAGCAACCTATCAGTACCATTGTGGTCCCGATCATCTCAAACCCTTCCTCCAGGACATATGAAATCTGTCGCCAAGCGTACCGCAAGTGATACGTGTAATTGATCCATTCAAACAGCAACCCACCAATCGCAAAAACAATTAATCCGCCAATAATCCAATTGCGGATTTCGAGTACCTCTTCTTTAACCACGAAAAAATAATACCCAAAGACAAGAAAGATGGTTCCAAATAAAGGTGTGTAGATGAATACCCATTTTATATCTGTCAGACGATTAATTAGCTCGTGTATTTGAGCAGCTTCATCAATGGAGAGGAATAAATAAAGAATTCCAAGACCAAGCCAAATTTTATTCCAACAAGAACATCCATCTGGTCGTCCGGATTTCAGTCTATGTATGAAGAATGCAGTCACCGAAACTAAAAAGAGCAGAATCGTTGAAAACCACGTAGGGATATTCGCTTCCGCATCAATATTAAATCTTTCAACCAGAAACTCAGGAAATTCAGTACTAATAAAATGGTGAGATAATACAAAAAAAGAATGCACAGCCAGGATGCCCGTAATAATAAATATCGCTGTCCAAAATATTTTATAAACAGAAATTTTCATAGTGCAAAAAGTTTCTTCGCCAATTCCTGTGGTTTTACACCCTCAGTATTTGCCAAACCTTCTTCTAAAATCATTTTCCTTGCCTGGTCAACCGAGCAATCACTGTCACTTAACAACCAGCCAGCCGGAGCCCAATCCAGCACCCGGCGGTATCGGTTGACCGGCCACCCATAAAATTCACCCTTTGCGCTGATCTTGCGGTCATTACCATCCATTGTGATGTAGTATTCCTTCTGCAATTGCTGGATGGCATTGTCGACAGCACTGGCACCCTGCTTGCGACTTACTCCCAGGCTTTGCCGGATCTGGCTGATGTTAAGCATGCTATTTTCTTCAAAAAGCTGCCAGACCTGCCAGGTTTTTTGATTGATATTCCCCGCATTCCATCGTTCCGACAGAGAGAGCGATGGATGGAAAGACGGCATAGAAGACAGGATACATACGCTGGCTGATGAAGCCTTTATGCCCACCCAGAATACAACCATATGCCAGACGTTTCTCTTCCGCAGCGCGATCTTTCCAGCGCCAGGGATCTGTGTCCTGACCGGTATGCCAGAGATTTTCAGGTGTCTCTCCACCCAAAGACGGCAATCCAGGCAACAGGGGTGAAAATGCCATGAAGCCCAGCGTTTCAACGCGATCCAGGAAATCTTCATAGGTCATTAACATCTTAGTCATGTTACGACCACCAATTCTGTTCAATGAATTTCCCATCCAACCGCGATTCTTCCGCCGCGAAAGCCAGCAAATGACTTTCCAGGGCATCACGGGCACCCTGCAGGGAATCTTCAAAAGCGTTATCGCGCACACTCTGCAGGAAGGACGCTACCAGCCGAAAATCACCACCGCCATGGCCTTCTCCCAACTCTGCGCTGGTATCAAATTCCTTGTGCCAATCGGTACGATGCTCATCCAGATGGATCCATGAGCCGCCATTGCCAAATTCAGCCAGCAGCCTGCCATGTGACCCTTCGATGCGCGTCGATCGATACTCGTAATGCGAATGCCCCTGCATGGTCAGGGTGACAGAAGCATGATCCTCAAATTGCATCATCACCACCTGATGATCGACTACATCATTGTCGCAATGATAAACACAGCGACCATACGGTCCGTTTTTGAGTGCTTCCAGAATACTTTCCGGGGTGGGTTGCTGCGTCAGAACGGTTAATGGCCAGCCGGTATACTCGGTCATTTGCTTCAACGGGGGTACCAGCCAACTGAGTGCTTTGATCATTTCCGGATTCTCAGTATATTGATGCGCTGCCCAGCGGGAAAAGCCTGTGCTGGTGTCGGCAATGCTGTTCCAGAAGGGCGCCATCTCCTGATACAAATGCGGGGCATAATAAGGGCAGGTCTCAGCCGCCGGGCAACCATCCAGGCAACTTAGCGGGGCACCTTCTGGGGCATTTTCAGGTTTAAAATGCATCAACGAACCCACCGATGCAAGTTTTATTGCTTTTTGACCCAGCACCCAGGGTAAAATATCCAGATCGTGGCAACATTTCGCCAGGATCATTGGGCTGGACTGTTCGCGATTACGCCAGTTACCGCGTACATAGGAGTGCGCCATATGCCAGAAGGACACATTTTCACGATGGTCCACCTGTACAATCTGCCCTAACACCCCGGACTGCACCAGCTCGCGCATTTTCTGGAAATGCGGTGTGTAGCGCAGTACATGGCAGATGCGCATCTGGCGTTCGGTCTTCTGGCTGACCTGCAGCAACTGTTTGCATTCCTCCAGTTTGTTCGCCATCGGCTTTTCCAGCAGGATGTGATACCCGGCATGCATGGCTGCCACAGCCGGTGCGGTATGCTGCCAGTCCTGCGTACAGATCAGCGCCACCTCACCCAGGGCTGGTTTTTCCAGCAACGGCTCCCAGGACTTAAACTGCATCTCCTCGGGAATCTGGTGTTGTTCAGCGAACGTTTTTCTGCGTTCTGCAATTGGTTCAGCCACAGCGACAAATTTCAATTCATCCGGATGGGCGAACGCATAAGGCGCATAACACTGGGCACCGCGGTTCCCGGCACCGATCAGAATGGCATGAATGGGTTTGGTCATAGGGGACTCCTAAAATGGATGAAATCAGAGAGATAGTACCTATTAAACCATAATTAGGAAATATGGGTAATTTCTATCAATCAAAATTTTTCAGATTACATCTCACTGCAAGCAAAGAAGCTAAAAGCTAAAAGGCGAAAGGAAAAGAATAAAAGTGACTGGCTCTTATCACCCAGCCACTTCGTAAATTCAATCATACCAAATTGACTCTTCGAATTTTCTAAATTGGTGAACTAAGGGAATGTATTGCTAGCAGAAATTGGTGCGTTGTTGACGCACAATTTGAATTTGGATTTATTTCTAAATCATTTATGGTTCGTCCGTGAACAAGAAAACACGCATTTCAAAAGAAGGTCGAACTGAATTGCGATACTGTCTTTATATGCCAGCAGTAGTTGCTCTGTCTAATCCTATATTAATGGATTTCTTTAGAGATTTATTTTAAAGACATCTCCATAAAATACATAATCGTTGACGTCTATGCGAAATTTTCCAGATTGTTTATGGAGTTCTTAAGAATGGTGTGCCTTTTGATCCTCAATTCGAGAGCAGTTCAGTTTTCTTCTAAGCCCCAAAAAAATTTGGTTCATCAGCGATGCACCTAACTTTGCTGGATCGATCTCCAATTGGATCAGTGATATATTTACGAATTATTATCAAGATAATTTATACCCTTATTTCTAGGATCTAGCGGTCCTTCCATCGGTTCAAAACGAAAATTGGTTAAGCGATATTTAGTTGCAATTTTTACGATTGTTTCTGTACAAAATGAAACCCTAGGATAAAGATTCTCATCACGAAAAAGGGCATTTCCATCCCATGAATCCGACAATATGCTGAATTTTTTTAATAACGTGGGGATAGTTTCAAAGTGATTACATTTCAGGCAATACTTTTTAACCTTTGCGCCACTCGCTTCAAGATAAATTTGGCAATGTCCATCGATTTCAACACGGTAGTATTGTGGCGCTGGCAGTTCTTTTAATTTGACAGATTTTATCCTAGCTATATTTACTATGTAAGTGTGAAAACTACTTACATTCTCCTCCTGCCAGGCCTTAATCACTTTCCCCGAAACTATCAAAAATGGATAAGCACCACATCCTAGAATGTCCGGGTATTTACTTCCCTTTTCAAGAGTTACATCAAAATCTCCCTTGGGATAATGCTTTACTGAACCACATTTAGGACATATTTCGTGAACGATTTCAGATCGGGGGTGGATGCTCGCTGCCCAGGCAAAACCTCGATTCGTAAAAGTATTATCACCAAATACATATAGTGTTGGGATGCATATCATTGGCTTGGATACCTCCCGCTAATCAACATTTCCTGTAGAAAATCTAATACCTATTGACGCGAAGCTTCTGGATAATCCCTAATAAATACACGCCAAGTTTGATTATACTCGTATGACCATTTCTGGTGTGGCCCTTGAGGGTAGGTGCATACTCGCTTATCATTAGCTCTATATTCAGCTAATGTATGTTATCTGGTTTTAATCCCCTTTACAACAATTCAGTTCTTCTGCCGCCTGCAATTTATTAACTATGAATTTGGCACGGTTAAGGGAATTATCTGTTACCCCGGTGTTTTTCAAAAACAATAAGTAATTCTTTATTTCTTGTTCAACCTCTTTTATGAATTCATTCATATTGAAGTCGTACTTCCATTTTTCCCCATCACTGAAAAATGATATTTCCCCATTGCCATTATTACAGCATAGTAATATGTTTGGGATTTTGCTCCCCATTAAGCTGTACCAAAGATTATGCCTCAAGTTAAATTGATAGAGAAAATCGAACCATTCAAGTTCCAAATCTTCTTGATCCTCGGGAAACTCCTTTTGATTTAAACGAGCGACAGCCTCAGCTACACTTTCCCCCTTTTGCAGGCGTTGATTTCCAGGTGCAACTAATGTTTCTAAACATAAAGCTTGTTGATTGGTAATAAACCATTCAGAAAAAACAAGAAGGTCCCATTCTGTATCTACTAGTATGGTTTCTGAACTTTCGGTTTCATGGGAAAGAATTATTCTTCCCCATGCTTCACTATCCGCACCGAGTGATCCTGCGTATGGGTGTACTTTATGGAGCATTTTGATATGAAGAGATTCTGTCATTTCTTATATCCCCATTTTAACATCTGGTTGTAATCAGCTTTTGTGATAACACCATCATTTCTCCACTGTCTTAACACCTGCACAGGGATCCTATTTGAGCCTGTTACATTGTACCCGTGATATCCACCAGCATTATCTGGTTGAAAGATATATACTTTCCCCTCGTTATAACCATAGACTTGGTGGCCGAAACCAATACCATCATTCAGTACTTGTTGAGCAACATTGTCATCTAAATCCATTGGAGAACCCCATCCTCCTTGTGAATTATGTTTTGGACTCGGAACATACTGTCGTTGAGACTGGCTTCGCGCTCCACCCTGATTATTATTTTTTAATAAAGCTAGGTTTCCTCCTAGTCCAACCGCGCCAACAGTTGCTGTACTTGCTCCAAATGCTGCTACGCCAGCTCCAACGCTAATTGCCGCTGGCGATGCTACGCATAAAGTTGCTGCACAGCCTGCCACTGTCCCGCCGGTGGTAACTGTTACACCTCCAGCAAATTCTACAACCCCAACCACAATTGTTGCCACATCGGCTGCAACGCGACCAGCTAACATTGCATCGCTCTCACTTTTGTTTACTGTCAGTGCTTCTTGTGCATGGGGTGAGTACCAGACATTCGTTCTGGTAAGCTTCCATGTACGAGCACCCAGATTTCTCTCTCCAGCTTGATAAGCATTGTAAGTATCTTTGATATCCTGCACACAACTACCATAAAAGGCAAGAAAACCAAATCGGGTGGATGACTGAAGAAGATGATAAGGAACAATGTCCACTTGGATCTGAATACGACATAGGATTATTATTCACATAAGCATAACGATCCCAAGCCAAAGGATTACCCGCTTCAGGGATTATTGTATCTGCCTGGGTGAAGCGTGCTAACTCCGATCGCTTATCTTAACCACGTCATTTCCCCATTTGGTTTACAAACCTCCTGGGCGTAGAATAAAGGTTGCTAAAGCCTATTTATTCTATTGTTCAGGAGGTTATTTCATGCTAACCGAGATCGATCATTTCGTCAACTGGGTACGCAGGCGTAATCCTGATGCCCGTACCTGGAAAGATTACAGTTACGACCTTCACCAATTTGCTAACCTGGTTGGGGATGTTTCACCTACTTCAGTCCATTTTCACGAGGTAGACCGTTTTGTGGATTTTCAAAAGACACGTGGTTTTAAACCCACCACCATCAACCGCCGTCTTGCATCGCTGATCTCCTTCTATACCTTTCTCTCTGACGAAGACCCGGATTTGGTATGCCCGGTACTACCTCGTCGTCATAATCTTCGTGAACGGGAACGGCTGCCCAGACCAGTACAGGAAGATGGATTACGAGCTTTCTTTATCGAGATTGAGAATTTTGCTCCTAAAAAGGGTGAACCAGATAATCGCAGGCGTGACAGAGCCATGTTTTTGCTCATGTTAAGATGTGGTCTTCGAATTGGGGAGGTAGCAAATGTTTTGCTTACCGATTTGTATCTGGATGAACCCAAACCTCGTTTGGTCGCACAGGGTAAAGGTCCACGGGAACGCTCCGTTTACCTCTCTCCACAAGCTGAGAAGGCTTTACGTATCTATTTACTCGAAAGACCAGCCTCTACCGATGAGCATGTTTTTCTCAGTTACCAATTGAAAGGGCTTTCCACCACAGCCATTCACAAACGCCTGATGGTCTATCGTAAGGCAGCCCAGGTATCAATCACAGCTCACCGCTTACGCCACAGTTTTGCTAATGATTTACTGGCGGTTGATGTACCGGTCACCACCATCCAGAAGCTGTTGGGGCATCGCTGGTTGGAGACTACCCAGATCTATGTGGCTGCTAACGACCGCCAGGTGGCTGCCGATTACTACGCAGCTTGTGAAAAACTGGAGGAATGGTCATGAGCCCTATCACACGACCAAAACGCAAAACGGCGCTAACTTGTGCTGAAATCTACGATCAGGCTTTGTACTACGCCAAAGGTAAACCGCTCCCACCCGAAGCCCACTGTCCTTGTCACACCCAGGACTGGCCGGAAGGTCATCTTGACCTTCTTGAACGCTACCACGTCTGGCTGGAACAAGGCGGCTTTAGTCCTTATACCATCCGACTGATCTACATCACCATGGCTGGACACGTGCTGGGGTTGAATCTTAAGCCACATGAACAATTCGATCTGAACGCCGATTTACAGAAAGCTATGGATTATGTGCATGCCAAACAACTCAGCACGGAGTGGACAGACATCAATCGAAATGCCCTGAACAAGTTCCGCCGCTTTCTACTCCATGAACGGGGACTGGTCGAGAGTCATATCAACCCTTTCAATCCAACCCCGCATACCGAAGGCATGCCTGGATGGCTGATGGAGCAGCTGATCCGCTACCAGCACGTCAAGCAGCGCAATTGGCGCGAAGCACGTATTGAAGAGGGAATTCGCCGTTTTTGGTCAAGTCATCTGCGGGTTTGGCGCTTCCTTGTAGAGCGCTATGGCATTCAGGAACTAAATGATGTCAAGCGTGCCTATTTCAGTGCATACGTAGATTGGCGGTTGGAATCCGGGGCTTCAGTGCGCTCGGTAAATGGCGATCTGCGCACTTTTCATGGCTTTATGGATTTTCTTCAAGACCAGGGTCTGTCTGTTCCACACAGTCTGCTACGGTTGCGCTGTCTGAAAGAGCCTGAGCCACTGCCAAAATTTCTTACTGACACGCAGGTTCGTGCGCTACGGGATGATTTGGAATTACGTGTTCAGTCTGCGAAAAATTCAGCTCACCGAAGGGATGCTTTATTGGATTGTGCCTGTTTCTACCTGCTTTGGCAATCAGGGATGAGAAGAGGAGAAGTGGAAGACTTACGTCTGGAGGATTTGGATCTGGAGGGGCGCAGATTAACTGTACGCAGAGGCAAGGGTATGCTGGACCGAACAGTTTTTCTCACCCATACGGTAGTTGCTTCCCTCACGGCTTATCTGGCGGTACGAGGTCCAGGTCCCACTGATCACGTCTTCCTCTACCGGAATCAATCCCTTTCCAAGGATCTTATTCATGGCAGATTGAAGGCTTGTGGTTCAAGGGTGAATGTGCCAGTGTATGCCCACAGACTACGCCATACTTGCGCTACTCAGTTACTCAACGCAGGCTGCCAGATCACCTCAATTCAGAAGTTTCTTGGTCATAAACGGTTGAACACCACTCTGACCTACGCTCGCGCACACGATAAAACGGTCGAAGATGATTATTTCCGTGCTATGGTGAACATAGAAAATAGGATTGATTTGCAGGGGCAATCACTCGAGAAAGAGCAACCGGTGACGAATGATGAACGCAATCAGATTTTAGCGCTCACGGAGAAGCTGGCTGAGCCAGAATTGAGTGCTGAAACCAGGCTGAGCATCGCGGCCCAGATTCGTTTGGTTCTGTTGGGTAAAACAAAAGCCTTCGAAGCTCAAATTCCTGTATTTCCGCTCTACCAGCAGGTATTGTTAGCGCACGCTCCACCGGGTTTTGTCCAATCGGTCACTGAGTAAATAACATATTCAATTGTTAAGGTGCAATCCGGAGTGGTATTATCTCCCCGGATATGTTACGATTTGGGAGGACTTGGGAGGATACGGCAACGCAGGAGTGCGACCAGAGCGCCCATGTCCGACCGTCGATAGGGCAGAGAATGGTTTCCCTTTCTCTGCTCTTTGTGTCTCTGCCCTATCGATGGTCTTAGATGCGATAAACTCATCTTTGCTCGAAGAAAATTTGGTTTAATTGAAAAACGCATCCAAATTTATACCAATATTTAAAAGCTGGTTACGCAGCTTCCAATCTGTTGGCTTTAAACTTGAATCAAACCATTGTGCTCCATTTTGGATCCACTTTCTTCGGTATTCCTTTTCAGCCTCTTGGGATGCGTCGTTGTATCCGAATTCACCGCCACAACATGGGCAAATTTCAAAACTAGGTGCTCCAGTTTCATCAAAAGGAGGTTGATCTAAATCGGGAAACCCACAAAAAGAGCATGTGAAGTTTGACATAAAACCACTCCTACTGTGAAATGAAATAATCCAAGTTTGTTGGCTTTTTATGAACAGCAGGATTAGGTTTTAAATATGTCTTGATCGTGCCGTTAGACCTTGTTACAGCAAACTCATTAGTAGTTGGATTATAGATTATTGTATCACCATTAGCCCTCACTTTCACCAGTACACCTTTGTCACCTTTTGTTGCCACAAAATCTTGAGCTCCTTTTAAATACTGAGCTTTAGTTTTAAAACCAAATTCAGAACCGTGTTTAAGAAAGTGACTTGTAAGATCCTTTGTTGAGGCGAATCCGGGTATTGAAGAACCAGAACCCCCTGTAAGAAAAGCTAAATTTCCACCTAAACCAATAGCCCCCGAAGTTGCTGTAGCTACGCCGACTGCTGCAACACTTGCACCTACTGCAATTGCAGCAGGCGAAGCTACACATGCTGTCCCTGCACAGCCTGCAATTGTTCCACCGGTTGCAACTGTTATTCCACTATTAAACTCTAAAACACCTAAATAAATGGTTGCTACATCAGCAGCAATTCGGCCAAAAATCATTGCATTGGTCTCTCCACCAGTCACAGTTAAGGCTTCTTGGGCATGTATTGAATACCATGCATTCACCTTAGCAAATTCAAACACAAAACCTGTTGAAAACTGACCCACTGTATCCCAAATATCATGACCTGATGGATCACTGTATCGTATAGGATTATTTCGTGCATATGAGTAACGATCCCAATCTATGGGATTGTACTGTTCGGGTATAATTGTGTCAGGCGATAGGAACCGGTTAAGATAAGGGTCATACCACCTAGCATTATAAAAATACAAACCAATCTCCCCCTCTGCACGTTGCCCGGTGTAGAGATAATCCGTACTGGTCGTAGCTGCTCCCCTGGTCTCGCCAAAGGCGGTGTACTTTGTGCTGCTGCCCAGGTTACCGCTGCTGTTTACCGTCCCCACCGTGCTACTCAGATGGTCCACCAACAGGAAGGTTAATTCGTAATTCTCCCTTACGGCTATCCGCTGGGAACCGGCGAAGTAGTATTTCCTTACCGTAGCGTCCTGTACTTCGTAGTACGCATTTGGATACAGGGTGATCGCATTCCCCACCTGTGACTTGACCAGTTTTCCATCACCATCATAGGAGTAAGTAACTATGTTGGATGGATTAGAGGTGGCTGTTGGGGATGGAAGGCTGGTAGGTGTGTTTGTAGGCGGTAGTGTACTGGTGGGCGTCAAAGTTTGTGTATCCGTCACCGTGAAAGACAAGGTTGGAGTTTGGGTGAAGGTAGGAGTTATGGTTGGGGTGGAGGTGGCGGTTGGTGATGATGCAGGTTTGATAGCTACCGACGCCAGCGTTGTATAATTCGTGGAGAAGGTGTAGCAGGAATTGGTGCTGGTTCCGCTGGCAAATTTGTATCCAGTGGCAGTTGAGTTCCCAAGTGAAATGAACCCTGCGCTTTGGTCGCAATTGTAATTCAAGCTACTGAAGGAGAACCGCCCACCAATTACATCGATCACCAGGTCATTTGCTTCACTAACACGGCTGATGCTCTGTGCACCGACATTGTTGCTGTTTGCAAATGAACTGGATCGAACCGGGTTCATCGGATCGGTTCCAGATAAAAAGTAACAACTCCATTGTGCTCCATTCGGTGAGGATGAAAATCCACTTAAGGTAATGGTTTGAGAACCAGTCGGGGGTTGAATTTTTGAGTAAATCCGGACTTTGCGGGTGGTTGCGTCTCCATTCACTTCCAGTGTCATGGCTTGTCCGCCAACCGTGTAGCCGGAGTTAATCTTCGATCCAATTGTAGATATGATCTTTTTACCCTCCAATTTGATCCGTTATAAATTAATTATATATGAAATTAATTTGGAAATTTTTTTATTAAAAAAAAACGTGACAATGATAATTTCAGATGGAAAAGGAAGTCAAACCAGATAAACGATCGGTGCTACTTAATAAATGGTGCGTTGCGCTTAGGAATAAAAAATCGATGTAGAATGTAGTAAAGAGATCGAGAATCCAGAATCCAGGAGTGCGTTGCACTTTGAATAATTAACGATAGGTGCAATGCACTTCTGAATAATTGTTAATCTGATTTCTTTTCCATTCCAATGGTTAATATTGATCCTTAAGTGTAACCTAAAGGTGATAAACAATGCACCAATTAAAAAAAGTGACTGACTCTTTTCAGCCAGCCACCTCGTTTAAGCCTAACATACCAAATTGAGAATTTCCCAAAAAAGCTATGAGCTATCAGCTAATTCCTACCCCACCTTCACTTCCCGAAAATCCTTAATCTCATTCACAAAAGGCAGGAGTGCTTTTCGTAAAGCTTCCTCATCAATCTGATCCACCTTCATGGTGACTTCACCGCCTACGATATCCTGCCCAGCATAGGTGGTCAAAGCAATGATATTCCCGCCCACTTCATCAATCGCCTGGGTAAGTTTATGAAGAAGACCAGGTTCATTTTTAACCATCGCCACCACACGGAATCCGGGATGACGCCCACCTAACATCTCCAGAAAGACCCTGAAAATATCGGTCTGAGTAATCATACCCACCACTTCATCCCCCCGCATCACAGGAATACCACCGATGCGCTGATCCGCCATGATGCGTGCTGCCTCTTCCAATGGAGTATCTTCCGTGACGGTAATTACCTCTTTGGTCATCACGCGTTCAACCGTAATTTTGCTTAACAGATAGTTGATTTCCCAGACCGATAATGAAGTCACATCCGAAGGGGATGCATTCAATAAGTCATCTTCGGAGACAATCCCCACCAGCATGCCTTTCTTCATTACCGGATAACGGCTGACGCGTTCCTTGCGCATCTGCGCCAATGCATCCTGCACAGGCATTTCCGGAGCCACAAATAAAACCGGGCGAGTCATTCTTTCACCTACCAGCATAATATCTCTCCTTACTCAATCATTTCTTTTATTGTACACGATTGAGCAATAATATTTGATATGAATCTAATGTAAAAGTAACCTGGTGATTACAAAGTTTCTATTAAAACCTACCAAAAATAATTATTAATCAAGAAAATCCTTTACTGAGAAGAATGAAAATGATCTTGATAAGTGATCGAGGGAGTGATCCAGAACTCTTGCAGTATTCGTTTATTCGTTTTCTCATCTTGTACCCTTTGGGTATTCGTTGACGGCAATCCCAGGTTTTCTCTCGTAACAAGAATTATCTCAATAAAACACCAACCCGCCATCGATATTAATCGCCTGACCATTGATGAAACCCGCTTCTTCGGATGCCAGGAAGGCAACCAGCGCAGCCACATCTGACGGTTTGCCAAAATGCCCAACCGGGATGGTCTTGAGGATGCTGTCACACCATTCTTCCAGCGTGACCCCGTTGATATCCGCCAGATGCTGGTAGGTATTACGCAACATCTCGGTCTCGATCGGTCCCGGGCAGATGGCATTGGCAGTAATCCCCTTCGGACCCAGCTCCACAGCCAGGGCGCGTGTCAGACCCAACACAGCTGCCTTGGTGGAACAATAGGCGATCTCCTCTGAATAGGCCATCTTACCAGCCATCGAGGAGAGATTGACAAAGCGTCCCCATTGATTTTTCTCCATGATCGGGATAACCGCCTGGGCACACAGGAACATGGATTTGTAATTGATATCGCTCACCCGATCCCACAATTCCTCACTGACATCCACCGTGGCGGTGTTGTCGAAGACACCGGCGTTATTGACCCAGATATCGATCCGCCCCCAGCGAAGGGCGATTTCCTGCACCACCGTTTGAATCTGGGTCTTATCGCGCACATCCAGCAGGAACCCCTGTGCTTCCACACCGAATTGGGTACAACGCTCCACAGTAATGGCGGTATCTTGAATATCATTGGCTGTAATCCCCTTCGGACCCAGCTCCACAGCCAGGCGCGAGTCAGACCCAGCACGGCTGCCTTGGTAGAACAGTAAGCGATCTCCTCTGAATATGCCATCTTACCAGCCATCGAGGAGAGATTGACAAAGCGTCCCCATTGATTTTTCTCCATGATCGGGATAACCGCCTGGGCACACAGGAACATGGATTTGTAATTGATATCGCTCACCCGATCCCACAATTCCTCACTGACATCCACCGTGGCGGTGTTGTCGAATATTCCAGCATTATTGACCCAGATATCGATCCGTCCCCAGCGTTGTGCGATTTCCTGCACCACCGTGTGAATTTGGGCTTTATCACGTACATCGAGCAGGAACCCCTGCGCTTCCACACCGAATTGGGTGCATCGCTCGACCGTTGTCGTGGTATCACGAATATCCATCACAGCCACCTGCGCGCCTTCTTCCGCCAGACGGGCGCAGATTTCCTGCCCAATCCCCTGGGCTGCTCCAGTCACACAGGCTACTCTTCCTTTTAAACCTCTCATGCTCGATTTCCTTTCCAGGAGCGTTTAACTTTTGAATCCGATCCACAGCGTTCTGCCAGCGCCAGGCTCATTTCCTGACATTGGCGCAGAATTTCAGGCTCATCCAGATGCTGAATGACGCCATCCTGCATCAGAATTACCCCATTGGCAATGGTCATTTCCACGTTTTCCTGCCCACAGGAATATACCAGAGTGGCAACCGGATCATGGATCGGTACCACCTTGGCAGAATTGGGGGCGATCACAAACAAATCCGCTTGCTTGCCAACTTCCAGCGAACCGATCTGGTCTTCCAAACCCAGAATTTGTGCGCCACCCAGGGTTGCCCAATCCAGTACTTGCTGGGCGTTGATCACGGAAGGATCTTTGGCAGCTCCTTTTTGCAATAAGGCTGCCATCTTCAGGGTTTCGATCATATCCTGAGAATTGTTGCTGCCGGCCCCATCCACCCCCAGGCCAATTCTCAGCCCGGCATCGCGCATTTTTATCATCGGGGGAATACCATTACCCAGATACATATTGCTGACCGGGTTGTAAGAGACTTTGACATTATTCTTCACGAAAAGTGCAATATCCTCATCATCCAGGGTCACACAGTGGATCGCTAACAATTCCGGTCTCAGAAAGCCAATCTTCTCCAGATAAGGCACTGAATTCATACCAAAGCGTTCCTGACTGCAATGGTTATCGACCCAGTTTTCGCCGATATGCATTACCATCGGGGTACCCGTGCGTTTGGAGAATGCCAGTGATTTATCCAGCCCTTCACCGGAGACCGTCCAGGGTGCTCCAACCGCCATCCAGACAGCCAGGCGTTCGGTGGGTGGGTATTTGGTAATCAGCTTGTCATACTGGTCGATAAACCAATCGGTAGGACGCATCAGATACTCCGGGATACCATATTGCAACCCATAATCCGAGATGATGCTGGTGTAAATACTACGCAAACCGGAATCCACCAGGGCGTGGATGTTTTCATCATGATGGGCAAAGGTCTGCGCCATGTAATTCATATCAATCAGCGAGGTAACGCCACAGTGGATCAACTCCAGACAACCGGTCAGACAGACCGTGTACATTTCTTCCGGGGAGATGTTGGCAGCCGTAGGTGCGGTGACCACATAAACCCAATCCTGTACCGACATATCCTCTCCCAGTCCTTTGGTAGCCACCTGGAAGAGGTGGTCATGGGTGTTGATCAAGCCGGGAAATACGATTTTCCCTCGCAGATCAACCGTTTTCTTTGCAGTAAACAAGCCATCTATCTCTTTGGATGGACCAATAGCGATGATCCGATTCCCTTGAATAGCAATAGAGCTTTCCGGTAAAATCGAACGTTTTTCGTCCTGTGTGACGATCAAGGCATTTGATAATAGGATATCAATTTCTCTCATGTTTCACCTTTAGATATTATTGATAATGTAGATTTATAAAATGATTAAAAAACCAGAAGTCAGATCATATAATTTCAATTAATTTTAGAACAACATATAGGAAACAAATACTATTCTAGCAGAAATTGAACGAAAAGTACATTACTGCTAAATTTTTATTTGATTAAATTAAGTAACACTTTATTTATAGCATTCCTATTTTTAAGTTGAAAGTTATCATTCAAGACTTTTCACATTGTTGGAACCCAAGGGTGTTTACAGAAGGGCTGGTACCTTATAATCAAGTGACAAGGTGAGCAATAAACTAAAAAAAGAAAAGGAAGACAAGTGACAAAGATCGAGAAAGTGACCGCTTTTGTGACCCGAGAAACGAATCACGGTTTGGATTTATTACTCTTCAAACATCCTTATGCTGGCATCCAAATCCCAGCCGGGACGGTTGAAAAGGATGAAACTCCCGCAAAAGCCGTTATTCGCGAAGTGCAGGAAGAAACCGGTCTGACTGAGGTGGAAATCCTATCCTTGCTTGGTACGGAGATTGAAACTGCTCCAAACGGCCAAAAGATAATAATTGCTCCTACTACGGTATATTCACGTCCCGATTTATCCAGTTGTGATTGGATACAAATCAAGTATACAGTCTATGTAAGGGTCAACAGGAAAGAATCTGGTTTTACCCAAATCACTTATCTTGAATATGATCAGGTACCGGACCCCAACTATATCAGTATGCACATCACCGGCTGGGTACCGGATGAATTTCTGGTGCCCGAATT